>JAWKNJ010000026.1:0-92410 GCA_041391765.1 Flavobacteriales bacterium | reverse complement strand
TGGATCAATCACGATTCCGTCCGAAGGCTCGGGATTTTTTGAAGGCAAATAGGTGAATCCAAGCGTGCGGTCATCAATAATGCAAACCCAAATATTCACGTAGTGAGGTTGCACCCAAGGATCAACGCCACCCTGAGATGAACGATAATAACTTTCCGTGTTTCCAATGTCTTTGACGCTGGTCTTTGTTCGGGTGATTCCATGGGTGAAATTCCCATCAGGATCCTTGTCCGCCAAGAAGAATCTAAAATTAGTCGAGCGCCCCAAGTTTCTCCAAATTTCCGGGATGCGGACCTTGTCGTCCTGCTCCCAATTGAAGTCTCGATTGAGTGCTTCAATCTGTGCGTGGATTTGCGAATCAGGAATATTGTACTCTTCATTCTCATAAAGCACATGAACCACCAATGGAATGTGGACAGTTGGAAATTCATCGCGTGATGCAGCCGCATACTCTGCCACCGCGTAAAGCGAATCCATCTGTCTAAGTCCTTCCGCGTATTGAGGACTCAATGCGGATCGTTCGAGCGACTTTTGCATGGTAAGACAAGGCTGCGCAGCCAATTGAAAAACCGCAGAAATGAGAATTAGAAAAACGGTAATCCGCACGCAACGAAGGTGGCAATAAATCACGTTCGAGTTTTTAAACATCTTTGAGCCTGAATAGGAGAATTATGGCTAAAACTCAAAATCTTGAGTTCAACAAGAACGAAGACCACATGAAGCTCCTGATCTCTCAGCTGAAGAGGAGATTGGAAAAGGTGCACGAAGGCGGTGGAAAGAAACGGATTGAAAAGCTGCATGCACAAGGAAAAATGACCGCGAGGGAGCGCGTTGAAGAGCTTTTGGATCATGACAAACCACGCATCGAAGTTGGCGCATTTGCAGGTGATGGAATGTATGCCGATCACGGAGG
The DNA here is from genome assembly GCA_041391765.1 of Flavobacteriales bacterium. Taxonomy (GTDB): domain Bacteria; phylum Bacteroidota; class Bacteroidia; order Flavobacteriales_G; family Salibacteraceae; genus SHAN690. Next base: position 91,497 of record JAWKNJ010000026.1, on the reverse strand, counting down.
CTGTCCCAGCGGTGGTGTGGTCGTCTATTTGGGTTACGTTCAGGGTAAAATTTGCATAGTGGTCGCCAATGACGCTACCGTAAAGGCCGGAGCTTGGTTTCCCATCACGGGAAAGAAAAACCTGCGAGCACAGGAGATTGCGATGGACAACTACATTCCGATCATTTATCTCGTGGACAGTGCCGGGGTTTACCTTCCAATGCAGGACGAAATCTTTCCTGACAAAGAGCACTTTGGTCGCATTTTCAGAAACAACGCGGTCATGAGCAGCCGCGGTATAAATCAGATTTCCGCGATCATGGGAAGCTGTGTGGCCGGAGGCGCTTACTTGCCGATTATGAGTGATGAAGCAATGATCGTAGACAAAACAGGAAGCATCTTTTTGGCCGGTTCTTACCTTGTTCGAGCTGCCATTGGCGAAGATGTGGACAACGAAACACTGGGTGGAGCCACCACTCATTGCGAAATCAGCGGAGTGACGGATTATAAGTGCGAAAATGATCAAGACTGTCTCAACCGCATCAAGGGCATCATGGACAAAATGGGCGGAAAATCAACCGTTCCATTTGACCGCAAACCCGCCAAGTCTCCCAAGCTGGACGAAAAAGAAATCTACGGCATATTCAACGAGAAGACTTACGACACCAAGGAGATCATCAAGCGCTTGGTAGATGACTCAGAATTTGAAGAGTACAAGGCCACGTATGGCAAATCGATCGTGACGTGCTACGCCCGGATTGATGGCTGGGCTGTTGGCATCATAGCCAATCAGCGCAAAGTGGTCAAAAGTGCCAAAGGTGAAATGCAATTTGGTGGGGTCATCTACAGCGACAGTGCTGACAAGGCAGCTCGTTTTATCATGAACTGTAACCAGAAAAACATTCCATTGGTCTTCCTTCAGGATGTGACCGGATTCATGGTAGGGTCACGTTCCGAACATGGAGGCATCATTAAGGATGGAGCGAAAATGGTGAACGCCATGAGCAATTCCGTGGTGCCTAAATTCACCTTCATCATGGGCAACAGCTATGGTGCAGGCAATTATGCTATGTGTGGCAAGGCATACGACCCACGACTGATCTATGCATGGCCAACCTCGAATTTGGCCGTCATGAGCGGAAAATCAGCGGCTAACACGTTATTGCAAATCGAAGTTGCCTCCTTGAAGTCAAAGGGTGAAGAGATATCCGAGGAGCAGAAAAACGAGTTGTTGACTAAAATTACAAATCGATACAACGAACAAACCTCGCCCTACTATGCCGCTGCGCGTCTTTGGGTTGATGGCATCATCGATCCATTGGAAACGCGAAAAATTGTGAGCATGGGCATAGAAATGGCCAGTCACGAACAAGATGTGAAGCGTTACAACGTTGGTGTCCTTCAAACTTGATAACTTTTGAACGAGAATTGACATGAAAACGGCATTGAAAGCTGCATTACTCATAGGCACATTCGCACTTTTATCATGCACCAAGGAGCCAAAAGCATGCATGGAAATACCGCCTGAGGTCGTTGTTTTCGAAGAGGTTGAGCTGATTAATTGCTCACAGAATGCAGCCGACTATGAATGGAAAGTAGAAACCAACTCAAACAGCGGAGGTAAAGCAGATCGCATCTCACACAGAGAAAGCATCACACACACATGGGATGCAAGGGGGACCTTCGACATCTCCCTGGAAGCCGTATCTGAAAATGGAAAGAAGTCTGACAAAACCCGAAAAGAAATTGAAGTCACTGACCTTTGCTATACATGCCGTTTCACCTACAATGGAGATTTTGAATACGAAACCATTCAATGCTTGTCCAACAACGGATCGTCCAGCAAGGAAGACTTTGAAGCCAACATTGCAAGGCTGGAAAGCCAAGGTTGGTCGTGTAGTCTCCAATAGAAACTTTTGAATGCCTAAGCCATTGATCATACCGATGTATCGTATCATTCTGTTGCTCTCAGCGATTATCTTTTTAAGCCCTGCCTTCATTGCTCAAACACAGCAGCGACAACAGGCCATGCGCATGGTGCAGATGGGTGATAATCAGTTGCAGCTCGGCATGCTTCAGGATGCCATCTTTTCTTACACCAATGCTATCACGACTGACAACAACTATGCGGAAGCTTACATGAAGCGGTCTTCGCTTTATCAGCGGTTAGGGCAAACACGCGAGGCCAAGCAGGATTATGCCACGGCTCTGCGCATCAACCCCTACTCGGCTTACGTGTTGGACGAAAAAGCCAAGCTCAACTTCATGATTGAGCAATACAGTGATGGATTGGAAGACTTGGAGCACGCCATCGCCATGGAGCCGGACAACCATCAGATTCGCGACCACCGTGTGGACGGATATATCCTTACAGGAGAGTACATGCAAGCAAAAAACGACTTGGACATCCTCCAGGAAACAGGTTATAACGAAGAACTGACCGTCTTGAAACAGGCCTTGATTCAATTCCTTGAAAACGACATTGCCGGAGCCACCTTTAGCTTTGAAAAAGTACTTGACCTGAATCCTGAAAATGCCTTGGCGTATGATGTTCTTGGTTTGATTTCACTGAAAGAAAAAAACATTCAGGAGGCCATCGGCTACTTCGATCAGGCCATTGCCATTAACCCAAATTTTGCGCTCGCCATCTACAACAAAGGCGTGGCCTACAAGATGAACGGCCTAAATGAAAAAGCACTTCAGCTCTTCGATCAAGCTATCAAAGCTCACCTGAACAACTCGCAGGCTTACTTTGCCCGAGGCTTGCTAAAACGCGAATTGGGCGACTACGAAGGTGCCATCGAAGATTATAGCTCCATGAACACGTTTGACTCGACCTATTTCAACGCTATCTACAACCGCGCCTTCACGTTCGAAATGATTGGCGACTTCGAAAATGCCTTGAAGGATGCGAATGCGGCCATCGAACTCAACCCCGATGATGCCCATGCGTGGAAGCTTCGTGGCAACATTCACATGCTGTTTGGAGACTATGGCGAGGCCGTAATCGACTACACGCAGGCCTTGAAGCTGGACGGTGAAATGGTGGAAGCACTGTTTAGCCGTGGCCTCTGCAAAGTGCTTAACTATCGCCTCAACGATGGTTGCCGAGACATGAAACTGGCACAGGACATGGGCTATGACAAGGCCGAAGATGCCATCGGCAACTTCTGCGGACCGTAGGAATACTCAAGGATAATTTTAGATTCGCAAGGCATGAAGGTGGCATTTGTACACGATTGGTTCACCATGCCCGGTGGCGCAGAAAAGGTGGCGGCTGAGATCATCGACCTCATTCCACCTCACGCAGTGTTTTCGCTGTTCAACTTCATGGACTTTCCTACGCAGATGAAAATCACGCAAGGACGCGGTGTGCGCACCTCGTTTTTGCAGCAGGTGCCGATGGCGAGCGAGCATTATCGCCACCTGGCTCCGCTCTATCCGCGGGCGGTTTCCAAACTGGATGTGAGCGAATACGATGTTATCATTTCTTCGTCATGGATGGCCGCAAAGGGCATTCAAAAGCGGCCCGGACAAATTCACATTTGCTACTGCCACACTCCGATGCGATTCGCCTGGGGTTTAGAGAGCGACTATCTCAAAAAATACGGCTACAACAGCGGGCTTAAAAAATGGCTGGCCAAGTTCATCATCAACCGCCTTCGGAAGTGGGACGAACGCACCGCGCGTGACGTAGATCACTTCATCTCCAACTCGCGCTTTGTGAAAGAGCGTATAAAGCAGGCTTATGGCCGAAAGGCACGCGTCATCTACCCTCCTGTGGATACCAAGCGTTTTGCGTTGAGAACGAAAAAAGAAAACTACTTCTTCACCGCCTGCCGATTTGTTGATTACAAAAACCTCGAGTTGATTATTCAAGCCTTTGCATTGCTGGCCGATCAGCACTTGGTGATTGCTGGCACCGGACCACTGCAAAAGCACCTGAGAAAAATGGCCACACCTAACGTTGAGTTTTTGGGGTGGGTGGACGATGACACTTTGGTGAAGTACATGCAACACGCCAAAGGGTTTGTAAATGCTTCCATAGAAGATTTTGGTATAGCCGGGCTTGAAGCTCAGTCGTGCGGAACCCCTGTTTTGGCATTAGGCAAAGGTGGCTACACGGAAACCGTGGTAGAAAACGTAAGCGGCATATTCTTCGAGCGCGAACATCCCGAAGTGTTGGCAGACGCCATCCTGCGATTTAACCGTATTCAATTTGATCCTGTGGCTGTGCGGGAAAACGCCTTGCGCTTTGACCGCGATGTGTTTCGCGAGCGATTCTTGAATTACTTCCTCGACAAAGCATTGTTGCATGTGGGCGAACCGGCTTGACCCGTTGGAGCGCCTGCTCGTCATCGCGCTGAGCGCCTTTCCCTTTCTGCCCTTTGGTGTTTCCAATGCTTCGCTCATTGTGTTGGTTATTCTTCGACTATTTCAAACCAAAGGCGCGACCCTACCAAGTGGTAAGGATTGGCTCCTTCTTACTCCTGCCGCGTTGATCATTTTGTCATGGGCATTCCATGGATTAGCACCCGATGGTCTTCGAGAAATTCGCTTGTGGCCAATTCTTTTAGCTGCCGTGGTTTATTTTAAAACCTCAACCTACAGAGCATTATTCAACCGATCATTTGTAATTACCTCTGCCATTGGAGGTGTGATCGTTTTGGGCTCATTGGTTTTAGGTGAACCATTGCCCCAAGAGCACCTGAGTCAGTTTATCCGCGATGCCATTACCGAGCGCTTTGCCTGGCACCCAACTTATTTGAGTACGCTTTGGGCATGGGCCTCCTTGCTGCTTTGGAGCGATTCGTTGTTCCATAAACATGTGCGCCTTACCCTGAGCGCATTTCTGGTTGGAATGGCCGCGATGGCCGGAGGCAAAATGCCTTTGCTGGCGATGATGATCACGGGTGTATTGGGACTTTGGTTTTTTTCCAGTTGGCCGGTGAAATGGAAAGCTGCAGCAGCCGGTTTGTGTGCTGCACTTCTTATAGCTATTTCCTTTAGCCCCGCGCTCCGCGACCGTGTGGGCGAGTTTCAAAACCTGAGCACCGACTACGAAGAAGACGCTTGGCTCACTTCTACTGAATTGCGCTTAGGCGTGTGGCAATGTGCTTGGCAGTGCACGATGGATAACAAGTGGTTGGGAGCCGGAGTGGGACGAACACGCCCGGTGCTGGAAGCCTGCTTCAAGGACTACGACCAAAGCGAGTTTTTTGACACCGAATTCAACACCCACAACCAATACCTGCACTTCTGGTTCAGTGGTGGCATCTTAGCATTTATGATTTTTCTGGCTTATGGTGTCTGGCTCTTGTGGCAAAACCGAACCCAGCGAACCGCCTTTTTATTTCTGCTATTCTTCCTGTTGATCAGCCTAACCGAAAACTACTTTTCACGGCAAATTGGGATGATGCTGTTTGCTTTGTTTTTGCAAATCCCTGTTTTGAATTCGCATAAAAAGGAGAACGTAAGCCATTGAATTTGTTAATATTACACTTGACGATTCACTAAAAAATAAACGCGCAATGCGCTAAATACAATTGTTGGCAAACATGTGAAATGAAAAGACTAAGCCTAGTATCACTATTGACTCTTATGTTTAACCTGATAGGTTTTGCTCAGAAAGAAAAACCGCCTTTTGATTGTAGTCCACTCAATCAAGAAAACAGCAATCGGGTTTATGAGCACTTAGACTCCACCTTAGTTTGGCCAGACCAAATAGAAAAAGGCGAAATGACTTATGTAGTGCACGTTGCAGTAATATTTACCCAAGCCGGACTGGTTAAGGAATTAAAAGTTGAACGCGGTATCAATCCACTGTTCGATGAAAACGCCATCAAGGCATGTGAAGAATTTAAAAGTTGGAACTGGAGTTCAGAAATTGATCCAAATTCAACCTATGACATTTACAAAATCAGAGTGCCGGTACCCTTTAAGCCAAATTAAAAAAACACGTTTGCCAACAAAGCCTATGAAAGCATGCTCCGCAAACAGTAAAATTCGCATTTTTCGCTTTGCTTCACGCTTAATAACCAGAACCGTTAACCGCGATATGAAAAGAATGAAGCACCTTCTAGGTATATTGTTCCTTGTAACGCTATTATCCACTTGCAAGAAAAAAGAGGAATACGAATTCCAGATCGTAAATAAAACCAACTACAACATTGACGTATTTGAATTTCGTGACGAGGAGTTTGAATTAAAACCCAACAGTCATTCCCAACCATTTAGCCGTGAATTGATTTATGATTGTGGATGCCCCACTAACTCGCAAACATACCTTGCCGTAGCTCAATTTTCGGATTCTTCCGGATCATATAGCCACACAATTGGAACCTCCTTCGTAACATCCGCTTTTAATACAATGGGAACGAACGTTATTGAAATCGAATTGGCTGATAATCCGGATTTTCCCAATTACACGTTTGAGCTAAGCATAAATTGACAAAAAGCTGCTGCCAACAAAGTCGATATACCATGGCGCCTCTTTACCAAGTCGTTGATCAATACCACAAAATGAACACATCGCATAAACAACCTAAGGATGAGTGAGTTTTGGGAACATGCCTATAGCAGCCACAAAAAGATGTGGGGCGAAAACCCAACGGACAATGCACGCAATGTCCTTGAATTATTTCAGCGCCACAGGATTAAGAACGTCCTGATTCCTGGATTTGGCTATGGCAGAAATGCCAAAGTGTTTTATGATGCCGGGATGAAGGTGTCTGGCATTGAGATCTCCAAAACTGCCATTGAAAGAGCACGAAAGTACTTTGGCCTAGATGCGTGCATTCACCACGGATCGGTCACAGACATGCCCTTTGATAATGCTCGCTTCGAAGCCATCTACTGCTATTCATTGATTCATCTTTTGAGCGAAGCCGGGCGGGTCAAATTAATCGAAGATTGTTATGCGCAATTGTTGCCGAATGGGATGATGATTTTTGTAGCCCTTTCAAAAAACGACCATCGCTATGGCGAAGGAACGGAAGTGGAAACAAACACCTTTCAATCTCCCAACGGATTGAACCTGTATTTCTACGATGAAGCGACCGTAAGAGAAGAGTTTGGATCTTATAACATCACATCGCTGAAGGAAATCCATGAGCCCGAAGACCAGCCAAATGAAGTACATTGGATGATTATTTGTAAAAAAAACCAGGTAAACCAACAACCATGAAACCCATCATCACCCTGTTAGTTGCGTGTGTCACCGCATCGCTTTGCTTTAGCCAGACCTACTTTATTTTGCCAGGTCATTGCAAGAAAAAAGACGTTGAAATCATCACCGGTGAGACCATTCCAAGCGGTTATGTGGTCACCAAATTCAGCACGTTTAATAAGTCAGAAATCGAAGGGACATTGGACGGTCTGACCAAAAAGCAGATCAAAACCATGCAGACCTATGCAAGTTGGACGAAATCTTGCACTGTGTTCGTTGCATTTAATGAAATACAAACGCACAAAGGGTTCACTCCCGGAGCTGAGTACTACGAAGACAAAGTATGCTTTTACGTTTTAGACAGGTTCGTAGAACTCGAGATGAAATGATGAAGGGGCGTCACGTTCTATTTTTGCTGATCATGTTAGGCTTAATAGGCTGCAAAACAATTCCTGACAATGTCACTGCCATTCAATCATTTGATAAGAGTCGTTACTTGGGCAAGTGGTATGAAATCGCTCGGTTTGACTTCCGCTTTGAACGAAACTTGAATAACACCACCGCCACGTATTCGCTCAATGACGATGGGAGCATCAAAGTGGTGAATGCCGGTTACGACACCGTTTCCAATAAATGGGATGAGGCCAAAGGCAAAGCCAAATTTGTGGGTACTGACGATGTTGCCATGCTCAAGGTGAGTTTCTTCGGACCGTTCTATGCCGGCTATAATGTCATTGCCCTCAATGATGATTACAAGTATGCGCTTGTCTGCGGTAATAGCCTTGATTACCTGTGGATTTTGTCGCGAGAAAAAACCGTCCCAGAAGAGGTGAAAGTGGCTTATGTATCCATGGCGAAAGAACTCGGATTTAAGACCGAAAACCTGCTTTGGGTGAAGCATGACCAATGATTGATGATGCGGGTTTAATCCAATTTCCTTGCTCAAACAACATTTCCCAACATTGGCAGTTAAGGCATAACATTGTCCATGCTTTTGAAAAACATCCTGCTCGCGGTTTTTGTGTTGTGTTCGCTTTTGGCTTCAGCTCAATTCAGCGTGGACGAGGCTTCGCAGCAAGACTACTACAAGGGTTCATTCCTTCGGCTGGACAATCACAACTATCGTGACAACGTGCGCACGGTGTTGCTATATCCGCGAGGCTGGCCGCTCAGCGCGCCCATTATAGAGTTGAATGACGACAATCCGCTAGAACTGCACTTTGACGTGCTCGATTCTACGCTGGGCAACTATATGTATTCCATCATTCACTGCGATCACAACTGGGAGCAAAGCGAGCTTGACATTCAGGAATACCTGGATGGTCCACCGGAGTATTACCTAAACGGCTACGCCTATTCGCGCAACACCTATCAGCGCTACATCCACTACTCGCTTGAAATTCCAAACATCACCATGCGGCTAACAAAGTCGGGTAACTACGTGATCCGTGTTTACGAAGAAGGTGACCCTGACAACCTGATTCTGACGCGCAGGTTTTGCGTTTCAGAGAGCAAGTTTACGGTAGAAACCAAAGTTCATCAGGCCACGCGCGTAAAAGAGCGCTACACACATCAGGAAGTGGATTTCACGATCAAAACCGGAGATTATCCGCTCACGAATCCCTACACCGACCTGAAGGTGGTGATCATTCAAAACCACACATGGGAAACAGCGTTGACCGGCCTCCAGCCGCGCTTTGTTAAAGGCACTGAACTGGACTATAACTACGATGGTGAGAATGCGTTTGAAGGCCTCAACGAGTTTCGGTTTTTAGACATCAAAGACACCCGCTTTGCCGGCCAAGGTGTGGAAAAAGTGACCTATGCCAACCGCGAAAATCACGCCTACAAAGAGCAGGATAAGAGCCGTGCTGCTGTCACCTACTTGCAGCGCATCGACATTAATGGCTGGTATTACGTGAAGCGCGACCTCGTGGGCGCTGAAGCACATATGGATGCCGACTATGTGCATGTTCATTTTCGCTTAAAACAAGACTACGCCCACCCGGATGGAGACATCTATGTATATGGCGCATTAACCGATTGGCAAATCAAGCCCGAAGCCAAGATGAGCTTCAGCCAAAGCGACCTGGAATACCAAGCCAATCTTTACCTCAAACAAGGTTTGTACAATTACTGTTATGCCTACGTTCAGGACGGGCAGATTCGCCCTGACCTTACGCGCTTTGAAGGTTCACACTACGAAACGGAAAACGAATACACCATCTTGGTATATCACCGTCCCTTCGGCTGGGACTATGACAAACTACTCGGAGTGGGAGAGTTTAAATACTCAAACAATTAGTGGATGTCGATTACCTCGATGTCGAACATCAAGTCAGCCTTTGGAGGAATTACTCCAGGATACCCCTGTTCGCCATAAGCAAGGTTGTAAGGAATAACGAGAACAGCTTTATCTCCTACCCCTAAGTAAGAGAGCCCTTCTTCCCATCCCGGAATCACCTGACGTGCACCTAATTGTACTGGAAATGGCTCCCCGCGCTCGTATGAGCTATCAAACTTTTGACCACCATCCTTGAAATATCCATGATAGTGAACCGTCACCGTCTTGCCGTTTTCAGCCTTCGGGCCGCTGCCCTTTTCAATGATGTAATACTGAAGACCCGTGCCGGTTGTCGTTGGTTTCAGCCCTTCCGTGCTAAACACTTCATGAGCGATAGGACGTGGTCCGGGCTTGAAATCAATAAGTTCAACTTCGAATACCAAGTCGCTATTCGCTGGGATCGGTCCCGCAGCGCGCGAACCATAACCGAGTGCTGATGGAATAATCAATCTAGCCTTTGTGCCGCGGTTCAGCAACCCAATGCCTTCTTCCCAACCTAGAATAACTTTACCAATGCCCAATGGAAATTCAATCGGTTCACCACGATCCAAACTACTGTCGAATTTTTCGCCATTGGCTTTCAGGGTACCCGTATAGTGCACTTTAACGATATCGCCTGTCTGTGGCTTATCGCCTTCACCTTGCTTGAGTATCTCTACCACCAAACCAGATGGTGAATTGATAACCTCGACAACTCCTGAGGCTGCGTCTTGATTCATTTCCGTTCCTTCTTCTTTGTTCTCCTGAGCTGATGAACACGCTGAAAACATCAGTGAAATTGCTGCAATGGCTGATACTAGTTTCATTTAAATCGATTTGGGCGGCAAATCTAGGGTAATTGCAAGACCACGGTCAGAAAATTGCCATCAATGCCTTAATCTTCGTTGTCGGGGCCGATTTTGTCCAACTTAACTACGTAAATCATGGAACTGTATGGAGGCACAATACCTGAGCTGGAACCTTTTTCACCATAAGCATAAGCCGATGGAATAACAAAAATGGCTTCCTCGCCTTCACGCATCTGGGCGATGCCCGTGGCAAAACCGGGTAGCACCTGGTCAGGCTTACCCACTTGATAAACTAACGCATGACCGGCATAGGTGTCGTCAATCAATTGACCGCTTGAAATGTATGATCGATAGTTAGCCTTGATGCCATCGCCCTTTTTGGGTTTTGCTCCATCGGTTTCGGTCAATCGTTTGAAATACATTCCGTTCTTCAGGTCGTCTTCTGTCAACTGAAGTGAGTCGAGAACAAAGGCCAGCTGCGCCTGCTCCTTCAATTCCAGATCACGCTCCATGCGCTCTTCAGCGAGAAGAGTGCGAAGCTCTTCATCCGTCAAAGCTTCTGTGATCAGGATGCCTAATTCAAACTCATTCACATTTGCCGGCAAAACGCGGGGATCAAAGATTTGCTCAACTCCGAGTTCACTGCCAAGGCCCACTAATGTCATGCTGTCACCTTCACTCGAGGCAAGAAGAACATTGCGAATCGATTCAGGAAATGACGTGAGATCCTTTGAAATTCGCCTGAACGTTTTAAGCGCAACGATGGTTCCGTCAGTTTGATCCAACCTACAGTCAAGAGATAACACTGAAGCCTCGGAAACTTGATGATCATCATCGCCTAAGGCGTCCAATCGAAAATGCACGCTCTTGTCCAGCCGTTCAAATCCCGGATGGTCAGATGAGTTGCAGGAAATGATCAGTAAAAGAGGAAGAAAGCGAAGTATTCTCATTTGAGCGCAAGTAGTTCTATGTCGTAAACCACGGATGATCGTGGTGGAATTTTGTTGTTGTCACCCATAAGGCCATGCGCCAAGTGCGAGGGCAAAATAAAGATGGCCTTGTCACCGGGTTTCATTAGGAGAATGCCTTCGTGCAAGCCGCTCTCCACATTGTCCTGCCCAATGGTGAATTCCTTTGAACCATTCGCATCGCTGGAATAAATTTCAGTTCCATTTATCAGGCTGACGCGATAATTGACTTCTGCTCTTTGGCCGGTCTTGGCTAATTCTCCATTACCATTTTCGTAGATCATATAGCGCAGGCCGGTTCCGGTTTCCGACATCGTCCAACCCCTTCTTTCAATGAAACCATCTATTTGGGCGCGCTCTTCGATGGCGAGTTGACGATTGACTGTCTCCATGTCTTTATTAACCTGCTTTTGCGTTGGTGCCTCAGTATGCTCGCCACCTCCACAAGCATGCACTAAAATGGTCGAAAATAGAATCGCTGCTAACCTTACCATCTTATCCAAATTTCGCATGAAGCACTTCTTTCAATTTCATCTCAGCATCCTTCAAGCTTCCGTCAAATTTTCCTCCGGCCGCATTGCGATGTCCACCTCCCGAAAAATGCTCACGGGCAATGTCATTTACATTGATTTCCCCTTTCGATCGAAAGGAGAACTTTACCATACCATTTTCTTCGGAGAGAAAAACAGCCACATCAGAACCTGCTATGGAGAGTCCGTAGTTCACCAAACCTTCCGTATCTCCTTTTTGATAGTTGAATCTGTTTTTCTCCTCTGCAGAAAGCGTAATGATTGAACACCGAATTCCAGGAATAAACTCTAGCTTTTCGCTCAGCGCATACCCACTGAGCTTCAATCGGTCATAGGAGTTTGTATCGAAAATTGCCTGATGAACCTTCCAGGGCTCGAGACCAATGTCCATGAGATGAGCCACCACACGGTGCGTTTTAGACGAAGTAGATGAAAAGCGAAACGACCCTGTATCGGTCATTATGCCGGCATAAAGACACTCTGCCTCTGCAACTCCAATTTTTGTCTCCCAACCTAAATCCGAAATAAACTCATGTACGAGTTCGGCCGTGGAAGATGCACCCGTATTACTCAAAATATGATCGAACGAATCATCCGGGTCTATGTGATGATCAATCATCAACTTCACCGCTGATGATTCCTTCAAGTGCTCACCCAGATCAGCAACGCGTTCTAATCGATTGTAGTCCAGTGAAAACGCTATGTCGGCAGCTTCAATGGCGCTTATGCAGTTCATCTTGGATTCATCATAAATGAGAATCTCGTCTGCCCCCTCGAGCCAATTCAGAAAAGCCGGAAATCGATCCGGAACAATCACAACTGACTGGTGACCCAATTTATTCAAAACAAAATTCAGCGCTAGGGAAGAACCAATGGCGTCTCCGTCTGGTGATTTGTGTGTTGTTATCACAACCTTCTTAGGTTGTTCGAGGAGTTGATGTACTTCAGTATAATTCAATGATCCGAAATCAAGGCTCAAATCTACCCTTATGTAGGTATCCATTCCCTAAAATGTTGATTAGTTTTCGTCATTTGTACTGTGAAATTATTGGTACAAAGCTTCGACACAGCGGAGAAAAACCTTGCGTTTGAAGAATGGTATTTCCATCGCTTTGAGGAAGATACGCTCAGATTGTGGATCAATCCAAAGAGTGTGGTCGTAGGCAAACACCAAAATGCCTTTGCAGAATCGAATCAGGCTTTCTGTTCCCAACACCAAATTCCAATTATTAGACGCATCAGCGGAGGCGGCACTGTGTATCACGATGAGGGAAATGTGAATTTCAGCTTCTTCCGACATGTAGAAAAAGGCCAACAAATCAACTATGACCGTAATCTCGACATCATTCAAGGAGCTTTAGTTCAGTTGGGTTATCCAGTAGAACGGACGGTCAGACACGATCTCTTTATCGGTGAACACAAAATTTCTGGAAATGCACAACATGTAAGTAAAGGAAAAGCCCTTCATCATGGAACTATACTTTACAGTTCTGACAAAACACTACTCTCAGCAGCACTGAAGAACGATTGTGGACACTTTGAAGACAAGAGCGTAAAATCAGTAAGAAGTCCAATACGGAATCTGGATGAACTCAAATCGATAGGCTCCGTTGGTGAATTTCTCGGTGCCTTGGCCAAGGCAATAAATCTTAATCAGATAGAACCTGAATTTGGCGCAGATGAGATCGCTCAACTAGCATTGGAGAAGTATAGTTCTTGGGATTGGAATTTTGGCTACGGACCCGCATTTCGTTTTATTTCTAGAAACTCGGATTTCCAAGTTATCGTAGAGCGAGGAGGGCTGATACATTCAATAGAACTGCACGGCAACGAACACATTCAACTTACTAAGAAGTTTAAAAGTACTCGCTTTGAAAGTGAGTTGATCGAAAGTCTGTTTGTTTAAAAAGACTAGTTATGTCTTTAATCGGAACGCGAGTGTTACTGTTCCGAACAGATAGTTGCGCTTGCCTTTTTCACTTGCCAAGCCCGCAAATGGCGCTTTTTCTTTAGCAAAAGTCACCTCCTGACCGACATATGATGCGTCAGGTAATTCTCTTCCGTCTTGGGTAAAGCCCCAACGGTTGTTATCAGTATAATATAGACTGCTGACATTATCAACATAGTCTTTCAATCCAATCCTATATCCAAATTCGAAACCTACTCTCCAGTGCTCAGAAACCACAAAACGAAATTGCGTTCCAACTGGTATATGCAAATGCAGTTTCTTATAATGGTTCGGAGGATCGAAACCTCCGTTTGGATTATACGGTGTTAGCTCCACCGACAACCCTTGATACTCGCCTAACATGCGCTTATAGTCAAACGCTAAACCCGTGAAAAAGCTAAGTCCGATTTTGGAAGACTTGGACATTCCACCCCTAGCCCTTCGCACTTTTCCTCTTCTACCCCGAACAGTTTCGTCAAATATGTGATACTCAGCTATAGCGGCAAACTCTGTCAAAGTCGCTTGATAATCAATGGGAAGTGAAATTCGCGATGTATCTACGATCGACTTATCATTTTTTCTGGAGTAAGCATGCGTAAACGATCCTCGCAACGCCACATGTTTATATAGGAAATACCTGTATGAAGCATTGAAAGTTGATCGTTGAAGCATAAATGCAACACCAATTTGATCGTTATCTCCGATGCCCACCAAATAGTTATTAAAGCCATAACCAACGCTAAACTCATGCTGGTATTTCTTCCATGCGGTACTTCCCTGTGACATGCCATTTGTCAGGAAAACGGAAAATAATATCAATGAAAATACGTAGCGAAATCTCACGGGTTAGAACTTATGCGCCACGAAAATAGCCATTTACTAAGTATGTAATATTATGCTCGAGTATTCACATACTTTTATCCTCATCTTAAGATGGCAAAGTCACTGTTCTCTTTTCTTTTCCTGGTGTTCAGCTACACCATTCTTCAAGGTCAACGCCATAGTTTTATCTCATATTCTGTCAAGGAAGGACTAGCTCAATCTCAAGTCAGAGACATATTGCAATCAAAGGATGGATACCTCTGGATCGCTACCATCGGAGGTGTGAGCAAGTTTGACGGTCACAATTTCGAAACTTACAACAAGGCAAACGGTCTACTGAACAACGTCATCACAGCCATTTATGAAATGCCTGACAGCACCATCATAGTGGCTTGTCAGGGAGGAATCGTGAGCATCAAAAATGGCAAGGTTCTTCAATTTCCCTTTCCCGAAAACTTAGAGTCCTCTTTCGTATTTGATATGATCGAGGACAACAATACACTCCTATTAGCTTCCAACGGATCCGGCATCATAGAATGGGATGGGAAAAATTTTAGTCCAATTAGCATTGGATCATCTAACGACAACTTTATCCGCTCACTTAATCGATTCGACAATGCCATTTTGCTTGGCACAAAATCATCCCTCATTAGCTACGACCAAGGGAAGTTCACGACCTTGATCCATAACATTTCGGTGAACACGATGACATCAAATGATGACGAGCTCTGGATTACAACAACTAAAGATGGGGTCTACAAAATCACAAAAAATGACACAATCCAGTTCACTACCGAAGATGGCCTTAGCAGCATGTATCAGAACGATGCGTGTATTGACAAACATGGTGATACATGGTTTATCTCTAAAAATGGTATCATCAAATACATAAAATCTTCAAAAAAGTTTGAACACATTCGATCCATTGACCCAAGCCATGATGACAACTTGAAGGTACTTTTTAGTGATAAAGAGTCGAACATATGGGTTGGCACTTCAGGAGCTGGTATTTTGAAGTACACAGGTGACAAGGCAGTCACTTTCACAAAAGACGATGGCCTGGCATCCGAACAAATAATGTGCATTCGTCAGCAATCAGATGGAAAGTATTGGTTCGCGACCTATGGCTCAGGTGTAATATCCTATGATGGGCAGACATTCAAAAATATAACCTTTGAAGACGGACTCCTGAACAATACGATCTGGTCGCTGGAGGTAATTGAGAATGACCTTATTTGGATAGGAACATCCGATGGCATTAACATTTACGATCACGGTAAACTAGAATCCTTTCCGTTGAATGATCAACTTCCATTCGTTCGAGTCTCTGCCATATTTCGAGATCAACATAATGACATCTGGATCGGCACGCGTGATGGACTGTTGCGTTTTACTCAGGGTTCTATAACCACCCCGAGAGTCCTTGCCGAGATGAACTTGAATGAAGTAAAGGCATTTCAAGAATCAAATGGAATCATCTGGATCAGTTCTAGTAAAGGAGCCTATGGTTATGATCTGAAGTCCGAATCCGTCATCAGCATCAACAATTCATCAGGACTTGAAGAAGAATATGTGAGTTGTTTAGCCGTTGACAACGCACAGAACGTATGGTTGGGTACCGATGAAGGAGTGTTCACTCGCAACCTAGTTACTGGCAAAACAGAACATATCAGAGTTTCTCCTCGTCCGAGTTCTAATGTAATTACATTCTTATCGTATTATGACAACAAACTGTGGATTGGTAGTGATTATGGCTTGTTTAGTCTGGACACAAAAGCTTACAACGAGAGAGACAGTATAATTGTTACGAGCTATAATGAACATGACGGTATCATAGGGCAAGAATGTAACCAAAATGCCTCATTTGCGGACCACTCGGGTAATCTTTGGTTTGGAACCAATGGAGGATTAATTCGCTTTAATCCATTCGACAATTCATACAATCCGGATCCTGAATACACCATAAAAATCAATGACATTCAGCTAAACTTTGAGTCGATAAAGGATGATTTTGATTTATCTCAGCACCTTGAATTTGATCACAAGAGCAACCGTTTTACAATCCACTACTCTACCATTCATTTTGCTAACCCCGAAAAGGTTTCTTATAGTTATCGACTGCTGGGTTCTGAGACAGAATGGTCTCCTCCCGTATCTGAGGATTATATCACCTATGCGAACCTGAAACCCGGCTCGTATGAATTTCAGGTGCGATCAAAGTTCGAAAACGCCAACTGGAGTTCTAACTATGCGACCTTCTCATTTACGATAACTCCACCTTTCTATCAGCGTTGGTGGTTCATCTTTCTGTGCATTGTCGCTGGTATGCTTGGAATCTATGGCATCTATCTTCAGACTGAACGCGAAAGAAAAAGAAAGGCTTACTTAATTGAAACCGAAAATCGAGCGAAAATTCTTGGTCTGGAACAACAAACGCTCAATGCCCATATGAATCGACATTTTATTTTCAATGCGTTAAACTCGATTCAATACTACATCAACACTCAGGATCGAAAACAAGCGAATATGTACTTGACAAATTTTGCATCCTTAGTTCGAAAAAACTTGGACAGTGCACAAAGCGAATCCATTTTCTTAAAAGATGAGTTAGAGCGACTAAGACTCTATATGAACCTAGAGCAGATGAGGTTTAAAGACCGATTTGACTATGAAATCATTGTGGACGAGAATATCGATATCGAACATACCTTAGTTCCATCTATGATCCTTCAACCGTTCGTGGAAAACAGTATCATGCATGGAATTTTACCAAGCGAAAAGAAAGGCACCATCACCATTCAGATCACGAAAATTGAAAGCGATATTCAGTTCCGAATAACGGACAACGGCATCGGCATTGAAACCAGTGTAAAACAAAAGAATGGGACCTCCTACCATGTTTCGAATGGAATGAAAATTACGCGTCAGCGTATGGAAGTACTGCGGAGCATAACAAAGAAGAATTATGAGGTAAAAGGTCCAATGGAAATTTTCGGTAACAATGGGAATACCTTAGGCACAGCAGTTGAAATTACGCTTCCTGAAAACAATAAAATCAGTGGTCATAAAATTGTTTAATGAAAATTTTTATTTCCCAGATATAAATTCATACATTTGAAGTAACTGTATTCATGAAGAAAATCGTTTACATTGCATCATTGATCAGCTTCTCACTGCTTCTTGGTTGTGAAAAAAGTGCCATCGAGGATGCCGTTGATTCCAAACTCGATACAACATCACAGCGTTCTGTCGGTGAATTGTCAGGATCTTCAATTGATGACGGTTCCCCAATTATCACCACTAATTCGGATGAAGCTCAGTCAGTGAATCAATCGTTGATTGACATTGAAGTAGGTGATGACATCGTTCCTGATATCAAGGAAGTTTCGGATGGTGATGATGAGGCTGATGGTGGAGATGACTCCCAAACGTCAGAATAACTTCATTAAAGATTTTTATAAAGCGCGTTACGCGCTTTTTTTATTTCCACCTACTGGGTTTCGTGTTCCCAGTATCGTTGATTTGTAGCGCGGTCATTGATGAAGAAGAACACTCCTCCCCAGTTGTGTTCAACTTTCTTAAACACAGTAACAAAGTCGCCCTCGTTTAGATATACATAGGTGATGGTGCTATTTCCAACCTTTTCCGTTTCAACGGTCTTTCGAGTTGGGTATTTCTCTTTTAATCTTCGTTGCTCTGATTCAGCCAGCATCTGTTGATCTTGACGAACAATCTGCTTTTGTACTCCATCATACTTATCATCTTCAGAAAGAGCAGCTACCGGAGCTGATTTAGCGGCAGCCCCCACTCTATCCTCACCAACTACCACAGGAGATCCTTTCACCACTACTCCCTTATTTGGAGGTGTTTCTAATTCAGGTTCTTTAGATGTAACCTGACGTTTTTCTTCTTCGACAATAATGTCCTTGAGTTGATCGCTTTCTCTTGATCCGCTGGAAATGGCTTGGGCAGCCTCTTGAGACTTCTTTTCGGCCGCAGCTCTTTGGGCAATGATTCCTTCAATTTGTTTCAACTTCTTTTCGGCTGTTTCATTAGGTCCATATCCAAGTGCATCATTGTATTTCTGCCTGGCTTCCTCGAGTTTGTTTGACTGAAACATCTTATCGCCCCCTGCGATCAACTCAGCTACGGCTTGCCCCTTCGCATCCTCAGCCTCCTTTTCTGCCTTCTGAGCGGCTAAGGCTTTCGCGTCAGCCGCGTTTTGATCCGCTATAGACTTCTCTTTAGAATCAATCTCTTTCAATTTTGACTTTGGATATTCATCATCCTTTATCTTCAACGCATCGTTGTAACCTTTTCTTGCTTCATCCAGATTGCCAGCTGCTAGAGCTGCATCGGCATTGGCAACAGCCTTTTGATATTGAGCTTCGCGCTCTTGTTCACTTGCTTTTGCCAGCTCAACCTCCTTAGCCCTTTCTTGGTCACGTAAATTCTTGATCTCAGTAAGTTTACCATCTGGGTATGCCTCATCGGGTAGAAGGCCTTTTGCTTCATTGTACTTAGCTTCCGCTCCGTTCAAGTCTCCCTGAACCAGTAGTTTATCAGCTTGCTTAACGACATCATCATATTTGGCTTTTGCGGCAGCAGCAGCTTGATCAGCTGCTGCATTGGATTCAGCAACTGCCAGCTCTTTTCGTTTTGATTCGATGGCCGCAAGCTGGTCTTTGGGGTACTGAACATCCTTCGCACTTAATGCCTTCTTGTAGGCTGATTCTGCTTCCTCCAATTTATTCTTAGCAAACGCTTTATCACCCTCCGAAACTAACTCAGCGTATTCTTTGTCCACAAGTGCAGCTTTTTCCGCATCAGAAGCTGCAAGAAGTGCGGCAGCTTTATCCTCTTCTGCCTTGACTTTCGCATCAGCAGCAGCATTCAATTTTGATTCAACCGTATCATCCTGTTTCAACTTGAGCGCATCGGCATAAGCAATCTCGGCATCTTCAAATTTTTCCGAGGACATAGCCTTATCACCCTTAGCTACCAAATCGGAAAATTGTTTATCAAGCTCAGCAACTTTTGCAGCCTCAGCCTCTTTTGCCTTTTGCGCTGCTTCATCCTCTGCTTGTTTAGCAGCTAATTCACTCATCTTCAATTCTAATTGTGCCAATTTGGCCTGTAAATCAGGTGTCTTATCTATGGCTGCAGCTATATTGAATTGCTTTTTAGCCTCTTCCAAGTTCCCTGACGCAAATGCCGCATCGCCTGCCTTCATAGCTTCATCGTACTTAGCCTTCTTATCTGCTTCTGCTAATGCTGCATTTTGCTTCTCTTGAATTCCTCTTTCTGCAGCTTCCACACCTTTGGCCACCCGTTTATCTTCAACTATTTGCCCAGCTTGACTGTACAAGCCTTTGGCCTGATCAAAATCACCAGCAGCTAACGCCTCGTCTGCCTGCGACAATAAATCTTCAAACTCTTTACGCTTTGCTTCCTCTTCAGCTTTTCTTGCGGCTTCAGCCTCTGCTTCTTTAGCAGCCAACTCATCTTGTTCCTTTTTCTTTGCTGCTACTTTTTCCATTCCAGCAATTGCTTCAGTTTTATCCGCGATCATTGCCTGAGCTTTCTTGAAGCTTTCTTCAGCTTTTGTCAAGTCTCCTGCTGCGAATGCTTGATTTCCCTCGTCAATCAATTTTGCATACGCCTCATTCTGCTTTTGTTTTTCTGCTTGGGCGTCTGCAGCCGCTTTTTCAGCCATGGCAACGCTCTTCAAAACACCATCCGCTGAGCCACCCTTTAGTGTATTCGCCTCATTTGCCTTGGCTTTTGCTGTTTCCAAGTCGCCTGCGGCAAGCGCATCAGATGCCGCTCTCAATAATTCCTGGGACTTCGCTTCGTTTTGAGCAGCAGCCTCATCGGCTTTCTTCTTCTCTTCCATTTTCGCATTAGCCGCAGCTATTTGCTGTTGAACCTCTGGAGAGTCGTTAATTTTCTTTGCTTCCTCGAACGTTGCCTTTGCTGCAGCGAAGTTGCCTGCATCTAGCTCCTTTTGTCCTTTTGCTAGCAGCGTATTGTATTCCTCTTCCATTTCGGCTTGAGCCTTTGCCTTTGCCGCAGCCTCTTCTTGCTGAACCATCGCTTGCTTCTTAACTCCTTCCAGACTTGGATCAGGTTTTAGCTTCATGGCCTTATCCGCCTTCTCAATTGCTTCTTGAAGATTCCCAGCTTTTAAAGCTGATTCGGCTTCTGCCTTTAATCTTTTGAATTCCTCTTCCTGTTGAGCTGACTGGGCTATTTGCTGGTTGACCTTATCAAGTGCCGCCTTAACCTTTGCATCATCGGATATTACACCGTTTGCCTGTTCATAGAGCTTTTTGGCTCCTTCTAAGTCACCGGCTGCCGCAGCAGCACCTGCATCAGCGACCAGTTTGTCAAATGCTTTCTGCTTTTCTTGCTGTTGCTGTTGCTGCTCGATTTTTTTCTTTGTATCCTCAATTTTCTTTTGAAGGTCAGGACTGTCCTTCAATTTTGAGGCTTCTTCGTAGTTCTTCAAAGCATCCTCCAGCTTGCCCGAACTGGCGTTTTTATCACCGCTCGAGGTTAGCGTGGTGACCTGCTTGTTTAATTGTTCTTCTTGTTTCTTTTCCTCAGCAGCCTTAACGGCCTTTTCTTCCTTCTTCTGTTCAACCTCGTCCAACACTTGTTGAATTTGTGTCTGAATCGACTGCGTATAATCAGTGTCATAGTCAAATTCATCGATCAGGTCACTGTAAGATATTTTGCCAACGGGCTGGTTAAAGACAACTACGTTGACATCGTCAAACTGCTCAAACAACTCAACGGTGAAATCAAATGGGAAAAAACCTTGTTCTGCTCTTTCTTTTGGGACGTGTGTATCAAAACGTAATCTCTTGGTCACGTATCCATCCTTTTCGAAGGAAACCACGTAAACCGCCTGGAAGTCCAGAGGTATCTCAAACCGAGAAGAACCATCGACTGTTTTTACTTTCTTACCATCTTTTTCAAGCACGATTTGAGCACCACTATTTGATCCACCATCCACCTTAAACCTTCCTGTGATCACGAACTTTTCCTGTGCGTTAGTAGCTACAGCAAAGCAAATCAGTAGCCCAAATACACACCAGTGCAAGACCTTGTTAAAACTTTGGGGTACCGAGTTTTTGAGGGTTGGCGAACTATAATAACTTTGGGTCAAATCTTGGTAACTAGCCACAAAAATAATGGCTCAATTGGTTTTAGGATTAGAGCTTCAAAACTATCAATACAAACGAGTGCAACGAAGATGAAACGAGTCTTATTCACAATGATTTTCCTCCTTTCTATAATTGACACGAAGGTCAGCGCACAAGAAATGGATGCAGAATACACTATAAACTATCTGAACAAAAGAACCACAGAAGCTTGTAAGATTTTCAGTAGCAAGAAAGATATTCGAATAGAGTTCTATTCAAATGGAAATCCAGTACGTATTGACTATGTTTTTCCTTCTACGATTGATTTTGAAAATGGGATCACTTACTCTCCTGATGATCAATCAATAAGTATTAAGTGTTATGAAAAGGCTGGCAAGCAAGTGGAACGCAACATATTGAAGAACGGAAGTAAATTGTTCTATGATCGCTCCAACCTGTTGGTCAATTGTACCGGTGAGGATTGCGATGCCATCGTTACTGCGATGAAACATTTAATTCAACTTTACGCAGTTGATGACTATGAAAGATCGAAGCCTTTTGAAGAAAATTGAATTATTTTGGGCCCCCAAATGAAGCATCTCACTCTACTACTTGCCAGCTTTTTTTTCTGCATCGGAATTTTTGCTCAAGATGCAGCTGAACTCGTTTCCCAGGGCCAGAAACAATTAGAAATGGGGCAAAATGACGAGGCCCTTAACCTCTACAACAAGGCCATCCAAACTGATCCAGAATATCTAGACGCTTACTTAAAAAGAGCTTTTGTCTATTCCATTCAAGAGAAACACCAACTGGCTATCCAAGATTATGATAAAATCATTGAGTTAAATCCCAAGAATTCATACATGTACGTGAGTCGTGGAAGTGCCTACAATAAGTTGAAACAATATCAAAAGGCCATTGAAGATTTCAACAAGGCGATCGAAATAGATGAAAACAACACCCAAGCCTACAACAACCGAGGCTGGGCGAAAAAAGCATTGGGTGATAAGGAAGGGGCTTGTGATGACTGGAAAAAATCTAAGAAAATGGGGAACGAAGAAGCCAAAATCATCTTAAAAAATAATCAATGCTGATCATGAAAGGACGAATCATTTTTATTACAATTTCATTTCTTCTAATCGGTGCTGCTATTTCGCTTTCATTTTCAAAACCAGAAAATGAGTTCAATGTTAATGATGAGTATTTGGTTCCTGATCAGGATTCAAAAGATTGGAATCAATGCGTACAAAAAGATAATAGCAAATGGGGTGGCAGTTGCTTAAACTATGGTTTTAGCGAAGAAAAGTATACCGTTCACCTAATTAATACCTGCACGGAAGTGGTTGACCTTATGTGCTGTGTTCAGCGAACCAATGATCAATGGTCATGCTTCTATCGAATGGATATGCACCAAAACGATTCGCTTAACGCATATGCATGCCATGGAAACGGCAAATTTCTAAAGTGGGTTAGAAAAGCAGGTGATGTTACGACCAAATTCCCCAGTCGACAAGAAGTGAACGATCAGTACTAGGTCGATTATTCACCGGTAACGATACACTCGTGTTTTTGGACAACACCAAGAATACTGGAGGTTCTATAATCTATCGTACTAATTTTTGTGATGCCACCGTTTTGTGCTGCCGTCAGTGCACTTGCGTCAACGTTAAGACAAACTCCCAAAATGCAAGTACCACCTGATCGACCAACCTTAGTCCCGATTGGATTGGATGTTGCTGCAACAGGCTGGGTGATGCTGCATGAATTCAACACAAATGCAGCACTTCCTAAAAGAATAAGTTTCTTCATGAGATGTGAATATGAAACAATAGTATTGACAATTTCTGCAACAAAAAAGCCTCGATGCTGGTTGCATCGAGGCTTGGAGTTTCCTTGGCCTGACCTACACCTCCTACGAAGGTTTAAGGCAGATGATATGATTCGAATATCCGGTGAGTTAGTCGTTTAACTTGGTGAAACCATTCCGGTCCATTCTAGTCAAAGCAAAGCTGACCTAGGTCTTTCTTATGTTAAGCTGTCAGACGAATGAAACTTGATCAAAGAACTTCGTCCGAAAGATAGAATCTCGAGTGCTTTTAAAGTGCATAGCTGCAGCTCATGAACAGGTCGAGGCATAGGTTGTGTAAAAACAGCTGGGATTTCAGAATAAAATTTGGTCAGAGCCAAATCAAATTTTACAACTCGAATAGATCCTTTGGTGCTTACTTATCCTCCTCTTCTGCGTCCTCTTCACCGCTAGAATTATTCTCCTCGGGCATTTCCTCCTCAGTACTTGACGAATCTTCTGCCACATGAGCCTTGATAGCTGGCACAAATACCGGTTTTTCCTTCTTGATGGATGCACTTACATCAATTGGGTTCGTGTAAGTTCCTTTTTCAATGACAACGTACCATGTTCCTGATGCAGGAACCGTAAACTCATATTGAGATTCTTTCTGACCACCATAATACGTAAACGTAATATTGTTTTTATAGCGGTTAAACTCCTTTTCTCTCATGATCAAAACGCGTGTTGGCTTGGTAATATCCACGGTTATTTTGTCCCCTGAGTGAGCGTTTAGTTTTCCATGTAAGAATCTCATAGTTAGTTTAATTTGGCGATTAAATTAATTACTTTTTTGATTCATTCCTATCAATTCAGAAAGTATGTTGAATCGATTGGTCATAGGATAAAAATTTCAGTCCTTTGAAGTCGCATGAAGCAATTTGAAATTCCATCGCACTACAGGAGCTCATTTCTTGGGATCATAAAGAAAGAACGGAAAACAGCCGATCCACGCAAAAAGGACTTCAGCCCATTGACACTGGACTTTGGTTCAGTTCGTTTTCACATAGCACGCCATTTCGGGTTCTGCTATGGCGTGGAGAATGCCATTGAGATTGCTTACAACACGATCGAAAATAATCCGGGAAGACGTATCTATATGCTGAGTCAAATGATCCATAACCCCACCGTCAATTCCGATTTACAAGATCGCGGACTCGGATTTATTCAAGACACCGAAGGAAATACTATCACACCTTGGGATGAAGTGAGAAGTGAAGACATTGTGATCATTCCTGCCTTCGGAACCACATTGGAAATGGAAGAAATGCTGCGCAACAAGGGCATTCAAACCGAGCAATACAACACCACCTGCCCTTTTGTAGAAAAGGTGTGGAAAATGGCCAACAAGTTGGGAACAGGCGACTATAGCATTATCATTCACGGCAAGTTTGCTCACGAAGAAACCCGTGCCACGTTCTCACACAGCAAGGCCGAATCGCCATCGATGGTTATTCGAGATATAGAAGAAGCACGGATTATCGGTGACATCATATTGGGAAAACGTCCAACCGAAGATTTCTTCCAAAACTTTAACTCAAGATGCTCTGAAGGATTTGATCCTGAGAGGGATTTGAAGCGCGTTGGTGTGATAAACCAAACCACTATGCTGGCGAGCGAAACTCATGAAATTGCAGAATACTTTAAGCAAGTGATGGTCGAGAAGTATGGAGCTGATTCGATTGGAGCTCACTTTGCGGATACGCGCGACACGCTATGCTATGCCACGAATGATAACCAGCAATCTACCTATGAACTGTTGAATATTAAAGCAGATTTGGCCATCGTTGTAGGCGGTTATAATAGTTCCAACACAAGCCATATTAAGGACCTTTTGGACTCGAAGTTCAAGACATATTTCATCAATGGCGCATCCGAAATCAAGGATAAAAACACAATACATCATTTTGATTACCACAAAAAAGAACATTTGATTTCGAATTCGTTCCTACCCGAAAAAGAGACCTTGGACATTGTCATTACCAGCGGAGCATCGTGCCCTGATAGTGTTGTGGAAGGGGTGATGGACGCGATTCTTGAGCTTAAAAACTCCGCCCGTAATAAGGAAGATGTTCTGACTCAATTGAGTCTATAATACATGCGGAAGCAAGCGATTTGGTTCAATCAATGGCTTCGCAATTGCCACGGTAAACTTTAACTGTTCTTCTCTACTCAGCTCAGTAGTGTCAATCGTAATGGCATCGCTTGCCTTTGCTAAAGGAGCCACCTCCCTATTCGCATCTATATGATCGCGATGCAGCAAGTTTTCTTTCACCTCTTGTTCAGTGCTTGGTTTTCCTTCTTGCTTCAGCTGATTCAAGCGCCTGTGCAACCTAGCTTCGATGGAAGCTGTAATGAACAGCTTCAATTCTGCATCAGGCATGATGACGGTTCCTATGTCGCGCCCTTCCATCACCACTCCTTTTTTCTCTACCAATGCTTTTTGCACACCCTTCAAGTAATTACGAACGGCAGGAATCGCTGCTACCTCGCTCACCTGAGCAACCACCTTCATATCCCGTATTTGGGATTCGCAATCAGTCCCATTGATCAAGATATGATTGTTCTCAGAGTCGAAAGCTAACTCTGGTTTCCCAGCGATAGCCTTGGATGCATTTTGTTCCAAATTCCCTCCCTCCTGAGAAATTGTCAAAAAAGTAATCGCGCGATATAATGCTCCTGTATCAATGAATATATAATCAAGCGCTGCAGCCAACTCTCTTGCTAAGGTGCTTTTTCCGCAACCCGCATATCCATCTATAGCAATGTTGATTGGTCTCATTTCACGGTTGTTTTCCTATACCATTGATTAATATTCGTAGTGAGCGCTATCTGATTGGATGTACCATTCAAATGATAACTTGACAGTCCATATTGAATCGTAAAGCGTTTGATCTTCACCATAGCTCCAAATGAAAAGCCCACCATGCCAGCCCGTTCACCTATGGAAAGCTCTAATCTTCTTCGAAAGTTATAGCCGATCATCAGGTTGAAATTATCTGTAGGCAAGATCGTAGCGGATACACAAAGGTGTCGCGCCAAATTATCTAAAGTCAGCTTTTTCCTGGATACCTCTCCAGTGAGCGGGTCAGTTTCTAATATGCTTACTCGATCAGCGTCATTCTCTGCCAAATCCCACTTCTGAAGGTTGTTGTATTGGAATCCAAAGCGAAGTGGCGCCTTGCTGAACTTTTTGGTGATGCCAACATTCAAACTCGGAGACATGGCAGATATTCCATCATCCGCATAATCCACGAGTTTTGCTCCAATGTCATCCAATGTTAATCCCGCTGTAAATCCATTGTCCTGACTATGATAATAGGCCCCTGCATCTGCAGCCACTCCATAGGCAAAGTATTGATAGGAACCGGAGAAATACTGTTTTAAAGTTACACCATATGAAATCCGATCAGAGTATGGTCTGGTAAACGAAAATCCGACTTCATAATCAGCAATCTTAAACTGACCCAATTGATTTCCGACCTCATCGCGCTCAGTGAACACGCCATAATCGAAGTACCTAAAATAACCCGAAACAAGTCCGACAGAGTCAATGATTTGTGCGTAACTTACTGTCGCCTGATTGATGTCGGCTAAATAATTCAGATAACCCAAGCTAAGCTGCTGACTCACGCTGCTATCCAACAACGCAGGGTTAACGACCAATTGATTTACATCACCCGCGAAAGAAGCTATTTGGGAACCACCCAGCGAGGCTGACAATGGAGATACGGCAACCTTGCTTATCGCAAAAGTTCCGTTATTGGCCTTTTGAGCAAAAACCTGAAAGGAGCCAAGGAAACAGACTAATACAATGGAAAGGGTGAATTTCACTAAGGCAAATTTAATCCCATGCCTCATACGTATGATTCGCGGATTTATTTTGCAGGACTGTTATTATTCATCTTTGATTCACGTTCTGATTTCCATTACTTTGGAACGTTCAAACGACCCTATAACAAATTTAGCATCTTGGAAACAGCAGGTTCTAACGATTCCAATCTTTCAAAAGTTCGAATTCTTGCCGCAGAGGACAATTCGGTCAACCGATTCGTATTGGTTAAAATGCTAAAAAAGTGGAACATTGAACCCACAATTGTAAGCGATGGTGCTTTGGCCTTGGAGGCATTCGAACAACACGACTATGACATTATTTTTCTCGATCTCCAAATGCCGATCATGGACGGGTTGGAGGCCAGCCGAAAAATGAGGGAGAAAAACCAAGATGTTCCCATTATTGCTCTAACCGCGGCTGTGCTGCAGGAAAATAGAAATGAAGCTTCAGCTGCTGGAATGAACGACTTTATTGAAAAACCATTTCAATCGGAAGACCTCCGGGAAATAATACTGAAATACGTCCCCGTCCTTTAAGCTACTTTCAAGGCATTCTTCACTTTTCCTGCATCTAATGCAAGATCGATCACATCGATCATTCGGCTTACGTAATGAAACTTTACACCTTTCAGATAATGCTCTTCAATGTCTTTGATGTCTTTTTCATTCTGATCACTCAAAATGATTTCGGTGAGTCCGGCACGTTTTGCTGCCAATATCTTCTCCTTGATTCCACCAACAGGTAGGACCTTTCCACGCAACGTAATCTCTCCGGTCATAGCAACCTTATTCTTGAATTTGCGCTGTGTAAACACGGAAGCCAGGGCACTTAGAATGGTTATCCCGGCCGAAGGACCGTCTTTTGGAGTGGCCCCTTCAGGAACGTGTATGTGCACGTTGTAATTATTGAATACCTCCTGATCCATATCCAATAGTTCCGCATGGGCCTTAAGGTATTCAAGCGCGATTACTGCCGACTCCTTCATCACATCACCAAGATTTCCCGTGAGGGTAAGCTTGCCTTTCCCTTTTGTAATGCTCGTTTCAATGTGAAGCACCTCTCCACCAACAGCCGTCCAAGCCAGTCCATTGGCAACTCCAGGCACCTCGTGCTTCGATTCCGTTTCACGCGGATGACCAGGGCCAAGGATTGATTCGAGTTGGTCTACTGTTACTTCAGAATCATATTCCTTTTCATCAGTGGCAAATTGTCGAGCCTTGTTTCTGATAATTCCGGCAATGCGCTTTTCCAACTGTCGAACACCACTTTCACGGGTGTAGGCTTCAATCACAAATTGAAGAACCTTTTTATTTAACTTAACCTCACCTCCTTTCATCCCATGTTCCTTCAACTGCTTTGGCACCAAGTGCTTTATAGCAATATTGATCTTCTCCTCTACTGTGTAGCCGCTCAAACGGATGATCTCCAATCGATCACGAAGCGCAGGATGCACAGCTCCTATATTATTGGTCGTGGCAATAAACAAGGTTTTACTCAAGTCAAATTCCTGTTCCAAAAAGTTATCGTAAAACGACTCATTCTGCTCCGGATCAAGCACTTCGAGCAAGGCAGATGACGGGTCTCCATGACCATCACGACCAACCTTGTCTAATTCGTCCAATACAAATACCGGGTTGGCACTTCCAATCTTCTTCAAATTCTGAATCACTCGGCCGGGCATAGCTCCAATGTATGTTTTGCGGTGCCCTCTAATTTCAGCCTCATCGCGCAATCCACCCAATGACATTCGCACGTATTTACGACCCAATGCCTCCGCAATGCTCTTTCCCAAGCTTGTTTTGCCAACTCCCGGAGGTCCGTCAAAGCAGAGAATCGGAGAACGCATGTCGCCTTTGAGCTTAAGTACAGCCAAATGCTCGATAATTCTGTCCTTGATTTTAGTGAGTCCGTAGTGATCACGATCCAAAATTCTCTGAGCCCGCTTCAGATCAAACTTGTCCTTGGTGTACTCATTCCAAGGTAAGTCCAGAAGAGTGTCCAAGTAATTCAACTGAACGGAGTATTCCATTCCACTTGGATTCATTCTCTCAAGTTTCGCCAACTCTTTATGGAATGCTTTGGCAATCTTATCGTTCCATTTCTTTTTCTTAGCACGATCCCGCAATTCCTGAATTTCCTGTTCCATCGGATTGCCGCCCAACTCTTCCTGGATCGTCTTCATTTGCTGACTCAAGAAGTATTCGCGTTGTTGACGATCGATGTCGCTCCTGACTTTACTCTGGATGTCATTTTTGATCTCCAACATCTGAAGCTCCTTTGTCAAGTGAGTGAGCAACTTGTCCGCCCGCTCCTCAATGGATTCAATTTCCAATAGCGCCTGTTTTTCTTTTACGGGGCTTTGCATATTGGAAGAAATGAAGTTGATCAAAAAACTCGCGCTCTCGATATTCTTAATGGCTATCGTAGCTTCAGTTGGAATGTTTGGTGACTCGTTGATGATCTGAAGCGCCAAGTCCTTTATTGAGGCGACCATCGCCTTGAAATTCTTCTTCTTTGAATTGGAGTCGTCAATAGCATAAGCCTCTACACGAGCCTTGAAATAAGGTTCCTCTTGAACGTAGTCAAGCACCTTGATTCTTCGTGTTCCTTGAATGATGATGGTTGAAGATCCATCCGGCATTTTCAGCATTTTGATGATGCGGGCTACCGTTCCAACGCGAAACATATCCTCAGGCGTTGGCTCTTCCTCTTGCTGATGTTGTTGGGCTACAACGCCTATGATTCGATCTCCTTTATAAGCTTCTTTAACCAGATTGATGGACTTGTCTCGTCCAACCGTAATTGGAATAACAACTCCGGGAAACAATACAGTGTTTCGGACAGGCAATATTGGCAGACTTTCTGGAATTTCCTCCTTGTTCATCTTTGCCTCATCCTCTGAACTCATCAGTGGAATGAACTCTGTGCCTTCATCAATCACCCCGCTCAACCCCAAAATTCCAAGTCTCAAATCGTCCTCTTTCATTGCAAATCAGTGTGTTATACATTTATCTGCGCGATGGTGTGTATCTTACAGACGGATCATCAATTGTCAAGGCCTATGCCAATGACCCAAAGCTGCACTTTTGTCCGATTCAGGTCGCAGGCTGCGTCAGTGTGTGATACAAGTGCGTATAAACCTCAATCCAGTCTTCGGTGAGTTCAATACTTCTGCGCTCCATCACTCGCTCTGCCACCTCGAGTGCTTCGTTTAAACGGAAATTCTTAAACCCTTCTGCTCCACCCCAGCCAAAATCAGGAATTCTACGATGAGGAAAACCTGAGCCAAAAACGTTTGCAAACACTCCACAAACAGTCCCTGTGTTGAACATTGTATTGATGCCGCTTTTGCTGTGATCACCCATGGTTAATCCACAAAATTGTCCTCCGGTGGACTCACTCCGATTCAACGCGTAATTGTGAATCTTGACGTCTGCGTAATTGTTCTTTAGATTGGAAGTATTCGTGTCTGCACCAAGGTTGCACCATTCTCCGATTACGGTATTACCAATGAACCCATCGTGACCTTTATTTGAATAACCAATGATAACTGCATTATTCACCTCACCACCAACCTTTGAATGTGGACCAATGGTAGTTGGACCGTAAATTTTGGCACCCATCTTAAGCTGAGCATGGTCCAATAAAGCAAGACCACCGCGCACCAAGGAACCTTCCATGATTTCAGAATCAGGTCCGAGGTAAATGGGGCCAGATGTTGCGTTGATCACGGCAGAAGGTTGAATCACCGCACCTTGATCCAAGAATATTTGATCTCCGATCAACGTCACACCTGAAGGAATGTCAAGACTCGTTTTATTTGACTTCAACCATGCAAAGTCATGATCCATGGCCCATCCGTTCCACTGAAAGATTTTCCAATTTCGATCAATAACGCGCATTTCGGATTTCGCTTCGACCTTATTGCCGAGTTCGGTAAAGAGTTTAGGCTCGGCCGACCTCGTGGCAATCCACTTTCCATTGCTCCAAAGCGATGTGTTCAGAGGCAGGTTTATAACCTCATCTATCATTTCAGAAGTTGGAATGAAGGCTCCATTAACGAACAAGTTATCACCCGAATAGTTCGCAGGAAAAACCTTGCTTAAGTACTCCTGCGTCAAAAACGAAATATTAGCAGATGCTAGCCGGTTCCACTTCTCTTCAATGGTCCAAATTCCGATCCTCAATTTGCCAACCGGACGAGTGTATGTTAGCGGCAACAAATGGTCACGTTCAGCGTGATCGCAAAGAATGATATTGAGTTCAGCCATGATTGCGTTCAAATGTAATTGAATGA
Organism: Flavobacteriales bacterium; assembly: GCA_041391765.1. Taxonomy (GTDB): domain Bacteria; phylum Bacteroidota; class Bacteroidia; order Flavobacteriales_G; family Salibacteraceae; genus SHAN690. The sequence goes on along the minus strand of JAWKNJ010000026.1, from coordinate 59,821 downwards.
ATTGCTGGAAATAAAAAAGCCCTCTCAAATGAGAAGGCTCTTTTGTATCGTGAATGCAGAATTAATTATCCGCGTTTTCTTGACTCTTTGTGTGACGAGCATAACGGTTGCGGAACTTGTCTACGCGACCTGCTGTGTCAACCAACTGAAGTTTTCCAGTGTAGAATGGATGCGACTGATGAGAGATTTCAAGCTTCACCAATGGATACTCATTACCATCTTCCCACTCCACTGTTTCCTTAGATTCAGCACATGAACGGCTTAAAAAGCTGTAACCATTGCTCATGTCCTTGAAAACAACTACTCTGTAACTTTCTGGATGCGTGTCCTTTTTCATACCACCTTTATTTGGGGCGGCAAATATAGAAAGCTTTTCAAAGAAAGCACATAACAGATCATATTTTACTTAGACACTACAAATGACGAAACACCAATTCCAATCATACGTATGTAATAAACACCATTATCAAGCCCCCGCACATCTAGAGATACGGTTCCATTCCCTTGCTCCTGCCCAATCAATATTAACTGGCCAAATGCATCAAAAACCTCATATGTTGTCCCAGCTTTCATATTAAAATTGATCCATTCACTGGTTGGGTTGGGAAAAACATTGAAGGACGCCACTTCATCACTTTTTTCAGACACCCCATTAACGAATGATTGATCAATACCTATGGTTCGAACCTGAACTTGCATATTCAAAGCTGGTTCATTAACAATCTCACCCGTTTCGATGTCGACACTAAAAATGCGTTGAACAATATCACCTGAATAGGTTCCCGCAAATACATAGTATCCTTTGTCAAACAACAGCCCTCCACCACTATTGGCCAAATTATAACCACTAAGATCAGCGATTAAATCTGACTGTCCTGACGAAGGATCAAATGAAACCAAGTCAACCGTATAATCTGAATCACGTTTGAGCGCATAAAACCTATCCTTTTTGGGATGATATCGAATATCCAAGATAAATTCAGGTGAAACATAATCACATTCAACAACGGCACTTTGCGATGTGTTTTCGAGATCAACATTTATTGAATACACTTTACCATCCGGAGTTCCCGTAAAATACTCACTTGCCTGAGTTATGAATTTGCCTTCCTGAGTGTTTATCGCGCTAGAAACATTCGCTGCGATATAGTCGGTATGATAAATAATAGTATAGTCACCATTAACTGCGTTAATCGAATAGAGATCAGTACCATTTTCATCATAATATCCATGCATGACATATACGACACTGTCGTTTGGATTAAAGGTTAGACCACCCCAGCCCCCATCATCCAAAGTTGGTGCTGATATTACATGCCCATCCTGCAATGAAATTGAGTACAATCGATAAAGGTTATCAGAGTCATAACCAAAGAATATAGCCCTGTGATTAAAATTATCTATTGCAAAGCCGCTACTAAACAGGGTGGGTATTGCCACTGAATCAACCACCGATAAAACACTAAGATTACCATTTGTTAAGTCTATCTCGACTAAAGCAGGCCTGCTAGCATTCGTATCAAGATAGAATCCATATACAGATTGAGCATGCATTTGCACTGCACAAATGCATAGAATTAACGAAGAACAAATGAACTTATACATGCTATTCTACCGAACTTTGAATTACTACAACGGATTCATCTGAAAATATAAACCGATGAAATACTATACCAGTACCAATTCCTGAAGGCACCGTCAATTGATCTGTACTGTTTCCTGCGTTTATAGAAAAGGTGTGAGTTAAATATTCGGTACCATATAAATCCACTAATTCATATTCTACATCATCCGTAATAGCCGAAATAAATTCAAAATTGATATACTCATTCCTTTCCAGTGGCGCTGGATTAACAGATGGCGTTATCAAATTGCTTTTATCATAAGAGTAATCAATATCATCATCCACCTCAACAACTTTATACAGTATTTCACCGTTAGTATAGGCAACCGTAAATATGTAGAAGCCATCAGGCAATGAGCCATTTGGTCCATCAACAAAGTTGCCGTTTTGATCAAACCATTCATCTGGAATAAACTCAACGCGAGTTTCGGGATCAAAAAAATCTGTAACATAAAATCCTGTTATAAATTCGGTCAGACTTTCGCCTACCCCAAATGGCCCAACAATGTCATCGGGGTCTTCCTGCCCGTCAATATTAATTTCAGCTTCCCTTTCAATTTCAGATAAAAGTGTCCATATATTGCTTATTGGAGGAATTTGACCGCCCATAGTATCCCAAGGATTGTTTGTATCATGGTGTATAATTATCCAAATTGAATCATCAAGAGTCATTAACCTGTTTTGCCTGTAATTGAGCCAATCCAATGTCCAAGAATGTGTCCCTCCATATGCAGACCCTCCACCACCTTGAGTTGGGTGGCAAACAACTGAAGGTATCGTAACTCCAGTGCTTGGGTTGAAATCACCGTAATTATTCATTTGTGTAATATAAGACGACTGTGGGCTTCCGCAGAAAGAACCGGACGTGAATGCGAAGAGTGAATTCTGAAATGGTAATGCAGGATTAAGTGTCGGAGCTCTCAAACCTCCGCCCTGAGCCCAGGGCCCGGCATTTTTGCGAACTGCGACCACAGGGCCAGTAATTAAATTACCTCCTGGGTCGTAATATGTTCCAGAAGATGACGACAGAGGTTCGATTTCTCCGGGTTTTGGGTATGTGCATATTGACGGCTGATTACACCATGTTGACCAATTACTTGCGTCATAATATGCCCAATAATTCGCGGATTCTCCATTTGAGGTTGTATACGTACCAGCCCTCATATGCATGTACGTCCCTAATGATGTACCGAAAGATTTCATCTCCCAAAGGCAAATATCCCATGCGTATGGAAAAAGATAACCCGAATATGTAGTCCCATTACAAGTAGATTTACATGCGAGTTCTGCCTCAACGCCATACATCAGCGTTCCAATTTTAAATGGATCTTCTTTAAATGGAAGTATATTGTGCGCGAACACTACAATGTCGTTATCACTATCATAACCAGCTACATCCAACAAATACAAACCGACATTCGATTCGGTTATTAACTTAGGAAGAAGCAGATAGTCATTTGTTGAGCTGTAGGTCGCAACTATTGTGTCAAAGACACTTGAATCCGCAGTATTATAAACTAATCGTTTTACAGAACAGACCCAAGTCTCAACATCACTTGCCTGACTCGGATCAAAAACTAAATATCCATTCATTTGATCTGGATACCCGATAATAAAAGATGGCTTTTCTCCGATCGAATCAGTTTGGGTAGGAGTTCCAAAAATGGAATTTGTTGAAAGGAGGAATAGGATAATTAGGCTAGACCAAAACCTTGGCCTTTCCTGTATATGTGTGTGTGTGTGCATTTTACTAAGTTTTGAGATTCAACAATAACAATTACCCATCAGAAATCAAATTCAATTTTCATCCTAGCTAACCAATCAGTGATAATATTTTCATCAAAACAAGGTTTCTTTGCAGGAATGCGCGTTTCTCTCCTTGCTTTCGGAATACTAATACTTCTTCTTGCCTCGTGTCGAAAAGACAAGTTGCTTGAAGACTCCAGCGCAAAACTCGAATTTTCAACCGACACCGTTTTTTTTGACACTGTATTCACCACCGTGGGTTCGCTCACCGAGCGCGTGAAAATCTATAACCGCCACGATCAACCGATAGAGATCGGCCGCGTTTGGCTCAAAAACGGACAAGGCTCAAACTTCAAACTCAACGTGGACGGGCTGAAGGGCAAGGAAGTGAAGGACGTTCGCATTGAAGCCAACGATAGCATTTTCGTTTTCATTGAAGTGACCGTGGATCCTAATGGCGGCAACACACCCATGGTTCTGGAAGAGCAATTGCTTACTGAACTCAACGGCAATGTACAGGACGTAGACTTGGTGGCTTGGGGACAAGACGCCTATTTCTGGCCCTCCTTTGCATTCAGATTTCCGGGTGATTCGGTTGCATTGAGAACCGACAAACCCAATGTATTTTACGGATACTCCCTGGTCGATTCTATGACCACGCTGATCATACCGGAAGGAGCTCGGATTCATTTTCATGCCAATAGCGGAATGGTTGTGGGTCATGAGGCCTCTCTCAAGATTCGAGGCACAATCGAAGATCCTGTGATCATTCAAGGCGATCGATTGGAAGACTACTTCAAAGAAAAGCCGGGTCAATGGGGTCAAATCGTATTTACACAGACCAGCAAAGACAATCTGGTAACCAATGCCATTATCAAGAATGGCGGTATTGGACTGAGCGTAGGGTATACACTTGACCCGAGCGTCACTACCCGACCGAATTTGAAACTCCACAATACTCAAATCCTAAACATGAGCTACATCGGGCTGATTGGGATTGATGCTAAGATTGAAGCCTCAAACACAATCGTTGCCAATTGTGGAGATCACACCGTTGCCTTGGTGCTTGGCGGAGACTACCGATTTGAGCAATGCACCTTCGCTAACTACTGGAACGAGAACCCGCGGAGCAAGCCGGTGGTGTTGCTCAGCAATTTCAGTGAAAGCTCGAGCGGTCAAGTATTCAAGCGCGACTTGAATGCCTTTTTTGGCAACTCTATTGTTCATGGTACCCAGGATTCAGAGCTACAACGAGAAATGGAAAAAGGAGCATTGTTCAACTATGTGTTTGATCATACCATCATGAAGCTGGATACTGAAAACGTGGACAATGTACACTTTGTGAGCATCGTAAAGAATCCTACTGCCAATCTATTCACAGCCGTTGCTGAAGGTGACTATTCCCTTGCCGAAGGCTCAGCCGCCATTGATAAAGGAGCTGCGCTTGAAACACTTCTGTTTGATGTGAGTGCCGATCTGCAAGGGGTTCTCCGGGCTGATGGCAAGCCTGATTTGGGAGCTTTTGAATATCAGCCCTGAAATACGTTAGCACCCAACGCTCATCTAAAGTTTGCGTAATTTAGTTTACCAACTTCTTCACCATGCAAGCCTCTAGTATCTGTCAGATTAGAATTATTCTTTCTATTGCCTTGACTTTGATCTCAGCAACAACATACTGTCAAGCCTTCTTTGACCAACAGTATTCTTCGCTGAACAAATCATTTCCAGAATTTTCAGGCTGGCATGGTGGTTTACAGGTTAATTCAATAGTTGGACAACAATGGCTTGGAATTGATGAAGCGCCACAAGGAGCATATATATCTGCGGATGGTTATGTACATAAAATTCGATCAGGTATAGGCTTTAGTGCATATCATCAGCGCTTTGGTTCCTGGAGAAAAGAGCAAATTGACATCAGTATCTCACCCAAACTCCAACTGAGTAAAAAAATCACCCTTATGCCTAGCCTAACTTTAAGCCGTGGCAATTATGGATTTGGTAATTATAGCATTTGGGGGCCGACATCTGGAGGCTTTTTGAGTCAGCTGACGATGAGCACGGGAATAGGCTTTGTTTCGAACAAATTTTTTGGTGCAGTCCACGCGCGACTTCCAGTTGGTTATGATATTTCGAACTACTTGTTTTTCCCAAATGCAAGATACAGTGCACTTCTTGGAAGGTCGTTCCAAATTTCGAAATTTATATTACTCCCAACTGTGAGCTTATTTGATTATGAGGGATATAGAGAATTTTTTGGCTCTTTCAATGCACAATACCGATGGGCATACTTGGGAGCAAGTTTTGGAACTGATTCCGAACTATCCGTTGCGATTGGATATGAGTACATGAAGCGTCTTCGCCTCTCTTACTCCTACAGTAGGTACGCAAATAGAATTGCCCAAGGCTCCAGCGGATCCCATGAACTAGCCCTTCGCGTATGGCTTTTCAAAGACAAGGCAAAGCGGCAGTTTATTTCCAATCTTCCGATTATATAGGGAATTGCAAATTCAAGCTCAAAATCAAATTCAAGGCGCTTTGAATTTGAGATTGAGTTTGCGGTTTAATTTCTTAATACTGACCTGTCCTAAGCAACACCAACGTACACGCTTCCTCGGTTTCTATCCCTTGAATTGCGGCTAATCCGCTTAACTCAGGATTTTCGGTTCCGGGATTGAAAATGATGCGCTTGGGTTTTAAACCAAGGATGTATGGATATAAATCAGGCTGGTTTTGTGGACCAACATACATCGTTACCGTGTCCAAATCATCTACGTGATCTGGCCAGTTGGTGATGATGTCTTTTCCGGCCGTTTGTCCAGCGCGTTTCCCAAGCGGTACGATTTCATGGCCATATTCGGTAAGCATGTTTGCCGCAATGTTGCTGTAACGCGAAGGATTGTCGCTGGCACCAATGATGACGGTTTTCTTTCCGGCCATTACATGTCCAAAATGTAAGCGAACATGAGAGGAGCTACGATGGTCGCATCCGATTCTACAATGAACTTGGGTGTATGAATGTCTAGCTTACCCCAGGTGATTTTCTCGTTAGGAACCGCTCCGCTGTAAGAACCATAGCTTGTAGTGCTATCTGAAATCTGGCAGAAATAGCTCCAGAAAGGAACGTCTGTCCATTCCAAATCCTGATACATCATCGGAACCACACAAATCGGGAAGTCGCCCGCGATTCCTCCGCCAATTTGGAAGAATCCAACTCCGTGGCCACCGCTGTTCTTGCGATACCAGTCAGCCAAATAGGTCATGTACTCAATTCCTGACTTCATGGTCGAAGCCTTCAGCTCGTTTTTGATGCAATACGAAGCGAATATGTTGCCCATCGTGCTGTCTTCCCAGCCCGGCACAACGATCGGAATGTTCTTTTCAGCAGCGGCCAGCATCCAACTGTTTTTTGGATCAATCTCGTAGTATTGTTCCAATACACCGCTTTTCAGCATCTGGTACATGTACTCGTGTGGGAAGTATCGCTCGCCTTTGTCCTCGGCATCTTTCCACAACTTGAAAATGTGTTTCTGCAACCTTCGGAACGCTTCCTCTTCCGGAATGCACGTGTCGGTAACTCGGTTGAATCCGTCTTCCAACAAATCCCACTCTTCCTGCGGACTCAAGTCACGGTAGTTTGGAACACGCTTGTAGTGTGAATGCGCTACCAAGTTCATCAAGTCTTCTTCCAGGTTGGCTCCGGTGCAACTGATAATCTGCACTTTGTCCTGACGAATCATTTCGGCCAAAATGATTCCCAACTCACCCGTGCTCATAGCACCGGCAAGCGTGATCATCATTTTCCCGCCTTTGTCCAAATGTTCTTTATAAGCTTTTGATGCATCCACCAATGCTGCTGCATTGAAGTGTAAGAAGTGCTTTTCAATAAAGGATGAAATAGGTTTCATAGTAGATTCAAGAATTTTAGACAAAAGATTAATAGACTCAAGACACTAGACAAAAGATCTAAGACAGTAGAATTACGATAAAAGACTTAAGTCTGAAGCTTTGAATCTCGATTTATGACATAAAAAAAGCGATCGCAAACGTACAACGTTCTGATCGCTTCATGATTTGATTTTCAACTAGTCTTCGTCATCATCCCCGCCATCTGCATCGGGTTGATCGTACGAATCTTCTTCTTCCTCTTCTTCAGCGCTATCGCCTTCGATTTCGTCAGCAAAATCTTCACGTAGGTTTCCGGAATCATCATAGTCTTCATCTTCCTCGATGATACGCTGAGCTTCCAATTTGGTCATTCTGATCAAGTAATAAGCATCTTCTGCTTCAAATGGCAGTGCAGATACTTTGTTACCCTTCGCATCTGTATAGGAGATGAGATTGTCTTCAAAACCAAAAGGGTACTCCAACTTGATCTGATTCACAAGCTCCTCAGTGAGCTTGTCATAGTCTTTTGCGATTCGCGGTTTTCCGGCTGACATTATTAAGTATTAATTGCTGCGGACAAAGTAAAGGCAAAGGGTTTTAAATATCCGCTAAGGATTTTCAAGATTTTTTAATTGGACACCATACAAGTCGAGTCTTCGATCGCGAAGGTTGCGTACACTTCCCTTGGTATTCAGTTCTTTAAGCAAGTCCAAATCCACATCTACGATGATTGTCATTTCTGTGTTTGGAGTGGCCTGTGCCTTGATCGCATTTTCGGGAAAGGCGAAATCAGAAGGAGTGAACACAGCCGACTGTGCATATTGAATATCCATGTTATTCACCTTTGGAAGGTTTCCCACACATCCTGCTATGGCTACGTAGCATTCATTTTCGATGGCTCGCGCTTGAGCGCAGCGCTTCACCCTATGATACCCGTTTTGCGTGTCCGTCAAAAATGGAACGAACAGAATCTGAACGCCCTTCTCAGCGTAAATTCTCGCCAATTCTGGAAATTCAACATCGTAGCAAATTACCACGCCCACCTTGCCGCAATCCGTATCGAAAACACCTAATTCATTACCTCCGGAAATTCCCCAAGCGCTGATTTCACTTGGTGTAATATGAATCTTGCGATACTCTTCTGAGGAACCATCGCGCCTGCACAAGTGACTCACGTTGTAAAGCTTTTCTTCATCGAGCATGGGATAACTGCCGGTGATGATGTTGACATTATAAGAAACCGCTAATTCCTTGAAGTATTCAAACAGCGGTTCTGTATGCACTGCCAGCTTTCGCATTGCCTTGGATGGAGGCAGGTCGTTGTAGGGCGCTAGCAGTGGCGCGTTGAACAGCTCCGGAAAGAGGACGAAATCGGAATTATAGCCAGCCACCGCATCCACGAAAAACTCGATCTGCTCCTTCATCGCATCCAGGTTCGGTGTGGGCCTCATTTGCCATTGCACCAATCCTAATCTTACCACGGACTTCTTACGATTGATTAAGTGCTGTTTTTCATCATAGTAGATATTGTTCCACTCAATCAGGGTGGCGAATTCCTTGGACTGAATATCTCCCTCAAGATAATTACTCAGAATTCGCTTTACGTGGAAGTTATTTGCCTGCTGAAAACTGAGAATCGGATCATATATTTCATTGACAGCCACCTTTTCGATGTATTCCTTTGGCGACATCTGAGTTGAGTACTTACTATATCCTGAAATTCGACCACCGGCAATAATGGCTCTCAAATTCAAATTTTCGCACAGCTCTTTCCGTGCGTCATATAGTCTGCGCGCCAAGCGCAAGCCACGGTATTCCGGATGCACAAAAACGTCAATACCGTAGAGCACATCACCGTCAGGATCAAATGTGCTAAAAGAGTAATTCCCTGTAATTTCCTTGTAGGTATGCTCATCTCCAAACTGAGAATAATCAATAATCAGTGAAAGCGCCCCGCCAACAACCTTTCCATTCATTTCAACACACAGCTGCCCTTCTGGAAAAACTCGCAACAATGATTCGATGCTGGCCTCGCTCCAGTAGCTCATTCGGCTACCGCTGTAGGCTTCGATCATAGCCTCCTTTAGATCCTTGTAATCCTCTATCGTGAGGTGGCGTACGCCAACCTGCACATCTTCGCTTTTCGTCTTCGACATGAAATTTATCCTTGTGGATTTCCGCCAAAGATGAACAGGTAAAGCCGAGATGCCAAATCGCTTTGGGGAATTTGGGAATTGCGCCTTTCTTTGTCAAAAACCACGATTTTGAACTTACACGTAATCAATACCGGATATTTCAAGTTGGATGGCGGAGCCATGTTTGGAGTAGTCCCGAAGTCGCTTTGGTCGCGCACCAACCCTGCCGATGACAACAACCTTTGCAGCTGGGCCATGCGCTCGCTCCTGATCGAAGATGGCGATCGGCTGATGCTGATTGATGCAGGAATAGGCAACAAGCAAAGCGAGAAGTTTTTCAGTCACTACTACCTACACGGAGATGATAGCTTAGACAAATCATTGGCCGCCAAAGGCTTTCACCGCGATGACATCACCGATGTGTTTTTAACGCACTTACACTTCGATCACTGTGGTGGCGCGATAGAATATGATAGCTCCAAAGACGCCTTCCGACCGGCCTTCAAAAACGCCACGTTTTGGAGCAACGAACAACACTGGAAGTGGGCCACTGAGCCGAATGCTCGTGAAAAGGCTTCGTTTCTGAAAGAGAATATCCTTCCTATTCAAGAAAGTGGACAACTGAAATTCATTGACCACAGCCAGACTTACGCCAAGGACGTGTTCCGAAACATTGATGTTCTGTTTGCTCATGGCCACACCGATGCGCAGATGATTCCACACATCAAGCACAATGGACAAACGATCGTGTTCATGGCCGACTTACTTCCCAGCACCGGACACATTCCCTTGGCCTATGTGATGGGTTACGACACACGCCCGCTTTTGACCTTGGACGAAAAATCAAAGTTCATGCACGATGCTGCCGAAAACAACTACGTGTTGTTTCTCGAACACGACTCTGTAAACGAATGCTGCACCGTGGAAAATGACTAGAAAAAGGCATTCGATTGAAGGAGGCTTTTAATCTTGATTTTGGCTGAGTTAACAAATTTCTCCAGGAGCTGAATTTTGAGCGCTACCAAAGGCGATACAAAGGCTTTAGAAAATGACCGGTACAAAAAATAAAAGTGACTATCCTATTTACAATTGTTATGCCATGCACGGAAAAAGAGCCAACGCACAAATAGCACATTTGGTTTTTGCCAACACACAGGCAAACGCTGAAAAACCAAAAGAGCTATTTTTTAGCCAACGCTTGACTTAATGAATGACTAAAGAAAATCAAATATTAATTGAATTGCTAGATGGTGTATCTAAGTGGTCTGACATAAAAAACAAGTTAGAACAATTTAACACCACCCAAACTGAAACAACATCCAAAAAGACTTTAGCAGGAAAAATATTTGAATACTTCTGTAAATACTATTTCCAAACCGACCCAGAAAAAATTGATTTATACACAGATGTTTGGCTTTATGAAGAAATACCTCTAAACATTAGAAAGAAATTAAACTTACCCTCTATTGATCATGGAATTGACATTCTTCTTAAAGATATTGACTCAGGATATCATGCTGTCCAATGCAAATTTAAAAATGATGAACTCAAAAGTCTAAGTTGGTCGGGAGACAAAATCGCCAATGTATTTGCATTGGGCACAAATTGCCAAAAAATTATAGTCTTTTCAAATGTTGCTGATGTTACGAAGGTCGCAAAAGCATTTGGAGATAAATATGAACAAATCCTTAATGACACTCTTTTAGAATTAGATGAAAATGCTTTTATCCGCATTCTATCAATAGCAAAAGGAAATCAACTTCCAAGTATTGAGAAATTTAAACCTCGTGACCATCAAAAAATTGCAATCGAAAAAGTTGTAACACACTTTAAAAATGAAAGTAGAGGACAATTAATCCTGCCTTGTGGTGCTGGCAAAACTCTAACTGCTTTATGGATAAAAGAAGGGTTAAAACCTAAAACAACACTTGTTTTAGTTCCCTCTTTAGCCTTACTAAGACAAATAAAAACTGATTGGGCTAGACAAAAAAACACTTCTTTTCGCCCCTTATATGTTTGCTCTGAAAAGGACATTAATAAGGGTGATGATAGTGCAGTTACGCATTCCTATGAGATTCAAGGTCCAGTTACAACAGATTATAAAAAGGTTAGGGCATTTCTGGAAAAAGAGGGTGATAAAATAATCTTCTCTACATATCAATCTATTGAAGTTGTATCAATAGCAAGTTTACAAATTCCAAATTTTGAATTCGGTTTGATTATATGTGATGAAGCTCATAGGACTGCGGGAAGCACAAAGAAAAACACGTTTACAATTGTACACGACAATGACAAACTACGAGCTTCAAAAAGGCTTTATATGACTGCAACTCCGAAAGTTGCTTCAACAAGTTTAAAAACTAAACTTGGAGACGAGTACGAATTACTATGTGATATGAGTAATCCTACTGTTTTTGGAGAAGAAGCTTACAGAATGAGTTTTGGGGAAGCCATTCACAAAAAAATATTAGTTGACTATAAAATTATCGGAATTGGGGTTACAGACAAGGAAGTTAAAAAGTATATTGAAGAACGTGAATTTATAGGGCAGATAACAGCAGAGGACTTGGCGCACAATTTTGCTTTAGAATTGGTAATGACTAAATACAAAGCCTTTCACGGCTTAACCTTTCATTCAAAAGTTATATTAGCAAAAGAATTCTGAATCGACATTCCAAATTCTTTGACAATATTTGAAAAGCGTAAGTGGAAAACAATCAACAACCTTTAGAAAAGGTATTAGATGAATTTAAGAATAGTGCAAAAGGAATTGTTTCAAATGCACGCTGTTTGACGAAGCGTTGACGATGCCAACAATCGATTTAATTTATTTCTGTGAATCAAAGACTTCTAAAATTGATATCACGTACAAACACTCCAGGTAGAGCGTTGAAAAAAGACCAAAGGCAAAAAAGTGGTTACATTATTATTTATATTTCATCATATTGAAGAAAATCTCTTGAAGATGAAATTAAAAGAAACCAATTTTCAATTATCTAATTCAAGTCGTGAGAGCCATGTGCGACCAAGATGAAAGGTTGGAAGCAGAGATTAATAACATAGCATCTATAAAAGGGAAACAGTCACAATTCTTCTAAACTACTTATTGATTTCAAAGACAATGAAATAGAAAAGATTATTAAACTAGAAGGTTGAAAAAACTACCAAAACGTTCTATTTGATGAGATAATTGAAAAAACCAAGAGATTTTTTTGGCAAAGTAATGTTCATGCAGCTAGTTGATTTTCAAAAAGAAATTTCAACACTTGAAGGTTTCTCGAAAGGGAGAATCGTCAATTATGTAACTGGATTTACGAAACAGCGAAGAAGAAACAGAGCAAAAAAACTAAATCTGCTAAAACGGAATAAACTTGATTCAATTGGTTTGATTGGAAAAAGTGAAGAATTTAGAGAGGAAACTGACTATGATGACATTTGGTGGGATAGTTACGTTAAACTGGAAGCATACAAGAGAGGAGAATGGGAATTTCTGACATACCATGCAAGATATAAAAAGGACAAGCCTCTAGGAACATGGGTGGTTTGCTCAAAAGGGCAAAAGAAGAAAAAATGAATTGAACCAAGACCGCATTGACCTGCTTGATGAATTGGATTTTAGTTGGGATGCTAAAGTGAAGATTTTCGACCAATTCTGTAAAAGCTAATCGAATACAAACAGAAATATGGTGATACCAATGTTCCTACCATCTCAAAGGATTTTCCTAAGCTAGGAAAATGGACTAATAAATATCAATCATAAATAATGGGGAACTGCAACCAAATGGCTCAATTAAATACAGTGGTTCTTACCTTAGCAAAAGAAATAGAAATAAAAAGATCGATTGGATTTAAAAACTCAGTTAGAAAAACAAGATGGGAAGACTACTATGGCAGTTAAGGATTTTTTCGACAAAAACAGTCATTCAAAGCCAGTCCAATCAGAAGAACCACAATTGTATTATTGGGTTTATAGAAACAAGAAAAAAATCAAAAGACCTAACAACCAAAACTAAATCAGCCGCAAAAGACTTGAGATTTTGTGGTTTTCTTTCGACTCGGTAAGTCGTTCTGGAAGTACACAAGAAAACTGGACGTTTCTTTGATTCCACAATTGTTCAAGATGAAAATGAAATTTATTCTTACCTATAACATAGTATTTGAAGAGGTCTTATGACTACGTTAGTTTATCAAAGACGATTATTTAATAATGAAACACTAGACTCAGAAAAAGTAAAAAAACTTAAATCAATTGGATTAGACTTCAAGCACAGATTTTCTGCCATACACAGAACAAAGAATGGGAGAAGAAAATTTGAGAGCAGTAAAAAGAACTTTATAATAACACAGGTTCATTCTTTATTTCCTCAACCGATATAGATAATCGTCCTGCTTTCATGGCTACGATACCAGAAAAAGTTAGAAAAGAATGATTTGTGGGCAGAAGAAAAAGAAAAGGCTACTTGAATTAGGATATTCTTTTACCCATACGTGTACGGAAGGTAAAGGAAATAACTCCAAACCAAGAAATGAAGAACAATGGATACAGAAACTTGCCGATTTAAAGGAATACTCTGAGAAGAACGGCACATTTCTAATTCCTAAATCAAATGAAGAATACTCACACCTAATTCCATGGATTCAATATCAAAAGAAACTATGGCGAGAAGATAATTTATCCTCAGATAGAGAAGCCAAACTATTGGGTATTGGTTTTCCATTTGAAGAAAGTTACAGAGGTAAAACACTTAGCTCAATAGGTCGGTCTTCCGAAGAAAAACAATCTGTTGATGAAGTCTGGCTAGATAATCTCAACGTATTAAAAAGCTATTATGACGAATTTAAAACATGGCTCATTCCTACCGATTCGGAGGAATATAAGTCACTTAAAGCTTGGTTACAATATCAAAGACAACTATTTAGAAATGGCAAACTAAATGAAGACAAAGTATCCAAACTAACTGAAATAGGATATTCCTTCGATTTAGATTTTAGAGGTCGAAAACCACAAAACAACTTAATTGATTGGGAAGAAAAATTAGAAGAGTTAAGTTTCTATTTTTCCAAATATAATACCTTTCTCATTCCTAAAAGCCTACCTCAATATCAAGACCTTAAAAAATGGCTGGTTGAGCAAAAGAGACTATATAAGAATAACCGATTAACTGATGAGAAGTTAGAGAAATTAAACAAAATTGGTTACTCATTTGATGTTAACTATCAAGGTAAAAAGTTTGAATTCGAAGTAAACCCTAGTTCTCGTCCAACCAAGACCAACACAAAAAGCACATCATTTGATAGTTGGGAACAAACCTACTTACTTCTTTTGAATTTTAAGATCTCTGAAGGACACTGTAATGTTCCAAGAAGCTTTGAAAATAAAACTCTTGCAAACTTCGTAACGAGAAACAGATTCCTATACAAAAAAGGTGAATTAGAAACTGAAAAAATTGAAAAGTTAAAATTACTGCAATTCGAATTTACTGCACCAAAGTCAAATGCTTGGAATAATAAATTTGAAGAGTTAGAGACTTTTTTCAAAAAAAATGGTCATAGCAATTACCAGAAAAGTGATGGAAATCCGAGTATTTATCACTGGATTCTAGGTCAAAGGGTTGCCAAACGTAAAAACAAACTAGCCTCTGATAAAATTGCTAAACTAAATTCAATAAAATTCATTTGGGAGCCTAACAGTAAAGGGGCATCACCACGAGATGATGATTGGTTTGATAAGTTGATTGAATTAAAAAAGTACAAAGAAGAATTCGGACATACAAATGTTTCCCAAATTGACCCGAAGTACAAAAAATTAGGTCGTTGGCTAAATGATCAACGAGTTTATAAAAAAGGGAGAAAAAATACGAAGGGAGAAATTACTTATTTGAGTGAGGAAAGAGAAGCTTTTTTAGAGGAATTAGGTGTGATTTGGGACATGAAGGAACATGAGTGGGACACTAAACTCAATCTACTTAAAGAGTTCTATGAAAAATACGGACACTTTAATGTGAAACAATCTGACAAAGAGTTTGACGGTTTATATTACTGGATTTATAACATCCGTAAAAAGGGAACTTCGAAAGTAAATATTACTAAGCTTTCAACAATTAGCTTTCCTATTGATGAATTAAAAGAAATTGAAAATGAATAAAAGTAGCAACGCTACAAAGCCATACACATTGCCAAGTCGCTCAAAAGCCAACAGCCCGAGCCCAAACTTGGCAATAAGTATGTCTTTTGCCTCCGCTCCGAAAAAGAAAGCACAGGCATACAACAATGGCTAAAAAAACATAGGGGTTTCGGTGGTAAAATGAAGGTTCAGAGCTATTAATCAAGTCCGCCAAACCAAAATTTTGATAATGAAAAAAGAAAGATAATTATAAAAATATTTGGCTTGGCTAAGTGCTAAACTGAAAGGGCAGAGTTTCAAACTCCCCTACGTTTCTTAGCGGGGGCCGTTTCATTTTTTGGTTGTTTAAGCTCTTTTTGTGTTTAAGTAAATTTTCATACACACATTTGATCCGGCTCAAAACCGATTGAATGAAAGTCGTTCTGCTCACCAATTTCATCCCTCCCTATCGAAAGTCGCTCTATCAGGCGCTTGCGAAGCGCTTTGAGGAATTCACGATTCTGGTTTCGGTGAACATGGAGCAAAATCGTGATTGGACGGTGGATCACGAAGGTTTGAATGTCGTTGCTCAAAAGACCATTTCATGGAAAAAGAAGTGGACGCACGAGGCCGGCTTTGAAGACACCACGGAGGTTCATCTGCCCTACAACACCATTTCCATATTGCGTAGGCTCAATCCCGATGTGGTGATCTCCTCGGAGCTGGGGATGCGTAGTTTGCTTGCAAGCCTATATTGCCAACTATTCCAAAAACCGCTGATCCTGTGGCTCACCCTCTCTGACCGCACCGAAACCAACAAGGGCGGCATGCGGTTGAAGCTTCGATCGTTTCTTTTGAAGCATGCAAAAGCCATCCTGTGCAACGGAGTGGCTTGTGAGCGTTACGTGAAAACGTTCGGTATTGAAAAGCCGGTGTTTTTTGTTCCCTACACCAGTAATTTTGAGATCGGTTCGGCTAAAACCCAATTCCACCAACCGCGCAGATTTCTGTATTCAGGAACACTTACAAAACGCAAGGGCATCAAAGAAATGGTGGATGCTTTTGTTCAATGGTCCCATGCCAATCCGGAGTCGGGAGCCGAGTTAACCATCGTTGGTGACGGACCCGAGAAGGTGCAATTGGAACGATTGAGCCCACTCAAAAACCTGCTTGTAAAACACATCGGAAGTCTTCCCTACGCGGAAATGAAAGCAAGGTATCATGAAGCAGACATTTACCTTATGCCCACGCTGGCTGATGAGTGGGGTGTGGTGATCAACGAGGCGATGAGTTGCGGACTGCCTGTATTGGGAAGCATGTATAGTCAAGCAGTCGAGCAGCTTGTAAGGCCGATGGAAAACGGTTGGACGTTTCGAACAGAAGAGACAAGCGAATTCGCAGCCGGTATTCAGATGGCATTAAATACATCGAACGAAGTATTGTCAAGTTATTCGAGGAACTGCATTGACACCATTCAGGAATTGAGTGTTGAAAAAGTTGCAGATACCATCGCCAATGCAGCGAAGTCCGTGAAATCAATTTAGTTCAGAATGATCCCGTTCTCCGCCTGCGCTTCCTGGAAGAAAAGAAACTTGAGGTATTCAATGTAGGCTCCCAACTGCTTTTCGCGCTTTTCATCAGAATCCAAAGCAATGAATCGGATTTTGTCATCGTTGCTCATATTGATGCAGGCCGCTACATCCATCAAAGTATGGCGTCTGATATCGGCCGACTCTTCAGGTCGCTCTCATATTGCGACTCGATGTAGTCGGCAAACTGCTCAACAAATACGTTGTGGTGCTCAGTAACCTTACGAAGTCGACTTCATCACCGATGGTTCCTCCGGGATAAAGCTTGCCGGGGAAAACGCTTTCCTGAGACTCCAACCAGTGCAGCGACTTGCATTCCACGATGACATCGCGCTCACCGCTCTTGTAGCGCTTCGTAATGCGCACCAACTCACAGATGGAGGCAAATTGATTTCCGGACTTTTCATCCTTGAATGGCAGCGCAACGGAGATTCCAATGCTTTCCATTTCATCAAACAATTGCTGGTAGCGCTTCTCAAAAATATGCAGCGGCATCTGCTCTCCGGGAAGGAGAAAGATGTTCAGCGGAAACAGAGCAATATGTTTGGACGAAGTAGCCACGTGTTCAAATACGTATTCAAGTATAAAACAGTTTGGCTAAAAAAGCCACCAAATTTCTTCTTGAGATAAATATGGCCCGCGCGTGGTGTTGGTCAGCATGATAGCGCATTTGTCGTGATGCTTGGAAGTCCAGAAATACGTGCGAAATCCTCGCCACCAGCCGTTGTGATAAACCAGCGTGTCGCCATCTTCCAGTGGCCTGATTCTCCAGCCATAGCCATAGTATTGGTCGTGGGCGTAACGCCTTTGGGGTGCACTTGCCTTGCTCCAAAGCGAATCGGAGATTAATTTGCCATTTCGGGTTTCCAGGTAAAACTTATACAGGTCCATGACGTTGCTGTACATGCCCTTGTCGCCAACTACTCCATCGAGGTAAAATGGCAGCTTCTGTGATCCACTTGGGTAATGACCCTGCACGGGATAGTCCAATGGATTTCTTTCGAACACGTTCATGATCTCCGAATCAAACATGCCTGCAGGGGTGAACAGGCTGTCGCGCATGAAATCATGAAAAGAGACGCCACTCACTTTTTCAATGATGTTGGCTAAAAGCGCATAATTCGTATTGCAATAGTCAAAGGCCTCATCGGGTCGGAAATACTCAGGGACTTCATGGCATTGCATCATTGTTTCAAAATCGCTGTTGTTCATGAACAGTTCCGGGTAGCCCCATAGACTATCGGTGACGTAGGCGTAGTATCCAATCCCACTGGTGTGGGTGAGCAAATGCTCGATGGTCACATTTGGGTAAGGAAATGGATCTATGTATTTGGCAACGGGATCATCTAAAGCGATTCGGCCCCTGTCGGCCAACATAATTGTGGCGAAGGCAGTAAATGGCTTTGAAACAGAAGCCAATTGAAACTGATCATCCAATTCAATGGGGGATTGATCACCGTGTTCACGGTCGCCTCTCGAAAATTTAAGAATAGCATTGTCCTTCGCAAAAAGCACAACTCCGCTGAACCATTTATGATCCATTAGAGAATCGAAGTAGTGTGTCAGTTTTTCTTCACTATCCGTTGCGAAAGGTTTGGGCTCAACCGGAACAGCATCTTGCAAGGATGCAACGGGAAGAGGGCTTGGCTCAGATGAAGTGCAAGCCTCAACTACGAATAGGGCGAGAATTGAAAAGAATTGGATTTGCTTAAGCAAACCAGTCATTAGATGAAGGTGTTAAAGGTCTGTTTCACCGCATTCACACGTGAAGTTGTACGCACCATATTCAGTATCACATTCATCAGCATATGCACTGAGTTCTTTTTTCGAACCGCACATTTCGGGATACTCATAGCGCACCACTCCGTCCTGATCCTTGGCCTGACATTTATGGCATTTCTGGCACGAGGAAATTCCCAAACTCCCGATTAAGGCGATCAATATTCCAACTTGCTTCATCATGGTTATTCGAGTACTAAGTTATGTTCGCAATTACAATAGAGAGAATCAGACGGAGGTCTTTGGGTCACTTCGGATGTATCTGCCAAGGCTTCTTCACAAATCTGTTTGTAAGCCTTATAGTCCTTTTTAGTCGCACACACTTCTTTGTAATAGTATTCAATGGAGTCGCCTGCTTTTTTGTTTCTAACCGCACACTGATAGCAGCGCTTGCAAGAAATGGAACCCGTTATCAGAACGATGGATGCAACGATGGATACAGAAATTCTCATGAGTGTACAAACGTACTTATTCGCGATTGGGATACAGGTTACCATCTAAAAGATTTACCAGCAAGTCGATGTTGACCTCCTCTCCAGTCCAGTTTGAAATCACCTGACCATCTTTCAATGCGATGACTGTAGGTACTGTTCCATTGATGGCCTGCATGAGCGACCTGTTTGAAGTTTGTAGGCTTGGTAAGCTCTCCGTAGACGTTTTCCGCATGAAAAAATCATAGGCATCATCCGGACCATAGATCAGCATCCTTAATTTTTCATCCGCAAGTTTCAGATCAGTAGTAGAAATTAATGACGCCAGTTGAGCACAGTGTACACATTTTGAGTACATGACCAAGACTACCTTTTCACCTGTCATCAAATCCCAGTTCAACTCCTGATTCACTTCAGACATGACCTGCACACTTAGTGTTGCTACCTTGTTTAACTTTCCTTCAGGCAATGGAGAAGCCACGAACAAAAAGGGAATGTAGAAATAAGCCAAAACCAGCCCTAACCAGCCAAAGCGCCAGCGGTTGATTCCTTCAAACTTCCAAAGCAAGACGATAGCGATGCTGGCGAAAATCAAGTTCTTGGCGATACTTGTGGGAGCGTCCATTGGAATCAGCTCACCAAAGCATCCACAGTTTTCACCGCCCTCGCCTATAAAGGCCAATATTCCGAGGTAAACCGTAAAAACCGCCAACATGACCAAACTGGCATAAATCATCCTTCTGGTTTGAAACCCAAACATGATAGAAACACCAATGGCAAACTCAATAATGATCAGACTGCGAGAGGCAATTGGAGCTATGCCCCATGAGAATCCGACTTGTTTGATTAAGACCAATTCAAATGCCTCTATCGGCATAAGTTTCAAAATGGCGGAACCAATAAAAAGTGCTCCGTAAAGAATCCGCAGGGATATCAATCCAATCCTTCCAATCATTCGCTCTAGTACTTTCCTTCCTTGTATTTTCCTTCTAGTCTACAACTGCTTAGAGTTTTGCCATCAAGCTTGCGCTCAGCTCGAGTGGAACAAACTTCAAACGCTTCTTCTTCCTTGGCGGATCTGATGATTATTGCGACATCTTCATTCGTTGTGGTTTTGCACGAACAATACCAATCCTTTCTGCACGCACCGGAAAATACTGCTAAAGGGACGAGAATGAGGAGGAGGCGTTTCAAGCTATCGACATTTTAGGGTGCCAAAGTTAGAATGTAATGTCATTGGCAGGAATTCAATAACATTGAACATGCTTAGTACAAAAGGCCTTGAATACGATGCGAAAATTCTTCTAGCCTGGGGCGAGTGTATCAGCGGCAACGACAAGATCACCCAATGGCTGATGAAAAACGGATTTCCAGAACTTGGACTGTTTCGCTATGCGTTGCGAAATGAAGAGCGCTCTCGAGAATGGCTGATGACAAACGGGTTTCCGCATTTACACGCAATGATCAGCGCTATCGAAGGAAGAAAAGATGCCCTTGAGTGGCTGGAACGACACGGCTTTGAACTCATCAAGGAAATGGCACTCATCGGTGACGGTGACGAAGGAGCCATGCTCAGATTGAATCGTGAAGAAACCAAAGTTTTTGCAGGAATCGCCAAGAAAATGCAGTTCGTCAAAGATGAAATTGAGGATGAGAATAACGACTGGCATAAATACAGTGCCAACTGATTTGAAGTTAATTCCATGAACAAGAAAGCAATTAATAATCAGAGATTTATACTTTCGACATCCTTTTCCACTTAAGGCATGAAGCTCGCAAAGTCAGTTGAAGAATATTTTGAGTCTAACTCAGAGAAGCGCGAAGAGCTGGAAAAACTGCGAAGCATACTCCAAAGAACCGAATTACAAGAAGAGTTGAAGTGGGGTGCTCCTTACTACACACTCAACAACAAACAGGTGGTCGGAATGGCTGCGTTCAAGCATTACACAGGACTTTGGTTCACCAATGGGGTCTTCCTAAAGGATCCAAACAAAGTGCTAATGAGCGCGTCTGAGGGAATAACACGCGGATTGCGTCAATGGAGATTTAACTCGGTTTACGAGATGGACGAAGACTTGATCCACGCCTATATTTTAGAGGCCATAGAAAACCAAAAAGCGGGAAAAGAGATTAAGCCACAAAAGAAGAAACTGGTGATACCAGAAGAACTTTCGCAGGCACTTTTATCAGATCGCAAACTGAAGCTGGCATTTGATGCGTTGACGCAAGGAAAGCAGATTGAATACGCAGACTACATCGGCACCGCCAAACTGGACGACACACGAATCACCCGACTGAGAAAGTGCCTGCCTCTGATTCTCAATGGTAAAGGGCTGAACGATAAGTACCGATAGATCTACTTTCCGGGCGCAGACTCAGATTGAGCTGCTTGCATCTTTTGAACATACATCGCCTTCAATTCTCGCTGAATATCATCGGTATATGCATCCACCGCTCCAAGTTTTTCCACTTCGTGGTCATATTCGATAATTGCCACGGGATAATCGAAAAAATCCTCGTCAATTCCCTGCACCATTTTGTCTGCATAGAGCATAACATCAAACTTGAAGACACGATCCCAAAACGCACCATCGTCCACCTTGGTATTAACGAACACCTTTTTGGAAACATGATCTTCCATGGTGAAGTCCAGCATGTAGCGAGCATTGGATTGCAGCCTCACACTAAACTTTCCTGAACGCTTAATCTTTGCGACTTCGACCTGTTCATTGTACTTAAACACTCGCACAACACCGGACTTAACAACTCCGCCTTTCGAGCTGACCCGACCTTTCATCTTGAATGCGATGGGAACAATTTCAGTGCTGATTTCCTGAGAGTTGATTTCACCAAGACTCAAGAAAATGATTGCGATGGCCAACAAATAGGATTTCATCGTGTGCTGGTTTTAACATGGCAAGGTTAAACGTGACCCACAGTAATGGCCACCTCGGATTTCCCAACGACAGCATGCACTTTCCCAACGTTTGAGTCGATACTCGGAAGGCATCGATTTCTCATTTACCGGTGGCCAATGGACTAGCGCTCCACCAAAAAAATCAATCGCTGAGATGCTCCTGTTTCTTCGGAATAGCCGCACATGATGGACTCCAGGAAGTATCCTTTCCTCAATAGCAAGAGGAGAATTTCATTCTCCAGAGCATGTGCAACGTTCAGCTCTTTGGCTGACATCCCGTCCGGACAATAGTTCAGCGCCTTTAAAAGCACATTGGATGAGTCCGTTTTGGCATAAAAAGCAACGGAACCTCTACATTCCATTCTCGCCCGTTCAAGAATTGTTGCGCCTCCAGCTTCACCACTTGCGGGCCTTGCCGAAACAAGAGTTAAGAAACCAAGTGATGCGAAAATGATTCGCCTGAAGTGTGTATTGGACCATTTCATACTCAAGCTTAACCATAAGCGCTGAGGGTCCTGAAACAAAATTTCCCAATGCCAAACCCCGATTTCCCAACGCTAATCCTTGAGTATGGTTTCGTCCAGGGATACGATCGGTTCCATTTGTCCTAACTTTTTAGGAATAATGAGCTTTTGACTTGTTCCAATCGGTTTGCCATTTTCATACAAGTCAATGGTTGTTACCTGAAACAGTTTAGTCTGATAAAGCTGGTTGAACAGAGATATTCGCTTATTGTTAATTTCCAATGCTCGCGAAACATGATCATTCTGGTGGCGCATGAGTTTCAACTGATTGGCGCGCCTTCGTCCAACACCATTGTCGGACACGGAAATGATAACCCGCTCCCCTTTCTCCTCTATTTTGATTTGAATCAATCCTCCCGCATCTGTTCGATTACCAATGCCGTGCACCACAGCGTTCTCAACAAATGGTTGAAGCATCATTGGAGGCAGGTGGATACTCTCCAGGTCAGCAACGCTCGATGCAAGCTGGTATTCGAACTTGCCGCTCAGGCGATGCCGTTCAATGTCGAGGTATTTTGAAAGAAACGACCACTCCTCCTCCCAAGTCAGCAATTCCCTTCGGGAGTTTTCGAGCACCGTTCGCATGAGCAATGAAAACTTGCTGACGAAATCCAGACTTTCGTCTTCCTTTTGGCTTAGAATGGAAAGCTGGATGGATGACATGGCATTAAAAACAAAATGCGGATTGAGCTGTGAGCTTAGCTGTTGCATTTGAAACAGCTGAGACTTCAACGACTCCTTCTCTAGCAAGGCGCGAGCCTCCACCCGTGGTGTTATATCTGTTGCAATAAGCACATAGGATTTATCGTCTAACCTCGACATTCGGCTGTAGAGCCAAATGGATTGCCCCGCTTCGTCCTTCACCTCCGTTTGATAGTAGAGCGGTTCATCGTCATATTTTAATAACCTTATCATTTTCTCGGCAACCGGCCTGTCTGCGGCATTGATAAAGTCAAGGATGGTTTTATCCTTTAGGTCTAACATCGGAAACACCCGATTGATGTATTCGATTTCCAGGTTTTCATTGGCCCGGATGATATAGCTTGGAACTGTGCTGAGAATGGAAGTGAGGTAATTACCGAGTTGCTGGTTGGCTCGTTCCTGTTTGTAGAGATCGGCAAGCAATCCGCTCCGCTGCTTTGAAAAGGCCAACGTTTTTTGAAGCAACGATTGACTGAAAGTTCCCTTAACTAAATAGTCCTGTGCACCCAATTTAATAGCCTCATCGGCTCTAGCTTCATCGTCACTGCCGGTCAAGACAATGATTGGAACACGATCAAATCCAACGATGCTCAAAACAGACTTAAGCGTTCTCAGACCGTTGGAGTCGGGCAAGTTCAGATCGCAAAGCACGAATGATTCTCCGGAAAATTCAAAATCTGAAAGTTGTTTGATCCAGTGTATCGCATCTTTTTCGAAACCTATTGAGCAAAGCATCTTCTGAAGTACCAGGAAATCAACATCGCTATCCTCTACAACCAATATGTCAGATGGCTCTAACCTCATGATCAGTTAAGTGCCCAAAATTTGCATCACTTCATTCTTTCTGCGCGATGCGACTGAAATGTGACTTCCGTCTGACAACACCACATACCCACCATCCGACTTGACAAACTTTACCACGTGAGTCATGTTCACCATATTGGATTTGTGAATTCGTATGAAGTTACACTCGCTTAATAGTTTTTCAAATTCACTCAGAGGTTTGGAGACCAGGACTTTTGTTTCGTCATCAAAATGAAAGGTGCTGTAAGCACGTGCGGCTTCGCATCGCAGTATCTTGGATACGTTATAAAACTCAACCCCATCAGCTGATGGCAATGCAATGCGCTTGAAATCAAAATTGTCTGCGGTTCGGCTCTCCTTTAGAACGTTTATTTGCTTTTCGAGCAGGTTGTTTCCATCGCCCCTCTGAATAGAATCGCGCACCTTGGCAACCGCTTGTTTGAGTTCATTAAAATCAACAGGTTTGAGAAGGTAGTCCAAGGCCGCAAATTTGATGGCCTTGATCGCATAGTCAGCATGAGCCGTGGTGAACACCACCCGGAAATCGGGCTTTTCAAAATGAGTGAACAGTGAGAACCCGTCCTCACCCGGCATTTCAATGTCTAAGAACACTACATCAGGCCGATGATCGCGGATCAAAAACACAGCTTCCATTACGTTCTGTGCTGAGCCGACAACTTCCACCTCGGGGCAAAACTTGGCAATCAAACGCTTGAGCACCTCACGATTCGTGGCCTCGTCATCAACAATTATTGCTTTCAATTGATTCATGAAAAAAGGGTGACAAAGCAATGCGCTTTGTCACCCCTATATTACTCTATTCCGCTAAAATGGTTCAGACCATTTCTTCTTTAATCGGATTTCTGAAAACGAACTGATCATCGAAAATGTCCAGAACGATGTCTTGTCCGTGCTTCACATGTCCTGCCAGCAATTGCTTGCTCAACTCGTTCAGCACATTCTTCTGAATGATCCGCTTGATTGGTCTTGCACCAAACTGAGGATCAAATCCGGCTTCCGCCAAGTGATCGATGACCTCATCAGTGGCCGCGAGGTGAATATCCTGTGCTGCCAGTCGCTCTGTGAGCGCGTCCAAGTGCATTTTAACAATCGCTCTGACATCGTTCTTAGCCAATGGTTTGAAGATGATCGTTTCGTCAATTCGATTCAGGAATTCAGGCTTTAGCGTCTTGCGAAGCATTTCCTTCATCTCAAACTCTGTTCTTGACATCACGCGATCCAATTCCGCTTCTTTGATGCCCTCAAAGTTTCGGCTGATGATGTCCGAACCTAGGTTAGAAGTCATGATGATGATCGTGTTTTTGAAATTCGCCACCCTACCCTTGTTGTCGGTCAATCGACCGTCATCCAACACTTGCAGCAAGATGTTGAACACATCGGGGTGGGCCTTTTCAATTTCATCCAACAGGATCACAGAATAAGGCTTTCTACGAACGGCTTCGGTCAACTGACCGCCTTCATCGTAGCCTATGTATCCCGGAGGAGCTCCCACCAATCGGCTCACTGCGTGACGCTCCTGATACTCGCTCATGTCAATACGAGTCATCGCATTCTCGTTGTCGAAGAGATACTCGGCCAGTGCCTTTGCCAATTCGGTTTTACCAACTCCCGTGGTTCCTAAGAAGATGAACGAACCGATTGGCTTGTTCATGTCCTGCAAACCACTTCGGCTTCTGCGGACGGCATCGGCCACGGCTTCGATCGCCTCATCCTGGCTTACAACTCGCTTGTGGAGTTCATCCTCCAGGTGAAGGAGTTTTTCTGCTTCACTTTGAAGCATTTTATTCACTGGAATTCCGGTCCACTTGCCAACCACTTCTGCGATGTCTTCTGAATCGACTTCCTCTTTGATCATACGACCATCCGCATCCATTCCCGCCCACTCAGCTTCGAGCTCTTTGAGCTTGTGCTCCGCCTCCGCTACCTTTCCGTAGCGTATCTCAGCCACGCGACCCAAGTCTCCGTGCCGCTCGGCCTGTTCTGCTTCCAGCTTCAATTCTTCAATCGCCTTCTTCTGGCTCTGAATGCCTTCCACCACTTCTTTCTCACTCTCCCACTTAGCTTTCAATCCGGTTCGCTTTTCTTGCAATTCACCAATCTGAGCGTTCAGGTTTTCCAACTTCTTGTCGTCATTCTCGCGCTTGATTGCTTCCCTTTCAATTTCCAATTGACGAAGCTTTCGCTCCACTTCATCCAACTCTTCGGGCATGCTGTTGATCTGCATGCGGAGCTTTGAAGCGGCCTCGTCTATCAAGTCAATGGCCTTGTCCGGAAGGAATCGATCTGTGATGTATCGCTGACTCAACTGCACTGCTGATGATCGCCTCGTCTGTGATGCGCACCTTGTGGTGTGTCTCGTAACTTATCTTTCAAACCTCGAAGAATGCTAATCGCATCGTCTTCGGCCGGTTCGTCCACCAAAACGGTTTGGAACCTACGCTCCAATGCCCCGCTTGTCTTTTTCAAAAGTACTTCTGATACTCGCTTAAGGTTGTCGCACCAATCGCTCTCAGCTCTCCCTAGCTAATGCAGGTTTCAAGATGTTAGCAGCATCCATAGCGCCATCGCTCTTTCCTGCTCCCACCAAGGTGTGGATCTCGTCAATGAAGAGGACAATGTGTCCGTCACTTCCAGTCACTTCCTTGACCACTGCCTTTAAACGCTCTTCGGAATTCTCCCTTATACTTCGCTCCGGCAACCAAGGCTCCCATGTCCAACGAATAAAGTTCCTTGTCCTTCAAGTTCTCGGGTACGTCACCGTTCACGATGCGATGAGCAATGCCTTCAGCAATGGCCGTTTTACCTACACCGGGCTCACCAATCAAAATCAGGTTGTTCTTGGTTCTTCGAGATAGAATCTGAAGCACCCTTCGTTCTTCATCCCGGCCGATCACCGGATCGGAAAGCTGCCCGTTTCGAGCCTGCTCGTTCAAGTGGATGGCATATTTGCCGAGGGCGTTGTAAGTTTCCTCCGCACTTTGCGAAGTCACTGTGCTTCCCTTTCTCAATTCTGTAATGGCTTTTTTCAATTCCGCAGCCGTCACTCCGCTGTCTTTCAATAGCGAACTCGCCTGATCGTTGACGTCAAGAACCGCCAACAATAAGTGTTCAATACTTACGAATTCGTCTCCGAATTCTTTGATCTTATCCTGTGCCTTTACCAACACCTGATTGGCTTTTTGGCTCAGGTACTGTCCGCCCCCTTCCACTTTTGGAAGCGAGTCGATGATGCGGTCAAGCGCCTGTTCAATCACAGTCTGCTTGATACCGAGCTTATTGAGCAAGTATGGAGTGACATTCTCGTCCACCTCCATAACACCCTTAAGGATGTGAGCAGGCTCAATGCTCTGATGGCCCCTTCCCATAGCAAGCTGTTGTGCCTGCTGGATGGCCTCCTGTGCTTTAATGGTGAATTTGTTCAAGTTCATATGTTATTGCTTTTAAGCTGTTTGCTTTTGACCACTATCTCCGAAAAGTCATTGGCCAAAGACACTCAGCGATTCGCGCCAACTAGTCAATCATTGAACCATGAGCACTAACGCATTGGTTTCAAGACTTTTTGTCGGAAAAATTCGAGATCAAAAGTCAATTTGTCTCGCGAAATGAAAATCCTGTGCCTATTTGGCTGCGATGGCTATTTAATCCTGACATCCACACCCAATCGATACCACCTTCCCGGCATGGGTGCGTTCGCGGTTTCGATGTACTTCGTGTCCAACAAGTTGGTGCAATCTGCCCACAGGCGAAATTGATCCACCTTGTATTGAACCATGGCGTCCACCAGCCAATAGCTGTTGTATGCCTGACGATCGAGGTAGCGACCGGTCAACGAAATACCATACTTGTCTGCAATCGTTAAAGCTCCTTGAGCTGTGATTTGGTGTCGCAGGTTGTTCAACGCATAGCGAGAAATCACATCACCCTGGGATGCAATGTCCATTTGAAGCCATGTGTAACCCAATCGTCCGTTGCTCCATGTTAACCATGAATTGATCTTACGCTCACGGATGATGCTGTAGTTGAAATCAGCACCCAGCGTATTCACTTGGCTATAATTCTGCGGTTGCCATGGATGATTAAGTGAATCACGTGTCCAGTCGATCAAGTCGGTGGCTTGGTTGTAGAAGACGCTCGCTTGAGCATTTTGGCCATTTCTTGTCCACTTCAAACCTCCTTCATAGTTGTTTGATCGCTCAGGAAGCAGGCCGGCATTTCCAACATTGGTTGGTCCCACATAGTAAAGGTCCGTGAAGGTGGGAACACGGAACGACTGACCCCAAGTCATGAACGCGTGAATATCCTTTGTGACCTTGACGTTCGCATCAACAGAAGGCAAGTATTGCATTCCAAAATCGCTGCTTTGGTTCACATATATTCCGGTTCC
The DNA here is from genome assembly GCA_041391765.1 of Flavobacteriales bacterium. Classification (GTDB taxonomy): domain Bacteria; phylum Bacteroidota; class Bacteroidia; order Flavobacteriales_G; family Salibacteraceae; genus SHAN690. The sequence continues at coordinate 31,177 of JAWKNJ010000026.1, read as the reverse complement.
AAGCAGCAATCGCTCATTCAATAGGTTGATTCTGTTTTCAGCAAATACACCAATGTTATCGCGCGTCCACTTTCCAAGGTTCGAGCTATTGATGGCTTCCTGTCGATATTCAACTCCGATAGCTGCAGTACCAATCGAATAGGTGTAGGCTCCGTGCACTTCTCCTCCACCCACGTCTGTGCGATGGCGGTTTTGATAAATAGTAGGAGCGTCTCGAAACAAGGTGTACGTGTCGAAGTTCTTCCGAGTGTAAATCTTAGACTTCATTTGAAAGGCACCCTTTCTAATCGTGTGCTGAGCAGCTACTAAGTACGTGGTCACTTCTTCATCGCTGGTGGCATCTATCGGAAACGCATAAAACCCTGAAGCACCAAAGTCATTTTGAACGAACGAACCCATGATGTTGAAATCACCGGCTTTCGTTTTTGTGATGCCTTGGTAGTTGACGCTCTGCTGATTAAGATCGGTATTGGGTCGGTAGCCCGTGCTTTGCTTCTGCCCCACTGAGATCATGTGTCGCGAAGCTGCCACTCCAAAATGGGCACCTGCATTTACGTTGTATCCACCCAAGTAATTGTTCGGCAAGCTGCTGTTCTCTGCTTGTCCATAGGCTGATTGGATTTCAACTGCATTCTCCGCATCCGGTTCGGTGATGATGTTGATCACACCGCTGAAACTATTGAGTCCATAGCGTGAAGCAGCAGGACCTTTCAGTACTTCAATTTGCCTGACGCTGCTCAAGTCAATGCCCAAGTTCATGGCGTGGTGCCCGGTTTGTGGATCGTTCACCTTGATGCCATTCACCAATATGAGGCACTGATCGAAGCTCCCACCTCGGAGGCTCACATCCGCCTGCGCTCCCCATGGACCACGCTGACGAAAGTCAACTCCGGCAACGTGTTGCAACAACTCATTCACCGACTGTACCGGTAGCTGCTCGATTTGTCGTTTTGAAATAACCTGAACGTTACGCCCGCTTTCCATTACGGAAGTCTCGATTCGGTTGTCGGTGATGATCACCTCATCTAATCGAACACTGTCTTGTGCGGATAGGAGAATTGGAAATAGAACGAGTGCAGAGAGTAAGTATCGCATAGGTCGTTTTTTGAAAACGGCCGCGAATATATCCGCCTGAGCGTAGGATTTACAGGCTTTTTAGCGAACGGCATCTAAGCCAATGGAAACCAGAAAGTTTGGATTGAAAATAATTTTTGAGGTGACTTGGTGGTCACTTTCCTCCGCTGATGACGGCTTGAACCATACGGATTTGGCCAAAGGAAAATTTGCCCTTAAAGTGCTTGTGGGTTTCCGTGACGGTTTGCTTTTCCGCTAGCACCTTCGCAATGTCTTGGGCTACGGCAGGTGCCATGAATCGATCCAATTTCAAGTCTCCGGAGGTGATCAGTTTGGCAGCATGTCCCTCCACCGTGCTCAGCGACATGCCTCGCTTTTCAGCAACATCGTCCAATGACATTCCTTCGTTAATCAATGCAAGGGTCACCTTGTAGGTTTCGCCCTTTTCCATTTTCAGACTGGGGCCATCTTTCTTCTTTTTCTTGCGGCCGGTTTTAAGCTTGGTGAACTTGGGATTCTCGTTCACCTCCTTCTCCACTTCTTCCATCATCTTCTTGCGATCTGCGATGAGTTGCTCGCTGCTTTCCTGCCGCTCGATTTCCTTGCCGCTTAGTATGCACTCACTTACGTATTTGAGGCTGGCCACTTCATAGAGCTTTTTCATCAACAAAGCATCCACTTCTTCGAGCGAACTCAAGTAGGTTTTGGTCTTGCTGAACTTACTCACCTCGGTCTGGTGAACGAGCAGCATTCTCAAACTTTTGCGCAGCAAGTCCGAGTAGTAGGCACTACCTTTTTCAATGCGTTCCATGAGTTTGTTGCGATCGTCTTCGCGGAGCAGGCGCAGCAACTGACTCTTGAACCCTTGCGTGTTCTTCACCTCTTTCTCCAACCCTTCTCGGATCAAGTCCATGGCCTGCCTCATGCTCTCATCCTCAAACTCCATGGTGCTTTCCTTGGCTTGTTTGAAGGTTCCGATCTGGTTGATGATGTCACTGAAATCGAAGGTTTTGATGAGCAGCGTTTCGAGGTATTGCCGCTGTCCGCGTCCGAGCAGGTCACCGAGCGGAGCTTGCTGTTCCTTGCTTTTGCTGTAGGCCGCCACTTGCTGATCGCTGGAAATGACGTTGGTGTTGATGTGCGTACCGAGGATCAATCCATCCAGCGAGCGAAGGCGCGAAAGCGCCACATACACCTGCCCCGGAGCAAAGGCCTGCCCGACATCGATGATGGCCTTATCAAAGGTGAGTCCCTGGCTTTTGTGCACGGTGATGGCCCAGGCCAGCTTGATCGGATACTGCGTAAACGACCCGATGATGTCTTCTTCCAGTTCCTTGGTGTCGGGATCGAGCACGTACTTGCGGTTTTCCCACCTCTCTTTTTTGAGCACGTAGTTTTTGCTCTCACCCGCCATTTTCACGGTGATGCGATCGGGCTCGAGGCGCACGACCTTGGCCAGCTTGCCATTAAAATACGCGCCATCGGTTGTGTCGTTTTTGATGAACATGATTTGCGCGTCCACTTTCAGTTCGATGCGCTCTTCCACGGGATACATGGACTCGGGGAAGTCACCGTCCACCTCGGCTGTGTAGGTGAACAGCGAGGACGGAAGCGCCTCCAATGCCGCGCTGTTCATCTGGTCGGCCTTGTAGTTGTGGGTGGTGAGCGTGACCACTTCGTTGAGTTGTTCGCGCTCCTTTTCGGGAACGAAGTGGCTGTTCAGTTCTTCGATGTCTTCGGGCGTGGGCGTGTTGTTGCGCAGGTTGTTGAGGATGCGGATAAAGGCATCGTCTTGCTGGCGAAAGATCTTGTCGAGTTCGATGTAGACATAGCCCGACTGGCGCAGGGCCTGAGCATGGAAAAACCACGCGCTGGGATAGTACTGGCTCATAACGCTCCACTCGTGGTCGCGGACAATGGGCGGCAGCTGAAACAGGTCGCCAATCATGAGCACCTGCACCCCGCCAAAGGGTTGGTTGTAGTTTCTGCGGGCGTGTTTGAGGCGAAAGTCGATGGCATCCAACACATCAGCACGCAGCATGCTGACCTCGTCAATGATGAGCAGGTCGAGGTCGCGAAGCACCTGCCTGCGCACGGCATTCAGCGGGTTCTTGCGCACGAGGGTGTTTTGCGTGTAAAACCCACCCGTGTCGCTCACGCTGCCCGAAGGATCATTGATAGGAATGAACGTGCCAAAAGGCAGCAAAAACTGCGAGTGAATGGTGACCCCCTTGGCGTTGAGCGCGGCAATGCCCGTGGGCGCTACAATGACAAAGCGCTTGTAGGTTTTTTGGGCCAGATCGCGGAGGAAGGTGGTCTTGCCTGTGCCTGCCTGACCGGTAAGGAAAATGTTGGCGTTGGTGCTGTTGACAAAGCGCGCGGCCGTGGTTATGAGGTCGGTCTGTTCGATGCGGGGAAGGTAGATATTGTGGGTATTTCACTTCGCTGAGCTGAGTGAATTAGTAATATTGTTTAGCTTGTTAATACATACCAACTAAAACTTAAACTTCTTGAGGCTGAGAGTCAGTTGATCACAAGCTTTGGTTTTTATATAACAAACTGTTACTTATTTAGAAAATAACCCGACTATTAACTATAACCTAAAGCGAGTATTATTTTGAACTAATTATATCCATTATGAAAGAATTTCCTTTGATAAAAAAGGACAATAATTCTAGCGTTACCAAAGAACAGATTCAAGCGGCTGTCACGGTAATGAGAAATTATTTTCCCCAAGATGAAAATCTAAAAAAAATTTCTGACGATGAGTTAATAGAGAAAGTCCAAAAATTCATTGCTAGTGAACAAACTTTTTCAGCTGAGCCCTCAGAAAAAGTAGATGCATTACTAGGAGAAAACTTAACAGATACTTGCCCGTATTCAATTGCCGTTGTTGTCGCTGATTGCATTATTATGTTAATTGGGTTTTGTGGGTTACACACATCAAATCAACAACGAGTTATCAAAGCCTCGGCAAAGGAAATTGGTGAAGAAGTCTCCACGAACTTGCCTGAATGGTTAGAACTAATTGCCGCCCTTCAGACTGCTGATTCAATGACAGACAAAGCCAAAGCAATATTTGCTATCTGTAGGAAAGCATATACTGCTGGAATGTTTAAAGGCATCTTCGCTAGTATCAAGTCTTCCATGGAATGGTATGATTGGATTATAGCTGGAATTGCAGCAGTCGCTCAAATTGCTGCCCTCTTTTTAACCGATGGAGCTGCTTTTATTGCTGAAATTGCCTTAAACGGAACTGCAGTTGCCTATGTGGTAAGCGATTCTGTAAAAGCTGCAAATGCATGTAGCAACTCCGGACAAGGTCAAGGGGGGAATAAGGGTCAATGGAGTAATGGGCAATGGAATGAAGGTTGCCCTGTTGCATGTACATACACAATCGGGAATACTACCTATTTGTACCAACAGATGAATGATGCAGGAAATAATTATTTCGTAAGTACAATAGCAGAAGATGGAACGATATCACCGTTAAAAATTGGACACTGGAGTCAATTTCTTTCAGTTACATGCGCTTATACGGTTGGTGGCAATCACTTTTTGTATTTACATAATCCCGAAAACAAATACTGGTTCACTGCTCAATTGTTAAGCGATGGAACCATAGCGCCATGCAAACAAGGAAATTGGAATGAAGGTTGCCCTGTTGCATGTACATACACAATCGGGAATACTACCTATTTGTACCAACAAATGAATGATGCAGAAAATGCCTATTTCATAAGTACAATATCAGAAGATGGAGCGGTATCACCTAGAAAAGATGGAAACTGGAATCAATTCCTTCCCGTTGACTGTGCTTTTTCAATTGATAACTATACTTTTCTGTATACTCATAATCCCACTAATAGAGAATGGTTTATTCTTAATTTGAATCAAATTTATCAATAGAGTGAGCAACGAGTTACAATCTCTTAAATAGGAAGATAGCAGGCAATACACAAGATAACCTCACATAGTCATTTGACATGAATAAGTGAAACACTCCCCCTCGAACGCGCTTGTAGCGCGTTCGGATCTTATTTACAATCAACACGCAGGACAGCCGCGCGCCAGTTGAGACTTTCTCTATTTCCCAAGAATAAACTAACCTTGTTTGGCTTAACTGTTAACCCTACCAATAAACGAGTAAAACCTGCCGTTTTTCGGGTGTAGGTTCTGTTAAGCTGTACCTTTTTACTGTTAGTGTAAGTTGTAGCTAATTAGAGAAAATGATTTTTAATTTACCAATTAATAGAATCCTGCTAATTGCATTATCCTTATTAGCACTTTCTTGTAAGAATGAATCTAAAAAGGAAAATATGCAGAGTGAGGAAAGGGAAACCAATAAAGTCATTCAACTCGGAAAAAATCATTGGCAAACCTATACATCCATAAGCATCAACGCTCCCTTAGAAGATGTTTGGAATACATTAACTGATTGGGAGAATATTTCTAATTGGAGCAGTACTTTAAAAAGTATCCAAGGAGATAAGTCAACAAATGGAATGGTTGTCGTTTCATATTTGGTTGACGGAAATATTTATGAAACTAACCATAGATTTATTTTTCTAGACAAAGTTGAATTCGGATGGTCCGATCCAATGGAAGGTTCTTTTGAGGGACTGACAGATAACCATAGATTCAGAGTCGAAAGAATTTCTGACAATAAAACACTCTTTATTCAGAAAGATGACTTCAAAGGAGAGGGAAATTCAAACATTAGTGCCAGAGATGTCGCCAACCAGACAATTAAATTTTTTCCACTATTTAATCAGGAATTAAAGAAAGAAGCTGAAGCTAAAACTAGCTATTGACAAAGCGCGCGGCCGTGGTTATGAGGTCGGTTTGTTCGATGCGGGGAAGGTAGAAATTGTGGGAGCTTTTACTAAAGGCGAAGGCATGAATTTGATCACACTACTAAGAACTTTTCAAAGCAATCATTCAAAAAATATTAGTATTATTTTGCGAAAAGTATTGATTTTTGATACTTTTAGTGAAATTTTACTAAGGTGCGGGCCACAGAATATATCAAGCACTTGTTATCACTGGAGAGCTACTCCTTTTCGCTGGAGGAAATCAATCGGCACACTCAATCTGAAAACACGGCACTCAAACTAGAGTTGGCGCGACTGGTGAAGAAAAAGGAAATAGTCAGCCTTAGAAAGGGCTTCTACCTTATCTTACCACCTCGCTATTCACAACAAGGCTCGCTGCCAATTCAGCTCTATATTGACAAGCTATTCAACAGCTTGAATCGAAATTACTACGTGGGTTTCTACTCGGCTGCCAGGTTTCACGGGGCAGCCCATCAACAAACCCAGCGCGAATACGTCATGATTGAAACCCCGAAACTCAGGGACATAAAAAAAGGCGTGATCGACATTCGCTTTGTCACAACCTCCGAGTGGCCGGCCGGGAATATTGTCGAAAAAAAATCAGATGCGGGAACATTCAGCGTGTCCGGTCCATTGTTGACCATCACAGACTTAATTCATCACCAAAACAAACTGGGTGGAATCAATCGTATGCTGGCGACCATTGAAGAACTGTCTGAAGAAATAACCGAAACGGAACTAATCAACCTGTTGAAATGGTATCCCCATAAAAGCACACTGCAACGACTGGGGTTTATTTTGGAAGAAGTGCGACCTGAACTGAAACTATCTCCCTTGTCTGACCATTTAAACACCAACCCGTTCTTTCCTGTATTGCTCAGTGCAAAGGGGAATCAAAAACCCGGATCGACCGGAAATAAATGGAAAGTGGACGTGAACATCAAACTCGAAAACGATCTATGATTCCGCGGCCTTATATAGCACAATGGCAACGACACGCGCCATGGAAAAACTTTGCACAAGTGGAGCAAGACCTGATCATCAGCAGAACGCTGGTTGAAATTTTTTCGGATGATTTTCTGCGTGAGCACTTGGCGTTCAGAGGCGGAACCGCACTGCACAAACTTTACCTGAACCCGGCTCCACGCTATTCAGAGGACATCGATTTGGTGCAGATAAAATCCGGCCCCATCAAACCCATTATGGAACGCCTGGCCGAAGTCATCACCTTTTTTGAAGAAGAGCGGAAAACCGAGAATCGCGGGCACGGCATCAAGGCACTTTACCGATTCACCTCCGAATATGAAGGAATACGAATGCGCCTGAAATTGGAAATCAACTGCAAGGAGCATTTCAATGTGCTGCGCTGGGTTGACTTCCCGTTTGAAGTTCAAAACGAATGGTTCTCAGGAAGGTGCCACATACGCACCTACAACATCAACGAACTTCTGGGAACTAAGCTCCGTGCGCTATACCAGCGGAGCAAGGGCCGAGACTTGTTTGATCTGGACTATGCCCGCATTCATAAGGAGATTGACATTGGCGAAATCATCCGCTGCTATCAGCAATACATGGAGTTTGCCACCGGCAAACGACCACCTAGTCAAAAGGAATTTTTACAAAACATAGAGGCCAAAGAACGTGACCGTGATTTTGGCGGAGACATGGAGGCATTGCTCCGACCCCAAGTGGCTTATGACCAACGAGCTGCTTTTGAATGGCTGAAAACGAAGCTGATTACGAGGATGTGGAACCGCCCGCCTTGGCGGTGAGGAATATGTTGGCGTTGGTGCTGTTGACAAAGCGCGCGGCCGTGGTTATGAGGTCGGTTTGTTCGATGCGGGGAAGGTAGAAATTGTGGGTATTTCAGCCCGATGGTCTGAACGAATGAGTAACATTGTTTAGCTACTTGTTAATCACAACGTTTGGGTTGCGTATAACAAAAGGTGTCAGATTAAATCCAAATGCAAGAAATAAAGGAAGATAAATGGTTAGCGCTTTGGAACCTGTTTGACTTAAGACAGATGCCTATCTATGCTTTAGAAAATCGCCTCTACGAAATCTCAAACATCGCTGGATTCTTAAATGACAAATATCTAGTCGAAGCATTCGATGAAATTGACAGCAATCTCGCACTGCTGCATGAAGATAGTCACTTCATGTATTTATATAGGCTACGCGAAGAAGCTAGACTTTTATACTCTGATCTGAATCTTACAAGCATCGAAGATTTCAATAAAATTGATCCTGCCTATAAATATTTTAAATCATCTGTTTCTAAGAAAAATCTTGGTGAGGACATAAAAAAAAGGTTAACCAAAAGGTTCTATTTAGACCTGTACAATTCCGTATACTTCTTGCACTACAATGTGGAAATTGAAATGAACTCCTTGATATCAAACATACCCTTAAGAACTAAAAATGAGAATGGAATTGTTTCCAAAGAAGACCATGTAAAAGGAGTTCTTGAAGTACAAAAGTCACAAGTTTTTAATGTTTATGGGGGAACAGCCATTTTTGGAAATGAGATTAACAACATCACAATCCCATATGAAAGGGACATTGAGCTTTCGAAAAAAGATGAGTGCCAGATTGTGAATGATATATGTGAACAGTTTAAACAGCAGGTTGAGAACAATGGTTTACATAGACTTCTATACGAGAATGACAAAAAAACCACCAAACATGAAAGAGTAAGTCAAAAACTTTTCTTCTCTGTTGCTCAAATATTTTGCATTGCCAATAACCTAGATGTAAGCCCTGAAACTAATTCAGGCAATGGGTCCGTTGACTTTAAGTTTTCCAAAGGACATGATATCAAAATCAACGTTGAATTAAAACTTAGTTCAAGCGAGAAACTAACTGATGGATACACTAGGCAGCTTGAAGCATATAATAAAGCCGAGGACACTAATAAGTCATTTTATGTAGTTATTCAGGTTTCAGAAAACCCGAAACTCGAGGAATTAAAAATCAAGGCTGCGCAAAATGAATTTCCGATTTTGAAAATCATTGATGGGAATTATAAAAAAACCGGCAGTAAAATATAGCCCTGCATAACCCCGTCTCGCGCGCTTTCAGCGTGCTCGGATTTTGTTTAATGATAAGTAAGCGGCACAGCCGCGCCCCGGTTGGAGACTCATGCAACCGTTCTTCTAATGCTTTTTTATACTTCTCTTCGAGTTAAATTGCCGCCATTAATTTTGCTTGACACACCACATGAGAGCCGCCAGGTTTATTCCGATTCGTCTTCCCTTCGGTCCACCTTGTATTCACCTGTATTTGTCGCCCGCATGGACAATGCCCACTGTTATGGTTCAAATCGGGGTTATGACATCCTAAATCTTTGTAAATGATCGCACTTAAAATTTCAAAGGCAGCACTGATGATTGTATGCACGTTGTCAATGTTTATCACAACAGCCTGTCACACAAGCAGCGAAAACGAAAAGAAAAATGATCGGACCGAAGTTTCGCATCACACCACACAAGACTTGGCAGTGCCGGACTCGATTGTTCAATTTTTAGTTGCTGCCGCTGCTGAAGACTTCAACCTTCATAAACCACCCACTCCAATTGACTTTCGGAATTTAAGGATTGGCCTTTTGCAGTCTGACAACGATCAAAACCAATACGTAATGTGTGGTGAATTTCTTTCGAAAGAGAAGGCCGACACGGAGGAATGGGAGACATTCGCCACCATCAAAACCTCGGGTTATGAACAGTATGTCGGAATGCAGGCGATTCCTTTTTGCAACAACTTCTCCATGGTTTTGACCGATGCCAGTTCTTTAGCTACCGCACTGAAAAACAGACATGAAGAATACGCACAGGGCAATAACGAGTAAAAAACAAAAGACCGAAGGGTCAGTGTTATCAAGCCATGATCATTGAGAATATCGATCCCACCACCATTGATTGGGAAACCGCTGCGAAAGAAAAGTTGGACGGTGAAACAGGCTTCGCAGAAGTAAAAACTAAAATTGCCGGACAAATAAAAATCCGACAGGTAACATATTCACAAGGCTATCTCGCAGATCATTGGTGTGACAAAGGCCACGTTTTGCTGGTCATTTCAGGGCAATTAATCATCGAACACATAGACAATACGGAAGTCAAACTTGAAGCTAATTCAGCATACGTTGTTGGGGATAACTCGATGGCTCACAGAGCCAAATCAACCGAAGGTGCTTTGGTTTTAATCGTTGACTAAGCGCAGACATCCAATAGCAAACCACATGATGGCTACACCATTAAGTCCAAACGGTTCCAAGGGCGCTCGATAAATAAAGCTTACCATTTTGATGAAAGAATGACAAGAAATGTAACCATAGCCACCCGGGTTCGAGAAGTTTTTCTGGACGGACGTTGGATAGCAAATACAAACTACAAGGAACAAATTCAGCGCGTGAATTGGAAACGGGCCACACTGAAAATAGGCAGCCTGAACACCATTGCTTCACTGACCTTTCACATAAACTACTATTTGTCCGGACTGCTGAGTGCGTTCAAAAACGGAAAGCTTGAAATAAGCGACAAGTACAGTTTTGACATGCCACCAATAAATTCCGAGCATGAGTGGAATATGATGGTGCGCGAATTTTTAAAGAATTCGGAAAATTTTGCCGCTGCCGTGGAACAAATGCATGACAGCACGTTTGATCAGCCTTTCATTGATGAAAAATACGGAACGTATTTGCGGAACATCGAAGGTGTTATCGAGCACAGCTATTATCATCTGGGCCAAATCGTTCTGATCAATAAACTAATCCATGAACAGAATGGCGTGCTTCCTTGAGTACACTCAATTAATAATAACCTAATACACAGCACATGAAAAAAAAGGCATTTCTAATCGGACTCATTGTTCTTAACACCGTTGTTTTACTGGGCCAGATCTGGCCGGAAGGCGCGCCTCCTTTTGCACGAAGCGTCAACATCGTATTCCTCCTGCTGAGCATGCTATTCTTCGTTTTGCACCTTGTAAAGAAGATATAGTACCCGCAAGCGTGTGCGTTCGGATTATTGTTTACCGATAACACTTAACGATCATGCGAGTCATGCACTAAAAAGACGTGAAAACGATTATTATTTTCTTCTCAAGCATTCTATGGATGCTGACTTCTTGCAGCGGGCAAAATGCAGCTCATCATACAGCTCAGCAGCCGGCCACCATTGGAGATACTGTTTCAGCATTGAGCAAAAGTCTTTGGATTGTATTTCAAGCCGCGGACGGTGCGCAAGCACTGGTTTGGCAGCAACGAGGATGGGCTGCACCGCGTGGATGGTGAGACCATCGTTCTGGCCTACACCGAAGACGGACTACTGGACAATCGCATCCGAAGCATTCAGGAAGACAAGCAGGGCAACATCTACGTGAGTTCGATGGGCGGCATCAATAAGTTTGATGGACACACCTGGACAGCACTCACCCCGGTGAAGGAAAACAACTGGAAGCTTCAGCCCAATGACCTTTGGTTTAGCATGGTAGGTAAAAACGGGGAGAAAGGACCGTATCGTTATGACGGCCGCACGCTGTATCAATTGGAGTTCCCAAAACACTACATGGCCGATGCGTATTTCGAGCGGTTTCCGAACCAACCTTGGAGCCCCTATGAGGTGTACACAATCTACAAAGACCGAAAAGGAACGATGTGGTTTGGCACGTCCAACTTTGGGGTTTGCCGTTACGATGGTAAATCACTGGGCTGGCTCTATGAAGACCATTTGACCAATGTTCCCGATGGTGGTTCCTTTGGCATTCGCTCCATCATCGAAGACCACCAAGGAAAGTTCTGGATTTGCAATACCCAATACCGCTTCCACATGTTTCCGGACAGCATCACGGAGGACGGAAAAAACCTGATCCATTACGAGACCGAACCGGGGATTGAAGGATTGAAAGCACCCTATGGAACGGACTTTTTTTATTTCATGTCAGCCGTTGAAGATCGTGAGGGCGACTTGTGGCTGGCGACCTACAGCCAAGGCGTATTTCGCTATGATGGCGAAAAAACCACGCGCTATGAGGTGAAGAACGGTGATCAAGACGTCACCCTGTTTTCAATTTATCTGGACAACGAAGGCGGGCTCTGGTTGGGCACCCATGAAAACGGGGTGTATACGTTTAATGGTGAGTCGTTTGAGCGGTTTAAGCCCTAGCGAAGGAACGCTGCCGCTTGTTTGAATTTTCGAAGCCCGAGCAATTCAAGAAATAATTTTATTGTAACACATTTTATTACATTAATAAAATGCTTTAGGTTTGCTGCCGAAATGAACAACACACGATTCGCAACCGCATTGCACATTCTCACCCTGCTTGCCGATAGCAAGGAGGTGTGGTGCAGCTCTGAGTGGATTGCCGGAAGCATCAATGTGAATCCGGTGGTCGTGCGCAGGGAATTGGGTGTGTTGGGTGCTGCTGGGTTGGTGCAAACCAGAAAAGGCAAGACGGGTGGTGCTACCCTGGCGAAGCGAGCTTCTGACATCACCATGGACAAGGTTTACCTGGCCGTGAAAAACTCAGAAGTGTTGGGCAAGCGCAACCACAAGACCAACGCGAAGTGCCCCATCGGCAAAGACATCAATGAAAAACTGGACACGCTCTTCACCAGCATCGATCAACGGGTGGTGACAGAATTGAGCAGTAAAACACTCGAAAGTTTCGTGGCAGAGTTTCACTGATATTTTTTTAACCTAATATGTAACAATTTATATTACACTTAATAATTAGTACTATGAAAACAGGAATCACCGGGGCAACCGGACAATTGGGAACACTGGTTCTCGAACAACTCAAAAAACGAACAGATGCATCAAATCTCGTGGCGCTTGTGCGCTCTCCGGAGAAGGTGCAAGGAATAGAAGCACGCACGTTCGATTATGAAAAGCCGGAAACGTTGGCTCCGGCACTCGAAGGCATTGATACGTTGATGTTGATCTCAGGCAATGAGATTGGCAGGCGCGCTCCGCAGCATGCGAATGTGATCAAGGCGGCCAAAGAAGCAGGCGTTAAGTGGATCGTCTACACGAGTCTTCTCGATGCCGAGAATTCTTCGATCAGCTTGGCGGGTGAACACGTGGAGACCGAGCGACTGCTTAAATCATCGGGCATCGAACACACCATTCTGCGCAACGGTTGGTACACCGAAAACTACATGGGATCGGTGCCGGCAGCTGTTCAGGGCGGGGCGTTCATTGGAAGTGCCGGAGATGGAAAGATCTCATCAGCAGCCCGAAAGGATTTTGCGGAAGCGATAGCGGTGGTATTGACCGAAGAAGGCCATCGAGGCAAGGTCTATGAATTGGCCGGTGACGAAGCCTATACGCTGAATGACTTGGCGGGTGAAATTTCAAAACAAACCGGAAAGGACATTCCGTACAAAAACCTGCCTGAAGAAGCCTATGCGGGTGCGTTGAAAGGATTCGGCATTCCGGACATGTATGCTGAAGGCATCGCCAGCTGGGATGTGAGCGCGTCAAAAGGTGACTTGCACAACAACAGCAAGACGCTTTCAAGCCTAATCGGACGAGCTACCACTCCCCTTGCGGAATCGGTGAGAATGGCGCTGAATTGATTTAACCTTAAGTGATCGCTGGCCGCCTTCGTGGCGGCCAGCTTAACTTTGATCCAGATGAACAGAAAAACATTTCTAAAAACACTACTGGTGGGAACACCGGCAACCATGATGGGTATGAATGCATTGAATGAATTAGCGAATTGGGGCAGCACCTCAAAAATGCCCGTGCTTTTCCTTGGGCACGGCAGCCCGATGAATGCCATTGAGGAAAATGAATTTGTCGCAGGTTTCCGAAAGGTGTCATCGGAAATCGAACAGCCGAAAGCGGTGCTCTGTATTTCGGCACACTGGGAAACAAAAGGCACCATGGTCACGGCCATGCCAAACCCTCGTACCATCCATGATTTTGGCGGATTCCCAAAGGAATTGTTTGAGGTGGAGTATCCCGCTCCGGGTAGTCCGGAATTAGCCAAGGAGACCAAAGCGATGATCACCACTGCTGATGTTCATTTGGACGATAAGTGGGGATTGGATCACGGTGCGTGGTCGGTGATCAAACACCTATATCCCAAGGCCAACGTTCCCGTTGTTCAGCTCAGCTTAGACTATTCCAAAGGACCTCGATATCACTATGAGTTGGCGAAAGAACTGGGCAAGCTCAGGGAAAGAGGTGTATTGATCGTTGGCAGCGGAAACATGGTGCACAACCTGGGCATGGTGGCTTGGAATCGATTGCATGACAACTACGGTCACGATTGGGCAATTGAAGCCAACGACAAGATGAAGAGCTACATTCTGAATGGAAACCACGATGCGCTCATCAACTTTGACAAGCAAGGAAAAGCGTGGGACTTGGCTATTCCAACCTCGGAGCACTACTTACCTCTACTCTACACCCTAGGCTTACAGCAAAAAGGCGAAGAAGTGAATGTGTTCAATGACGAACCCGTGGGTGGTTCGTTGACCATGACTTCGGTGAAGATTGGGTAAACCCAATTTGTCGGATAAGGTGTATTGAACTAACATTGTTCACCGCTCATTTCGGTGCTCGATAAATGTTCAAACGCCTCCAATCCTACTTCATCGCAGATGCCTTAGCGGCCACGGATGACATCTTTGTGCAAGCGCAGATCAAGCTGACATTTCAGCTCATTCTGATCTGGACTGGCATGCTTGGGTTGTTGGTGGCGAGCTATGCCCCACTGCCGGTAAACTGGCATTTCATCTATGTCCACTACTTTTTTCTTGCCTGGATTGTCGCAGCACTGCCGGTGCTCAAAATCACCAAATCTTACAAGGCGGCAGGCGCATTTGTTGTTTTCACGCTGGCGGGTGTCACCACTTTCATGCTCTTTTATTTCAAGGGCATGCAGTCGGCCGAAACGAGCATGTGGTATATGTTCATCACCATTATTTCTTTCATTCTTCTTGGCAAGCGCTGGGGTTGGATCATTGGGGTTTACTTCCTCCTATTAATGATCATCGGCCTGCTCAATACCAACAACGATTGGCAGCTTTTTGATGTCGGCTTGGAAGTGGGTTATGACTTGGAATCTGATCCGGTTTCACACGCCATTCCAATGCTGTTGGGACTTTACAGCTTGTCGCACTTCCTGGCTACGCGATCACAAGCGCAGAGCATCATCTCCGAGCAAAAGGAAAAGGTGGAAGCCGTACACAAGGACATTACAGACAGCATCATCTACGCCAAGCGCATTCAAAACGCCCTAATGCCTCCCGTGGCGCAATTCAAGGAATACCTGCCGGATAGTTTTATCCTCTACAAACCCAAGGACGTGGTGGCGGGTGATTTCTACTGGTTGGAACACGTGGACAACAAAATTCTTTTTGCGGCTTGCGACTGCACAGGTCACGGTGTGCCGGGCGCGATGGTAAGTGTGATTTGCAACAATGCCTTGACGAAGTGTGTGCAGGAACTGGGTCTTACTGAACCCGGTCAAATTCTGGACAAGACAAGAGAAATGGTCATCAAGGAATTCCAGAAAGGAGCTGAAGACGTGCATGACGGCATGGATGCAGCTATCTGCGCGCTAGAAGGCACAAAACTGAAATATGCCGGAGCGCACAACCCGCTTTGGATCATTCGCAACGGCTCGGATGAGATCGAAGAAATCAAAGCCGACAAGCAGCCGGTGGGCAAGTACATGAGCAGCGAGCCCTTCACTACGCACGAAGTGGAGCTGAGCAACGGTGATTTGCTATATGTGTTCAGCGATGGCTACGCAGACCAATTTGGTGGCGAAAACGGAAAGAAGTTCAAGACAGGAAATTTCAAGAAGTTACTACTCAGCATTCGAAGTGAATCCATGGGAAAGCAACGTGAGTTGATCGATCAGCGGTTTGAGGAATGGATGGGAGATATTGAGCAAATTGATGACGTTTGCGTGATTGGAGTACGTGTATGAAAAACTGTTTGACAAAGGGTCGTTTAATGATGAAGCACATGTTGCTTCATTTCTGGATTTGCATAATAGTTCTACTATCATGCATTCCGGTGAAGATTTTTGGATCAACAGATTCGGAAGCAACAACAAAAGTTCAAGAGTCAAGAGTAACAACCGAATTAAATTATCTGAGTCAGCTCAGTATCTAATTCAGGATGCTGAAACGTACACGGTCGGCTGGGTAATGTTTCAAAAGCCGGTGGACAAAGTGGAGAACGATTCGCTTGACAGTAGATTCCGATTAAAGTTGATTCAGGAAGAGCTTATTCCAGGAATTAAAAAAGAGCTGATCGAAGTGGTTGGATCTGATTTCACTGATTATCAATCGATTTTCCTAGAAATTGATACGCTCGTGCAACACCAGAAAACTTTGATGGGTCGACTCGATTCATTCGAGGACTATGAGAATCCGATCAATGTATTCTTAAGCTACAAAGACATTTCTGAAGGAGGGACTATTGAAATATGGACGAGGAAGGTGAAAGAGCACCTTCGCAGTATTAGAGACCAAAAGCTGGTTCAAAGGCAACTTGAGCTGCAAGGTGAGCAGGAGGAAAAAGAGTTCTTACGCAATACCGTTCGCAATGCTGTAATCATACTAGTTGCGATTCTAATCGTGCTTCTTGTACTATTCATCTCGAACAGGAAAACAAGGAAGTTAAACCGAGTCATATCACAGAAGAGTGAGGAAGTATTAAAAGCGCACGAACAACTTTCAGAGAAGAATCAAGAGATTCTCGACTCTATCGAATATGCCAAGCGCATTCAGAACGCCATTCTTCCACCTCATCGAATCGTGAAGGAATCCTTGCAACAGAGCTTTATCCTATACAAACCAAAAGATGTGGTGGCCGGTGATTTCTACTGGATGGAGTCCTGCGCTGAAGCTTCGGACTCCGAAGGAGAACACAGTTTAGTTTACTACGCTGCAGCCGACTGTACGGGTCACGGTGTGCCCGGAGCGATGGTCAGTGTAATCTGTGTAAACGGACTCAACCGTGCAGTTCGGGAATTTGGTCTGCGAGAACCCGGAGAAATATTGGATAAGACCCGTGAGCTCGTGATTAAGGAATTTGAGAAGAGTGAAGAAGATGTGAAAGACGGCATGGATATCTCTCTTTGCGCATTGAACACGAAGACCAAGGAACTGAAATGGGCCGGAGCCAACAACCCACTTTGGATAGTGCGCAAAGGAGCCGAGGATGTGGAAGAAATCAAGGCCGATAAGCAACCCATTGGCAAGTTTGAATTGGCGAAGCCATTCACAACACACACCATCGCATTGAATGAGGGAGACACCATCTACACTTTCAGTGATGGTTTCCCTGACCAGTTTGGGGGCGAGAACGGCAAGAAATACAAAAGCGGAAAATTCAAACGAACGCTGCTAGATCTATCACATCAGGATATTACTGCACAAGCGGATCTGTTGGACGAGGAGTTTGAGTCGTGGCGAGGATCAATTGAGCAAATTGATGATGTTTGCGTCATAGGCGTCAGAATATGACGCAAAGTTTACCCTGAGCTTGTCGAAGGGTGTGATTGGGGTACGAGTTTGACTAGCTAACCAAAGAAAAACAGGTAAACCGATCTTCATCCGCAACAAGTATTGACTAACATTGCTCGAAGTTGAGCATGAAAGTTCTAACCCTTCTCTTTTGCTTGATTCCCTTTTTGGGATTCTCACAAATCTCATCGAACATTACGGCATCGATGGTGAAGTACGATGTTGTGTATCGAGGCATAGAAACTCCTTTAAACATCAACGTAGCCGGAATACCTGCCAACGAAATCACGTTAAAATCCAGTGATGGAACCATCACAGGGGAAAACGGCACGTATCGAGTGAAGCCCGGGCGTGGACGCAAGTTTGTCATTCAAATCCTACACAACGGTACTGTTATTGACTCTATCGTCACTCAAGTCAAAAATATCCCGGATCCCTATTCCTATTTCGGGTCATTTACCGGAGATGTGAATACCTCTATTGCTGAGATCATTGAAATTGGCTGCGTTGAAGCAAGGATTCCAAACTTTCAATTAAAGCTCGACTTCAATGTTCTTTCATTCAACGTGGTGTTCCAGTCCATAGATCGCAAGACCAAAAAGAAAACGCTACGTAAGTATGAGAATCCTCAACCGTGCTTCACCCAAGAAGTAATTGCTGCCCTTCGAAGCCAAGATATTGATGGTACGATTTACCTCAACGACATCTTGATTGAATTTGATGTAAACGGTAACAAGCGAACAGGTAACGTCAGGAGATTGATTTTGCGCCTCGGGGATGAAATTCAAAACCAGCTGGATGCTGAACGACAGTTAGTAAGTGAGCGAGACCAGCAAATCTTTCATAAGGACGCACAGCTTTCTGATCAACAAGCCGAACTCGACTCGTTGGACTTCGCCATAAGCAGTCAAACTGAAAAACTCGCTGAGGGAGCTAAAGAGCTTGAGGCGCAAAATGACAAGATCAAGGAACAGGCTGAAACCCTTGGATCGCAGATCATCCAAATCCGCAATTACAAGATCATCTTGATCTTGGCCTTTTTGGTCGCCATTTTCATCTCCATCCTATTGTATTTCATCTATCGGGGATACTTGGAGAAAAAGAAGGCAAACCTGCTACTCAGTCAGCAAAAGGTGGAAATCGAAGAAGCCCATCGTGAAATCACCGATTCGATCATTTACGCGCAGCGCATTCAAACGGCCATCCTTCCTCCAACTAAATTGGTAAAGTCTTATTTATCCAAGTCATTTGTCCTGTATAAGCCCAAGGACATCGTTGCCGGTGATTTTTATTGGATGGACTCTGTAGGCGACACCGTGCTATTTGCAGCTTGTGACTGCACTGGACATGGCGTTCCCGGGGCTATGGTTTCGGTTTTATGTAACAATGCTTTGAACCGAGCCGTTAAGGAATATGGATTGCAAAATCCCGGTGAGATTCTAGACATGACTAGGAAGATCGTGATCGCTGAATTTGAAAAATCAGAAGAAGATGTCAAAGACGGTATGGACGCCTCAATTTGTTCGCTAACCGGGCACAAGCTGAGATATGCCGGAGCGAATAACCCACTATGGATCATCCGGAATGGAGCAATTGAAGTTGAGGAAATCAAAGCTCATAAGGAGCCCATTGGAAGGCACGTCAATCCAACACCATTCACCACCCATGAAATTGAACTCAATGAAGGTGATACGTTTTACATCTTCTCCGATGGGTTCGCAGATCAATTCGGAGGAGACAAGGGTAAAAAGCTAAAAAGCAAGGCGTTCAAAGAGTTCTTAATTTCAATCCAGAACAAGGCAATGGACAAACAAAGGTCATTGGCTGATTCGTTCTTCGAAAACTGGAAGGGCAACTATGAACAAGTAGATGATGTTTGTTTAATCGGTGTGAGAATCTGAATAATTTCCCGAGCAAAATCTACCTTTAGTTCTTCTTTCAAAACAAAACCAACGCTCCGGGCATCACCATGATACAGTCCTTGTTTAAGCGCACTAAAACTGCTTCCCCATCTGTTCCGCACTTGATGCATGATGATTTCTTCAACCAGCTTCGGTCAAAAGAATACAGCCGTTTGGACAAGGAAAACCATGTGTACCTCGACTACACTGGAGGTGGGCTGTATGCCGATTCTCAACTGGATAAACATCACGCGCTGCTTAAAAACCACACGTTTGGAAACCCCCACTCAACTAATCCTACTTCACAGCTCGCCACTACATTGGTCGAGGAGACACGAAAAAAGGTGATTGAGTTCTTTAATGCGGAAGACTACTTCTGTGTTTTCACCCCGAACGCCTCCGGAGCGCTAAAGATCATTGGCGAATGCTACCCCTTTGAAAATGACGGGCATTTTTTGCTCTTCTCTGACAACCACAATTCTGTCAACGGAATTAGGGAATACTGTAAAAACGCTCACGGCACGTTCGAATACTGCCCTATGAACGTGGAAGATCTCAGTGTCTCTAAATCAGCATTGACAAATAGCCTTTCGGGTATCAACAAGAAAAACAAACTATTTGCCTTCCCTGCTCAGTCGAATGTTTCAGGGATGAAGCACGACCTTGGCTGGATTAGCAAGGCTCAGGAATTGGGATGGGATGTGTTGTTGGATGCAGCTGCCTTCGCTCCGACATCGAAATTGGACCTGAAGAAATACACCCCGGATTATGTCTCCATTTCTTTCTATAAAATCATAGGTTATCCAACCGGCTTAGGCTGCCTACTCATTCGCAAGAGCGCATTCAGTAAATTGAATAAGAAATGGTTTGCCGGAGGAACCGTTGAACTGGCATCGGTGAATGCTCCTTTCCACTTTTTGAGACAGAATCACGAGCGCTTTGAAAACGGAACGATCAATTATTTAGACATCCCTGCGATCAAGATCGGATTGGATTACATTGAAGGAATTGGGATGAATCGAATTAATGAACGCGTTGGTTCGATAATGAGCTATCTCCACGCTCAATTGAAGGAGCTACGACACAGCAACGGTGAACGCCAGCTGGACATTTTTGGTCACCCGGAGCGCAAGAACATGGGTGGCACCATCATCATGTGTTTTCGAAACCCGGACGGATCGAAGATTGGGTTTGAGCAAATTGAAACACTTGCCAACAAGCAAAAGATCTCGCTCCGCTCTGGTTGTTTTTGCAATCCCGGTTTGGATGAGACCAATAATTGCTTGACTACTGAAGAGCTTGCTAACTATTTTGTTGGAAGAAAAACGGGAAACTACAATGACATGATCCGTTTCCTTAATAAGATGAGAGGCGCAACGCGTGTTTCTGTGGGCATTGCAACGACTAAGAAAGACATTGATGCGTTTATCGCGTTTGTTCGCAGCCTAAAAGACAAGTCGATTACTGAAGGGGCCTGAGTCTTAAATCAGCTCGCCACATTAAACTATCCTGCGAATAATCCTCAACCGATGGCTGTAGTCATTGACATCATCGTTGTAGATGCCTTGGTGGTCAATGCGGTCGATGCGAACCTTACCTGAGGCATGAATGATGTGGTTGTTTTCAAGCATGATACCCACGTGTATGATTCGACCTTCCTCGTTGTCAAAAAATGCCAAGTCCCCTGGTTCAGCCTCTTCAATGAAACTCAACGAGTGTCCTAATTGAGCTTGTTGGTAGGCATCACGTGGAATATTTACTCCAATCATTTTGTAGCAGACCTGAGTCAATCCTGAACAGTCAACGCCAAATGGATGGCGGCCTCCCCATAGATAGGGCGTGTTCATATACATCATGGCATGATGCACCACAGCAGCCGTATTCTTCTTCTCCGCTTTCAGTTGCGCCTGGCCTTCGAAGGTGTATTCCTGCTTCCCGATCTTGAATTTGCCTTCTTCTAGAAATGGCAACGAGCTACCGGCCATAATGGGAATCAGGTCATGCGAATCCACCTGCTCGATCAATCCGGCTGCTTCAAGGCATACGGGAATGAACTTTTGCTTGCTCAGCCGCTCGGCAAACTTCTCATCAATGGGCGTATGCTGCTTGCGATCTATCCAGCACTCGTAGTTATCAAAAGCCGTGATGATGCGTAGCCACTTTTTGCGTGTCTCCTTGACCTCGTAATGCTCACCAAATAGGAGTTGGGTGACTTGCTCGGCTTTATCGGCAGGTTCGGCCCTGCAGGGAATTATGCTTAGTGTGCTGATGCCGAATGCTGCCATGGATCGTTTCTGAGGGCCAATTTACGGGTGTGCAAAGGGCGGAAAATTTAAAGGAATTGGAATTTTAAACGCAAGTGTGTTAAGGGGAGAAAAACAAAAAAGGAGGCCAAGGCCTCCTTCCGTATTTGTCATTATTTAAGCTTAAACCAACTCGATGATCATGGCACTTGCTCCACCTCCACCGTTGCAAATTCCCGCACCACCAATCTTACCGCCTTGCTGACGAAGTACGTTGATCAATGTCACAATGATTCGGCTTCCTGAACTTCCAAGTGGGTGACCCAAGGCCACTGCTCCACCGTGCACGTCAACCTTAGCAGGATCCAAGCCCAACAGCTTTGTGTTGGCCAAACCGACTACGGCAAATGCTTCGTTCAATTCCCAAAAATCCACATCACTGGTTTGCAAACCTGCACGACCCAATGCAATTGGAATCGCCTTGGCTGGCGCGGTTGTAAACCAAACGCTATTCTGAGCAGCATCCGCAAATGATCGAATCTTCGCCAATGGCTTCAATCCGAGTTCTGAAGCTTTATCAGCGCTCATCAAAACCAAAGCAGAAGCTCCATCATTCATGGTAGATGCATTCGCTGCTGTGATTGTTCCTTCTTTATCAAAAGCAGGCTTTAGCGATGGAATCTTGTCAAACTTCACGTTCTTGTATTCTTCGTCCTCTGCGAAAACGATGGGATCACCCTTGCGCTGTGGAATGCTTACAGGAACCACTTCATCATTGAACCATCCTTTTTCCCATGCATTTGCCGCTCGCTTGTAGCTTTCAATGGCGAAGTTATCCTGATCCTCACGGCTGATGTTATGCTCCTTTGCACACGACTCTGCACAACCTCCCATTAATTGGTTGGTGTACACATCCATCAAACCATCGTTGATAATGCCATCTGTCATTTTACCATTGCCATACTTGTTGCCAGCACGCATTGAAACATAGTGGGGTGTTTGTGACATGCTCTCCATTCCACCTGCAACAACGATATCATTCATTCCCGTCATGATACTCTGTGCACCAAACATGATGGCCTTCATACCAGAGGCACATACCTTATTAATAGTAGTACTTGGAACGTTTTCACTCAATCCGGCCTTCAATGCTGCCTGACGCGCAGGTGCTTGTCCAACTCCTGCCTGAAGCACGTTACCCATGAACACCTCCTGAACCTGATCTGCACTGATGCCGGCTTTCTCAACCGCACCCTTGATGGCCGCGGCTCCTAAATCGGTCACGTGAACTCCGCTAAGACTACCCATGAAGCTTCCCATTGGCGTGCGCACGGCTGATACGATTACAACTTCTTTCATTTATCTTGAATTTTCGATTTCTAAAACGGACGGCAAATGTAGAATTTGATGGTGAGCGAACCTCGCTGAAAGGAATCGAGAAAATGCTTTGCACTTGGTCACACCTCCTTACTTTCGCCAGCGTGAATAGATCGTGGAGAGATACACTTCGAAACTATGCGCTCATTCAGCGCTTGGGCACCTTTATGGTGACACTGCTCGTGATCGCGGTCTTCCTTCCCAAGGAGCAACTTTTCAAATACGAGTATCAGCTGAACCAGCCGTGGAAACATGACAAGTTGCTTGCTCCTTTTGACTTTGGCATTCACAAAACCAAAGATGAAATCCAGGCAAGAGTGGATGAGCTGAAAGCTGACCAACCTCCTGTTTTTGTCATTGATGAGGAATTGACAAATCGGATCATTTCTGAGATCGATCATGCTGTGACGATACATTTTCCTGACTCGGCCATGCAATGCGCAACGGAACTAAAGGACGGACTTCAACTCATCGGAGGTTTTTTGAATGGAGGACTGGTAGAACGGAATCACGAGTCAATTCAACCGGTTTCACCCTTCAAGGAAGTTTACGTATTCGATGGTAATATGCTCGACAAGGCCATGTTGAATAAACTGCCGGACATTAATACCATTATGACCGCTGCCGACAGTTTCAGTCGATCGATTGACACAACCTGTGGACCGTTGTTTATAAGCGCAGTTCGTGATCATTTGGAACCGAATGCGCTGTACAGCGACAGCATGACTGCCTTGCTTCTGGATCGAGCAATTGATGAAATCATAACCATTGAAGGTAATGTGAGTAAAGGCACCACCATCATAGACAAAGGAGATATCGTCTCAAAAGAAGGCTTGCGTATCATCGAAAGCCTTCGATTGGAATACGAGAACCGCACGCTAAGCGGGACGAACTTCAAATGGTCATTTCTTGGCGAAATTGGAATAGTATTTACACTCTTGGCCCTACTTGTACTCTTCATACAAACGTGGCAGAGCAAAATTTTTAATGACCCCAGACCATTAACCTTGGCGCTTGGCTTGATCACTGTGCTGTTCGTTATGACACGCATGGCGGTGACCAGTACCATAGTTTCCATTTACGTCATTCCGATAGGCATAGCTCCGCTCCTGCTTCGCATGTTCTATGACTTCACCGTGTCGCTTTTCACGATGTTGATTCTGGTTTTGATCTTGGCACTTTTCAGTGCGAATCCGCTGGAATTCACCATTATTCAGGTTAGTGCAATTTCAATCGCCACGCTTTATCAAGCCTCCTCAACAAGAAGATCAAAGACGCTGGGTACAGCATTGCTGGTCTTTTTAGGGTATGCTATTATATATGTGTTCATTTCAGTAGCGCAGAATGGATCACTCAACGCGATCGACACCGGTCATTTTGGATGGTTTGCAATCAATGCACTGTTATGCACGCTGGTATTCCCTCTTATATATGTGGTGGAGAAAATTTTCGGCTACGTGTCTGAAACCACCTTGCTCGAATTGAGCGACAGTAATCAACCGTTGCTCAAAGAATTGGCCACGAAAGCTCCGGGAACATTCCAACATTCGCTGCAAGTTGCCAACCTGTGTGAAAAGGTAAGTGCCAAGATTGGAGGCAACTCAGTGCTCCTCCGAACGGCAGCACTTTATCATGACATTGGAAAGATGAACGAACCTCAGTTCTTTATCGAAAATCAAATTCCCGACAACAATCCTCATGATGATTTGGAACCTGAGGAAAGTGCAGCTATAATTATCAATCACGTGACCAAGGGAGTTGAGCTGGCACGCAACGCAAAGATTCCAATGGAAGTGGTGCAGTTTATACGCACACACCATGGTACGAGTCGTGTTCGGTTCTTCCTAAAAAAGGCACAAGAAAAAGCAGCCAATCCAGAGGATGTGGATGAAGGGATTTTCCGCTATCCGGGTCCTACTCCAAAAACCAAGGAACAAGCTATCTTGATGATGTGTGACAGCGTAGAAGCTGCGTCTCGTACATTAAAGAAATACGACCACGATTCGATCAATAATCTGGTGAACGGAATAGTGGATACGCAGCGTAGAGAAGGACAGTTTGAAGAAGCTCCAATTACCTTAAAGGATATCAGCGAATCAAAAGCGGTTTTGATCAAGTCGATCAAGGGGATTTATCACCAGCGAATTAGTTACGATTGATTTCAGGCATCCTTTATAATAAGGACTGCTATTCCCGATAATTATTCTAACAGTCTTCATCCACTTGTTGGTCTGTGTATCTGCTCGACCATGGATTGTTCTGCGACCCGTCAATTGTAATTGGCGCATTAAATACTCACCTGAAAGAACGGTCCCTTTTTAATTCTGTTCGATGAATATTTTTTTATGTCGATCAATTAAACTATTTGGCTGACGAAATTTATATAATACATATATTGCCCAGCTTTATTCACAATAAAAAAGCTACGACTAACTGAATCAATTACTTATGAGGAACAGAACTTTACTATCACAGATTTTCAGACCGCTGCTTGCAAGCATATTCGCCCTTTGCAGCGTTGCAACTTTTGCTCAGGACACCATCAATGTTGGCACCGGCTCGACCACAAACGGCACCACCTCTTATCCATGTCCATTACAAGACTATTATGAGGGTAGTCGTGCCCAGTACCTTTATAAGGCGAGTGAATTAAACGCCTTGGGAATGGGTGCAGGCTCAATCAGCGCTATTAAATTCACCGTGACTGGTCTTGCCACCGGAGACAGCCTTGATATTGAAGAGTATGAAATCAAAATTAGTACTACTTCCTCTAGCTCATTGGGATCATCAACTTGGGAATCAATCTCTAACACCGTGTACGGTCCGGTTGACTACCTTCCAACCTTGGGCGATAACTACTTCGTGTTTAACAGCTCTTTCACCTGGAACGGAACCGACAACATCCTGATCGAAATATGCAACGGTGATACGAACAACGGGGGTGCCACCTATTACACTCAGAATTACCAAGTCCCCTGGACCACGGGACTGAGTTTCAACGGTTCAAGAACTTATCGCAGTGACAACTCTGGTAATCTTTGTTCCTATTCCGGCACAACGGAGAATGGGACTCAGACTACGCGACCAAACATTGGATTTGTGATCACACTAACAAGTTGCTCTGGAACACCGATCGCGGGTTCAGCGGAGGCCAGTCAAAATTTGGCTTGTTCAGTAGATCCGGTGACTCTTTCACTTTCAGGCGCCACAGCTGCACTTGGAATTACATATCAGTGGCAGAGTTCGCCAGACAGTTCGAGCTGGACTAACATTGCGGGCGCGACCAACGCAGTTCACACCACCACAATAAGTGCAAACACCTACTTCAGATGTTTGGTTTCTTGCAACCTGGGAACGCCTGTTGCTTCTTCGGGTGTCTTAGTACAACTGGACGGTGGAACGACAATCCCTTATTTGGAGGACTTTGAAAACGTATCAACCATTGAATGGAATGCTCTACCCAATTCCGGGTATGCATGGTACGTGAACAGCGGAGCTACGGGATCCAGCAGCACGGGACCGGACATTGATCACACGTTGGGAACCAGTTCAGGAAATTATGTTTACACGGAGGCTTCCAATGGAAGCTCTGGCGATATCGCCATTCTGGAATCTGCGTGTGTCAACCTAAGCGGAGAAGCAGCTCCACTTATCTCTTACTGGTATCACATGTATGGTTCCGTGATAGACACCCTTTGGTTTGAGGGCACCAGCGATGGCATCAACTGGATCGTATACGACAGTCTTCCTAATCAACAGCAATCGGCAGGAGCTGGAAGCGATCCATGGAGAAATCATATCGTTCCCGTGCCATCAAACGTTGGCAAAGTGAGGTTCAGACTGACCAGTCAAGGATGTTGTGCAGGTGACGCTTCCCTCGATGACGTAATGATTTTTGGAGCCGACTCGATCGATATGTCCATTGCAAGTTCGCAGACCATTTTCGGATGTGGCTCTAACGATAGTGTCTCCTTGGTACTCAAAAACCTTGGGTTCACAACGGTCACATCAGTGCCCGTTATGTATTCGCTCAACGGAGGTTCCTATCAATCGGCCGGAACCTATACGGGTTCACTGGCACTAGGGGATGAGGCAATTTTCACCTTCCCGATAACCTTGGGAGCTGGTTCACACACCATTGATTTGGTCACCGCGATAAGCGGTGATGCAAATGCCACCAACGACTCATCTTCAGCGGCTGGTGCGAATCCCGTAACGCTCACCGGAAGTTACACATTGGGAGGAGGTTCTGCAGACTTTACCAATTTCACGGAGCTCACCACATCGCTTTCAACCTGTGGATTATCTGGTCCAGCAACGGTAAACGTTTTGTCAGGCACCGGACCATTCAACGAGCAACTGATCCTTGAAAACATCAATGGGCTGTCAGTCTTCAACTCTCTTATCATTAACGGAAACGGAGAGACAATTGAATATGACGGTGTCTCACCCGACTACAGAATTGTTGGTTTTGGCACAGACATCAAACACATTACCATAAACGACTTGGTTATAAAAGAGTTAGGTGTTTCTACTGGGTTCGGAGTTCATTTCGGCAATGGTGCTGATTCCAACACAGTCAATGGCTGTATTATTGACATGTCAAACTGTACATCCGCTTCATCAACTGCGATTGGAATTGCCGCTTCAGGATCAAACACTTCCTACAGCACAGGAACAACTGACTCTCCAAGCTATTTGACAATTTCGAACAATCAAATTCTAGGTGGTTCCTCAAGCGGTGCGTATTATGGAATTACATTGTATGGAACATCAGGAAATTACGGTGTTGGAAACCTGGTGACGAATAATATAGTAGAGAACACCTACGGCTACGGCATTTATTGTTTATATCAAGACGCTCTTGAGGTCTCAGGAAACGATCTTTCAGCAAAAGACCGAACGTCTTCAACTACCAAATACATGATCTACTCCTCAGGAGGTCTTACGAATGCGGACATATTCAATAACTACATTCATGACGCCTTCGGTGGAGTAACTTCTTCTACAAGCACTTTTGCCGGGGTGGCACTGGTTGGAGTTGACGCTACATCAGGCAATGAGAACAACGTTTACAACAACATTATTGGAAATATAGAATCCTCCGGAGCTCAGTACGGATTGTATAACTCCAGCAGTAACTACGCCAACTTCGTGCACAACACAATCTCACTTGACGGTTCAGCATCCAGCACCACGCGAGGGATTTATCTTACCTCCACGCCCACTAATGTGAATATGATAAACAACATCATTTACACAACCCGTCCGGGCACATCCCACAACATCTACATAGTTTCGGGAACCAGCCTTTTCTCTGATCACAACGTGCTTTGGAACGACACGAATAGCGCCAGTTCCTATATCGGATACAGTGGAGGAAACCGTGCCGAGCTTTCAAATATGTGGGCTGTAGGGTACGATTCAAACAGTGTGCAAGAACCACCGGTTTTTGCTGATCCAACCAACGGAATTTTCACTCCTCTATCCAATGCCATAGATGACATGGGCATGCCTGTTGGATTGACCTTTGACTTTTATTCAAGCAGTCGATCCTTGACAACCCCAGATGTGGGAGCTATTGAGTTTGTAGGTCTTGCAGGTGACGTTTTATTAGCGGACGCTCAAATTATTAGAGAAAGTCTGTGTTATGGAACTAATGATACTGTAAGACTGACCATTACCAACGTACTTGGAAGTACGATCAATTTCGCAAATGATGCACTATCAGGTTCTTGGTCTATTAGCGGTCCTGCAACTTCATCCGGTACTTTCACCCTAACCACAGGAACGCTCGGTGAGGGACAGTCCTTGACCTTTGATCTGACTGGCGCCAATCTCTCAATTCCGGGTTCGTATAGCCTGAGTGCTAATCTTGACACTAATGCTGTGAACTCAGCTCCTGTCAACGATACCCTAATCGCTTGGTCAACCGTGGTGGTAGATACGCTTCAATTGATTGCGACCCCACCAGTTACTATTATTACAAACCCAGGAGATTCGGCTTATCTCTTGGCAACTTCATTACTTCTGCCGGCTCCGTATAGAGACCCTTTCTTCACAGAAATATGTCAGTTTAGAGGTGCATCAACGCCTCCCGGTGGTTGGCCTTCCTACCTGATTGCCGATGACTATATTGAGATTACCGGTGTTCCGGGAATGGATCTGTCAGGTATGACTTATGAAGAATGGAGCTCAACGACACTTCTATTCTCAACAACATTTGGCGCGGGTACTCTTCTCAGTCCAAATGGAACGGCTGTTTTTGCCACAGGCCAGCTCAGTACAAGTACACCCGACAGCGCCAATTTCTACTATCACATCGGGAACACAACGACTCACAGCTCGGGAACCGGCACGGGTTACATTTTGAAGAACTCGGGCGGAACCATTATAGATGCTGTAGGATACGATGATGGCTACACTTTCCCTGCCGCATCTGGTGTGACATCAGCAGATTGGTCGGGTATCATGCCAAATACCTCCGGTACCACAGGCGGACACCTTATTCAGGATGATGTCAATCAAGGCTCGAACTGGGGTGTTGTTGACCAGAATCCAAACGTAGCGAACGATGGAATAACAGTTCCTGGACCAAATGATGCAACACCTGGCTTCGAATGGCAGTATTTGTCCACCCAATACGACACACTCGCAGGCACGTTTGTAGGTCCGTTTTCAACAAGTGGTGACACCATGATCTATGTAGCGGTTTACAACTCTGCATGTGGGCTATTTGCCGATTCAGCTGTTGTTATTACAGATTTCATTCATGCTGCTATTAGCGGATCAACCGATGTTTCTTGTTTTGGTGGCAGCGATGGAACCGCCACAGCAATGGGCTCTGGCAGCGTTGGACCATACACTTATTTATGGAGCGATGGTCAAACAACAGCAACTGCCACAGGACTATCAGCGGGAATCTATACTGTGTCTGTTTATGACAACGATGGATGGCCTGATTCGGCCACCGTGACCATTAGTGAACCAACCGCTTTGAGTAATACGTTCACTATAGTACCCTCCGGTTGTGGCGCTGCCAACGGTTCAGCCACTTCTATTCCATCCGGTGGAACCAGTGGTTACACTTTTGTCTGGAGTAACGCAAGCACCTCTGCGGCAGCGACTGCACTTTCAAGCGGCACTTACACAGTGACGGTAACTGATGCCAATGGATGTACGCTTTCTGATGCCGCTAATGTGAGTGACGCAGGTGCGCCAAGCATTTCATTTGCGATCACCAATATCGTCAGCTGTAACGGAGTATCTGATGGAGAAATTACAGCGAGCGTTAGTGGTGGTGCAACACCTTATAGCTATTCTTGGTTCGGTTCAAGTTCTACTTCCGGAGTCGCATCAAGCATCGGTGCTGGCACATACACACTTACTGTTACTGACAGTCTTGGATGTAGCGTAAATAGCAGCACCAGCATCACAGAACCAACCCCATTGGTTGCTTCATCTTCTGTTGACAATGACGTCAGTTGCAATGGGGGAACTAACGGTGGTGCCACCGCATCGGCCTCAGGTGGAACAACAGGTTATACATATGCATGGAGCAATGCGGCAACTACAGCCTCTATAACCGGGTTAGCGGCCAACACCTATACCGTTACTGTGACAGATGCGCATGGTTGCACTTCAACTTCTTCAAGCACTGTTACTCAACCAAGCGTATTATCAGCATCTGTTTCAACCGTTTCTAACGTTTCTTGTAACGGAGGTTCCGATGGTAGTCTATCTGCAACTCCATCAGGAGGCACGTCTGGATATACTTACTTATGGAGCAATGCTCAAACATCAGCAACCTCTACAGGACTGTCTGCTAGCACCTATACAGTTACAGTTACAGACGCAAATTCATGCACAACGACTGCAACGGGCGCTGTGACTCAACCTACCGTCATGATAGCTTCAATTAGCGGATCGAACGATGCATCTTGCTTTGGCTTCAATGATGGTGATGCAACAGCTGCCGGAAGTGGAGGTACCGCAGGTTATTCATACGCCTGGTCTTCTTCAGCCACATCAGCAACTGCTACCGGTCTTGGCGCAGGCACGTATACAGTGACCGTAACAGATGCCAACGGATGTACAGATGTTGACAACGTAACTATTGGAGAACCAACACTTCTCGTTTCTGACATCGTAGATTCATCTGATGCTACCTGTTATGGCTATGCGGACGGAGGTGCAGAAGCTTCTGCCTCTGGTGGAACCAGCCCTTACACTTACGATTGGTCTGGCAGCCAAACC
>JAWKNJ010000025.1:0-96711 GCA_041391765.1 Flavobacteriales bacterium | reverse complement strand
CAAAAGCAAAGAGGAAAAAGAAAATGCACCCCATTTGTATTATAATCCGCTGATTCATTATAGATTAATCACTTTTTCTAAATAAAACTGAGCCTCTGAATAAATTAGATTGTAGGTGAATAATCCTTCGGAAGTAGCAATCAAAAGCTCATTGGTTTCGGTCATCAAAGAAACATCATGTACTCTAACCGAGGTGTCAAACACATCAGAGTCTGCTATCGCTGAACTTTCGCACATTCCTGTTGAATGGTTGTATGTTATGACATAGCCAATAAGTCCCGGTGTATTGGAAAAGGAATTGTTTATTACGGGTATCCAACCGTAGGACTTTGTTTCGCTGGTGCCAACAAGTTTTGTGAGCTTAAATGGAGTTCCTTCCACCTGGCAGCTTGTGGCCTTGTCTAAATCATTCACGTTCATGATACCTGAATTAGAATTAAACCTATAAGCCTTTGTGATATCCCAATCCTGAGAAAATTCGCGATCAAAACCGAAATAGGATTGGCCATCGGTATGTGCGCTATGCATGGACTTCACCGCAAAATTTCCCTGAACATTAGGAATGAACTTTTCGAATTGAATATCCGCATCTTTCCATTCAGATATTCTATAAATCGGGTTGGTTAGTATGATCAAACGGCCCAATTCATCAAGAAGTAATTCAGGGGCATCAAGCTTAGAGTCGCTAACTGATAAGTCCGTGAGCACTTCATCCCATGATCCATTGTTCCATGTGTTGATTCTCATCAAATAGTTATAACCCGAACCCTCATATTCAGC
Source organism: Flavobacteriales bacterium (assembly GCA_041391765.1). Taxonomy (GTDB): domain Bacteria; phylum Bacteroidota; class Bacteroidia; order Flavobacteriales_G; family Salibacteraceae; genus SHAN690. Next base: position 95,931 of record JAWKNJ010000025.1, on the reverse strand, counting down.
TAACCAATAATCGGCCATTATTAAATCTCCATTGTCATCCACTGCGAATGACCGATAGGAATTGATCGCATCTGAATTGAAAAAATAGAAATCAAGCTCCTTGTCCGTCAATCTCAATAAGTACGAGTCATACACTCCATAGATTAACTTATCATTGGAAGCAAAGAAATTCATATCCGCCACGTGGTAATTTTCAAACTCATTTTGGAGTAATTTGTGTGACACTTCTGAACCGTCTCGAAATCTCACATAAAATCCTTCATTTCCGCCAACGATAAACATTCCTTGATCGAATGCCTTCACAACACTCATTTCATAACTTAGTAGTTGTGGGAAGCTTCGCGGCTCCAACTCGATAGTTTCCCAACATGAAGAAAGAGTGAGGATAATTAGGCCAACGAGAATTGAAAGTTGTTTACTCATAACTGAGTCCCAAGACGTTGAACAAGTACCTTGAGTCAATCGCGAAGCTCAGACCCTCGACCCCTTCCCCAACGACTTTCATATTGATAATTCCTATCACCTGGCCTCGCTTGTCAATCAAAGGGCTCCCTGAATTTCCCGGGCTAATTTTTGTATCTGTCTGTAACACTTTCACCCGATCAATCGTCCGCTTACCACTTAATATGCCTTTGCTCACAGATTGGCCTAACTCACGGTCAGCAGGCGCGCCAACCACAAACACTTCAGCGCCTTCGCGAACATCATCCGGATTTTGATTGATCGGTAAAGCAGTGAGTCCACTGGCTCTCACCTTAATTAAGGCCAAGTCGTGATCAGACGAATAGGTGATGATATCAGCAGGCAGCGTGATGCCATTCGCAAATTGAACATCTACTAGACTGGCCCCATCAATAACGTGATGGTTTGTTACGATATATCCGTTAGGTGACACCACAACTCCACTTCCATGACCTTTTTCATCAACCAATACCGTAACGGAAGCGTTCATCGCCAATTTAACCAAGTCGCTAAAATCATCCGACTCGTGTAATCTCACTCTGGGTATTCCAATTAAATCAACCGGAACAGTTGTAGAATCCTCAGCACCAGTTGAATCGGATGTTGTTTGGGTAATCATTGGAAGCTCATAGGCATCAATAGCTGCTACAAATTCTTTGCTATTCATTAACGCATAAAAACTTTCCAAAACCGCATTATAGAATTCATCGCTGACAAGATTCCCTTGAAATGAGTGTTCTGCATCAATGCGTTTTTTCAAGATGATCTCCTTCTTATGACGATCAAATAATTGCCAGTTAACTTCGATGTTTGAATTATAAGTGCCGTATGGTCCAGTGGATACACGTTCCAAGTTGAATCCTTCAACTCGTCCGGCAATCAAAATGTCCGGAGTTTCGACTTTCTTACTGTGAACATCGAACAAATCCTCACCGGAATTATTGGGAGTTCGGAGTCCAGACCTATCAAAAGCATCATCAATTTTTCGAGCTCGGGAGCTTAAATCGATCTCCTCATTATACCTGAATTTCCATCGCGTATTAGCGCCAACATCACTCGAGTATTCCAAACCGGAAACCACCTTTTCAACCTGGATGTAAAAATCTTGTTTGGTTTTAAAATTTGGCAGGCTACGCTCTAATTCACACGAAATTTCTTGCTTTTTATCAGCAGTAGGATCAAAGAAATATACTTGCTCCTCAAAACCAGGCTTCTTGATCACGACCCTGTGCTCTACAATACCCTTTCGTTCATTAAATCCGAGAACAATCGTTTGGTTGTGAGCCAAACCTTTATCGACTTCATCTACTGAAATCCTGGCACCCGGTGATGGACTCACTTTGAACTTAACCTTAATGGTTTGAGCATGAGAAAGAAATACACAGCCTAGCAGGCTCAGAAGAATAAGGTGATTTTTCATAAGCCCGTAAGTAATTACGCTAATACTTCCTTCACACGAGCCGCAGCTTCATGAAGCTGAATCGCTGAAAGCACTTTCAATCCAGAGTTATCGATAATTTTCTTCGCCTCCTCAGCGTTCGTTCCCTGCAGACGAACGATGATCGGAACCGGTATCTCACCTATGTTTTTATAGGCATCCACTACACCTTGCGCAACCCGATCGCATCGCACTATACCTCCAAATATGTTGATCAAAATGGCTTTAACGTTTGGATCTTGAAGTATGATTCTAAACGCATTTTCTACACGTTCGGCATTGGCTGTTCCACCAACATCCAAGAAGTTAGCAGGCTCACCGCCACTCAGTTTGATCATGTCCATTGTGGCCATCGCTAGACCGGCTCCATTCACCATGCATCCCACGTTTCCGTCAAGCTTCACATAGTTTAAATTGTGTTTTCCGGCCTCTACTTCAGTTGGGTCTTCTTCTGTGACATCCCTCATTGCCGCATAGTCCGCATGACGGAACAAGCTATTCTCATCCAAGGTCACTTTAGAGTCAACAGCCATGATGAGGTTATCACTGGTCTTTAATACAGGGTTGATTTCAAACATAGACGCATCACAACCTTCATATGCACTATAAAGCGCACTTACAAACTTCACCATCTCCTTGAATGCATTTCCGGAAAGCCCTAGATTATAAGCCACTTTGCGCGCTTGAAAGGGCATTAAACCAACCTTTGGATCAATCTCTTCTTTAAAAATTAGGTGTGGTGTTTCTTCTGCAACGGTCTCGATGTCCATTCCACCCTCTGTGCTATACATGATCATGTTGCGACCGCTGCCTCTATTTAGAAGCACACTCATGTAAAACTCTTTAGTGTCACTTTCACCAGGATAGTAAACATCCTGAGCTATTAATACCTTGTTCACTTGCTTGCCGGCTTCGCCAGTTTGAAGTGTCACCAATACGTTTCCGAGAATATTTGATGCAATATTCTTTACATCGTCCAACGATTTGGCCAGCGCAACACCTCGTTGTTCCGTTCCTACGATCTTTCCTTTTCCACGTCCTCCTGCATGAATTTGCGCCTTTACAACCCACCATCCCGTGCCAGTTTGCTCTTGCAATTTCTTCGCAGCATCAACTGCTTGCTCAGGGGTTTCAGCAACAATTCCTTCCTGTATCCTTACTCCAAAACTCTTCAGTACTGACTTTCCTTGATATTCGTGCAAATTCATGTGATCTTCAATTTATGAATGGGCCCCAAATGTAGCCCTTAGGTATAAAGAAACAAGTCGATTTTTAAGGCAATAGCGACCTAAAGTCGTTATAGGTTGAAGGAGCAAAATATTCCGTTGAACAACCTATTTCTTTCGCCTTCACTTGGATGCTTTCAATTCTGTTTTCAGGAGCAGGATGGGTACTCAAAAATTCAGGAACGCTGGAAGCTAGACCTGAAGAGTCCATTTTTTGAAAGAACACAGCCGCACCATCGCACCGGTAGCTGGTTTTACTAAGATACTTTACCGAGTATTCATCCGCTTCGGACTCATGTTCCCTGCTAAATTTCAATGATGCTCCAACACCAGCAACGTTTGCCAAAACCGTTTCCACTGCTCCTGGATCTTCTCCCAATGCTGCATTTAAAAGGTATTGAACTCCATAATTCTGAATCATTTGCTTGACAGAGTGTCTGCGGTCAGCATGCGCAATTTCGTGTCCCATGACACCCATCAAATCATCTTCCTTATCAAGAAATTTGATAAGACCTGTATAGAAGTACATTTTGCCACCTGGGGCAGCGAATGCATTCAATATATCGGCATCAATGATGTATACTTTATAATCAAATGTTCCGGCATATAATAGCTCACCACTGTTCACCAACTGATCACACATTTTTTGGAGATAGGCAATCGCCTCTGCATGTTCAGTTTCATCAAGCAGGGGATACTCGTCCGGATTCGCCAAAATTTCAGCGTGGAGTTGATTTCCGAGATCAACATCCTGTTCAACCCCATAAATTAATGCGACCGGGTCTTTTTTTTCTTTGCATCCCACAGCGGTAATGAGACACAACGCAACTAGAATAGATAAATTTCTCATGTTAACGAAGATGCAAAGTCTGACACATCTTGCAATACATCAGATCGCTTAAAAGCGATTTTGGTCAGGATTTGATGCCAAACTTTTCAAGATGCGCACTGATCACAGGCAAAGCGAAAAACTGAAAAACAGATGAATCAGCAAGGAACACCTTGTTATACAGATGGTGAAGATCTTTGCTGAACTTTTGAGTGAACAGTGGTCCTAAGGTCGGTAGAATTTCCAAGGACTCATGAAGGCGCTCCTGAATGTATACTTCCATTTCAACTTTCGTACCTGAGAGTCGGGCTGAATAAGCGTCAAAATCGCGTTCGAAGTGATCGTCCAGATGCTTGTAGATTGGTTTAAGGTAGTCTGGTGTGCTGAACGTTCTAATGTGCGTTTGCTTGATCGCCTCGGCCTTTTCTGATTCCTGGATAATCCCATCTTGGTGGATTGCCGCCAAAATGGTCGTCCAAACTATTGCATCACCCAGCTTTTGAAGCTCAACATCTGTAAACTCATATACCTCTTCCATTCCAATTTTATTTGCGTGCAAAAATGAATAATTTGCAGTTGAGATCAATGGTTAAATGACACGACACAACTATTGTATTGAATCTGACACCTATTTCAGTTTGTCTTCAAATGCTTTTCGAAACTTTTCCAACTTAGGTTGAATTACAAACGAACAGTAAGGTTGTGAGCTATTATTCTGATAGTAGTCCTGGTGGTAGGCTTCTGCGGGAGTGTAATTAGCATACTTCTCAATGGTGGTAACTATTGGTCGCTCAAAAGCCCCGGATTCGTCCAGTTTCTTCTTATAAAACTCTGCTTTGGACTTTTGTTCCTCACTATGGTAAAACACCGCTGAGCGATACTGTGGGCCAACATCGTTGCCCTGCTTGTTGAGTGTTGTTGGATCATGGGTTTTCCAAAAAATCTCTAATAAATCTTCAAAAGAGACCACATCTGGATTGAACACAATCTGAGCCACCTCTGCGTGACCTGTTTCTCCGCTGCACACCTGCTTATAGGTAGGATTATCTACAAAGCCACCCGCATAACCTGAGGTCACACTCGTCACACCCTTTACCTCTTGGAAAACAGCTTCGACACACCAAAAACAACCGGCACCAAAAGTGGCGGTGTCTAAATTTCCGTTGGATTCCATATTTGAATCTGCTAAGCTTTTATTCTCATCATTGGTCACCTGATCAGCACAAGCAGTCATGTGTCCAAAGGCAAGCACCAACAATGTGGCGTTTGCAAATGCCTTTAAATTATTCATGATGCCTAAGACGAAGGTCGACATCATTCCTTACTCGCTATCGTTCGTTGATCAATTCTCTGACCTCCACCATTCCACCAAAGTCGTGAATCGGACAATCTGAAGCAATCTCCGTAGCATCATCCAAATCCGTACACTCAAGAATCAAATAGCCTGTGATACCATGATCAGTGGAGAAATCCGCCTCCTGCATACCATCACTTGTTACCATCACTCCGCGATCGCGCAAAGGCAATCCATCGATCAATTTCCCTCCCTCTTCCAGCTCATCCATCCAATCATCCCACGCGTCCTCATGGTCCTGAAGCTGCTCTTCAGTTGCGTTACTGGTTTTACCGCCTCTAAAAAAGAATATGAATTCCTTCATGATTTAAGTTTTGGCCAAAACTACGATGAGATTTGGGATAGAGAGAATCACTAACCTCATAGTTGACACTTGGTTCACCATGACTTAATATTGAATCCCATTCTTTGAACCATGAGATTTCTGAATCTACTTGTCATTTTGTTGTGCGCAAGCAGTTTTGAGCTTGCAGCGCAAAAACTTTCATCAGGGCCAATGCCCGGCTACAGCACCATGCGCGAAGTGGGTGTTTGGCTTCAGCTGGACAAGCCTGCAACAATTCAATTGGAATACTGGCCCGAAAACAGTCCATCGAAATCACTGAAAACAGAGCCGGTGAAGTGCACAAAAGAAAATGCAGCCGTAGGCAAGTTTGTGATCTCAGGGTTGGAGCCAGGCACAACCTACGCGTACCGAATTTTGAATGGAACGACCAATCTCACGGACGATTTAGACTTGAAATTTCACACGCAAGCACTGTGGCAATTTAGAACCGACCCACCAAACTTTCGGTTAGCACTGGGTAGCTGCACTTATATCAATGAAGAACCATATGACCGTCCGGGGGCACCGTATGGCGGCAATTATGAAATCTTTGACGCAATCGCGAATACCAATCCTGACATGATGCTATGGTTGGGCGACAACATCTATCTCCGCGAAGTGGATTGGGATACAAGAAGTGGTATTTTGCATCGATACACACACACTCGAGCAACGCCTCAGTTACAACAACTACTACAATCAACCCATCACTACGCCATATGGGATGATCACGACTTTGGTCCGAATGATGGGAACGGAAGCTGGCTTCACAAGGATAAATCTCTCGAAGCCTTCGAACTTTTCTGGATCAATCCAACCACCGGAGTTCCGGGTCTCAAAGGAATTACCACTGCATTTGAGTTCAATGACATGGACTTTTTCCTGTTGGACAATCGCTACAACAGAACTTCCAACCAACTGAAATCAGGCAATCCTCAAATCTTGGGGAAAGATCAAATCGACTGGCTGATCGAGGCCCTCAAATACAGCCGAGCTCCTTTCAAGTTTGTGGCCGTTGGCGGCCAGTTACTCAGCACAGCAGCAATTTATGAAAATCACGCAGTTTATGCTGAGGAGCGTGAGTACATCTTGCGAAGAATCGATGAAGAAGGAATTAGAGGCGTAGTCTTCTTAACAGGCGACAGACATCATACCGAACTCAGCAAACTAGAAACAAAAAGCGGCATTCTGATCTATGACTTAACTGCCAGTCCGTTGACCTCCAAAGCTTACAATGGCAATGATGAAAACAATACCGTCCGAGTCGAAGGCACCTTGGTAAACGAACGAAACTTTGCCGTTTTGGACTTTAGCGGACCCAGAAAAGATCGGTCTATGAAGATTTCTATATTTGGCTCCGATGGCGGATTGAAATGGGAACAAACCATAAAAAGCAACAACTGAAATGAGCGACAAGCTAACTGCACCCGAATTGATTGCTGAACCACCAACCAAGCATAAAAAAGGATGTCCGGAAATCAGTGTCAGCAAGACATTTAACCATCCCGTTGATGCTGTCTACGATAGAACGCTCGACTGGTTTGAAACCGAAAAGCGGGTGATTCTAAAACGCAGTGAGAAGCTGAAGGCACTGAACTGCCAATGGCTTACCGACAAGAGTGAAATTGACGTGTCATTTACTGACAAAGGAAATGGCAAGACTCAACTAACGCTACTTCACAAAAACTTGGACAGCCAGTCAGACTGTGATGTTATGAAGAATTACTGGACCGAGCAGATCCCGAACATGGTAGAATCCCTTTGACCGATGGATTCCACAGAATATCTGGAAAGCGTTCGAAAGCAGTTTGAGTACTATCAACTGCTTGGAGATCGAACTTTTTCTCAGGTTTCAGATAACCAGCTGTTTTTACAAGTCAACGAAGAAAGCAACAGCATCGCCATCATTGTGAATCACTTATGGGGAAACATGATGAGCCGTTGGACGGACTTCCTAACTGCGGACGGTGAGAAGGAATGGCGAAAGCGTGACTTGGAGTTTGAAGATGTAATTAAAACCCGTGAGGAAATGTTGGCCAAATGGAACGAAGGATGGAATTGTCTGTTTTCCGCTCTTGATTCCATAACACAGGAGAATTTTGGTTCAATCATTTTTATTAGAAATCAAGGACACAGTGTTGTTGAAGCCATCAATCGGCAATTGGCGCACTACTCCTATCACGTTGGGCAAATCACATTTTTAGGTAAACTGCACGCAGGGAATAACTGGCAAAGCCTGAGCATCCCAAAAGGAGGTTCAGCCTCGTACAACGATGAAAAGTTCAGCAAGGAGAAGTCGCGCGCCCATTTTACGGATGAGTATCTAGGAACCAAAAAGGGCTAATTTGATTTTATATGATAACGAAGCCGAACACTGTAGAAGAATACATTGACTCATTCCCGGATCACGTTCAAGGACTCCTGCGCCAAATGAGAGAAAAAATTCTATCCATTGCGAAAGAAGCCGATGAAGGAATTAGCTATGGAATGCCTGCTTACAAATGGAAAGGAAAACCATTGGTCTATTTCGCAGGTTATAATGGGCACATTGGTTTTTACGCCACACCAACCGGACATGAAGCTTTTGCGAAGGAGCTTTCAAGATACAAACAGGGAAAGGGTTCGGTTCAGTTTCCAATAGACGAACCATTGCCGCTTGACTTGGTGGGCAGGATCGTAGAATACCGATTGGGACTGATCTAGCCTTGTTATAGACGTCATAAAACAAAAACTCCCACCCTGTTCATGTTTGAACGAGATGGGAGAAAAAAAAGAATTTGAGTGATTAGTCGCGTGGACGTGCTACGTTCACAACCAATGCTCTACCCATAACTTCGCTACCATTAAGCCCATCTATTGCTGCCTGCGCTTCGGTTTCATTTGACATTTCAACAAAGCCAAAACCCTTCGCTCGTCCGGTCTCTCTGTCAGTAATAATTTTAGCGGAATCAACTTGCCCGTACTCAGCGAATAGCTGCTCCAAGGCCTCTACTTGCAACCTGTAGTTAAGGTTGCCAACGAAAATATTCACAGGAAATAAAAATTAGAAATGATTAAAAAATTTGAACGCCAAATGTAATGTAAAGTTTTTGCCAACAATGATTTAGCTCAGATTTCGCCAAATAATTCTACTCGTTCACTACCGATGCATGGAGCGATCGCATGTTGTAGCCTGAGGCCATGCACTCACCATAGGCGCCTGCGGATCGAATTGCCATCACATCTCCGCGTTGGGTTTCAGGCAGATACACGGCCTTTCCAAAACAGTCGCTGCTTTCGCAAATTGGCCCAACCACATCATAACGCTCGCTTGCTGGCGACTCAACACGGCTGATGTTTTCAATCCTGTGATAGGCTTGATAAAGAGCTGGTCGAATGAGTTCTGTCATTCCAGCATCAAGGATGACGAAGTTGGTCTTTCTACCCTTTTTAACAAAAACAACCTTAGCGATCAAATCACCACAATTGGCCACCAACGAGCGCCCCAACTCGAAATGCAGTTCCTGTCCGGGTTTCAACTCCAGAAAGTCATGAAATAGCTTGAAATAGCCAGAAAAGTCCGGATTCTCTACGTTGTCAGGATCGTCATAATCTATGCCCAACCCACCACCGACATTGAGATGCGTGAAACGATATCCATGATTCTCAAACATGCGCTGCAACTCATTCGCACGATTGCACAGGTTCTTAAACGGTTCTAAATCCTTGATCTGGGAACCAATGTGGAAATGCAAGCCGGTGAAGTCAACGTTATGGCACTGTTCCATCAATTCAAACAATTCTGAGAACTGCCATTCGCTGATCCCGAACTTATTCTCCTCCAATCCGGTAGTGATGTAATGATGCGTTTTGGCGTTCACGTCAGGGTTAAGTCTGAGTGCAACTCTGACCTTTTCACTCAGCGCTCCGGCCCTTTCGTTGATCACCTGCAGCTCTTCAAGTGATTCTACGTTCAGCGAGAATATCTTTTGCTCGATGGCAAAGTCAATTTCGCTGTCCGTTTTACCCACTCCTGCAAAAGCAATCTTTTCCGGCTTGAATCCGTTTGCCAGAGCTGCTCTCACTTCACCTCCGCTAACACAGTCTGCTCCGAAACCCATGCTGCTGAACGTTTCAAGGATGCGCTCGTGTCCATTGGCCTTCATCGCGTAGTGAACGTGAAATCCGTATTTCTCAGCTTCATTCAGCGCAAGTTTGGCGGTGGCTCGAAGATGCACCAAGTCATAAGCATAGCATGGAGTTTCCAACTCCAACAGCTTGGATATTCGTTCTTCGGTCATCATCGACTTAGAGATTGAATAATCCTTTGTTGAGTGCCACCAATGCTTTGCGTTTATCTTGCGCATCAACCAAAATGCTCACGTTGTTCTTGCTGCCTCCATAGGAAATCATGCGCAGTGGAATCTCTTTCAACGAGTCGAAAATCTGAGCCGCGTGGCCGGGCTCTTCCTGAATAAGGTGACCAACAATGCAAATGATGCACTGATCGGGTTCAGTTTCGACCTGACCGAATTTTTTCAGGTCTTCCAGCAAGGCACTGATGTTACCATCGTGATCGATCGTGAGGCTCACAGCCACTTCACTAGTAGTGATCATGTCGATGGAAACACGGTAGCGTTCGAACACCTCGAACACCTTACGCAGGAATCCATAAGCCAAAAGCATGCGATCGCTTTTCACCTTGATGGCTGTGATGCCATCCTTAGCGGCAACAGCCTTGATAAAGTCGCCCGAAGGTTCGTTTGAAATTACGGTACCCGGCTTATCCGGCTCCATGGTGTTTTTGAGCACCACGGGAATGTTGGACTTGCGCGCAGGAACAATGCTGGTTGGGTGCAGAATCTTGGCTCCAAAGTAGGCCAACTCTGCCGCCTCATCAAAGGTCAGTTTCTGAATAGGTCGGGTTTTGTCTACAACGCGCGGGTCATTGTTGTGCATACCATCAATGTCCGTCCAGATTTGAACTTCCTTTACTTTGATTGCGGCACCAATGATGCTGGCAGAATAATCGCTGCCACCCCGTTTCAAATTGTCGACCTCGCCAAAGTGATTTCGGCAGATATAGCCCTGCGTGATGAAGAGGTTTGTGTCATTATTTTCCTTCAGCAAGCGCTCGAGGTTGCTTTGCGTGTACCACATGTCGGGCTCACTGTTTTGATCGATGCGCATGAAATCCAGAGCGGGAAGTAAGACAGATTCGTAACCGCACTCTTCCATGTAAAGCTGCATGAGCGCTGTGGAAATAAGCTCACCTTGAGCCAATACCGTGCGCTCTTCGAAAGGCGTGAACATGTCGAGCGTGAAGGTGCGGATGTGATTCCAATGGCCTTCAACCAATGCCATTGCCTTTTGCTTGACCTCCTTCGTTTTGTAAAGCGCATCAATCAACGAGTTGTAATGATCGTTGAGCGCACCCAGCATATCCTCTACCGCATCCTTGTCTGAACGATAAAGCGCCTTGGTGATTTCCACGAGCTTATTCGTAGTGCCAGCCACAGCCGACAACACCACAATCTTCCTTCCTCCACCCTGAACCAACTCCGCCACGCTCTTGATACGAGCCGCATTTCCCACCGAGGTTCCTCCAAACTTTTGAACTATCATCACTTTCTATAAGGGCGGCAAAAGTATGACTGTGAATGAAGTGGAGCTAATGACACGAGCTTCTCAAACGCTAGCTTCTTCGTTTCACCATCAATCTGGCTGAGTTAACAAATCAACCGGATAGAACTTTGAACGCTATATCAGACTGATTAAGGATTTCAGAAAATGAACAGTAAAAAAATAATAGTGATATTCACCATAGCAAATTGTTAGCGCCAATATAAAAATGAGGACTTTGACCACCATTGGACTACTTACAATCCTGACAGCTTGCAACCAGACCGACAAGCAAGCCGACACATGGACGGACAGAGTTGAGGAGTATCAAAAGACGACCGAGACACCCAAGAGCATTTACGGACAGTGGACAATTCAAGAAATCATCGACAGCCTCTACACAGACACCATCAGACACCGTGACTATTTCGACTCAACAAAGGTTGACAGCTTCTACATGAGCCATATCCAAAAACTCGTTGACAAAATCAGAGCAGACGGTAACGATAGCACGACACTATTCCCAGAGACACCGTTTGATAAAGTAACAGGCAGAGACGCATGGGTAACATGGTCTAACAAGGACTACTCCACCTTTTACGGACCCGCCAAGACATTGACAAAAGAACAAACCGACCGACTACTCAGAGTAGTCAACAATCCAATTAACTTCTCTTGGGGAGAGTGTGGTACATGGACAGCAAGTTCCCAATTTCGATTTTACAATGACGGAGAACTTGTGCGGACACTTGACATTGGTTGCTCATGGCAACTACGAACAGACTACGAAAAAGTAAAATTCGGGACTTTAGCTGACCATACAGCATTACGACAACTTTGTAACGACATAGGACTAAAAAATGAATAAAAAATACTGGCGCTAACAATGAACTGAGGTAATCCAGAACCCACATCACCCCGTTCAAAACCAACAACTCATTTTCACATAGGAGGCATTTGCATTCGCATATCTTTGGCCGCTTCTTAACAAGCGCAGCTTGCTCAGCTTACTCAAAAAAGAAATAGGAGATTTTCTGTCGTCACTTATCGGCTATCTGGTTATGGCTGTGTTTCTTGTGGCGGTGGGGTTGTTCATGTGGGTCTTCCCCATCGAACTCAATGTGCTCAACAGCGGCTATGCCAACATGGACGCGCTTTTTGTGCTCGGCCCATGGGTGTTTTTATTTTTGAGCCCTGCGGTCACCATGCGCCTCTTTGCGGAGGAAACACGCACGGGAACCATTGAGCTATTGCTCACAAAGCCACTGAGCGACTGGCAAATCATTCTGGCCAAGTTTCTGGCGGGTTGGTTGCTATGCCTCATCACCATTGCGCCCACGCTGATCTATTACTTCTCGGTATACCAACTTGGAAGCCCTGCCGGTAATCTTGATTCTGGAGGAACTTGGGGATCCTACATCGGCTTGCTCATGCTCAGCGGTGCTTACGTTAGCATTGGAGTATTTGCGAGTTCATTGAGTAACAATCAGATCGTGTCGTTCATTCTAGCTGTCTTCTTATCGTTTGTAATGTTCATAGGCTTCGAGTCAATCAGCGGCATTTTTGATCAAAGCATCATTGAAGGATTGCTCATGAAATTGGGCATCAACCATCACTACATGAGCATTAGTCGCGGGGTTGTAGATACACGCGACATGGTATACTTCCTCAGCGTTATAGGTGTGTTTTTGCTGTTCACCAAAACCAGATTGGAAAGCCGGAAATGGTAAAGGCAGCAGAATATAAAAAGAAGAACAAACGTTGGCTCGACCTGAGTTCACTTGTTATTTGGCTGGGCGTGATTTTGGCGGCCAATTTTCTGGGTTCGCTTGTCTTCACCCGAATCGACTTGACGGAAGAAAATCGCTACACCCTTAGCGATGCTACGAAGGAGCAACTCGAAAACCTGGAAGACGTTGTCTTCATTCGGGTGTATTTGGAAGGAGACTTGCCCACCGAATTTCGAGAACTAAAGGACGCCACGCGTGAGTTATTGGATGAGTTTCGCGCCTATGCAGGTGAGAACCTGCAATACGAGTTCATCAATCCATCGGCCAGTCCGGATGAAAAGGAACGTGTAAAGGTCTATGAAGAGCTCACCCGTCAAGGGCTGCAATACTCGAATATTCGCATGGCAACGGGTGACAAGATGTCTGAACAAATCATTTTTCCCGGAGCGATTGTGAGCCACATGGGAAGAGAAACCCCGGTGCAATTGCTAAAGAGCATCGCTGGAGCAACGGAGCAGGAAATGATTGCCTCCAGCATTCAGCAACTGGAATATGAGTTTGTGAGTGCCGTTCGCATTGTTGCCCGGGGCACAAAACCAGCAGTGGCCTTCATCGAAGGTCATGGCGAACTGGATGCTCTAGAAACGGCTGATGCCGAGCGAGCTCTGTCACAGTTCTACGAGGTTAGTCGCGTAAAGATTGAACAGCAAGTGAAGGCTCTCGAAGGATACAAGGCAATTATCATTGCTCGACCCGATAGCGCCTTCAGCGAGCAGGACAAGTTCATCATTGACCAATTCATCATGAAAGGCGGTCGGGTGTTGTGGATGATTGATCCGGTGTTTGCACGCATGGACAGCCTTCGCCAATCTAACATGACCATGGGGTTGGTGTTGGAACACAACCTCGAAGATCAGCTGTTTAAGTACGGTGCACGACTCAATGCCGATTTGATATTAGACTTGGAGTGCATTCAAAAGCCTATTGTGACGGGGTTCATTGGAAATCAGCCACGTCAGGAGATGTTCCCATGGTTTTATGAGCCATTGTTGGCAGGAAATAACGAACACCCGATTTCTAAGAATCTGGATCGACTTAAAACTGAATTTGTAAGTACGATTGAACCGATTGAAGTGGAAGGTGTGACCAGCACCCCTCTCTTATTAAGCAGCGGCAAAGCAAGATTGCAGCGAGCTCCGGTGCGTATAAGCTTTAATATCCTTAGGGAGCCTCCTAAATATGAAATGTTCAACTCAGGGCCATTTATAGCCGGACTATTAATGGAAGGAACTTTTCCATCGGTATTTACCAACAGACTGCCACAAAAGCTGACCGCAGACAAGGGCCTGAACTTTCAGGAAAAGAGCGTTCCCACGAAAATGATTGTAGTTTCCGATGGCGACATTATCTGCAATCCTACTAATAGACTTGAACAGAAATTCTTCGCGCTTGGTTTCGATAAGTACACTAAACGCATGTATGCCAACCGCGAGTTCATCCTCAATGCGATGAACTACCTATGTGATGACAGCGGCCTGCTCAGTCTCAGGGACAAGGATTTCAAGGTTAGGCTAATGGACCAGGAAAAGGTAGACACCGAACGCTATTTCTGGCAGGTGTTGAACACAGGCGGGCCTGTTATGATTGTAGTTATCTTCGGATTAGTCTTCTTCTATTGGAGACGCAAGAAATACGTAGCATAAAATGAGAAATCTGATACTCGGGGTCGTTCTATTGGTGATCCTATCGGTGGTTGCATTCATGATGTTTTACAAAAACGATGGCTCCACCCTGCGAAAAGAACTGAGCGACTTCGCCTATGCTGACACTGCCAACATCACGAAGATTGTTTTGACGGACGAGAGTGGAAATCGCGTGGAACTGCGAAAGACCGCCACCCACTGGACTGTCAACAGCGACCACAAGGCTCGGCCAGATGGAATAGAAAACCTTCTCACTACGATTAAGAAGCTCAGCGTTAAGTCGCCAGTGAGCCAAAGCGCAATGCAAACCACGCTAAAAATGATCATCGCCAATCATATTGAGGTTGAAATTTTTGCAGATGGAAACAAACCGGTGAAGTCCTATTACGTGGGCGGCCCCGATCGCGATCACACCGGAACGGTGATGATGATGAAGGAGTCGAGCCGACCTTTCATTGTGCATATCGAAGGGTTTCACGGCTTCCTTTCTCCAAGGTATTTTACGAATGAACTGGAATGGCGTTCGCGCGAAATCTTCGAATTGGCGCCTGATCAGATCGCCAGTATTCAAATGACCTACCATACCAAACCAGAAAACAACTGGCGCTATGAAAACAAGGGCGATGGCAATATTGTGATTGACCGTGGAGCACAATTGAACACACCAGCCAAGTTTGACACGTTGATGCTCAATGCCTATTTGGCGAACTACAAAATGATCCACTACGAAAGCTATGAAGAGACTAAACCACAAGAATACATAGACTCAGTGTTGGCTACTCAACCGGTGTTTAGCTTGAATTTGGTAACAGCCGATGGCAAGTCGCGATCAGTGAATGGTTTCAAAAAGCCGTTGAAAGAAGGTTATGATATGGAGGGTAATCCGATCGAGTTTGATGCAGACCGTTTGTATGTGTGGGTCGATTCGAGTGGATTTTACACGGCTCAATACGCGATTTTTGACAAACTCACAAAAGGTGTTTATTTCTTTAAATAAGACGTTGAAAACTCTTCGCTAAGAGTCGTCTAAATGGCGGGTCATTCTCTTGACCAGAATCTATATTTGCCCTCCTCTAGCGGGGTTGTAATCCCTGCCACCAAACCGATTAAACGCACATGAAATTCATCGTATCGAGTTCATCGCTCTTAAAGCAATTGACCGCCATCAGCGGAGTTCTTAACACCAGCAGCAACCTTCCCATCCTCAGCTACTTTCTGTTTGACGTCAATGACAAGAAGCTGGTCGTTTCTGGAAGTGACCTGGAGTCCACCATGATCACAAGCATCGGCCTAGAAAAAGCAGATGACGACATGAAGGTGTGTGTGCCTGCCAAGTTGTTGATGGACATGCTGAAGACCTTTGCTGATCAGCCCCTCACCTTCTCTGTAGACAAAAAAACCTATGGAATCGAAATCGGGTCTGACAATGGTAAATACAAGTTGGCGGGATTGAATGGTGATGAGTTTCCACGTCTGCCGGAATTGGATTCTTCATCCAAGTTGAAAATCGACAGCGGAGTGCTTTTCAACGCCATCAATAAAACCGTCTTCGCCTCAGGGAATGATGAATTAAGGCCGGTGATGAGTGGGGTTTACTTCGGATTAGAAAAAGATGGAATCACATTCGTGGCTACAGATGCCCACAAGTTGGTGAAGTATCACCGCAGCGACTGCAAGTCAAGCAAGTCTGCCAACTTCATCATGCCTAAAAAGCCGTTGAACCTATTGAAGAGCTTGCTGGCAAGTCTTTCCACAACGGTTGAGGTTGAATACAATGAAACCAATGCATCGTTTGTGTTTGAGCACTATACGCTAGTCAGTCGATTGATCGATGGAAAGTATCCAAACTACGAGGCTGTCATTCCAAAAGAAAACCCAATGTTGATGACCATTAGCCGCGATCAGTTTTTGAATAGCGTTCGTAGGGTTTCAATCTTCTCAAATAAGACTACGCACCAGGTTCGATTAGCCATCAAGGGCAGCGAGCTTCAGGTTTCAGCTGAAGACTTAGATTTCAGCAATGAAGCTACAGAGAGATTGGGTTGTCAATACAAAGGCGATGACATCACGATTGGCTTCAACAGCCGATTCTTGGTAGAAATGCTGAACAACATTGAATCAGATGAAGTGCAGTTAGAGCTGAGCGCTCCAAACCGCGCGGGCATTCTCTCACCTACTGAAAAAGAAGACGCAGAAACCATCACCATGTTGGTGATGCCCGTGATGCTTAGTCAATAGACTTCTTACCAGTCCTATATTCATAATTGATCGAAGGGGTGTCCCGCATGGGCACCTCTTTTTGTTGGTTCCAATAAGGGTCGACATCCTCGTCTTCCTCTTCCAGCTCCCATGAGTATTGCGGTCGCTGAGGTCCTTTATTTCTCAGATAAACTGCCAATATAAACCCTGCAATGGCTCCAAACAGATGGCCTTCCCAGCTCACCTGCGGTTGAATGGGTAAAACACCCCAAACCATGGAACCATACAAGAAGACGACAATCAGTGACAATGCCATCAATCGATAGTAGCGCCTGAATACGCCAGAAAAGAAGATAAATGAAGCAAGGGCATAAATCACTCCGCTAAATCCAATGTGGTTGCCTTCACGCGCGGCAACCCACATCCAAACGGCACTCATGACCCAGCTCCAACCCAAAACCTGCCAAGTTAACCGACCATAGAAGCTGAACATGCCAAAAAGTAAGACAAAGGCAGGAACACTGTTGTCAGTGATGTGTTTCCAATCACCATGAAGGAGAGGATATGTGACAATTCCTAAGAGCCCTTCAAGGCGCCTGGGTTTCAATCCAAATTCCCTAAAATCAATGGCTGTGAGCTCGTTTAGTGCATACACCAACCAGAACGAGCTGATGACCAGCAGGGTACTGAAAATCGATGATGTAATGTTTCTATTGATTTTTTCCTGAATTTAGCCCTGCCCTATCGCAAATACTCAGCCAATGCAGAAAGCGATAATATCAATACTACTTCTACTAGCAATTTTCAATGCTCAAATCGGCCTGTGTCAGAAAAACGAAAAGGAAAAACCAGAGTCCTTTGAGGCGCTTGATATTCGAGGGTTGATCACCAGCGACAAGGAAAAGATCGCAGATGTGATCCTTGAATTATGGGAAGACAACGAGGTGATTGAGTCCATCGAAACCAAGAAGAACGGAAAATTCAAGTTTAGATTGGAAAACAACCACATCTACACCATACAACTCTCTAAAAAAGGGTATTACACCAAAAGAATCTCTGTAAACACGCATTTGCCGGAGGATGTGAAGAATCGGTTTGAGTTCGAGTTTGACATCAACATCGACTCTAAGAAAGACAATCAGTTTGACGAATCGCTATCCGAGTACCCTTCAGCCTTGATCGCCTACAACAAAAAGCGCAAGAAGTTTTACTTCGACAAAGACTACACGAAAACCTACTTCAATGACATCCAAGAAGATGGCAGTGGCGGAAACTACGAAGAAGGAGATGACGAGGACGACCAGTAACTAGAGGTTCTCCTGAAGCCAAAGACCGATGTTGGCCTCCACCCGACTTTGAATCCTTGTGGTATCTGCTCGTATGAATTTCTCACCAGTGATGTTCTCGTAAAGCTCAATATATCTGCTCGTGACCGTCTCTACAAACTCATCCGGCATCACTGGCATAACCTGTCCTTCCAGTCCTTGAAAACCGTTTGCGATCAACCACTGACGCACAAACTCTTTGCTTAACTGCTTTTGTGCCTCGCCTCGCTCCTGACGTTCTTCGTAGCCTTCTTTGTAGAAGTAGCGTGACGAATCGGGTGTGTGGATTTCATCGATGAGGGTGATTTGGCCGTTGGGAGCAATTCCGAATTCATACTTAGTGTCTACCAAAATCAAATTCTGCTTGGCAGCTATTTCCGTCCCTCGCTGAAAAATTCTTCGGGTATAGTCTTCCAATTGCACATAAATATCCTCAGCTACGATTCCCTTGGCAATAATGTCTTCACGACTAATATCCTCGTCATGGCCTTCATCGGCTTTCGTTGCCGGTGTGATGATAGGCTGAGGGAACGGATCGCTTTCACGCATACCATCAGGCATTTCTACTCCGCAGATCAAACGCTTTCCACTACTGTATTCTCTCCACGCGTGGCCGCTCAAATAGCCACGAATCACCATTTCCACCTTGATGGGCTCACACTTCAGTCCGATGCTCACATTTGGATCTGGCACGGCTACTAACCAATTTGGAACAATGTCTCGTGTGGCGTCCAGAAAACGAGCAGCGAGCTGATTCAACACCTGACCCTTGTAAGGAATTCCCTTGGGAAGCACGTGATCGAAGGCCGAAATACGATCACTGGCTACCATGACCAAGTGTGAATCGCCTATGTGGTACACATCGCGGACCTTGCCGCGATACATCTTGTGTTGATTTGGAAAGTGAAAGTTTGTTTCCTTGAGTGACTCCATGGATGATGAGATAATTAGGGATGAGCCGATTAGATGATAGGCGAAAAGGTTAATTCTTTATTAACTTAAAAGTGCTCTGTCCCTCAGGACTTTTTATGATCAAAAAATAAATTCCACTGGATCCAGCCAATGTTAAGCTGGTACTTGTGATTGAATCATAATGTTTGTGTAAAACCGCTTCACCGATAATGTTTGTAAGCTGCAGTTCCGCATTGTATAGCTCTCGATCGAATGAAACCAAAATGCCTCCCGTTGTAGGGTTCGGGTAAATATTAACTCGCAGACCATTATCTATATCTTCAATACCTACCGTGGTGATCTCTATACATACAGATGTGTCTACACATCCATTTTCGGTTAACTCAACGGCATAAAAGCCATTTGAGTCGGGTATCAACCATTGATTGGTATCATTAGACATTATCGTATAGGCGCTATCGCAACGTAACCACCGATAAGTAGCATTGCTATTATTGGCGATGATGGAATCAGCAACGATTACTGTGCTAATGTTTGAAACCGAGTTGATCGTCAAATTCAGGGTTACTACCGAATCACAACCTGATGCATTGACCAACGTATGGGTTGCTGTATTGTTGGAGGCAGTGTAGGTCGCTCCATCTATCCACGTGTATATATCACATGCGGTAATCACGTCCTCAAATGTCGTATTCACACACTGACTAATTTTATGTACAAAAATGTCAGTCGAGCCCAAGGAGGTAAGATTAGCGATTCCTTGACTAGGGTCAAAATCTACCGTTCCGTTAAAGCTCCCTGTAGTATATACATTTCCAGAGCCGTCCAGACTAATAGAATAGCTGCTTTCATTATCACCCCCCCCAAACGTTTGTGCCCAAACAAAATTTCCTGATCCATCTAGTTTCTGAACAAAAATGTCATTCAGTCCTGATGAAGTGAGGTTAGTCGTTCCTACACCTGGATCAAAGTCCACCGTTCCCAAAAAGGTGCCGGTAGCGTATATATTCCCTGAATCATCTGTTGCGACAGCTGTAGCATAATCCCTTGATGTACCCCCAAAGGACTGTACCCAGATGAAATTTCCTGACGAATCCAGTTTCTGAACAAAAATATCCGAAAATCCAGATGAGGTCCGGTTTTGGACTCCAATTCCCGGGTCAAAATCCACCATACCCTCAAAATAACCTGTTACGTATAGATTTCCAGATATATCAATGCATATAGATTGGCCAACCTCTTCATCAATACTCCCAAAGGTTTTCGCCCAAACAAAATTTCCTGATCCATCTAGTTTCTGAATAAATGCATCATGAAATCCAGCTGATGTATGATTATCAGTTCCAGCACCAGGGTCAAAATCAACCGTCAGTTGAAAAAAGCCCACTGTATAAACATTACCAGAAGCATCCAGATCGATAGAACTGATATAATCATAGTCAATTCCGCCAAAAGCTCTAGCCCAAATAAAATTTCCCGATGCATCCAGTTTCTGAACAAAAACATCAGCAGAGCCTGATGAGGTGAGGTTGGTTGTTCCCAATCCGGGATCAAAGTCTGCGGTTCCATCAAACCCTCCGGCTGTGTATACATTTCCCAACGTATCAACAGCAATCGATTTACCAATATCACTATAAACCCCACCAAAGGACTTTGCCCAAACAAAATTTCCCGATGCATCCAGTTTCTGAACAAAGACATCACCAGCACCTGATGAGGTGAGGTTTGTTATACCTAAACCTGGATCAAAATCAACAGTCCCACTGAAATGACCCGTAGTATATATATTTCCAGACACGTCTAGACTAATCGAACGGCCCATGTCATGATAAGATCCTCCGAAGGCCTTTACCCAGAGAATATTACCAGACGGATCAATTTTATGAACAAAGACATCTGTAAGCCCAGCTGATGTGAGGTTATTTATTCCTACACCAGGATCAAAGTCCACTGATCCCGAAAAGCCACCAGTGGTGTAAACATTTCCTAACTTATCGGTATGAACTGACCTGCTTTCATTTGAGTAAATTCCACCAAAAGATTTCGCCCATTCAAAAGTTTGTGCGTTCATAACTGCTGATGCGATTAGCAAACAGACCAATGATAAATTCTTCATAATTAAAAAATGGTGCAATGCGCTGCTATCTAGTATGTCTTACCCCTCCTTAAACTGTAAGTGTCCAAACAACTCGATCTGACTATCCTTTAAGATCACGTGCATGGTTTTAGTCTGACTATCGTGGGTGATCATGTTCACGTGTTCGTCTTTCACCATGAACATCGTTTCCGTAGGGTTGAGTTTCACCGACTGGCTTTTGTCTCCTTGATAGGCTGAGGTGTAGCCTACATCATACCTCACTTCTTCGGTTTTTTGATAGATGATCTTTATCCGTTTTTCTTTAGTATCGATGATCACTTCGTGAATGTCGGTAGGCCGTTTACCATGTTCATCTTTGTTATCCTCATTTGGCGATGGAACGATGGACACCTTTTCGCCTGACATGTGGCTCAATCCCGAGATCAGCTCAATGGTGTGTTGCTTTAAATCCAACTCCTGAGCGAATACGGTTGATGCAAAAAAACTCAGAATGATCAGTAGTGTGTATTTCATGACTTCTCCGGTTTTGATTCGAGATGCTCATAGCGCTCAATGATGTTTTCTACCAATCGGTGGCGGATCACATCGCGCTTATCCAACTCAATAATACTGATTCCCTTCACCTTCTTTAATAAGTTAACAGACTGAACCAAGCCGCTGCGTACGTGTTTTGGCAGGTCGATTTGGCTCATATCGCCCGTGATGATGAATTTGGAACCGCGACCCATGCGGGTAAGGAACATCTTCATTTGGTTCTCACTGGCGTTTTGGGCTTCATCCAAAATCACATAGGCGTTGCTCAGCGTTCGGCCGCGCATGAATGCCAGTGGAGCAATTTCAATCACACTGCGCTCCATGAACTTGGCCAGCTTGTCATAGGGCAGCATGTCGAGTAAGGCATCATACAACGGCCGCAAGTAGGGATCGAGCTTGTCTTTCAAATCTCCGGGAAGGAAGCCCAGGCTCTCGCCTGCTTCTACAGCGGGTCTGGTTAAAATGATGCGCTGCACTTCCTTGTCTCGAAGCGCTTTCACAGCCAAGGCCACGGCAGTGTATGTCTTACCTGTACCTGCAGGACCGATTGCAAATACCATGTCGTCCTTAGCACTTGCCTCTACCATGTTCACCTGATTCGGGGTGCGTGCCTTGATCACCTTGCCTCCGTTTCCATAAAGAATCACACCACTATCGGCCTTGATATCAGGATTATCCGATTGCAGCAGGTTGCGCACATCGGATTCGCTCAGTCGGTTAAACTCGTTCAGGAAATTGACCAGTTCCTTCCACTTGGCCTCAAACACCATCAGTTCTTCTTGCGGTCCCAGCACCTTGAGTTGATCACCTCTCGCAATAAGCTTAAGCCCTGAAAAGTGTTTCCTGATTGTTTGAAGGTTTGTGTTGTTTGCTCCTAAAATATCCACCGGATGGATGTCCTCAAACTGAATTATAATTTCTTGCAAGCAGGCTGTGTTTTGCGTTTACAGGTGGGTGGTTTTGCTAATTTCGTCCTCACAAAGGAATAAATTTTTCAGCGCTTCGCTAAGGCAATTTCATGCCCATCATCACCCTCACAACCGACCTCGGAACGAATGATTTTTACCTCAGTACGGTAAAGGCGAAAATCCTATCTCAATTTCCTGATATCCAAATCATAGACATCAGTCACTCAATTGATAAGTTTAATATCGCTGAAGCTTCGTTCATGCTCAAAAGTGTGCTGTCGGATTTCCCAAAAGACACCATCCATTTGGTGGGTGTTGGAGAGCAAAGCATTGACAGCATCCGGCACCTAGGAATTCGCTACAGAGATCAGTATCTGATTTGTGCCGACAACGGATTTTTCAACCTCATCGCCAATCAACACCCGGATCTGATGGTGGAGATTCAGATGAACATTGACACCGACATCCTCACCTTCCCTACTCGCGACCTTTACGTTCCTGCTGCGCTTCACCTTGCTCGCGGAGGAACGCTGGAAGTGATTGGCAGACGAACGGAAGAATTCCAAAAACGAACACTCATACAACCCGTCACTGGCGAAGGCTACATCAAGGGTATGGTAACCTATGTGGATGACTACGGCAACGCCATCAGCAACATCACTCGAGAATTGTTTAAATCTGTAGGAAAGGGGCGTGAATTCCTGATTGGGTTTATTCACAAGGGCTACGAAATTGATGCCATCGACCTACGCTACAGCGACTCCTCTGAAGGTGATCGATTGGCGATGTTTAACTCGGCTGGTTATCTGGAGATAGCTATCAACCATGGCCACGCAGCTAATTTGCTCGGTCTGCACAAAGGCGAAACCATAATAATTTCGTTTGATGGTTAGGATAGTAAAAATGACTTTCCGAGAGGATGCCATCAAGGAGTTCAAAGCCACCTTCGAACGCTCGAAACCTCACATTCTTCAATTTGATGGCTGCAAAGACGTGCGGTTGTTGCAAGATAAAAAGAACCCTTGCATCATGATGACGTACAGCATTTGGGGGAACGAAGAACAGCTGAATGCGTATCGGAAATCGGACTTTTTCCGAATAACCTGGTCACACACGAAAACATTGTTTGATGGGAAGCCTGAGGCTTGGAGTTTAGATGAAAGACTAATAGACTAAAGATGAAAGACTGATGAGTGAGACGAACAATAGCAAACGAGTTCAAAAGCTAATTGAGGAGCTGGGATCAAGGGATGAGCGCAAGGTGATTGGTGCGCTGAAGCGCGTTCCTCATGAAGGTTCGGCTGAGATCATCATTCCTATGCTTCATCTATTGGCAAAGGATCCGAGTTCTGAAATACAGTTGTTGTTGCAAAATTCGCTCTACAACCTAAAGGACCCCAATGCGCTAGAGCCGCTGATCGCTGCGCTCCGAGACAAACAACTAAAAGGTATTCGGTCACACGTATTGACCTGCATCTGGCAGAGCGGTCTCGATGCCAGCGCTGAGCTGGATTTGTTAATCAATATTGCTGTGGAGGACGACTTCATGTGCGCGGTTGAAGTATTGACTATTGTTGATAACACCGAGCACTATTCCGATGATTTACTCAGCGGAAACATCAAAAAGCTCGACAAAGCCATCAACGAACAAGCGGATAAAGCGGCTCTGCTAGGCAACTTGCGCCAAGTGTTATTGGACAAACTGTTGGATGAATGACGTCCATCGAGCAGGTCTTTGAGCATTTGAATCGGGATGAGCAGTTGCGTTCATTAATTGCATCCACAGCCCCTCGCCCACCCAGAATTGAACCGAATGTATATCGTGTATTGCTGCGATCCATCGTAGGACAACAATTGAGCACCAAGGCCGCAGCAACGATTTGGGATCGTTTTGTAAAACTATTCCCTGAAGAATTAACACCTGATGCAGTCCTGAAATTGGATGTGGAAGTCATGCGACAAAGCGGCCTCAGCTACCAAAAGGCCAGCTATGTGCAAAACATTGCCCGCTTCGTCATGGAGCATGAATTGAATGATGCTCACCTCCAGACCCTCACAGATGATGAGGCGTTGGATTTTCTATGTCAAATCAAGGGAGTAGGACGATGGACGGCAGAGATGATCCTGATGTTTTCACTCGGTCGAGAGGATGTTTTTCCCGTGGACGACCTTGGTATACGCCAAGCAATGATTCGGCTGTACGATTTTCAGGGAAATAAAAAGCAGCAAACAGCCCAAATGCTAGCCAAATCTGAAGAATGGAGACCTTACCGCACATTTGTTTGCAACTTGCTTTGGGATTGGAAGGACGGAAGATGATGAGGTGATTAATGAGGTGATTAGACGATGTGGTGGTAAGGTGATTGAGCGGAGTCGAAATGATCCATTCCATCTCAATGATCTTGATTGATTAATATTGTCAGACACCACCTACCATGCTACGAAATGCCCTAGCCGCTTTTACCGTAATCGTCCTTGCGCTTGACCTGAACGCACAGGGCATCGAATTTTCCCACAAGCCGTGGGACGAAGTGCTCACCCAAGCCAAAGCCGAGCACAAATACATCTTCGTTGATTGCTACACAATTTGGTGCGGCCCATGTAAAATGATGGAACGTGAGATCTTTCCGCTCAAAGAAGTCGGAGCATTCTATAACGAACATTTCATCAACGTAAAGCTGGATATGGAAAATGACAGCGATGGCGTGGCCCTAAGCAAGACGCATAAGATTCGCGCCTATCCAACCTACTTGTATTTTGCCCCCAACGGAGAAATCGTCCACCGATCACAGGGCGCATCCAGCGAGTTCAAAAAGTTCATCCAGACAGGAAAGGATGCAATGAATGCAGAAACTCAGGTTTATGCGCTCAAGAAAAAATATGATGAGCATAGCGATGACCCAGAGTGGTTGCTTCTATACATGGCTGCCATGAGCGATGCCGGTGAAAATATTCGCGAAGATTTCAAGCGCTATGAAGAAATGACCGACAGTCGGGTTTGGATGAAAAAGAAAAACTGGGATCAGATTACCACCATAAGCGTGCCCTTTGATTCAAAAGTGTTTGCATTTGTTGCAAACAACCGCGACTCTCTTGGTGAAAAAGACATGCAGCCTTTCATTCATCAAATTCAATTCTACTACCTTATGAAGGGTTCGTTTAAAGACGAAGGTGGGGTTCAACAAATACGGGAAACCATTGTCCGAGTGTTGGATGAGCCTTACGAAAAAGCAGCTCTGGCTGAATTAGAAATGCTTTGGCTGAGACGGCACAAACCCAAAGAAGCCTGGCCTGCGACTGTCAACTTTTTAGATAATTATTGTCGTGAACCTTTTCACTTCAATGATGTGTGCTGGGATATCGCTGAGTCTGACTCTTCGGATCTTGAAACGATTCAAAAGGCACTTACGTGGATCGATAAGGCAATCGATGTCCATAGAATGTATCAATACGTTGACACCAAAGCGTGGCTCATTTACCGCAGCGGAGATCGCATGCAAGCCAAGGCCTTGGCAAGGGAAGCCATTGAGCTGGCCAACGAGGAAGGGAGGGATCACACCTCTTCGGACGACCTGCTAGGGCTGATCGGTGAATAAACTGCGCCATTCATCTGAGGGGGTACATTCCAAAGCGCATCAAGCACGAGTAAAGAAATAACTTCATTCAACCTGCGTTAACCAAGCTGTAAACCCAGCGACATGCGGAACACCTTCCCGGTTATCTTAACCACGCTGTGCCTAACCACACACGGACTATTTGGTCAAACCAATACATCAATCGACACGATCAAGAACCAGTGGCGCCTTGAACTCGGCTTTATCCCTATGCCGATAGCCCCAGGCATTAAGGTTGGATTCAGCTTCGTGAATACTAAGAACCGGGAGCATGTGTTTTACGCCAAAACCCACTATGCCGAGTCCATATTCGGGTTCTCTCAACTGATTCACTACAGCCACAACCGCACGCTAAAAACCAAGGGAAATAAACGCTGGTACGTACCCTTTTGGTGCCGCGTCAAGCGCTTATACCTCTACGGATCAGAGTCTGACATGCATTTTCTTTTGCCTTCAATCGGCTCAGGAATTGGTGTTATCAAGCACGTAACGGGACCGCACGCCATTCGAGCTGAACTTCAACTCGGCATCCTTTCGGTGGGCGAATTCTCCAACAGAACCGGTTATTTACCTGCAAGGTATAATCTCCGTTGGGTTGGTTGGGACACCATCGATGGATCGGCCAGTCCCAGCATCTACCCGGCTGTTCGCCTCGATCTTCGCTATGTTTTCGTAGGTAAAAAGAATCAGCGACTTTAACCACCAATAAGTTTTAGGTGCTTCTCTGAATTCTCGCGAACATTAGCCTCCGGGTTCAGCGAGAGGGCCTTTTCAAAGTGCTTCTTCGCTTCTTCCTTCTTACCTGCATTGTAACATGCTTCGCCCAAGCTGTCCCAAGCGTTGGCGCTTTCGGGGTGGTTCACGGTGTTTTGGGTGAAGATGCGGATGGCTTCCTCGTTGCTTCCAGCGTTCATGAGCTGATAGCCATATCGATTGAGTTGGGCTTCTGTAGCAACAATTAATGACTGCTCTCGTGCAGCATTGGCTTCCTCAGTCTTCCCTAACTTTTCCAGAATCTGAGCGTTGAGGTTGTAAGTATTGAACGCAGGATTAAGTTGCAACGCTGTGTTGGACCACGCCAATGCCTCCTCCAATTTACTGTAACCGTTTTGTAGCGCGTATTGTGCAGCGCTTTGGTACCCTTCCCATGAAAAGCCCACGGTTCCTTTCAGTTCCTGCCGGGCATTCTCCATCACGATTTCATCTACGTCAAATTTAATAGTGACTGGAAAACGCTTCTTCTCCCAGTCCAAGACCAGCGTGGCAGAGGTGCGGTCAATATTTACAAAGTCGTAGGTTAATCGCTCAGTGTGTGGGATAGCTTCAAGCTTGATCTCAGCACGGAGCACGTCATTGTCGGGGTCGTAGTAATAGCTTCCCCATGACTTTGTGTCGCTGCTAAGGATGACCTCACCAGTATTGTCTTCGTTGATCACATAGAAAAGACCGTAGGTGCCTGCCGCAACTTCCTTACCTCCTATCGCAGCCGGATGGCTGAGCGTGATGGTCGTGTTCTCATTGGCTCCGGAGCGCCAAGGGGCTTCGTGCCCCAAGCCAAAAGCTTGCTTGTTATAGCCATAAGGCACAAGCTCGCCCCAAATGACACGCTCATGCACGGCAGGGCGACAGTAGTTAACGGTGATGGTAGAAATGCCGATGGTTTGTGTAACCTCAGCTTGAGGGCTGGCCGAATATGGCGTTGTAATTTGTGCATAGATTGATGAGCCGATGAGAGTCAAGGCTGCCAGTAAAATGTAGAATCGATTCATGGAGTGATTAATTTGGTTCGTGATAAGGACGAACTATTCGGGATTGAGTTAGCAGGCAGTTGATCAGCAGTGTAGGTTGGGTTTAAGGGTTAACATGACATCACAAATGTGATCAACATGAATCTAATTAACTAGCTTAGCCCAAATAATAGATATGTACGTAAAGCTACTGCTCAGTGCACTGTTAACTTACTCCATTCATGTTGTTGGTCAGGTGCAAACCGCAATTTGCGTGCAACTCCACATCACGGGCTTCGCATATAATCATCAGGAAGATCTAGTATATGCCATTGTACCGGCTTATGCCCCTCGTTTAAAGAACAGCATCGTGGTCATCGATCCGGAGACCGGCAATTTCTTAGATTCTCTCCAGCTAGATCACGAACCTGCACACATCAGAATCACAGCCGATGATGCCTTCATTTATGTTTCCTACTTGGACCACCCTTCCATTGCAAAATTCAAGGTGCCTGAGTTGACTCAGTCATCCATCATTAACCTTGAATACGACAACGTATCCTACTATTCAAACAACTTTATAATACTTGGAAACTCTGATACATCAATAGCCGTTTTAGAGTCACTATCTCCGAACCAGACAGCTCTGCTTTCTGTATATAAAAATGGAATCCACCTTGATTCTTCCTACCAGATTTCGCACAGTGAAATAGTTATGGCATGCAATGAGATTGGAACAAGACTTTTCGCGAACAACCAAAGTTCCGGATGGGATTTCTTTGAGTTTTCCGTGCAACCGTCAGGGATTCGATTCGAGTATGAAACCAATCTTGTAAAGAGAGAGACCAACACTGGCATCAAGATTTATAAAAATCAAATGCTTACTAGTTACGGAGAACTTTATGACTTGACCGACACTATACCCATAAAAACGGGTCAATTCTATCTTGGATACAATGGCAGTCATCAGGAATCTTTTGAAATTGGTATAAATAGCAATCGTGCGGCCTTCATAACCTATGAACTCACTAATCACCAGCCGTGGCTATATTTATTCGACACGTCCAATTTTGCGCGTGTTGAACCAAACACGAAAATTGACTTGGTGAATAGCTTTATACCGGAGTCTAACTATTGCTGGGATCTTAAAGAAGCGAAGAACGATCGGTACATTCTATTATTCGGTAATAGGTTTAAGGTATATGAGGCAGGGCATTTGATCATTGTTCAACGATCTTATCCTGCAAGTATCCTTACAACTGATGCTAAAGGTTCGCTTTGTGTGTATCCAAATCCGGCAATAGATGTGATAACTCTTGACGGCCTCGAAACATCTATTGATTATGAAATCACCGATACTCAAGGTAGAATTGTACATTCAGCTAAAACACAACCCGATCAACTGATTGACGTTTCTCATCTGGTTTCTGGGACTTATTTTCTTAACTGTGACGAGGGAAAACGAAAGTTCGTAATCGATAGGTAACTATCCGCCTGCTTTAACCTTTACGGACTTCTCAGAAGTTACATTTCCCTCCATGTCCGTTGCAGTTACAATAAGCACGAAATATTCTCCTCTATCTACGAATAAGTCAACCATATTCAGCTGCTCCGTTCTACTTGTCTTAAGCTGGGAGATATACGAAAAGTCACTTCTCGCAACCTGTACCAGCTTTTCACCAATACCATTCACCGTCCAAAGCTCCAACGTCAGATGATCAAGTCCACCGGGATCCACCATCGCAACCATAGTAGAGAAATTAATCTTTTCGTTAACCGTGGTAGACTTCACCTCGATAATTTCAACAATTGGAGGTACAGTGTCAATTAGATAAAAGCCGTGGTAGTGGGTAAACCCACTGTAATTAACTAAAACTTGAACCTTGTATTCACCAAAGCGAATTGAATCACCGTATTCAGGATAATTACCTGGTTTCCAGTAAGCTTCAATGTTTTGCACTGAATCCTTACTCATATTGTATGCTTGACTAAATATCTGAATGTGGCTTAATGAATCAGTAGCGTGTAAAACATTGATTGTTATGCTCGAAATACCTCCTTCATTGGTAACTAATATCTCGAACTTATGGTAGTTATCGAGAATCGGAAGGAATGTATCGGCTGGAGGAGTAACCACAACAACCGGAATTGTGGGCTCATCAAACTGAATTCCGTATTCGCACCCTCCATCATCAAACTTCGCTTCGGGGTTGTAGTTGTTAGCCTGAGGGTCGGTGCAGCCGCGCTCGGCATTGCATCCTGCCAGCACGGCCAAGGCAACGCCAATGACCATTGATGTTATTCTACTTGCGTTCACGGTGCGTAAAATCCTTGTCGAAAATAGTGTGACTTAGGCAATGACAAGCACTAACCTCTGAAGCTTTTATGGAAATATATGCCGATCGGCATCTATACAACGAATGCTACCGAATCCTCATTTCGGTGAGCTCGGACGAATTTCTATGAATACCTTAAATCAAATCCCACGACTATGAAAGCTGCCAACGCCTTGAAACTCTCCATCCCTACTCCCTGCCACGAAGACTGGAATGCCATGACCCCACAGGACCGCGGACGCCACTGCGCTTCCTGCGCCAAAGTGGTCACCGACTTCAGCGGGATGACCGACCAGGAATTGATTACGTATTTAAAAAACGGAGCCGGCAGCGGCTGCGGGCGCTTTCGCAAGGACCAGATCGACCGTGTGATCAAGGAAAAGCCGGTGCAACGGCTATGGAGCTTTCCTCGATTTTTAGCGGCATCGGTCATTAGTTATATCACGGCTATTGGAAGTGCGCTGGGGCAGTCCAATGAGAAACAGCGCGTGGAAGTTGTGGAAATGAGTGTAACAGGAGAATACATGCCTGTGAAGCATAACACGGCCACAATCACTGGGAACGTGTCATCCAATGGGGAACCCATACCGTTTGTGAATGTCACTGTCGTTGGTCAACAACTACCCCCTGTTTTTACCGATTTCGATGGAAACTATTCGATCACCATTCCAAGGGTGGACACGATTGAAGATCTGGAGATGGAATTTAGTAGTATCGGCTATAACACCAAGCGGGTAATAGAAATTGGCGATGGGAGAATTGTGAATGTTGAACTAAGACCGGTTGACTACGAAGTCATTTATACCATGGGCTTGTTTCTTCCACTGCCAGAGACTCGGGAGGCTGGTCAAAACAGTGAACGGGTCTATGATTCTCGGCTAAAGTCGAATCCGAGGTAGTCATCTAGCAACCGTCACACTGAGCTCGGCTGCCTAAAGGCAGTCGATGGTCAAAGTCCAGGTTGAGGTTTCTTACTCCCCATCATTCAACATAAACCTGAACGGCAAGTTCACATACACCCGAACGGGATTGCCGCGCTGATAGCCCGGTGTCCAGCACGGCATGGCTTTGATGACGCGAATGGACTCCTTGTCCAGCGAGGGATGCACCCCGCGGAGGATGTTGATGGCCGAGGTGTCGATGCAGCCTTCTTTATTGATGAGAAGCTGTGCATAGACGGTACCCTGAATGTTTTGGTCTTTAGCTTCTTTTGGATATTGCAAGTGCTCGCTCACGAATTCCATCATAGCCTCATTGCCTCCGGGAAACTGGGGCGCCTCCTGCACGATGGTGTAAATGGGATCGGGATCGATGAGGGCGTTGCGATCTGCCTCCTTGATCGGGACAATTTCTAACACTTCCTGCTGTGCGTTAAGCATGCAGCAGGTGATGAGAAAAATGAGAGCAAGAAACTGTTTCATGAGTACAAGATATAAGTTTAGGGGAAGTGGAGCGTTTAGGCCAAAATGTTCAAATCCAATAGGGGTTTTGTTTCAATGGATTGTCATACTTCAAACGATCTGCCATGAACTCAAAATGCATTTTCTTCCTTACCCTACTTTTTAACGTATCCAGCGCCTTTTCTAACGGAGATGAGCACGATCCAGATGTAGAAATTCACACCTTCGAAAACGGAGAAACGTGGAAAAATTGCTCGTTTGTGATTCACCCATCATTGACACAATCGCAGTTTCATCGCTTCACGAAAGAAGCCGGAGACATTGTTTATTTCCAACCCCTAACAGGCGCAAGCACGCTGGGTAAGTATAACTTCAGCGTTGGAATTGCGATGAGCAAAACGCCTATTGATCAGACATCCGGTGCGTGGAACAACACGTTTGCCCATCCCATCACTGACACCACTGAAACGCCTCATTATCTCGGAGATCAAGTGAACCTCCCAAACGTAAGGACCTCTTTTGGCATCACTGATCATCTGGACATTGGCGCCTATGCCACCAAGGACCCGAATGCCAACTATGGCTTTTATGGCGTTGACCTAAACTATGGACAGAAAATCAATGAAAAACATGATCTCTACCTAGCGGGACGCATAAGCCATAGTCGATTGTTTGGTCCAGAAGACATGAAATTGAACAGCACGGGAGCCGATGTGTTGTTCTCCAAAAAATGGTTGGTGTTTGAGCCGTATGCCGGACTCAACCTGAGCTATCATCACGCAAGGGAAACCACGAACAAGGTGAGTTTGAAAAACGAGGACATTTTGAGTCCCAGAGCCTTATTAGGGACGAAGGTGAAATACAAATTTGCGACTGCAGCCGTAGAATACCACATCTCCAGCCTAAAAACGCTCGCCTTTAAGGTTGGGGTTGAGTTTTAACCTGATCGATTATTGGACGATAGCTTTAACTGTTTGGGATTGGGTTGCTCCGTTCACTTGAATCAGGTAGTAACCCTTGTCAAGCACGAATTCCTCCTGAGACGATTGGAATGAGCCCGCCATCACCGGCTGTCCCAAGGCATTGTAGATTGAATATCGGCTTCCAGGCTCAATACCAGAAACGATAAACGAACCATCGCTTGGATTTGGGTAAACCATCAGTTGAGCCATGTTAGCTTCCTCATCTATACCGACATTATTCACCTCTTTACAGCCTGATGTGTCCGCGCACCCGTTGTGAATGATAGCCACTCGATAAAATCCATTGACCGAAGGCGTATAGCTCTGCTCCGTAGCACCTGAAATGAGTGAACTGTCGCTGCAATCAATCCATTGGTAAGTGGTTGCACTGTCCACGACAGAATACAAGGTGGCGGCAACTTTATAAACAGTAGTATCCACTTGATCGGTGATGAGCAGTGAAAGAACAGAATCGCATCCCGCTTCGTTCACTAAATTAGCAATGGCATAAGGACCACCAGGGAAGTAGGTATTCCCATCAATCCACTCATAGGGCAGACAAGAAGTTACCACATCCGTATAGAAGGTGCTATTGATCACATGCAGCTTCAGCTCCTTTAAGGCGCTGTCGCAATTGCCTGCCGTGTCAATCCAATGAGTAGCGGTGTTGTTGTCCGCATAATACTTGTTGCCATCGATCCAAGTAAGTGAGTCACACACGGTGATGTGATCTTCTCCGCTCTGCTCACAAGTCAACTCATATACCCGAGCAAATCCTTCCCAAGATGTGGTTACAAACGAAGTGCCCTCTGCATTCATGCCTAATGAGAATCCGATGTACTCGTTGCTCGACTGACCATAGACCCTCTGCCCCATTAATGTCCATGTGTTTCCGCTACGTTTATACACCGCAACCATGCCCACATTGGAAGTCGAAGACCCCGGACCACCTTGATAGATTGAAGTGCCAGCTATGATGGTCCCTTCTTCGTTCATGAAAACTTCATCCCCAAAATAATCCTCACCATCTAAACCAAAACCCAAAAGTGCCTCATCAACCCAAGTGGCACCAGTCCAATGATAGGCATGTAGCCTTCCCGCATTTGGATTATTGCCAACATCATAGCCACTGGATGATGAAGCCAACGTGTTTCCATCATAACTTAGGTTCAATGCAGCACCAAACGCGTCATTAATATCCACCCCCATCAGCTGGTTGCCTATTTGTTGCCAAACGATGCCATTAAAACGATACACCATAACGCGACCCCGAGCTCCGTGCTCATTGAATTCATATCGATCCATGATGGCAATCGTCATGGCATCACCGCTGATGGACACCGCCTTTCCCAATTGGATGTCTTCGGTTTCCCCATAAAATGTTTGCCCTTTGATCTTCCAAGTGTTGTTTGCCCATTCATAAACAATCACTTGCCCGCCTGCACTAACAGTGTCATCAAATGCGTAGTTACCCACGATGACAGTATTGCCATCTGCACTCATGTCGATTCTATCGCTAATAACGTCATAGGTGCTGCCCCCGGCATTAAAACTTGATCCTTTGAGTTTCCAATCCGTCCCATCCCATCGATAAACGCGCACATACGGATTCTTATTTATGCTTGTCACCATCAAGGTTTTGCCATCATAACTCAATTTCACATCACTGCCAAACTTTCCGTCCGAATGTTGTCCTTTGATTTCGTTGCCCAGAGGAATCCATGCGCTGCCGTTCCATCTGTATGTGTAGACAATGCCTAGGCTATTCTGGAAATGATCTGATCCAATTGCAAGCACAGTGCCATCCCCGGAAAGGCAACTGGATCTTCCGAAGCCATCAAAAGCGCTGCCCGAGATTTCACTCCCTTTCATTTGCCATACCTGAGCGCTGCCATTCAGTGAAAGTAAGAATATGATAATGAGAATGATTCGGTGCATATCGTAGCCATTTTGAAGTAAAGCTATGGGTTTATTGCATAGAAAAAGGCGGGCTAATTGCCCGCCTTATCGGCTGCCCACTACGATATAGGCCCCATCAGGGAATCAGCCGACTGCCATTCTCAGATTTCTACCACACTCTCCACCTTGATGACTGGCTTGAGCTGGTATTTTCCGTTTCCGGTGACATGGATTGATTTCATAACATCGAAGTCAATGGTTATGTCATACACTTTGAAGGGCTCAAACTCGTGATTCAGATTCAGCTTAATACCACTTTGCATGCCACTGGGAACGTTCAGCGGAAGTAGGGTTGAGTCCAGTAGGATTACGTGATTTCCCTCTCCAAGTAGAAACCTCATTTGAGTGACATGACCCGCACCAATCATGGTTTGGTTTACGAGTACTGAGTCTAATCCATTCTGCAATTCAAGCAAGTCATAAAATCCGGGATTCACGTTCAAATCTGTCCATCCCACCAAGGAATCTGTGTCAGATCGATGAATTGAAACCCTTTCAATATTTACATAAACATTAGCATAAGGCCCTGCTGTGTCGTGCATAGTCACTTGAATAGACGAGCTCCGCTGACTCGCTTCATTAGTTATTGAAATAAAATTTTGTTTGTCACAAGCCGCTATGGCGGCTATGAGGCCTATGATGGCCACCACATCTTTGATACTCATTGCTTTCCGATTATAAGTTAACTATGAAAGGAGCACTTCGCTTAGAATGGCTGCTGCAAAAACGATTGCAAGCAAAGTGTACAATGCAAGTTTGTATGTCCTTGATCTTTGATTTACTTCTTTCGTAGTCATGGTTTCTAAATTTGCGACTCTAAAGGCAAGCCCAATACCAAACCCTCAAGTGACTATTTATCAGCAGTCTATAAGATTTTAATCGGCCCTTCTTTTCCCAAATCGAGAATAAATCCAGAATTGATACACACTGGCTTTCTTTGTGATCAGATGCAATTCAGCACCCAATTACTCATTCTGCTAATGATTTCAACTATTTACAGTTGTGATCCATGTTACAATACCCAGTGTGTGAATGGCGGAGAGTGTAAATCTGGAAGGTGCCTTTGCGATGATGGTGCGGAGCGACCCTTATGCAACAAGGACCTTTGCCTTGAAGTTCTCGACTGTCCTCCCGAGTTTCCATGTGCATATGGCATTTGCCAATGCCCGGATACTCTTTTCGGAAGCGCGTGTCAATTTCAGGTGCCAACAGGGGTTGCTGGTTACTATTTTGGAGAAGACATCTGCGCGGGGCAAGTCTTCGGAGATGAAGTAGAATATGATGTTCTTACCACCGATGATCCATCGCAGTTTTTGTTTGATAAAGGGCGAAGCAGCTCTGAATTTCACATCCAATTCATCAACGAAAGTGAATTTCGAATTCCTGCCCAAAAAGTAGAAACGTTTGTTACAAAACAAACATGGGAAGGCACGGGTACTTTTATCAATAATCGATTCGTGCTAAATATTGTAAAAGGAAACTCAACCAAAGACACATGTATGATGACTCTTCAACGTTAGTTGAACAGGAGTCCCACTCGCACGACTAGTCGGTTATATTGCTGCCTGATCATGGCTTGATCTCCAGGGTCTGAGAACCACCAATAATATTCACGGTAAACGCTTTGCTGATGGCGATAGCCTGCACTCAGGGTGAAGCCAATGTTGTTTGACACATAGTTTCTGATCCCAACCTGGCAGTCGAGCATCACCCCTCCACGGTTGACCCATTGACCATCTACCTTGTTGTTTTGAAAGGGAACGCCATATCCCGCTTGGATCGTAGCAAATGGTGAAAACCTGGATTCGAGAATATCATATCGGCCTTCCACAAAAACGGGTACCATTCCAGGATAAAAGCTCTCGATACCCACACCCAATCCGGCAGCAAGATGCGGGTTGAAACGATATCCATTTACCGTGTACGCACTTACGGCTACCTCGGTGGAATAGTCATTGGAACCGAATAACAAGCCTGCACTACTGGCATTGTAAAACCCCTTATTCGGAGCTGAAAAAGGTGTACGACCAGTGAAAGGTGCTGCCTCTGTCTCTCCAATCTCTTTGATATCAGTCATTGGAAACACCCAAATACTCCCGTCAATCGTTTGAATTTTCACATGATCGTCAATCATCTTCTCGATGATGGTTCCGCGGATCATGGATCCGTTGTTTAGATGAACGACATCTTGTGTTTTCTGCGCCATCACCGCCACCGAAGTGGTGAAAACCATGAGAACGGAAAGAATGATTTGCTTCATGGTCTAATTGTTTGTGCTGATAAAGCTGAGAAGTGTGATGTTCTGAGGTTCAGCGTAGCTGTATTGGTAGAATCCATCCTCCCCGATCAGCAAAAGAATATCTCCTAATGGAATGACATCATAGGCTTGAATGTCAGCGTAATGAGCCAAGGGATGGTCCGTGATATGCCACTTGTCCGTTGCGTCATAGATCTTCAAACCATCCGATCCATCACAAATGAACAAGATGTTGTTGTCTATGCCCAATCCATGAGGGCTAGTAAATTGATAACTGGCAATGCTTTGTGGGTTTGTAATGTTTCTAACATCCAAAACATCCAATTGATTGGCCCAGCCCCCGCATTGCGTCCCGGTCCTCAGCGTGACGTAAGCGATGCTGTCTTCAACGACAACCGGATCGCAGCCTGTGGCGTGATTAAACCCCGAAATGAAATCGGGCGAGGCTGGATTGTTCAAGCCGTAAACAAGCATCCCCGTGGTTGTTCCCAAAAACAGCATGTTTTCCATGGGAAAAATGGTCTCTACTTCTCGACCCGTTTCAACAGTCACTCCTTCACTTGGGTTTTGTTCCTCAGCCAGGCTAAAGACTTTGATTTGATCTCCGTTAACCGTGTACAGCTGATCATTCAGTGCCGTGAAACGTGCCGTTGAACCACTCTGGCCAGGAACGGGCTGATATGCAGATAATAAAATGTCTGATCCTTTAACATTTGAACCTTCGGATGCAGTTGATGCAAAATCAAGGCCCTCCTGTGCTCCCCAGCCTCGACCCCAATTATCCACTTCGCGCGTCTCGGTGATCTGCTCCACTTTCCAATCTACCACTACTCCTTGCGTTTCATCAATGGTAGCAATAGGATAGTTGTTCAGCGTAGGTGGTAACATGCTTTGAAACACATCTTCATCGCGATCAACTTCTTTTACGGAGAGTGGATTGGATATGTCCAGCGAGACCAAGTCCTTGTAACTGTCGGCATACAGCGTAAACCCATAAGAAGCAATATCAAGCACACCGGGAAGGCTGATGAACGACACATTTTGTGGCGAACTCGGATTGCTGTTGTCAATAACGTGAATGCCGGCAAATGGCTTGACGATGTAGATATAGTTTCCTCGGATGTGCATTTTTCCCGCGCCTGAAAGCTCTTTAGGGCCCTCAGATCCAACGAGCTCACGCAGGGATTGTTCTGAAGCGTAAACTGGCACGTTGGCTGTGTAAGTGACTTTTTCCGTGGTTTTGTCCTGACAGGATGATAGTCCGATTACTATAAGAAGCGAAGCGGACCATAGGTATTCTAATCGTTTCATGGTTTTGATTGTTAGATTGATACAGCATAGATGCGGGAGGCATCCTTAACCTTGCACGAGCCCGAAATTTATTTGAGTTGCTCGCTTCTAGAGATCGAATCGCAAGCCTGCGTTCAAGCTTGGCCACAATAATTGCCTGTTGCGAGCATTGTAAGCGCGATGATTGATGAGCCAGGTAGACACCGTTGGCTGAACATAAAGCCCTACACGCTTGGCGAACTTGTAATTCATTCCCACACCAAGTTGAAGCCCACCCTGAAAACCAGAGGCTCGCACCGCGTTTTTATAGGTCGATTCTGTGATGCCGTCATCGGTAACGACAGTGCTTCTGGAGGCAATACCCTTGTCCAACAATATCCCGCTCACCGTATAGGCTGCAACGCGTTTCTTGTCAATGAATCGATAGCTGACCAATATGGGCACCCCGATGAAGTGCTCATCCAAACGGTAGGATGTAATTCCGCTCTCGCCTGAGGCTTTCATTAAACTATAGGTAAGCCCGCTTTCCAAGCCTATGCGCTTGGTCAGGCTCACGTGTGCACGTACTCCGAAAGCGAATGGAGCACTGTAGTTGTCGTAATAAGGTCCAACAGCACGTCCGGAGCCATCAGTATTCGGTGATCCAACCGAGAAGTTGTCATACTCTTCCGAGGCGGTTTGTGAAACCAAAGCATCGTTTCTTCCAGCCTGAGAAGATGAAGCACCCGAACCCACGTTGGCGGCCATGGCCCACAGCGGCTGTGCGGATTCAGTTCCATCTTCCCACTCCAGCTCATCTTTTTTCCTCGACTTCTTCCTAGTTGGTTCATCCTGCGCGATGATCGGATAGGTTTCCGATTCGCGAATGGACAATGAGTCCGGGAAATCGACTTCACCCATCAGGGAAGCGATGCTCATTGGGGTAAGCGATTCAGGTTTATCAATAAGCGTCTTATCGATTCTCTCTGAATGCTTTATATCGCTATTTACCAATACATTAATAGACTTAATATAATTTTTTGATTGAACATCATCAGTTACCTGCAATGAGATTGATATCACCTTATGAACATCGGTCGTATTTTGCTCAGCATCTTGGGTTTGATCTTTTGGTTCAGCACTAGCAAACATGGGTGAATCATCGCCTGTTTTAGATTCATTTTGAATATTATCGATCTCTGGCTTTTCGACATGAACCGCGACCTCTTCGTCAATCATCGATGGCGATTCGCCATCAATTATACCCTCCACCTTGACCGTGTCAGAATAAGTCACGTTTTGATCATCCGTTGGCACGCCCTGCTCTGTATTCAACAGTCCAACGCCCACCACCAACGCTACAATGGCAGCAGCTACCCCACTAAACCACCAAATGATGCCTCGGTTTTTCTTTTCACGCAGTTCTGCTTCGATGTGGTCCCACACATAGGCATCGGCTTGCGTGGTGTAGTCCGACATGGCCTCGCGCATGGCATCTTCAAAGGAACCTCTATGATTTCGTTGCTCTTCCATCACATTGCTTTTTTAACGGTCGCTTTTTTTTCTCCGGTTATCATCTTCTGCAGCATCGCCTTGGCACGATGATACTGCGAGTAGGAGGTGTTTACTGAGATATCCAATTCTATGGCGATCTCTTCGTGGCTATAGCCTTCGATTGCAAATAAATTGAACACCATTTTGTAGCCCTGAGGAAGTTGTGACACGGCACGCATGATGTCTGCCGCAGCCATTTCTGACAAAGCAGTCGGCTCATTACTCACAACCATCAACGATTCCTTTTCCAGTCCCACCTCGATGGCCTTGGCTTTCTCTCGCCTGAAATGCTCCAACGAGGTATTCACCATAATCTTACGAACCCAGCCCTCAAACGATCCATCGCCTTTGAAGGAGTCAATCTTGCGAAAGACTTTAATAAAACCTTCTTGAAGTAATTCCTGAGCCTGGTCACGATCTGCAGCATAACGCATACAAACTCCCAGCATCTTGGGATGCATAAGGTCGTAGAGTTCTTTTTGACAACGCAAATCATTTCTACGACATCCGGCTATGAGGCGACTTTCATCCATGGGTTAGCACCACAATGTGAGGAAGATGCCATCCAAACGCATTTCCTTGCATGAAGGTCAAAGATTTCCTGAGAAAATTATCAGCTGTGGTATATACCGTGACCGATTTGATCAGCCGTGGCAAGCAACCGAACTCGATCGTTGTCCACCTCGCAAATCATGTGCCCACCTCTTTCGCTGGCTTGAAAAGCATCCAAACGAGACTTATTCAATCGTTTAGACCAATATGGTGCCAGCAACATATGTGCACTTCCGGTAGCTTGGTCTTCTAAAAAGCTGACATATGGCAACATGACCCTAGACACGCAGTCGTAGTCACTGCCTTGAGCGGTGATGACATAACCAAAAGTCCTTGATCCTCTTAAGGCATTCCAATCCGGCTCCATGGTTCGAACACTTTCTTCTGAGTCCAGCAAAACGATGTTCTTTTCACCTGAGCCCCAATAACCCACTGCTTTCCCGTGAAAGCCTTTCACCACATGTTCGGGTAT
The DNA here is from genome assembly GCA_041391765.1 of Flavobacteriales bacterium. Taxonomy (GTDB): domain Bacteria; phylum Bacteroidota; class Bacteroidia; order Flavobacteriales_G; family Salibacteraceae; genus SHAN690. The sequence goes on along the minus strand of JAWKNJ010000025.1, from coordinate 55,185 downwards.
TGGCTGCTCCTCCGCTTGAATCGCCTCACCTTCAATAACTACCTGATCACCACTCTCGCTTCCTGTGATAACCCCTCCGGCATAGTGAAACTCAATTGGTCCGCTCTGCTTGAGAATCTTTGTAAAAAGCCAAGTCGCAGCCACTGTGCCATGACCACAAAGAGGAATCTCAGCATCGGGTGCGAACCAGCGAACGTCATATCCAACATCGCGTTTTTTCAAAAAGGTGGTCGCAGGTTGATTGAAACTGCGAGCCAACTTATGCAAGCGATCAGTATCGCTAATGTCATCTAACAAGATCACGCACGCTGGATTTCCTTTCGCATTCTCACCCGTAAAAGCATTCAATAAGTAAAACTCGTCCTGTTCCATGTTTAACTCCTTAGTTCGTCCAGCTCCATCCATCGCAATTCCTTTTCATCCAACTCAGAGACAATCTGAGCGATGCGCTCCGATGCCTTTTGAAGCGCTTCAAAGTCCAATGATGCGGACTGAAGTTTTTGCTCCAACTCAGATTTTTCAAGCTCTAATTCAGGGATCAATTTATCCAATTGCTCCAACTCAAACTTCTCCTTGAACCCCAGTTTTCTTGACTTAATTTCATCATTTGTAATAAAAGGTTCTTTTATCTGGATATCAGATTCTTGTGATTTAATTTTATCAACCAATTTCCCCTCTTTTTCTTGCTCCTTGTATTCCGAATAAGGGCCCCAAAAATCCTTTACCAAACCATCACCTTCGAAGATAAAAAGGTGGTCAACCAACTTGTCTAAGAAGTAGCGATCATGAGAAACCACCATCAGACATCCTTGGAAGTTTTCCAGAAACTCCTCCAGTTTTTGAAGGGTCAACAAATCGAGATCATTGGTAGGTTCATCAAGGATGAGAAAGTTAGGATTCTTGATGAGCACGGTTAAAAGATGTAACCTTCTTCGTTCTCCTCCGCTCAACTTACTCACGAACGTGTGTTGCATTTCGGGAGTAAACATGAAGTGTTGTAAGAACTGAGATGCTGTTAATTTGGAGCCATCACTAAGCTGGATGACTTCGGCAATGTCCTTCAAAACCTCAATGACCCGTTTGTCTGACTTAAGTTGTAGGCCTTGTTGGGAATAATAACCATAAACGATAGTTTCCCCATGGTTTATCTTTCCTGAATCAGCCTGCTCCAAACCAGCGATGATGTTAAGGAAGGTACTTTTCCCTACTCCATTCTTTCCAAGAATACCTATGCGCTCGCCTTTCTTAAAGGTATAGTCAAAGCCCTTGAGCATGTGTAGGTCGCCATAACTCTTGTACACCTTCTTCATCTCAAGAATCTTCCCACCGATGCGTGTCATCTTCACGTCAAGCTTGAGCTCCTGTTGCTTCTTGCCGCTATTCGCCTTCTCCTTGATGTCGTAAAAGCTATCAATGCGTGCCTTCGACTTTGTTGTTCGGGCTTTTGGCTGCCTGCGCATCCATTCAAGCTCTTTGCGCATAAGTTTACCTGCCTTGTCCACTTCTGTTTGACGTGCTTCTATGCGCTGGGCTCGTTTTTCCAGGAAGTAGGCATAGTTACCGTTGTGGCGAAAGAGTTCACCATCACTCATCTCGATGATCTGAGTGCACACGCGATCCAAGAAGTAACGATCATGGGTTACCATAAGAAGTGTGATGTTCGATTGCATCAGGTATTCCTCCATCCATTCGATCATTTCAATGTCTAGGTGGTTGGTGGGCTCATCGAGGATTAGAAAGTCGGGTTGATCCAACAAGGTCAGTGCGATGGCTAATCTTTTTCGTTGGCCTCCGCTCAGGGTTAAGATACGTTGATGGACATCGTGAATTCCAAATCGCCCGAGCATGGTCGTCAACCTGCGTTCATAATCCCAGGCTTGAAGAGAGTCCATCAGCGCTGTGATCTTCTCCAATTCGCGCAACGCTGAGGAGTCTCCGCTTTCGGAAGCCTTTAGCGCATCGTTGTATTGGCGGGTAGCGTCCAAAATCCGAGCACTTGAACGTTTAACGAAACTGTCAATGGTCAAGTCATGGTCATCGGTGAGAACAGGTTCCTGCTCGAGAAAAGTGTACCGAATGCCATCTCTAAAGCTGAATTCACCACCATCAGCAACATCCTTACCAGCCAGAATTCGAAGAAGGGTTGACTTCCCTGTACCGTTGTTGGCGATGAGCGCAACCTTCTCTCCACGACTCAGCCCAAAGCTGATGTCTTCAAAAAGAACACGCTCTCCGTAGTGTTTTGAAAGGTTGGTAACGCTCAGGTAATTCACGCTGCGAAGGTGCATCAAAGCGATGATTTTCACCATTCGAGTTTTAATACAACCATTTCCATTTGCATGGAGTCTTACATTAGCCGCCATGATCCGAACCCTAACCTCTATTCTGGCCATCCTTCTCCTTGTTGGTTGTGATCAATGCTATAAAGTAGAATGCGCTAATGGTGGAACCTGCCGATATGGAGACTGCGTATGTTCAGATGGGATTGAACGGACGTTCTGCAAGCTTGATACGTGTCTAGCGCCCGGCCGATGCGTACACGGACATTGTGAATTTGGATTTTGCGCTTGCGATGAAAATTGGGATGGAAAGCTTTGTGACATAGCTACGTATATAGACCATAGCGGTGATTATTTCGGAGCTTACGTGTGCAATGAATACCAACAAACAACCACCTTCAGATTGGAGTTAAAGGAAAAGGAAGGATACACTTACACCATCTTGGAAACAGACTCAAACCTGAAGTACGAGGTCTTATTCACCGATTTAGAAAATTTTTATATCGAGGAACAAACCATTTTTCAAAATGAATACTGGCGTAAAGACGTCAGCGGTGTAGGAACCCAAAAGGATGGCATCATTTACATTGAATTAGCATACAAGCTATTCGATGAATACGGTTACTATTATGATGATGTCTACTGCACTTTCGAAGGAGACCTGAAACAGTTCTAATCATTTAACTCGCTTCAGTTGAAATGAGTGCTCTCCGCGAAAAGGCTCTCCGTTCGCCAAAAGCGTGATCGTCAGAGCCGTGTCAGCTTCCTGAACGTAGTGTATCTGTGATGGAAAATCGTGTTCAGCATTTTCAAACATCCAATGTCCATCTTGTTGTAGAGCACCTTGAAACAAATGGGTTGATCCGCTTGGAAGGACGGCAACATAGGAGTAGCTGTTACCAAATGATTCCAAATAAAGTTGCTCCTTGAAAATGGTGTCTGAACCATTAAGCTCGAAGCCCTCTCCTTCATAACGATGCTTGTTCCACTTCCATCGTTCAATCATCGTCACCTTGCCATTTTGACCAATCCACTGCCCGGAAATCCACCGGAATTTATCTTTCAACTCAGAATTTGATTTACCACTGCATGCTTCAGTAAGCAACACGATAACAAGCACAGCACAGAAGTTGAAAACACGTACAAGCACAAGCCAAAGCTAGAGCAAGAGAACTAACTGAGCAACCAAGGCTCGAACAAATTGCCTGACAAGTAGGCTAAGGTGGCGACCATTAGGTTAGTAATTCCAAGAATGATCACGACTGAACTCGAAAGCCCCGCGCCTTCAGCATCGGCTACCATGGCAAACGAGGTCATGCCGCCATCAACACCTCTATAGGCGACTTCACCGAAGTAGTTGCTCAACCAATGATTGATTCGCTTCTACACCATGGTTATGCTTGGATGCTGTCAAATCTCGCACATCTTTGCACTCGTGAAGGATTTGCGCATCGTATTCTTTGGAACCCCCGACTTTGCAGTAGCTAGCCTGAGAGCACTGGTGGACAACAAGTTTCACGTAGTGGCTGCTGTAACAGCACCTGACAAGCCTTCAGGCCGGGGACACAAAATGCAGTCACCCCCGGTGAAGACCTATGCCGGTGAGCAGGGAATTCCAGTAATGCAACCTTCAAATCTAAAATCTGAGGATTTTGTAAACGAACTCCGCAGTTGCAATGCCGATCTTCAGATCGTTGTGGCATTTAGAATGCTACCCGAGATTGTCTGGAATATGCCGCCATTGGGCACTTACAACGTTCATGCTTCACTTCTACCCGATTATCGTGGTGCTGCACCCATCAACTGGGCCATCATAAATGGAGAAAATGAAACAGGTGTAACAACCTTCAAACTGCGTCATGAAATTGACACAGGAAACATTCTACTTCAACAACGCGTTTCCATTGCTGATTCAGATAACGCGGGTTCTCTGCACGACAAGCTTATGGCTGCAGGTGCTGCACTGCTTGTTCAGTCTGTGGAGCAACTAGGGCTAGGCGATGTTAAATTAATAGCGCAAACCAACAGCAAGGTTGAAAAGCACGCCCCAAAAATATTCAAGGATGATTGTCGAATCAACTGGAATCAGCCAGCCAAGGCAGTGCGCAACTTCATACGAGGAATGGCTCCATTTCCTGCTGCTTTTTCTGAGATAAGCTTTCAAAATGGCACTTCGGAAGCTTGGAAATTTTTCGCTTCTGATTTGAATAACACACCTTCAGAAAGACCTGGAGTAATCAGAATTGAAGGGGGAGGGATTTTAATTTCCTGTGCAGATCAATGGCTTGAGATCAAGGAAGTTCAGGTGCCGGGAAAGAAAAGGATGACCACCTATGACTTCTTAAAAGGGCTGAGAGAAATCCCGAAGGAAGTGAAGAATTAAGTATCCTCTTTTTGCCATCCAGGCCCAAAATCTGGACATGGGATTTGCTTTTTACTGTTCTTTTTAAGCTGCCACTTGTGTTTTCTCCAAAGCTCAAATTGTAAGGTCAACTCATGTGCTCCATAAGAATAGGAGTGCAAAGGAGAAACGTTCAAATCAAAACTGTAGCTGATTCTCATCCCTTCGTGATTCACACCAAACACCAGGATAATGGCGTCATTATTCACAGGTGTGGCGTTGTTGTCCTTTACAACGTGGAGTCCACGATACCACACGCCAACCAAGATGTACGAGTATCCATAATAAGCTCCGAAATCCAGCTGATCGTATTTAAGCTGCGACTTATAATGAGCAGCCAATGTGACACTGCGGTGAAAGTTTCCTTGTATGTCCTTTTTAACCGGGATCAGTGCACCCCCGTGTAATGAAAACTTTGTTGGATGAGGGTTGGATAGTTGAACAGGGTTCTGCCTGCCTCGTTGAATAAGATTGGTGAATGAAGTACCGACCCAAAATGACTCATTGTAGATCAGCACACCTGCATCCGCATCAAAGAATTTGAGCTTGTTGAATCGATAGTCATCCGTGGTGGACGTTGATCCACTTAACAATTCATCTGTGAATGTGAAGGGTGTTAAGTTCACACTATACGTATTGTAAGAAGCAGCTATGCCAGCCCTCATATAAAGCTTTCGCGTCAAGTTTGTGCCATAGGCATACATCGCTGCCATTTTATTGTAAAATAACCCGCCCCCAGATTGCCAATCCTGAAGGGCTCGAAAACCAATTCCGCTCTTCAGTGCTGGTAAGTTTTGATCATAATAGAATCCGTTTGTTGTGTATCCTCCCAAGCCAGGCCACTGCATTCGAAATTGGCTACTCACCCGTCCAAAATGAGTGTTGCCGGTAAACGCTGGATTCATGTAAATGCGCGTGGCAAAAAACTGTGAGAATTGAGGGTCCTGTGCCTTTCCCACCATGATGAGAAGGAACGTGCCTCCAAACAAAATGATATTAGCGCAGTAGCGTAACATTCCCCGTTTCAATTTGCTTTTTGTCTGTCACATATACAATATCTGCTCGCCACACATACATTCCCATTGGCGCTAATTCACTCTTGTAATATCCATTCCACCCTTGCAATGGATCGAAAGTTTCAAACACAATTTCACCCCATCGATTAAACACAAGCATGTGGAATGACTTCACATACTTGGTGATCAGGTAGAAGATATCATTATCCATGGCGTTTGGATCATAATACCCGTCACCTGGATTAAGAAGATTCGGAGTAAAGGCGTTTGGTGCTTCGAATACAAGCACTGGATCTACAATTGCCTTCGCGATAGCTGTATCCTTACATCCATATTGATCATTCACGATCAACGTAACCAAATATTCGCCCCAATCGGGGAACCTGTGAGTCATGTTTTGACTTTCGTAGTAACCCCCGTCTTCAGTTGTCCATTTATAAAAAAGAGCTCGCTCTGACTTGTCAATTCCGTTAACCTCAGGGTTATCTGTATCCACTCTATCTGGATCAAGAATAAAGTCTGCTTTAGGCGTGTCATAAACTATGACTTTACCGGTAGACTTGCCTTCAGATTTGCATCCCTTGTCACTGACCAACTCAACTGAAACGATGTATTCGCCAGGATTTACATATGTGGTTGTTGGATTACTATGATTACTGGTTTGAGAATTCCCTAGCTTCCAACTGTAGGATGTAATCACAACCCCTGGAACCTCGATAGAGTGAGTCACCGTAAATGGTGAGCATCCATCATACAAAACATCGGGGATATCCAACACAGGAACAGGATTGACGATCAAAGTTATTGAGTCTTGATCCTTGAATCCACACTCATCAATGATAGTTATTCCATAGGTGGTGTTTTCTGGAGGTGAAACAGTATGCACACCGGGAATGGCCGCAGTGCCCAATCCATGGCTCCAAACGAACGTGTATCCAGCAGGATCTCCTTGATAAACCCCTTTAAGCTTTGATGACTCTCCAACACAAATCTCTATTGGATCAAGGGTTAAAGCAATCTCGTCAAAAACAACAGGCTTAACCGTGACCACAATATTCTCAATAGCCGGTGGACAATTGTTCGAATCTGTGACTGAAACAGTATAGGTTGTGGTCACTGTAGGAGAAACAGTATGCGAAGGTTGATCAGGCAAGGCGTTTGACCACAGGTAATTATAGCTGCCTGAGCGACCATATCCAACCACACTGATATTTGTGCTGGTATTAAGACATATCTCAACATTTGGGCTCCCTTGCGCGGTGATCTGATTCGGATGAGAAATGGTCTTCATCGATTGAAATTGACAATTGTTGCTATCTGTCACTGTAAAATGATAAACACCCTGGCCAAGATTAATCGCAGTGCTTAAAGTCTGACCATTGCTCCATTGATAGGCGTATGGCAATGTCCCTCCTGAGACCATTGCCACGATCTGCCCATCTGAATAACCATAACAGGTGGCATTTTTCGGAACTAGATCAGCTGTTAAAACAGCTGGCTCTGTCAGGGTAATTGTGGTGTCGTCCTCGCATCCATTTTGATCGGTAATTGTTACCGAATATGTTCCAATTGGTTTGTTCAGTAATGAAATGGCAGCACTTCCATTACTCCAACTGAAGTAATACGGTGATGTTCCGCCCATCACCCCCGTGGTAATGTTTCCATCGCTGTTTCCGAAGCATTTCACGTTATCCACCACAGGATTAATCTCCAGAATGCCAGGTTCAATCAATGTTAGGGATGAATCCAGAGTGCAGCCATTATTATCTGTCAGGGTAATTGCGTAGGTACCTGGACCTAAACTATCTTGGGATGTGGTGGTAGCATTGTTAGACCACTGAAAATTGTAAGGTGTAACTCCGCCACTAAATACCGTGATCAATTCACCATCATTCATTCCAAAACATGAAATATTCACTTTGGCCAATGAAAGCTGCAGTTCGGTTGGTTCATAAACCATTACTTGATCCGTGCGCTCACATCCATTGTCATCTGAGACGGTGACCGTGTAAAGTCCAGCTATCAAATTAATGATGCCTTGTGTAGTTGCTGAATTAGACCACAGCCACTGGTAGGGAGCTGTCCCTCCTGACGTTGCAGTAGTAGCCGATCCTGTGGCATTTCCATAACAATCAACGCTGTCTGACGTTGTGAGCAAATCCAATACTAGAGGTTGAGTTATACCAAATGAATCTACAACCATGCATCCATTGGTGTCTGAAATAATGACGTGGTATAATCCCGGAGGCAAGTTTTGAATACTATCTTGGTTTGATCCGTTCGACCAGGATATTGAGTATGAAGGAATACCTCCTGAAGGCTGAACATGGGCAGTTCCATCATTATCACCGTAGCAAGTAATGTTTGTGGAGCCAAAACCACTTATTAACTCGGAAGGCTCTGTAATAGTTGATGATGCGGTTCTCGTACACGCATTATTATCGGTTAACGTAACAGTATAGGTTCCAGCGGTCAAACTGGTAACCGAAGGCGTAGTCGCTGAGTTTGACCATGAATATGAATAAGCGGTAACCCCACCAGCAACAGTTGTTGAAATAGAACCATCGCCCAAGCTGTAGCATGTAATATCCATAGAGGAAATTGATAGTTCCAAACTATCCGGCTGAGTAATAACTACCGTAGCCGAATCTGAACACCCGGCACCATAAGTAACAGTAAGGTAGTACGTATCTGCAGCAAGCGCAAATACTATGGGATTCGTGCTAGAATTACTCCATGAATAACTCACTGATCCTGTCGCACCAGTAACAGTTGCGCTGGCTGCACCAGTATTTTGGCCATAACATGAAACATTGACCGTAGTAATAGAAATACTGATACCCGCGGGCTCCGTAATAGTATATGCACCTGTTGTAGAACAACCATTCGCATCTGTTACTGTTATTGTATATGTTCCGGGAGCTAAACTGTCATTCGATGCACCATTCATCCCATTAGAACACGCATACGAATACGGTGATGTTCCTCCGGTACCGGTAACTTCTAATATTCCATCCTGATATCCTATACAGGTAACGTTTGTCAACGTGACTTGATTTATGCCCACTATCGTGGGTTCCGTCACCACCACATTGGTTGTATCAAGACACCCCAGACTGTCTGTCATAACAACGCTATAAGTACCTGCTGTCAAATTGAACGCTGTATCACCATTCTGTGTTGGAATTGAATTCCATAGGATGTTAGTAAGTGACATCCCTGAAACTGAAGTAACAAATGCCTGACCATCATTTCCACCAAAACAGCTTACCGGAATTGAATCGAACTCAGCTATGGTTGAAAATTGATGCCAATAAATCACAACTGTATCCGTATCAGGTGGGCAAGTTCCATTACCAGTAGTTATGAGCAACAGATTAGAATATCCAGCAGTTACTTCCGCGGAGCTAGCTATATAATTGGCATTTAGAGTGAGTGAGTCAGGTATAAATGTACCTCCATTGCCAATCCATCTTCCACCTGAAGCCGCAACAACAGATCCGCTTAAAGTAGCTGAGGCATTAACACTGCAGATCACCGTATCCTCACCTGCTTGTGCTTCAATAGGTAGAGCGAATGACGTCACCGTCACCGTGTCATATGACGGTGGGCAACCTGAGGAATCCGCAACCTCGAGGTAGTACGTCCCCACGTTGACGTAGATAGAATCTACTGTTGAACCTGTGCTCCATGTAAATGTGTATGGCGGGGTTCCACCCGCTCCAGAAGCATAGATATACGTTCCTGTAGCTCCAAAACAAACGGTTGGCTCATCCGGTGTTATTACCGCTTCCAACGTGCTGAAGAAATATGCACTCAATTGAACGCAGGTATCCCCGTTGGTGCAGCCTCCTAACAATGGGCCGCACGCTTCAAAAATGACGGTATCAGGAGGATTAACTCCCCCATTTACATTTACGGTGTCGCAACCAGACGTGCAATCGAGCATGTAATTATAGGCTCCCTGCGTACCCGGGTATATAGAGTGCCATTCAATAGAGTCTACATCATAGCCCTCAACGTAAAGCTGTCCTACACAACCATCATTAACCGCTGTATTGGGTCCAGGGACTGGTTCAGCAATCGATGTAATGCAGTATTTGTTCACGTTATTCCCAGGTTTGCAGAAGGTTATGAAGTGCGGGCCCTGTCCACTCAAGCACAGCGCCTCCCCCACTTGAGATTGAGGCCCACAGCCCACTTGATAAAACAATGCACCCGGTGGCACCGCTCCATCACATATATCGAATATGATTCCTTCCGCTTGCGGATGTAAGGTCACCACAAAAGCAACGCATTTATCAGGTGCGCTGGCTCCACAGCATGTGTCCAAACGTTGGGTGTCAGGACTTGACCACGCCATATTTGGGTTAGATGAAAGGTCAACCGTAAAGATGGGCGTACCTGCGCCACACTGTGCTTCGACTTTTGTAATTGCGAAACACAGCAATACACATAATGGTATGTATCGAACAATCCTCATCCTAACGTAGCACGAATATGTACGCTAGGTTTTCGAGATGGTTCGATTTCATATTCAGAATTCGACTTACTCGCATAAGGATAATAGATAAAATCCTGTTAGATAAATAGCAAATGTGTAGTATAGAAACGAGAAAAGGCGCAATGATGCGCCTTTTCTATTTTATCCGAATCTGATGCTATTCAGTTCTTCACCATCTTAGCCACCATACCCTTTCCGTTCTGATTTATTGAGATGAAATATACTCCCGAAGGTTGGTCTTCAATGCTTATTTGATTAGAGTAAATACCCGAAAAATTAGTCAACTCTTGAAGGTAAACCTGCTTTCCATTTTGATCGAACACCTGGATTTCAGTATCTCCCTCATCCGGCAGTTCAAAGCGCAATCTGAACAATCCATCCGTTGGATTTGGACTGAAATTCAAACCTGCCAATTCCAATGAATTATTTTCATCCAATGTCTTTCCCGACTTCTTGTTGAGTTCCCTGATTTCATCTGAGCTCAACGTTTCGATTCGAATGCGCATTCGCACTTGATGTTGGCCATCACGCATATGCTCGCTGACTCTTTCTCGATGTTCGGCTTTGTTTCCAAGCGTCCCTGTCTGCTTGAGTTTTTTGCCCTCGCGTTCGTATTCAACCTTGAGCTCTTCACCCACCTTTTTGTTATTGAGATGTTCCACCAAATCATTGACGTTGCTTATTTCCTTGTCGTCCAGTTCGTAGATCTTATCCCCTTCCTTCAGTCCCATAACGGAAGCCGTGGAGCCTTCAAATACTTTTGTCACCATCACTCCTTTGTCCTCTCCCATTGAACTGCCCACGATTCCAAGAAATGCTTTTTCCTCTAAGTCTGATTCATCTCCGAAGTCATAGTCATAGTCATAGTCATAGTCATACTGGTACTTGTAATTCCAATTGGGTGCGTTCGGTACACCAGGAGGGTGGGGTGGTCGAGGCGCATCGATGTCATGGAACTCAAAATGATAAGCACGAGACTCTGACTCTCCAAGAGTTGCCTTGACTTTCTCTTCTTTCCCATTCCTTAAAAGCGTTATTTCAATCTCGTCTCCCGGTTCATTGCTTTTTATCTCTTTGGCTAACTGAGAGAACGATCCAATGTTTTCATCTCCAATTTTGACTACAATATCATCCTCTTGCAGCCCAGCCTTTTCAGCTGCCGACCCCTCGACTACACGCGTAATTCTCACGGCTTTCTCCTTTTTGATTTCAACTAATTCTGTTGAATCCAATCCGTTCGCAACAACACCTAAAAACGCTCGCTTTTCACCCTCACTATCCCATTGAATTGGGGCATCCGGAAAGACCGACATGTGACGATGGTAGCGCGGCCCATGAGGCGGTCGAGATGTTCCTGTCTCATTTCTGCGGATGGTGATCTCGAGGTCGGTTTGCTCAATGTCTTGAACAGCTTCTTCTAAAATCATCTCTATTTCCTCAATCATCTCATCCAGTTGACCGGTAATGCTCTCGCGATCGAGGGTAAGCTCCTGAACGGAGGTGCTCGTCTTTCCATTTTCTGTGACCTCTACTTCTACCCTAACCTTTTTTTGAGGCTGGGTTTTGTCAGGACTTTGTGCTTTTGCAATCGCAACTAACCCAAGTGTTAGTACCATTAAAAAGGAAATTTCCAGAACGTGTTGGCGTAGTTTCTTCTTCATAACGTGTGGTTTGAAATCAAATGTAAATCAGCACAGTACGGTGAAAAAGTTAAAACAGCCTCACAAGTGTTAACGCGTGTGAAAAGTGCTGGACTGTGGTGACTATTTTAGCCCAATGAAACAATTCACACTACTGTTTGGAATCATCCTTCTCGTATTCCTAGCCCGAGCCCAGAGCTTTGACTTGCTGATTTTAGGCACTGCACAAGATGCAGGCTTTCCTCAAGCAGGGTGTTCTAAGTCTTGCTGCGCAAATGCTAAACACCGTGAATCTGTTGCCTCTATCGCTATTGCACATGAAGGAAAGTTTTGGATTATTGACGCAACTCCAGATTTAACAGAACAACTAGCCCTATGCCATAAGGAGTTTCCAAATCACACGTTTGAAGGCATTTTCCTGACGCATGCGCACATCGGTCATTACACGGGCCTGATGTACTTAGGAAAGGAAGCCATGAACACTGTGAAGACGCCTGTTTATTGCATGCCCAGAATGGCGGAATTTCTGAGAACTAACGGCCCATGGTCACAATTGGTTGAGCTGGAAAACATTTCTCTGATTGAGTTAAAAGCTGACAATAGTTTTCCACTTTCCGGCAGCGCATCCATCCTTCCCGTTGTGGTACCTCACCGTGATGAGTTTTCAGAAACAGTCGGCTTTATCATTGCCTCGGATGAGAAAAAAGCAATATACATTCCAGATATCGACAAATGGGAACGATGGAACAAGTCTATTCTAGAATACATAGCCCTGTTGGACATCGCGATTTTAGATGCCACTTTCTATGATGGAAGTGAATTGCCCGGACGCAACATGGATGAAATCCCGCATCCCTTCGTTGTGGAAAGCCTTGAACTGTTTGATTCCTTGTCCGAAAAGAAAAAGAAGCGTGTGTATCTGACTCACTTCAATCACACAAATCCATTGTTGAATCCCGATTCACCCCAAACTAATCAAGTTAAGAAGGAGGTGAATATTGCCCGAACAGGCTTAAAACTCTAAGCCTATAACTTGGTGATTAGAAATTCTGTACGCCTGTTCAAGGCACGACCTTCAGGTGTGTCGTTGGTGGCAAACGGAACCGTTTCACCAAATCCTTTGTATTCGATTCTCGAACCATTTACGCCTTTTGATTCAAGGTATTGCTTGACGGAAAAGGCTCGATCGGCACTCAACACCAAGTTTGTTTGATCCTTACCCACATTGTCTGTATGCCCGTGTATAGCAATGTGAATCGTTGAGTTTTCATTCAAGTAGTCAGCAAACTCATTGAGTATGGACTTTGACTTCTCAGTGATTTCGGCCGAGTTGGTGTTATAGTAAATATCATTGATGCGATAAACCCCTCCCTCTTTCACCTCTTCTGCCTTTAAGTCAAGCTCCTGAAAGGTGTTCACTTCTGCGGCATCGTCTTCCAAACGGCTCTTCTTCGGTGCGCCTTCATCGGTTGTCTCAATCAGGTGAGACTGAAAAGCCATGCCCTCAGCCTTTACGTTCAGCACCACATCCTCATCATCCCGCACTACAATGACTCCTGCGTAAGCGCCATCATCAGCGTCAACTTCGACTTTTGAAATCCCCTTTGATTGCATGGATTTTAATTCAATACTCGCGTTTTGAATTGGTTCTCCCGATTCGTTTTTAAGCTTCCCCTTTACAAAAACCACCTTGTCCGGTCGCGCCTCTTTGTACAATTCAAAATTCCAGATGTCTATGCTCTCTTTTTTATTCGGATCCTTTGCCGAATAGTAAACACGCTTCCCGTCCGTGCTCACCACAAACGCTTGCTCATCACCTTCCGTGTTTATCGGATGTCCGAGATTCGTTGGTTTTGTCCAAGTTCCATCATCCATTTGGCGTGTGAAAAACACATCGTATCCCCCGAATCCCAAGTGTCCGTCTGCATACTCACTTCCATCTGCAGCGAAATAAAGTGTTCGTGAATCGCTATGCATGAATGGAGTCTTGTCGTTGTAGTTGGTATTGATGGGCGGCCCGATGTTGACTGCCTGCCCCCATTCTCCATGTTCATTACGTTTCGAGTAGTAAATATCAATCCCCTTGCTATCAGCCCGTGCGCTGCAGAAATACAGGGTCTTGTTATCCGCTGAAATGCTCGGCTGCGACTCCCACCCATCTTCTGTGTTGATGGCTGGCCCTAGGTTTTCTAGTTTCGACCAATGGTATCCCAGAATTCCGGTTTCCTTATCCGTCTTGTATTCCAGTTGTGAGGAATAAATGTCGCAGTTGTTATAACCCTTAATGGTTGGGACACAAATAGTGACAAATATTTCCTTGTTATCAAGGCTTAATGATGCGCCTCCATAATGATAACTGGGGTTCTCGTTGAACGGGACGGGCATTGGTTCACCTTCCTCGAAGCCATCCGACAATCGCTTTGCTTTCACAAACTTTTCTGTGTAGTTATCATTCGAAGAGCCATATGATGCGCTAACGGCTGATTCCGGAAGGTATCTTCTGGTCAGCAACATGCTCTCATTGTCCGGTGATATAAGAGGTAAAAATTCATCAAATTCAGTGCACACGCCTACTACCTTTTCGGGTTCAAATGGAACCGGATTTGAATACGCATCTGCAAAGAACTTAGCCAACTCGTACTCCAGCTTCATCGAAGCCTCGCGTTCTTCGTCCAATGGCTCTTGAGATGCCGATGATAGCGCGTAGTATTTATCATAGTACTTCACCGCCTGCTGGTATTCGGATTTACCAAGCGCTATGGATGCGAGGAAATAATACGGTTCGAAATGAAAGTCTGGACACAACCGCACACATTCGCTCAATTCATACTCCGCATTCTTAAATGAACCATTTGTGGAAACAGCGGATCGTAATAGTTCTAATCCATAGTAATAATGTGCTTCAGCGCAGGTCGGGTCCTCTTCCAAGGCCTTTCGCAAAGCCTCCAGCCGCTTATCCTTATCGTTTTTTTTGCGATCGCGGGCAATCTCAAGTTGCTTTAGGGCTTTGTTATTCTCGGTCCCAAGGCACTCTTCATTAATCTCAACTAAGAAACTCTTATTCGAGACCCTCTGAGCAACAAGCGATGACCCAAGGAGGGAAAACAAAAAAGTGGCGGCAATTACGGACAACCTCATTTGCGATGCCGAAAATACAATGGAACTTAAAGCGATGTCTGAACCCGTTGTCGTAAAAAGTGGTCGGCAACTACTAACAGTGTCATCGCCTCTACGATGGGCACCGCCCGGGGCACCACGCACGGATCGTGACGTCCTTTCCCTTCTAGCTGTTTCTCAGCTCCTTGAAGGTCATACGAGGTTTGATCCTTCATAATAGTTGCCACGGGTTTGAACGCCACTCTGAAATAAATGTCCTCACCGTTGGTGATTCCTCCCTGCACTCCACCAGAGTTATTTGTTTTTGTGCTAAGGTCTTGATTGAACGCATCATTGTGTTCAGAACCGCGCATGGAAGAAGCTGCAAATCCGCTGCCTATTTCGAAGCCTTTAACCGCATTAATGCTCAACATTGCCTTAGCCAGGTCCGCATGAATCTTGTCAAACACCGGTTCTCCCAAACCTGCCGGCAATCCTTGAACAACACACGTAATAACGCCACCAACAGAATCACCTTCAGATCTGACTTTTTCGATTAAACCGATCATATCAATGGCACGGTCAGCATCAGGACAGCGCACAGAGCTATAATCCACGGCCAACGGATCCATATCCTTGTATGACTTGTCCAGTTTTACCTCTCCTACTGAGGATACGTACGCCCAAACCTTAATCTCATTTGGCATCATTTGACGTGCTATGGCGCCTGCCACAACCCGACAAGCCGTTTCTCGCGCGGAGGAACGTCCGCCACCTCGATGGTCACGAATGCCGTATTTCTTCTGATAAGTCAGATCGGCATGTGAGGGCCTGAAGGTATTCTTCAGATGTTCGTAGTCCTGTGACTTGTGATCCTTGTTTCTGATGATGAAACCAATGGGAGTTCCTGTAGTTTTCCCTTCAAAAATTCCGGACAAGAACTCTACTTGATCGGATTCCTGGCGCGAAGTTGTCAATTCGCTTTGACCCGGCCTTCTTCTATCTAACTCGTACTGAATCGCCTCGAAATCAATGGTAACTCCAGCCAAACAACCGTCAATCATCCCCCCGATTGCAGGTCCGTGAGACTCACCAAAAGTTGTCAGACTAAATAGTTTACCAAATGTGTTTCCTGTCATATTAATCTACAGCCTGTAAAACAAGCGAAATTCAAGCAAAGGGAAAGTTCTGAAGTTATACCAATAACCTGTTTTTATAAAATCCGCACTATCATCTATAGTGTAACCCTGTTCAGCAATCAGTGCAATATCAAACTTGGCTTCGAGGGATACACCAAATTTTCTATCTACATCCGACTCAATGCCCATTAACGGGCTTAGTCCGGGCCCAAATGATGATGTCCGAATACGATTTCCATTTTGCGAACCTTCTAATCGCTCATGTGTCTCACTATCATTATCCTCAACGTAGGTCCATGCGCTAACAGAAGTATTCTCATAATGGGCCCAAATATCACCACCGAAATATGTTCTGAACACCCCGCTTTCCTTCCCTCTATCGAATCCACATCCTATTCGTCCTAGCTCACTCTGAACTTCACTTGCCATATAAATGGTATGTCCTGCTTGAATACCAACCTCTCGATCAACTGGATTGAAACCAAAATGAAAAGATGTTCGAGGATAGTATTGACTATTGAACCGAATCGTGTTTTTGGCAACCCTGCGTTTAACCTGAGCTCCAACGTGAAATGAATTTGCGGTTTGTCCACCAAGCAAACCGGAAGTGATTGAACTCAAGTCGAGTCCAATAGACCACGCGGGCTTCTGGGTTTGACTGGAATCCTCGGTACCATAACCCACAAGTTCGCTAGCCATTTGTGAGCATACCTTTAAGACTGAACATAAAAGCAGCAGTCCAACTGCCAAAGACTTAATATTGCCGCACATAGAAATTTAAAATGAGGTTATTCATAGGTATCAAAAATCTGATCCAGATACGTGAATCTAGTGAAGTTATTGTCAAAGGAAGTGACATGGCCATCCTTCCCGCCATCGAGAATGCATGGTTAAGTGTACGAAATGGTTCGATTGAAGATTTTGGAGATTCCTCCAGTTTAGACATGACCAGGTTTTCAGGATATGAAGTCACAGATTTGAAAGGAAAGTCTATCCTTCCATGCTGGGTTGACAGCCACACCCACCTCGTTTTTGCCGACTGGAGAGAGGATGAATTTGTGGATCGCATTCTTGGAATGACTTACGAGCAAATTGCTCAACGAGGTGGAGGTATTCTAAATTCCGCCAACAAAATGCGCGATGAGGACGAAGACGTCTTGTTCCAGAACGCAATACTGCGCCTCAACAAATTGATTTCGCTGGGAACGGGAGCCATCGAAATCAAAAGTGGTTATGGTCTTAGCCTTGATTCGGAACTAAAAATGCTTCGTGTTATTAAGCGCATTAAAGATGCGACTCCTATTCCCGTCAAAGCCAGCTTTTTGGCGGCTCACGCCATTCCCATCGAATTCAAAGGCCGGTCAGATGATTACGTATCGCATATTATCCATGACATGTTGCCGCGAGTAGAAGAAGAAGGGCTTGCCGATTATATCGATGTTTTCTGTGAAACAGGGTATTTCACAACTGAGCAAACAGAAAAGCTCCTTGTGGCCGGAAACGAGCATGGTCTTCGCGGAAAAGTTCACGTTAATCAGTTCAATCAAATCGGTGGTATTCAAGCTTGCGTTAAACACAATGCTTTAAGTGTGGATCACCTTGAAGTATTGGATCAGGTTGAGATTGAATCACTAGAGTCGTCAACAACCATACCCGTTGCTTTGCCACTATGTTCCTTATTCCTAGGTATTCCATACACACCCGCCAGAACCATGATTGATGCCGGACTTCCACTTGCTATAGCGAGCGACTTCAACCCAGGGTCAACCCCATCAGGAAACATGAACTTAGCTGTATCGCTCAGGTGCATAAAATGGGACTTCGGCCGGAAGAATCTATCAATGCCGCCACGTTGAACGGTGCTGCACTAGAACTAAGCGATCAACTTGGGTCAGTAACAAAGGGCAAATTGGCGAACTTGATCGTCACGGAAGAAATCCGAAAACCTTTAAAAGGATTCCGTACAATTTTGGAGAGCCGCTTGTTACAGCGTATATATCAACGGAAAAGTTTAGCGCATAAAAAAGCCCCGGTGAACGGGGCTTTAATCTTATGATTGACGTGTTATTTAATAGCCTCATCCGCTTGTGTCCAATACTTGTCCATCCTCGGTCCAAAGCGAGTAGAAGTAAACACCTTCACTTAATCCCTGACCAATCATGACCTGGCCAGCATTTGAATTTAAAGTGTGTGACTCAACTGTTTTACCCGTTAGGTCATATACAATCAACGAACCTCTACCAGAACCACTGAGGCTGTATGTCACGCTGGTTGAATACTTGAATGGGTTTGGGCTGTTTTGAGCAAGTGAATTTTGAGATGAAGTCAACACCTCATTCACAGATAAAGGCACCCACGTGCCGTTAAACAACTCAAAGCTGTCACCGTTAATCACATATACATCAGCGCCTTCCACCTTCACCTTTTTGGCTTCTCCAACTAACGTGTACGTTGTTACACCGTCAAACGTAAAAGCATAACCCTCTATCAAATAAAAGGTTCCTTGAGCTGTTGATAGTTCTTCCGTCTCGGTATACAATACATACTTACCTGTCTTAAACCAGTAGAGATCACCATCAATGACAATAAATTTCGAATCTCCTGCCACAAGATTAGAGTAGTTAGGATACTCAATATAATTTGAGCCTTGAAGCACATAAACCTTTCCTTTTACAATACCGAAATTGGTTCCATTTGAACTCACCCAAATCGTATCTGAAATTTCAGATGGGTCCGTTGCCACACGAGCAACTAAGCATTGAAGTGTTCCTGCGGAATCAGAAGGATCAAAAAAACAAATCTTCGATGTTCCATAACCTCCAACTTCCTTAATAGATATATGATGAATTAATGGGTAATTCGTATTCGGGTCTATGGTTAATTCTTTTGCTCTAACGGCTGATGAATAACATACTTCCGCACAGAAAAAATCCTCCCATTGAACCGCTGGAAAACTGTTATCCAAAATTCTCCACTTCAAACTCAATGTTTGAGAAGTTGGGTTATCCAAGCTCATGTCGAACTCCACATCTTCTCCTATTGAAGCCATTTTCAGGTCATCACCGTCCCAATCCAAGCTCCACTGGCCAATTGAAAACATTGGGAAACTGACTAATAAGAGTATCGTTTTGAATTTCATAGCTATCAGATTCAAATAATTATTCTTCTAAATTAAAACATTACATCATAAAAGAAAGAAGGCTTGCCTATATAGCAAGCCTTCTTCAATTAATCCATCATTATTATTTCACAATTGTCAACTTCTGAGAAACAGAAACCTCAGCGTTTTCAATTGATACGGTATAAACACCAGCATCTAGATGTTCAACACTTACAGAAGTGTTGTTCACTGTAGATGACTGTACTAATCTTCCTTGCATATCGAACAACTTAACAACAGTTGGAAGTCCTTCAACGCCACTGATATTAAGAACAGAAGTAGCAGGGTTTGGATAAACAACTACACCTGAGGTTGAAACTTCTTCAACACCAACAGTCGTGGTTGTCATATGGATATCGTCAATATACATCAAGTTACCACCATCACCTGTTCCTGTAAATCTCAACATTACAGTAACTGAACTTGCAGTATCAAACAACACACTAGCATCAACCGTTATTTTCTTCCATCCATCTTCATCTGGGAAGAAGAAATCACCGCTTACAGGATCTGTTGTAGCCAAGTCGTCACCCGACTCCTTGAACAACTCAGTCCAATTTTCGCCACAATCAGTTGAAGCTTCCACCATCAACTCATCGTTTTCAGAAGCTTGTTGAGCGTAGGCCAGCGCGAACAAAAGTTTTGCCGAAGCTACATTCTCAAATTCAATTGGGTCTGTCGTCAATGCTGCAGCGCCATTAGGATATCCGTAGAAGTTCCAGAAGAAAGCTCCTTCAGATTCTTCGAATCCACCGGCAGAATAGCTCTCACCTGTATTGGTATTAGTCAGAGCACCCCACTGAATGTCGTTAATCACGGTGCCGTACATATGGTTAGGAATTTCCGTAAAGTCCAAACCTTCGAAGTCATACTCGAAATCAGCATCCTGAGGTGAATCGGTATCAACACGAGTTGCTTCAATTTCAAGCATATCGTTCATCTTATTAAGATCCAAACCACCATTAACTGATTTAACGGTAACAACAATTTGATTAGTAGACCCCGCGTCCAATGAAATGGCAGACAAAGTATGAACTGCAGAAGAACCAGCAGCAATGCTACCTGTAAATGTCTCCGTAGACGGAGTACCTCCGTTAACTGCTGTAGAAAACACAACCGATGTAACTGTCTCATTGCTAAGATTGGTAATCTTCACCTCAGGAGCAACAGATTCAGCACAAAGATCATTGTCAAGCGCCCCATTCAGAGCCAAAGACACATCCAATCCATCAACCTCAACGGGCTCGCTGTATGAACACTGCCATACTTCTTTTCCTGTATCATCTTGAAGCCAAGCAACGAGAGCGATTTGATCGTATCGATAAACATAAGAAGGAATAGCAGCACCTATAGTAATCACTGTATCCTGACCAATTGACCAATTGTTGTCGATGCTTGTTCCTGTTGCGTTAGGAATCATTTTTCGCATTACGTGCTCAAATGTCTTCTCACCGTTAGTCCCAGGAGCTGATGGATAAGTAATGTCATCTTCAACAAGCGCAACACGTAACTTCATGCTACCGCCAGTGAACGCAACAGTATCAACGTTTTGAATAGTCACGGTTAAGTAAACCGAATCATAGTCTTCTGACAACATATGAGTTGTTGACATTGTAAACGATGTCAGGTTAGTGCTGTACTCATTGGTTATCACAGCCTGCGCAAATCCACCTGGAGCTCCAGCATACCAAGAACCCGCTGGCGTCCAGTTGCCACCAGTTGTGTTATCACTATTAGGTATGCGTCCATTTAAAATGGCTGTAGGCACTCCGCTGAAACCATAATAATTGATTCTTGTTTTGATCTCATCTGGATTTTGCTCATTCATAGGATCATAACCAGGCCACCATGCTTGATACTTAATTGCTATCAATTTGGTGTTCCAGTTTGGTTCTACAATTCCCGCGTTGAACGTAGGATTTTGCGAAGCACAAGGTCCGCAAGATGCATTAGTCCCTTCCTCGATTAGGATTGTGCGTTTTACAGGCCCAGTTTGAGCAGACAACATGCCCGCACTCAGCAATGCTAATACGCTTAGTATTGATTTCTTCATAATGTAAATTTTGTTTCTCAGACTTCAAATCTATTAAAGCCGTTGGTTCTTGAATCGCCTTTTTTCGACAGAACTGTGCATAAGACTGAGCTAACATTGAAATCCTAAAGTAAAAACTAGGTTTCATTAAGGATACAATCCAGTAATAAGCCAGCTTTACTGGATCATAAGCCATGTTGAATCAGATCATAGAATGTGTGCCAAACATCAGTGAGGGTCGTGATGAGCAAAGATAAAGAGCATAGCTTCAGTAGTGGAAACAGTAGAAGGTGTTATGCTATTAAATATTGACCCCGGAAAAGCTTGCAATCGGACGATCACCTTTGCGGGCGGCTCGACGGTCGTTGAAGCAGCCTTCCTTTTAGTAAAAAAGGCGTCAGAATTAATTGATATGAGTAAGCACAAGGGTAACGTATCCTCGCTTTGGCGCCACGGATGTTTGTGCTTGTTTTAGTGGCGACCTCTCACCATGGAAGAAACCGTGGTTTATGCCAAAAAACTTGGATCAAGAATCGGCTCAGAAGCCAGATCCCGACTTACTATTACGAAAACGCTGCAACGAAGCCAGAACGCAAAACCTTGCGACTACATTTCGATCAGGAGAGCCACGAAGGATTAAAGGATAAGCTTGAAAACCCAAACTGGAAACCGGATAGTGGACCGTCAGAATTCAATGCTGCCATTATGCGAACCGGAGCCACAGCAGTGAGTGCAAGAGACTTCCTAGTGGCCTATAACATAAACCTAAACTCAACCAGCACAAGGAGAGCCAATTCGATAGCATTTGATATCAGAGAGCAGAGATGGAGTAAAGCGCGATGGCGACCCTATTACAGGCGGAATTGTTAGGATGAACTTGGAAATCAGTCAATGAACCAGTTTGCTCAGCTGTAAAGGTATGAGCTGGTTTTGTCGTTAAGATATAAGGATTTTCCGTCAGTTACAATCTGACGAACATTAATATCACTCCTATTCACGTAGCTTTTTGACAAAACATGCGAACGTGCCAGCGTGGTTTGAGGTTGCACCAGAGATCTGAACTTAGCTGGATTGGTGCCAAGCTGACTCTCATTGATGCCGGAAAATACTTCTTAAAGAAACAAAGCAGGTCTCTGGCATTACGAAGAAGAAGATAAATCAAGATTGCCGTTAAGTCGCCAGTTTGGACGAGTAGCTCCTTTCGTATTTGAGAGCATACGTCATTGAATACATGCTTGAGGACAAGAACAGTGGCGGAAGACCAGAATTGATTGATATGACGTTGTCCAAATTCGCTAATGAAACAGCATCCGAGTCTCCGGCTCCAGGGCGGGTCAATTTCAGCCCTATATTGGGTGTGTAAGGGGTTTCCTTAGGAACCATGGTTGCCAATTTAAGTTCCCACAAGCGAAGTTGGGACTGATAAATGGGAATACTACTCTGATTGGGCAGAAAAGGACAATCTTACAAGGGATCGACTGATGCGCTTGGTAGACGAAGACACCCATGCGTTCAACAGAATAATGGAGGCTTTTGGACTTCCAAAGAAGACAGATGAAAAAGGTGCCAGAAAAACAGCAATTACTGAAGCAACAAAGGGCGCAACAATGGTTCCCTACAGCGTTATGGAGTGCGCGTTTGACAGCATGGAGGTTATGCTGGGAAATGGCTAAAACAGGACTACCCGCCTCCATTAGTGACGCTGGTGTTGGAGCCATGCGTGCTTTGACCGCGGTTCGCGGAGCCCATTTGAATGTGAGAGTCAACGTGAAAGACATGGATGATCAAACTTTTTGTCAGCAACATCCTCGCGAAAGCAGGAGAACTCAGTCAAAGCAGTAGCGTTGGAAAAAACGATCATCGACTCTGTTAATCAACAGCTTTAACCAAAAAGCTCAGTTTCTTGTTGCTTTCAATGTATAAGGTTGACGCAACATCCAATATGGTTGCTCATTACTTATAAAGAATGCAGAGTACAGCCTTCTAAATGCTACGTTTTAAACTTTGGGAAAATCATATTCTTCTTCCCTGTTCAGCTGCTATTTTGTTCACCTAAAGAACACTTCTCTTACTATTCTTCCTGGCTCATTCTTTTTGCCATTGTTACCAAGACCATTAACTTAAGTACGGTGTGCCCTACCTGTTCTTATATCCAGAATACCTGGGTTTATGTGACTTCATTTCTCATGCGAATGTGGGACCCAAGTAACCGGAGCCTTCATCATGGCATTTAACTGTCTCAACTATGCCGTCAACGGTTCCAAATTTCCATTCTTGGCGAGCACTGAACAGACCATTCATCAGAGTATTGTTAGAACAATTTCAGCACTGCCCCTAATACTACTCAGTCGTTGTACATTTCTGCCGGCTTCATTTCAATTGGATTACGAAGATGAAACTGCGCTTCATGTTTTGGTAAATATCTTAGGTTATCTATCTGGCAACTTAGCCTTTATTATGGTGACGGCTATTTACTTTATCACTACCAGCTGAAACCACTTTCAGCTTATTGGAGAAGAAGAACGTACGACTAACGAACATTTTATCAACTTACTGTGACGGATCATAACAACAGCAAAAAAGTGGCTGCGAAATCATCACGGTAAAAGCCGAAAGACCGGAAAGTGGTCAGCTACATTTCCAATAAAGGCCAAATAGCGCTGGCTAGGGATGGTGGGCATTGCAGCAGGCGATGTTGGAACGTGTTTTTTCGCAAAACAGAATTAATGCTTCGTTTTCCAAGCCGGAGTGCTATTAGCCATTTTCACTCTTGGCTGGTTGTTGAAATTCCTTGGTTAATGGATTCCTGGGCAGCTTCCGTGCTGTTATTTTTCACCATGCTCATTATGCTGGCATCTGCCTTTTTACTCATGATTGAAGGATGGACTTCCGTGATATTCTTAAGCCTCATTGTAACGGCAAATTTCATTTCGTCCGGCAGCACGACCATGTATCGTAATCAAGCTTATGGGCTAGACTACGACACGGTTAAAGCAGGTTATAACAAGAATGACATCCAGCGACTGCAAGCGAATAAGCAGAACCTCTATTTGGACATTGAAAACGGTGTCAGGCTACTTGAAAATTGGAAAAGAAAAACCGGTCAAAACAAACCGGTGGCTGTAATTCTCAATGTTCCGGGTGGAGGTCTTAGGTCTGCCATGTGGACCATACAGTCGATCGCTGAGGCAAATGAGATATCGGAAGGAAGCCTTTGGAACAACATGCTATTGATTTCTGGCTCTTCTGGCGGAATGATTGGCGCTGCCTATTTGAGAGAATATTATTGGCGCAAACAACACCACGAAACCGACCTACATACACGGGATTTGGTTGCTGACATGAGCGAGGACAAGCTTAACCCTGTAGCTGCCACAGCGGTATTAAACGATCTATTTTTCCGTTTCAAAACGTTTGAGTATGACGGAAAAACCTACACTCGAGACCGAGCACTTGCGTTTGAAAAGAAACTCGACATAGACACTCGAGGTTGGTTGAATAGGCGGCTGGGGGATTACACTGCACTGGAAATGGCTGCTGAAATGCCTCTATTAATATTGGCACCAACCATCAGTGATGATGGGCGCAAGCTTTTAATTTCAGCACAACCAATCTCCTATTTATGCACGATTAATGACTCTACTCAACTGAATGAAAATGTGGAGTTTACGAGAATGTTTGAAAAACAAGGAGCGAAAAACCTAAACTTCATTTCTGCGCTCAGAATGAGCGCCACCTTTCCCTACGTCTTTCCTGCGGCCAATTTACCCACCGATCCTGATATTGAAATTCTGGACGCGGGAATCCGAGACAATTACGGCATGAGCAACACACTGAAGTTCATTCACTTTTATAAGGAATGGCTCAAGAACAACACCTCAGCTATTGTTATCATTCAAGTGAGAGATCAAGAAAAGATCTCTGGCACAAAAAGTAACAAGAAAACGAGTTTGCTTGAAGCCATAGCTCAGCCTTTTGGAACCTTTTACAACACTATCCTGGATGTTCAAGACTATCAGATGGATGATCAAATCAGAATGACTCAGGATTGGTACAGTGGAAAGATCGAATTGGTTGATTTGGTGTTAAACCGTTCACCATCGAATCCTATAAGTCTTAGCTGGCATCTGACTCAGCGAGAGAAAGATAGGATTATCTCGGCAATAGACACAGATCATAATCAAATGCAGTTTCTGCGATTGAAGCGCCTAATGAAGGAATCTAAGTGAGTATGGTGACACGCGCACCTTCCTTCCTTTGAATATGACTTCGTATGATTGACTGCATGTCCTGATCGTCATAGCCGGTTGCGATAAAGTCAAGCACTTCGCTCACGGAGTGAATTTCTAACTCAGCAGGAGCTATACCATGCCCTTTGTACCTCCCGTTTTCAACGAGAATCACACTTTGTTCATCTAAGCTAAAGCCACTTTCATGAATGATCATGGTGGCAATCTCACCGCTCAGATAAAGCTTTGATGACTCGTACCTCTTGTTGTAATCCCTTGGTGATTCTTTACCGACACATGCTTTGTTGCACAAGCCATGCACTTCCTCTACACATTGTCCCAGTTGCTCCTGCATGTCGCAAAACCTGGCACAAAGAGTGAATTTATGCACAATCTTATCCAATGCGATTCGAGCTTCAAACTGGTTTCTGAACGACACAATCGGGCGATCCCATTTGCCAACCCGACCAATTGAATACCGGCCATATCCGTTTTGATCTTGATATCCAAATATTCCCCAATTGAGCGTGACTCGTTTCATGAGGTTATTATAAGGTGGCCAGTACTTCTTTATTTGTTGAGCTTCAGTAAGCAGCGCCACTAACTCATTTGGACACTCAATCCATTCTAAATCGGTGATTTGCTCAGCAAAATGGCTTTTGAAGCCCGTATGGGTGTTTCCTCTAAAATGATCACTTACCCGGTGTTTCAGATTATTGGCTTTGCCTACGTAAATAACCTTTCGCTTTTGATTTCGAAAGATATAGACGCCCATGGTCGAGGGTAGCTTATCAAACGACTCACGATTTAATAGCGGAGGTAGTGTTGCCTCACGACTGCGCTGGTTCAGTGCAAACTTGATGTGTCCATCATGATCACGATCGAGCAGCATTTTAAAAAGTTGTGCTGTAAACTCACAGTCCCCCATGGCCCTGTGCCTATGTTCAATGTGATATCCCAACTGCTGAGCTAGTTTACCCAGGCTATAACTGTACATTCCTGGCAATAGTTTCCTGGATAAGCGAACCGTACACAATCGCTTTGGACTCCATTTTCGCCCAATGACCGAAAACTGTTCTCGTATGAAACTGTAGTCAAAATTGACATTGTGTGCCACGAAGACACTACCGTCCAAAGCCTCCCACAATTCATCTGCGATTTCTGCGAATCTTGGTGCGTCTGCCACCATTTCATCGTCAATTCCTGTCAACGTGGTGATTGCTCGAGGAATTGGAACTCCTGGATTGATGAGTGTTTGGTAGCGTGAAACTTCCTTCTCTCCATCGTGTTTGATAACAGCGACTTCCGTTATGAAGTGCTTCTTCGCACTCCCTCCGGTTGTTTCAATATCAACAATGGCATACACCCTTCAAATTTTGAAATAATCTCGCGTATTCCTTCAAACCTAAAGCAGATTAAATACCGTTAAACATTTTTTTCCGGCACTCATCACACGCTATTTCAGCAATTGTGTGCTTTTGCATTAGTTTGCGAACAATATGAAAAGACTATTGAGTTTAGCATTAATGTTGGCGTGGGTCCAAATCAATGCACAATCCCTTCAGAGTGTCTCTAAAAAGGGTGAGAAGGAATCGAATCATGACTGGCACAATCTTGATTACGAAACCGACAAAATCTACGGAACCAGCTCAAACCGGGCATTTGAAGAATTGCTTAAGGATAAGAAACCAAAGAAAAAAGTTGTCGTTGCCGTGATTGATTCGGGTGTTGAAACCGATCACGAAGACCTGAATTATTGCATTTGGACTAACGCAGATGAAATTCCCGATAATGGGAAGGACGATGACAACAATGGATACATAGATGACGTGCACGGATGGAATTTCTTGGTCACCGACAGCGGAACAGATATTCATCAAGAGAATTTGGAGGCGACCCGCATTCTGCGCATTGAAAAGGAAACAAAGTATTCTACACTCGGAAGACCGGAATGGTTGACGGATGAAATGCTTGAAACTGCGCAGGAAATCTATGATGAAAACGAAGCTCAACTCAAGGGGTTTGAACAGCTAGCAAGAGCTTACTTAGTGATCGACTCTGTGATGACTGCGGAAACCGGAAACGAAGAATGGACCTTCGAAGAAGCTCTTGCGGTCAAAAGCGAAGAGGAACGTGTTCAGTCTATCCAAAAAGTACTGAAACGTTTCAAGTTATTTGGCATTTCTAAGGGCGACCTGAAAGAAATACAAGAGCAAAAAACAAACTTCGAAGCCTACTACCTCAACATGTCTTTTAAGGCCAGAACTGAGTTAAAACCTGGTGACACAGGATATGGAAATAACCACTATGAAGGTCCCGCTGCCGATCACGGAACACACGTAGCTGGACTTATTGCTGCCGACAGAAATAACAACCTGGGCGCTAGAGGAATTGCCTCAGGAAGTGTAGAAATCATGACTATTCGTGCTGTTCCCGATGGTGATGAGCGTGATATTGATGTGGCGAATGCCATCCGTTACGCGGTTGACAACGGAGCCTCTATCATCAATATGAGTTTTGGAAAAGGCTTGTCGCCCTTCAAAAACGAAGTGGATAAGGCCGTTGAATACGCAGCTTCAAAAAATGTGCTGTTGGTTCATGCTGCAGGAAACGACAGTGAAAACAATGATGAAGTAGGCAATTTTCCTAATCCAAAACTTACTAGTGGGACTGTGGCCGAAAACTTCGTCACCGTTGGAGCCAGCAGCATCTCTAAAAAGAAGGATTTGCCCGCCTCCTTCTCGAACTATGGCTCGATGGAAGTCGATATTTTTGCTCCGGGTCATGAGGTCTATTCCACCATGCCGGACAACGGATACAAAAATCAGAGTGGAACCAGCATGGCGGCTCCTGTGTTTTCCGGTGTGGCTGCCTTAGTGTGGTCTTACTACCCGGACCTGACAGCCGTAGAACTCAAAAATTTATT
Source organism: Flavobacteriales bacterium (assembly GCA_041391765.1). GTDB lineage: Bacteria > Bacteroidota > Bacteroidia > Flavobacteriales_G > Salibacteraceae > SHAN690. Next base: position 26,763 of record JAWKNJ010000025.1, on the reverse strand, counting down.
ACTTGAATCAGCCACGGATGTGAGCAAAAAGAAGGTTCTCAAACCTGGCACCAAAGACAAGGTTCGATTCAGTGAGCTGTCCAAAACCGGAGGCATTGTCAATGCTTACAACGCTTTGAAACTAGCCGAAAGCCGATCGATGTAATTGCTGAGTTAAGTTTGAAAACAAGCGGAACCTATCCTGCACATTTCCGTAATTAACAACAGTGCCTGTATAACCTAACTACGGGCACTGACAATCGAGCGGTTACCAAAAGAAATTTGCAACAATGATAGCTTCTGTGCTTTCGTATTTACTGCTGCTTCTAAATCCGTTTGGAATAGAGTATCAAAATGAGGAGGGTGACCAGCACGTTCAATTCACAGCATACATAGCAGGACAGCAAGTAAAGGTCCACTGGACAGCTGAAGATCGTGAAATTATAGCAGGGTTTTATCTGGAACGCAGTCGTGATGGTAAAACCTTCACAGAGTTTCGATACATCGCAGATGAGTCAAGCACACCCGGATCTTCAGAGTACCTTGAAACAGATAACAGCCCATTGCTTGGTTGGTCCTATTATCGCATTCGGTTCAAGCGGACAGATGGGAAAGAGCTGAAGACGCATATTGTACCTGTCTTTTACGGTCGACATCGGATGCAACGCGGATCTGTAATCAGCCCTGATGAGTTGGGCTCTGATGAAACGGTAAAAACTGACCTGTCAGAATTCAATGGTGTGGAAGCTATATTTGTTTTGCGTGATTCGAAAAACGTAGAATATTACTACGAGGCCATCATTGCCATACTCAAAAACCGAATCTACTTGCCGAAAACAGGAGATTTACCTACCGGATTCTACTCTGTTACGGCATGTTCCAAAGATGCCTTGGTTGGATTGCAAGTAACTGTTGAGTAGCTTGCGAACACGGTTGCATTTATACTTTTGAATTCGTGAACCCCAATCACGAGGAGCTTGTAAGTCTGACCCAAATCCGAATGCCGTTTGGCAAATACAAGGATCGAATCATCGCTGACTTGCCGGTAAGTTACCTAGAGTGGTTTGCCAGAAATGGTTTTCCGAAGGGCAAACTCGGTAATCAACTTCAGCTGCTTCACGTGATCAAAACGAACGGCCTCAATCACTTGATAGACGGACTAAAGGCAGTGAATAATGCAGGCTGATTACGATCCACCGTTTTTATTTCGATCGGCTCATCTGAGCACGATTTTGCCCAATCGATTGAGGAAAGTGGAGGGTGTGAAATATTCTCCACTTACAATTGAAACTTCCGACAGCGACTTCATCGATCTTGACATCAGCCGGGTTGGGTCAAAAATTTGTGTGCTTCTCCTTCACGGACTGGAAGGAAGTAGCCATTCTACCTACATCCTCGGAATGGTCAAGCGCATCAACGAGCATGGGTTGGATGCCGTGGCGATGAATCACCGAAGCTGCAGCGGCCGTCAGAATGACCTGCCATCCAGCTATCACAGCGGAAAAAGCGATGATGTGCTCTTTGTGATCAACAAGCTCAACAAAACCTATCAGGCAATACATCTCGTTGGTTTTAGTCTAGGGGGAAACATCGCCTTGAAACTAGCCGGTGAACTAAAGGTCAGCTTCAACACGAGGTTGAAATCAGTTTCTGCCATTTCTGTTCCTTGTGACTTGGCTGCATGCGCTGCACAAATGAATAAGGCCTCAAACAAGATTTATCTCCAACGCTTTCTCAATCAACTGAAAACCAAAATCACAGGAAAAGCGAAGAAGTTTCCCTTCGCCAAAATTGACTTGGAAAAGGTTTTGGCGGCAAGCACGTTCGAGGAATTTGATGATGCTTATACAGCACCATTTCACGGATTCAAGTCCGCCATGGACTACTATGAAAAGAGCAGCTCGAAGAAGTTCATTTCTGAGATTCGAATTCCAACGCTAATTATCAATGCCCAAAACGATCCGTTTTTGCCGGAAAACTGCTTTGTTGACGTGGTTGAAGAAAACCCTAGTATTCAGTTATTGACACCAAAATATGGCGGCCACGTGGGGTTCGCTGCAGATTTCAGAATGAGAAAACCCTTCTGGCACGAACGAAAAGTGGTCGATTTCATCATGTCTATTCGTTATGTTCAAGCTGATTCATAAAAAACAGTGACCTTCAAGCCGTGAATTTTAAAGAACTAGGATTGAGCGATGATCTCATCGACTCAATCAGCTACATGGGGTTTCAAAATGCTACGCCCATCCAGGAACAAGCGATCCCGAAAATTTTGGCAGGTAAAGACCTGATTGCCTGCGCTCAAACAGGAACAGGTAAAACCGCAGCCTTCACCCTACCTGTTATCAACAGGCTTTCACAGGAAGATGCTAAAGGCATCAATACCATCATCATCGCACCAACTCGTGAACTGGTCATTCAGATCGATCAACAAATTCAAGGATTCAGCTATTTCACTTCCATTTCTTCGGTGGCTGTTTATGGAGGTGGCGATGGAGATGATTGGGACGAACAAAAAAAAGCACTGACCGGTGGTGTTGATATTGTGGTTACGACACCCGGAAAATTCATAGCTCACCTCAACATGGGCTACATGAAACTGGACACCGTGAAGCACGTGATCCTAGATGAGGCAGATCGAATGCTGGATATCGGATTCCATGACGACATCATGCGAATATTCAGCTACCTCCCAAAAGAAAGACAAACGCTGATGTTTAGCGCTACGATGCCGCAAAAGATTCGCGATCTGGCTAAGGCGATTTTACAGAATCCGGATGAAATCAGCATTGCGATTTCCAAGCCGGCTGAAGGCGTTATGCAGGTAGTCTACTTATGCTACGACCCGCTTAAAGCCAAATTCATCAAGCGCTTGATTGACGGCAAGGAATCATGCAAGAGCATCATCATCTTCTGTGCTAGAAAGAAAGAGGTGAGTGAACTGGCTCGCGCTCTTAGAAACAAGGACTACGAAGTGCAGGGCATTTCTTCCGATTTGGATCAAGAAAGGCGGGAAGAAGTGCTGATTCGCTTTCGATCAAAACAGTGTCGTGTGTTGGTGGCTACAGATGTGATGAGCCGTGGAATCGACATCAAGGATATCAACCTCGTGATTAACTACAACGTGCCTAATGATGCTGAGGACTATGTTCACCGTGTAGGTCGCACCGCCCGCGCTGATACAACCGGAATTGCCGTAACCCTTGTTAACGAAGAGGAGATGTACAAGTTCCTCCGTATCGAACGCCTGATCGAACGAGAAATCCTGAAGCTTCCCGTTCCGCCTGAAGTTGGGGAAAGCCCGGAGTGGAATCCAATGGGCAAAGGCAAAAAACCCGGAAACGGTGGACGAGGACGTAATTTCAAGAAGAGGCCAAAAGCGAATTAAAACAATCCACTTATTTTTCCTTCCGCATCAATATCAATAGTCTCTGCGGAAGGTGTTGCAGGCAAGCCAGGCATCCGCATCATGTCTCCGGTAATCGGCACTAAGAAGCCAGCTCCAGCCGCAATTTCAATTTCGCGCACTGTGACATTGAAACCTCTCGGGCGACCTATCAAGTTGGGATCATCCGAAAGAGATTTTTGAGTCTTTGCAATACACACCGGAAGGTGGGATAAACCTAGCGATTCTATGCGCTTTAGGTCGGTCACAGCAGTGGACGAGTAATTCACGCCATCTGCTCCGTACAATTTGGTAGCTACCGCATTGATCTTGGTTTCAACCGAGTCTTCCAATTTGTAAACGGGATTGAATGGTTTGTCAAAGGCATCTGCCAATGAAGCTACATGCTTGGCTAATTCCTCTGCCCCAGCTCCGCCCTTTGCCCAGTGTTCACACATAAAGGCTTTTACACCAAGCCTTTCGCATGACTCGTGGATCAGTGCAACTTCTTCATCTGTATCAGCAACGAATCTGTTGATGGCTACAACGGCAGGAATGCCAAACTGTGCCACATTTTCCAAGTGTTTTTGAAGGTTTTCCAATCCTTTTTCTACTGCCTTTGGGTCTGGATCGCTTAATTCCTTCACGGGTTTTCCTCCGTGGTATTTCAACGCACGAACCGTTGCCACAATGACTACAGCATTTGGGCTGAGTCCGGCAGTTCGGCACTTGATATCCAAGAATTTCTCCGCACCCAAATCAGCTCCGAAGCCGGCTTCTGTGACCACATAGTCAGACAGGGACAATCCCATCTTCGTGGCAATGATAGAATTGGTTCCCTGCGCGATATTGGCAAATGGACCGCCATGAATAATCGCGGGATTTCCTTCCAGCGTTTGCACCAGGTTTGGCTTTATAGCATCTTTCATCAAGGCCGCCATGGCTCCGTGCGCATTCAGGTCACGGGCATAAATGGGTTGCTTATCCATGGTGTACCCTATAAAGATGTTGCCCATTCGTTCCTTCAGGTCATTCAGGTCTTTAGAAAGGCATAGAATCGCCATGATCTCGGATGCTGCCGTGATGTCAAACCCCGTTTCACGCGGTATTCCGTTTCCCGTTCCTCCCAGACCGATAACCACCTTCCTCAGCGAGCGATCATTCATGTCCATCACTCGTTTCCAGGCAATGGTTCGAGGATCTAGGTTCAGGTTTCGTTTCTTGCTTTGAAGGTTGTTGTCAATCAATGCAGCCAAAAGATTGTGTGCTCGCTCGATCGCTGCAAAATCTCCTGTAAAGTGAAGATTGATGTCTTCCATTGGAATCACCTGGCTGTAGCCACCACCCGTGGCTCCACCTTTGATGCCAAAAACCGGTCCTAAAGATGGCTCTCTAAGCACTACCGTTGTTTTCTTGCCAATGCGATTCAAGCCTTCTGAAAGCCCTATAGAAGTTGTCGTCTTTCCTTCTCCGGCTGGTGTTGGTGAAATGGCTGTAACCAAAACCAGCTTGGCTTTTTTAACCTTACTCTCATCAATCAAACTCAATGGCAGCTTTGCTTTGAATCGACCATATGGCTCTAATGCTGTTTCCGGAATTGAAAGTTTTGACGCAATCTCTGTAATGGGCAGCAATGTGGCTGCGCTAGCAATTTCAATGTCTGTCATGATGCAATGTTATTTCAAAACAACCATTCCAATGGACAATCCTAAACGGAAATCTCCATGAATCGTACCTCCAATATTGTATGATCCAATTCCACCACCTAATCCGATATGTGGGTCAAACACGAACCGATTCTTCACCACCTGATAACCAAGTAGGCCTCCTCCTATTAATGCGTTGCCAACTAGCCTGGAGACGCCAATAGTATTCAGTACACCAACTCCAGCTCTATTTTCCATTTTGAACTTCAAATACGGACCTAAATGAAATCCTTCCGCATATTTCTCCTCGTTGCTCTCCTTGAATATGAAATAGTTGGCGTCAATGCGAATGGAAGTTAGTTCCCAAGAAAAATCTAGACCCGCATTTGGCCATACATAGTTGTAATAATAGTTCAACTCTACTCCAAGCGCGAAATTTCGGCTTATGGCATAATCTACTCTGCCATTAAAGCTACCCATATTACCCGAAGTCATCGGATATAACAAATAACTCAGTGGCCTAATTCTCAGCGTCAATCTATAGGGATCTAAAAAATCTGAAGTTGTCTTTTCCACGCCCTCAGCCTTCTCCTCACCAACAGTGCCAAAATCTTGAGCAATGGCACTTCCAGATACCATGAACACAGCAAATAGCAAGAGCATTATATGGCGAAAACAATTCATCGATAGCTCGTTTATTTGATTCATCAAATCTAATCAAGGTCATTGCTCATTCCACACGCTGGAATAACCGGTTCAAGATCTACCCTCAGCGCAACATTCGCTGATATTTTAAATCCGAAATCAATTTGTATTCAGATGAGACTACAAAGTAGGTATCATCAATGGGTTCCTTTGAATGATCAATGGCAGTATATACCGTTTCCAAATCAGATTTGATCATAGTGAATGAAATAGGCAAAAATTCAGATTGAGGCCAAAACAGGTGCTTTAGGTTTTTATAATCCTGGCAAACCCAAACACTACTTTTCTCATTCTCAACCTGGGCAATTGATTTATGGCATTCAAACCCTGCAATTGATTTTATATCTTGAGTAATCTCAAACCAAACTCTAACGGCTGAATTCGCAGCCTTATCAGCTAACAAAAACTTTTCGTTTCCAATCTCCATCAAGCGATACACGGAATCAGCATCATGATGATAAATCATGATGCTGTTATCTCCCAATGCCGAGTACTGCTCTAGCCTCCAATCCTTACCGTTTGTATATAGCTTGCATTCCTTTGGAAGCGACAGGTCTATCCCCTTTCGCTCTTCATTCGCCATTTCATAGGCAATCACATACTTGATACGCCCTTCGAATGAACTTTGGCAATTTACTATAAATGGGCCAATGCACAGAATCCCTGAAATGACCCACTTTATCAAGAAGCCTTATTAATTTGATCGATTGATGATTCAAGCTTTCGCATAAGTTCCGCACTTACAGGAACGAGGGGCAAACGAACCTCATTTTCCATAATACCAAGTATATTAAGTGCTGCCTTTATACCACCTGGATTTCCTTCTGCAAAAAGCAAATGAATAAAGTCGACAAGCAAATAATGTAATGATCTTGCCTTATTATAATCGCCCTGAAAGCAAAGACGAGCGATGTCTGAAAATTGTTTTGGAAACGCATTTGCCACAACGGATATGATACCATCTCCACCAAGAGCCATGTGAGGAACAATCAAAGGATCGTCACCACTCAGGACTAAAAATTTTGCGGGTCTGTTTTTGATAATATCACCTACCTGATCAAGATTTCCTGAAGCTTCCTTAATGGCGATGATGTTTGGATGTTTGGCCAATTCAAGCGTTGTAGTAGAAAGCATGTTTGATGATGTTCTTCCCGGGACATTATAGAGTATCACCGGCAGCGGGCTAGCATCTGCATATGCGTTGTAATGAGCAACTATTCCGGGCTGGGTTGGCTTGTTGTAATATGGACTTGCTGCTAAAACCGCATCCACTCCCGTGAGGTCAAACTGCTTGAATCCATCGATCAGGGCTTGGGTGTTGTTTCCGCCATGTCCCCAAACGATTGGAACACGACCATTGTTCGTTTTCACAACAGAACTCAGAACCTCCTGCTTTTCTGACTTGGTCAATGTGGCAGACTCACCTGTTGTTCCTTGAACAACCAAATAATCAACACCCCCTGTAATGAGGTGATCGGTCAATCGCTCCAAGGCTGCGAAGTCGACCTCCTTTGACTTTGTAAATGGGGTGACCATGGCAACACCGGTGCCTCTAAAATCTTTCATGCAGCTTTTGGTTTATTCAAGTTCAACAGGTAATCGTCAATCTGGCTGATTAATTGACGACCATCCAAATTTCCGTCAATCATCAAGTCCAGCAAGTTTTCTCGATTTTTAAGCTTTTTGCCTACCTTCCAATTTGCATTGAGTTGCACGATAATCCAATCAGCTTCAATCGATTGTCCTACGTTCAGATCAATCAGCGTATCATATTTTTCAAGCAGAGCTCGCTCTAAGTCTGGTTTATTTATTGGTGCTCCAAATAGGCTGAAGTTTTTAGGACTAATGGTTACAGCTTTTATTCGATTCTCAAACTTTGCTTCACTCTTGGATGAATTAAAGACCAGAAAAAAATCCACTGTTTGAACTCCTCGACTCCTTAATCGTTTCGCATATTCCGAGGCCTCAGGAGCATACTTTTCTGAAGAAACAATTGCCACACGCTGCACCATGGCCCCATACACTAAAGTTGGAACGCGCTGGTCCTTTTTTACGTGCTTGCGAATCAGATAATTTAGAATCGGCTTGAATGTCATGATTAGGGCGTAGCAAACTTACTTCAAGTTCTGCGCTGACGGAGGGTCATTATAAATTTTGCCATTCCCGCGTCCTTTCAGATATACATCATGAACATACGTCCACTTGCGTTTCTTCCATTGCAGCGCATCGAATTCCGTAATCGGCACGTAGAATTCGTATTGCCCTTCCAAATCAGGCTGCATGGGGACAAGTTGATTAAAGACAATCATCGTTTTCCTTTCATCATATTTTAGAGAAACCTGAGCATCAGACTTGTACTCGATGATAAAACGCTTTGCCCCTTTGTCCTCCATGTCAAAAATGTCCGCTCCAAAAGATAGTCTGTTCTTAGTCATGACCAAGACATCCACAAACTTTATTGAAGAGTATTCATCGTGTCCATCCCAACCCAATAACATGTAAGTTCTTTTCCTGCCTGAGCGTCTGGTCTTTGAAGGAATAATGTCATAATACAGCGCACCATACCAGTTTCTTTCGTTGAATATTTTTCGCGTTTCACCTTCAATACTTGAGTATCCTTTCTTTAGCTCAATCACCTCATACTCCTTCGTTTTCTTATTCAAGTATTGAATGAAACAGCGATACTGTTGTGTTTGATTATCAAGAGGGACATTCCAGTTGATCATTCTGAAATAATCGTCACCGCTTCTTAAATCTCCAAGTTGAGGAATAGTGTCGAAATTGACATTGTAACTATTCTGATCGCCAAGAGCATCTTTTAAGAATTTGGTAAACTCCTTATCCGCTGCAATTCTCTTTTCATCATTTGGTGCATTGATGGTGACCATTCGCAACTCATAAAGCTGTTGCATTTTGGCTCTCAATGTCATTTCCTTGTCATCGGACCATGCAACGAACGGAATTAACAAAAACAATATTAGGATAATCCTCACGCGACAAAGGTTCTGAGAAAAACGAAACAATGAAAGCGATGTTGTAAAAGAAACTCACCGACACCCGTGAAGAATAATGCTACTAATCTTCAAAGTACCATTCTGAGCCATCCTCAGCCTCTAAAACAAGTTCATCAGATTTTAGCCTCAGTATTTTAAAATCCTGACCGCGTTGCAACGTTCCATACCCATAACCATAGCCACGCCTGTCAATATCGATTTCTACCTCCTCTTTATCGGAATCAAGTTCCCACTCGCCATTTGCATCCGCAATTAAGTTGGATTCAATGGTACGCGAGCCGCCTCCACCGTAATAATATCCCCAATATGGAACCTCGAGTTCCAAGCGATAGAAGGCATTAACTTCAAAATCACCATCTTCTTCAAAATCGAATGAAATATCAAAATCGATAACCTCAACACTAGTGGCCCATCCCTGATATTGTTCGACTATGGGAAAATCTCCATCTATCTTGACAAGGTCCCATTTTTTGGAGATTCGCTTCTCCTTAGAACGAAGCGGATCTAACAGACCATCCTTTCGACATGATTGAAAGTTGAGAACGACTATAAGCGCAAAAAGCATGACAAGTCTGGCTCTCATGCTTTTTTTATTGATTGATGCATTCATCTCGGATCGATTAAGCTATAGACGATATTTAAAAATGAAAGATTAGTCATTGAATGTCCATTCAGCGCCATTCTCAGCTTCCAATATCATTTCATCATCCGCTAGACGGAGAATCTTGTAGTCGCGATTCCTATAATCTGCATAATCATCATAGTCGCTGGCATTAAAGTCGATGTTGATTTCATCCTTTTTTGAATTGAAGTCCCAATCACCATCAATCCGCATGTCAAAGGTGTATGGATAAGTATAGCTGTTATTATCAACCATGTATGTATACTCCATTGTATAAGAAGCGCGCATGGTAAAGTCGCCATCATCATCAAAATCAAACGTAATGTCCCAATCGGTGATCTTGGCATCTACATCTACTTGATCGAACAAATCCTCAATTGGAAGATTGCCATCTACATCATCCAAGTCCCACTTTTTTACGATTCGCTTTTCAGGCGACTTCAATGAGACCAATGGCCCATCTTCGTACTTCTTGCAGCTTTGGAAGTTTAGCACCACGATTAGCGAAAAGAGTGCAACCAGTTTGGCTCTATTCGCATTTTGGCTATTCATCGTCCTCATGTGACTCGGAAATTTGATTTGATTTTTGGTGTTCCGTATTAGTCGGTTCATGCCAAATGTATTTCATTGGCAGGGAGAACGCAAGCCTTGAAATTTTATTTCCTGTGGTGACTAAAGTGGACATATTTGATCCTTTTATCAATTGAATGTCATAAATTTCCTCAACGGTTGATCGATAAAATATTCCCCCAATGATCTTACCTGAAGCCAAGCTAACCACCTGTATACCAGCTGTTTGAGCTATGTCTGCAACCGGTAAAACTCTTGCGCTTTTGCTTTCTTTTCGAATCTTACTCAGGCCAATGAATGCATAACCATTATGAATGGTCATACCGCGTGCAAAACCACTCAAAGTAGCCACAGTTGAGATTGCTCCACTTTTCCCGATCCTGACCAATTCGCCCTTCCCTGATTCCAATAAATACAATTCGTCACCCTCATATCTTGGTGAATGAGGCATGCATAGACCTCGCGCCAACACTTCGCCTGATGCATAGTCCATTAGCACACCACCATTTTTGATATTCTCACGCCATCCGTCAACAAAGTTAGTATCACTCAAAGCCGTCAGAGCAGCAGGGGCGCCATCTCTCATGGCCATGCCGTTCAAATGACAGCGATCTTCTGGAAGTAAATCCGTGATAAAAGATGGCTGCCAGATGGGTGTAAACGTATAGCGATAGTCGAATTTGCAAACGCAAGAAAATCTTGTATTCACGGCTATGAGCCCCGATTTCGTCCAGTGCAAGTCATGCAAATCAATGGGCCCGCTATGATAGGTTGTTCGTGGAAAGTACATGGCATCGTACTTACCGGGGTGTGATGGATAGGTCTTGGCTAATTCTGGTTGATTCGTAAAAACTTCCACTCTATCCAAAGAGGCTACACCCAAAATGTTTTGACCAGCGGCCACCCCCATTGGCTTCTTAAAGGAAACTGGAGTTTGGTGGAGCTTATCGGCACTGGGAGCTCCAATAAAAACCAATTTGCCCGCTTGGTAAGTACTTAGAACTAGGCTAATGTTTAACTCATTCAGCAGTCTTGCCACTGCTGAGTCGTATTCGATCCTGAAGCGATCTTCTTTTTTAACCTTAGTATTTTCCATGCACGTGGATTACACGTGAAGGAATTCTTTTTTGCTCAGCAGAGCCTCTTTTGACTCACGATAATCCGGATCATCCACACAGCAATCCACCGGACAAACAGCTGCGCACTGTGGTTCATCATGAAAACCAACACACTCGGTGCATTTATCTGTAACAATGTAATAGACATCCATTGACTTTGGCTCCATTTCCTGGTCAGCATCAGCATTGGTTCCGTTTTTGCCAGTCACTTGACCCGATAATCCCGTTCCATCAGAAAATCGCCATTCCACACCTCCTTCGTAGATTGCATTATTTGGACATTCGGGCTCACAAGCTCCACAGTTAATGCACTCATCAGTAATCATTATCGCCATGACAGGATGCTTTAAATTTTGAACGCGAATTTATCGCTCATTGGGCTTGAACACAAGTTTATTAAACGTTAAATCGAAAGTGCATGACATCGCCATCTCTGACCACGTATTCCTTTCCTTCCACGTGAAGTTTTCCTGCATCCTTTGCTGCAGCTTCCGACTTTAATGAGACATAATCGTCATAGCCGATCACTTCCGCTCGAATGAATCCCTTTTCGAAATCGCTATGAATGACTCCGGCAGCTCCAGGTGCTTTAGTTCCCGCTTCGATGGTCCATGCGCGAACCTCCTTCACTCCAGCAGTAAAATAAGTCTGAAGCTTCAATAGCTTGTATGCACTCTTGATCAATCGAGAGACACCTGGTTCGGTCAATCCTAAATCGTCTAAGAAAAGTTGTCTTTCCTCAAACGTTTCCAAAGAGGCAATATCAGCTTCAATACCAACACCCAAAACCAGCACCTCTGCATTTTCACCGGCCACTGCCTTCTTCACAGCTTCAACGTATTGATTCCCATTCACTACAGAAGCCTCATCCACGTTGCAGACATACATCACGGGCTTGTCGGTCAATAGAAATAAATCACTCACTAACTCCCGCTCCTTTTCATCCACGTCTGCCGAACGAGCAGATTGCCCTGACTCCAGGTGCACTCTGTACTTCTCAAAAATATCGAAGAGCTTCTTTGCGTCCTTGTCGCCAACGGTCGCCTGCTTTTTCACCTTGTCGATGCGCTTTGACAAGGTTTCCAAATCTTTCAATTGAAGCTCCATGTCAATCACTTCCTTATCGCGAACCGGATCTACCGAACCATCCACATGGACCACGTTGCCATCATCAAAACATCTTAGCACGTGAATGATTGCATCGCATTCTCGTATGTTTCCCAAAAACTGGTTACCGAGGCCTTCACCTTTGCTAGCTCCTTTTACTAATCCGGCAATGTCCACGATCTCTATTGTTGTTGGCACAATGCGTTCAGGGTTTACGATTTCAGACAAAGCAGTCAATCGTTCATCAGGCACGGTAATGGTTCCGACATTAGGTTCAATGGTGCAAAAGGGGAAATTTGCTGCTTGTGCCTTAGCATTGCTCAGACAGTTAAACAAGGTTGACTTACCCACATTAGGCAGTCCTACAATACCACATTTCAATGCCATACATCAGTTTTTGGGGCGGCAAATGTAGGTTTATCAATTTGGTATTTATCGGAATAAAGTAACGTTATCCATCACCACGATTTTGTCTCGTTGCTTGCAAAACGTATGGCTCTCCATAATATAGAAGTAAGTGCCTTCAGGAACCGGATCTCCACTGGGATCAAGACCTTTCCATCCATCTTCAATTCGATCGGTCTCAAACATTTTTATACCCCATCTGTTGTACACTTTCAGATTATATCCATAAAACAAGGCTTCATCTGCTACGTGAAATTTCAATTCCTCATTCATGCCATCTCCATTTGGAGTCATAACGTTGTTTATCAGCGAAAAGGAATCAGTCCAAAGCTGCCGCATCTTCACCTCCAAAGTATCATATCTTATGCATTCATTATAGACTTGGGAGGCCCAAACAATGGAACTATCCTTAATAACTAGAGCGTTGGAAGTATCGCCATTGCTCCAAATTAATCCACCGTAGGTGGTGTCAGGAGAAAGCACAAGTATTTCACCTTCACAAATGGAAGTGTCCGAACCAAGAGAAAATGGTGGTGTTTCCACAAAGTGAACATGAAGTGTATCCACTTTTGAGCAATACTTGGTGTTCATATTGACCCAGTATGCTCCTGAATTATGAACCCAAATCGACTCGTTTGAATCTCCATTATACCAACTGTAATTAACATCGTTCCAATATGGAGCTTCTATAAACGCGCTGTCTACATCGCATTCGATGAGTTCAGGATCCTTAAAGACCAGTTGCTGCACTTCAATTTGAATTGTGTCAGAATCCATGCAATCTCCATCCCAAACCTTTACCCAGAGTTTTGCTGTTGAGTCTAATGAGATTGCTATTGTGGTGTCCCCTGAGCTCCACAAATACCTTTCATGGCCCTCGTTTGCCTGAATTGAGGTTGGGTCGCAAACGACTTGGTCAGGGCCTAGATCGACCAACTGTGGATCGAAGGACACGCGAATAGTATCGCTGATTGAACAAAATCCGTTGGACACCTTCACCCAATACGTACCCGATTCATTAACCATTATTTTTGCACTTGTTTCCCCTGTACTCCAGTCGACATTCCCACCGCTTTCATCCACCCCAAGCTCAAGCGATTCCATGCAAGTAATGGTGTCGGAACTTTCAAAATCCACATAAGACAACCAAACATTCATAGACGCTTCGCTTTCACAAAAACCGTTTGAAGCGGTTAGGGAATATTCCCCAGTGGTTGAAACAATTGTTGATGAAGTAGTATCACCGGTGCTCCACAAATAACTGATAGCGGAAGGTGGTGCGTGCACCGGAAAACCTAACTCGCATATGCCCGTGTCTTCGAGTGAAAAATGATAATCCGGTAAGAAATATACGTCCACCGTATCCGCGTTTAAACAAAAGAGGTTAGCAGTGGCTAATACACTGTAAGTTCCGCCAGCATAGACATATATCTCCGAGGTTGTTTGTCCATTATCCCACAAGAAAGCTATGAACTGAGATGTGTCAACCGACAGTTTGACAGAGTCAACACAGAAACTATCTCCTATTTGGATTTCAGGATAAATGGGTTCCAGCACATTAAGGCTTAAGAAGGCTGTGTCGCTGCCATAGCATTCCAGTGAATCCGAAATCGCATAAAACACCTCGTAAATACCAGCAGTATCATATGAATGCAATGGCATTGAATCGGTTGAATATGTTCCGTCACCGAAATTCCAGTAGTGCACATCCCCTAAACTACCCGAGTTGTCAAACTGAATTTCAATAGGAGCGCAAACGGTGTCTGCGGGACCGATCTCCGCCTTGGCCACATTGGAAGCAAAATCAATCTTGAAAGCTGTGTTATCATAACCCCCATAAATGGTTGACAAATTGGTAGTCGAATATGCCCAACTTACGGTCGAGAATTGACCTTGCGTACACGTAGCTTGATAGATGACGCCCCGTTTATCAAAGCGACTAGTTCCTCCATCGACATGGCTTGAATTGTTCCCGTAAAATGTACCAAACTCCAATGATGTTGCGTCAGGGGTAAGTTTCATCAAATAAAACCCAGCCTGTGACAAGCTTAAAACGGACCCGACAGTATCAAAACTTGCAGTACTCAAAGCACCCGCTGCCGCACCTTGGCCTGAAGCATAAATTCGATTGCACTGATCCACAAGAAAGGATGCGGGTGCCATTGAACCAAATGAAGATATCCATTCGATGGTATCTAAGGTGGCATTAGTCTTGTAAATGTATCCTCCCAATGCCGGGCCGGCATATCTTCCGGAGGTGGCGGTGATTCCTCCATCTGAAGTGCCATATAAATAGACTCCCCCATCATCATCCAATTCGATGAAATAATTTTGATCCCTGAAATTGGTGCCGAAAAAACTACCCGCTAGCATTGTGTTCATGTTAGCATTTATCTTGACTACGAACGCATCCTTAGTTCCACCCAGATAAGCATTATAGGCTCCGGTAGTTGAAACCGGAAAGTTTGAACTGCGTGTATAGCCTGCCACATAAATATTGAGGGAATCGTCCAACTTTAATGCGTATGATCCATCAAAAGCGCTTCCCCCAAGGTATGTGGCCAAGTGCAATGTCGACAATAGAGGGTTTAGTTTACAAACAACGCCATCTTGTTGCCCCGCAAGTGTGTCTTGAAAAACACCGGAAGTCGCAGGGAAATTGTTTGATTGTGTAAAGCTGGATATATAAATATTGTCCATTGAATCAAGGACAACCTCCCCTCGAAAGTCATCGGCATAAAACGTCAAAACACCACCGGACTCCAGGTTCTTACCATCATTGGCGGAGCCACCAATGTATGTTGAACCCACCAACTGCGAGCCATCGCTGGTCAACGAAACCACTACGATATCATAGCCGCCATTCAACGTTGTGTCATAGGCTACGGAAGAAACAGGAAAGTCGTTCGAATTGGTAGAACCAAGAATGACAATCTGATCATTACTGTTGGCGATTAGGGAGTGAGGCGATTCCTGAGAAATCCCTCCAAGATAGGTAGCGTAAATCAAGCTTGAACCATCTTGATTATACTTTGACAGGCAGATATCATAGTCCTGATAAGCACCATAAACATATGGACCTGCAAAATTCATTTGAAATGCGCCCGTGGTGGTTGGATAACCATTCTCAAAGCATCTACCTGCGGAATAAATCTGCCCAGCCTCATTAAAAGTTGCGCTGTGCCCCCATGATTCTGTGGTGCAACCGGAATGCGTGGAAGCTATGATGGTTGGGTCAATGTAGAGTGTTTGAGAACGATCGTATTTACCCAATTTGAAGGACACGACATTTTCCTTTACCTCAAATCGGCAATCGACCTCCAGCCTATTCCCATCCAGTTTCTGAAAGGCGATGAGCTCTTGTTCTTGAATGTCACCAACCGATGTTCCAATAATGAGCTTATTATCAATCACAGTAATTGATTCAGCGCCTTTGTATTGAATTTTAATGTTACTTGGGTCTGAGTTTGCATCCACGATATAGGTCAGCTTTGGCTGGTGATTCTGGAGATCTACTCGAAGGTCTACTCCGTCATAAAGCGATTCATAAACCACTCGATTGTAACGACCCACATGCCCTTTCCACTTGCTCCTGTCGTTGCCGAGAAAGTAGTTGAGGTATGCCGTTTGTTTTAACTGACCCTTTGTGGCCACAGCATCATTTGCATTCAGAAAACGAGCCTTAACGGCATGGCCATCAACAACGATGGCAGTGGTTCCGTGATCGTGCATTTCGTGCATAGCCTTTGCATACGCGAACGGATCCAGCTTTGAAATAGTCCAACCACCTTTTTCAAGCCAAAAGCCTCCGCTACCCGTTGGAAGGTGAAATGCGATGTCTTGATCCCATTGACCAAGGTTTTCGATAAAGGCAGGTTCTTGAGCGCTGTTAGTGTGTCCTAAAAACGATAGAACGATGACAAATGCAATATGCTGGTACCAACTTCTCAAAGCAGCTAAGTTCGGCCGTATTGCCTCAAAGTTCTCAAAAGTTTTAAACATTCCATTTCTGCCCTAAGGGGTGCTTCTATTTTCGCGCTCATACTCCGACATTATGAGCGAAATCCAGCATCTACAAAGGCTTGCTACACAAATAAGACGAGATATCGTAAGAATGGTTCACTCCCCCGCGAGTGGGCATCCTGGAGGATCCTTGGGATGCGCTGATTTTTTCGTGGCACTTTATGGTGAAATGATGAGCTACGATGCATCCAACTTCACGATGGATGGGATTGGCGAGGATGTTTTCTTCCTCTCAAACGGCCACATCTCTCCTGTTTGGTATGCCACACTGGCCAGGCATGGTTACTTTCCGGTAAACGAGCTAAGAACCTTTAGAAAGATTGACTCACGACTGCAAGGTCACCCAACAACAGCAGAACATTTACCCGGAGTTAGAATGGCTTCAGGATCGTTGGGACAAGGGCTAAGCGTAGGAATAGGAGCCGCCATGGCGAAGAAGATGAATGGCGATAACCATATCGTTTACAGCCTTCACGGAGACGGTGAATTACAAGAAGGACAGATCTGGGAAGCAGCCATGAGCGCTGCACACCACAAAGTGGACAACCTGATCGCTACGATCGATTACAACAACCGGCAAATTGACGGTGATGTAAGCAACGTGATGTCATTAGGAAATCTTCGTAGCAAATGGGAAGCATTTGGCTGGATCGTGCTGGAAATGAACGGAAACGACATGACTCAAGTTGTGGACGGATTAAAGAAAGCAAAGTCAATGACTGGACAAGGCAAGCCCGTGTGCATCATCATGAAAACCGAAATGGGTCAAGGGGTCGACTTCATGATGGGAACCCACAAGTGGCACGGTGTTGCTCCGAATGATGAACAGTTGGCACAGGCATTGAGCCAGCTGGAAGAAACCGTTGGTGACTACTAATTGAAGAAGTTGCATCGTTTACACCACATGCACAACGTTCTGTTTTCGCTTCTGATTCTCGTTAGCGTTCAATCATTGCGCGCTCAAAACCAGGATGTACCACTCACTCGTATCCTGTTCATTTTCGATGCATCGAACAGCATGAACGGTGTTTGGGAAACAACACCCAAGATCGGTGTTGCAACTACCTTGCTCAGTCAGGCGCTCGACTCACTGGAAGGTGTTCCGAATCTTCAAATTGGTCTTCGCGTGTATGGCCACGAGAAGAACTACTTGCATGGTCAGGATTGTGACGACACCAAGTTATTGGTTCCACTTGGCTACCACAATGTTGGCAAGATCAAGTCGTCTCTGAAGGGATTGAAACCTAAGGGAACGACACCCATTGCTGCCACACTGGAAAAGGCAGGTGGTGACTTCCCGAAATGCCCAACGGGCGACTGCCGAAACGTGATCATTCTGATCACTGACGGAATCGAAGAATGCAATGGCGACCCTTGTGCCATCTCAATGGCGCTGCAAAAGCAGGGCATTATCCTGAAGCCTTTCGTCATTGGGATCGGGCTCGATCTTGAATTTCGGGAATCTTTCGAATGTATGGGTACGTTCTATGACGCGACCGATCAAAAGAGCTTCACCAACGCGCTAGGCATTGTTATTTCTCAGGCGCTGAATAATACAACTGCTCAGGTGAACCTCCTCGATCAGAGTGGGAACCCCACCGAAACGAACGTGAACATGACCTTCTACGACCAACGCTCGGGCGAGATGGTTTACAATCTGGTGCATACGATCAACAGCTTTGGCAATCCGGACACCCTGGCTATTGATCCAACGTACACCTATCGCATCGTAGCGCACACCATTCCACCCAGAGAAAAGGACAGTGTGACCATTACTCCCGGGGAACACACGATCATTGGTATTTCCAGTCCGCAGGGTTCGATGGAGTTTAAGATGAAGGGAGTGAATCCGGAGGCGGACAAGCTGAAGATCATTGTGCGCAAAGGAGGTGAAATGCAAACCCTTGCTGTTCAGAGTTTCACCGAAGTACAGAAATACATTGTGGGAAAGTATGATCTTGAGATTCTTACGCTGCCGCGCACTTACATCGACAATGTAGAAATCAATCAGAGCCACACGACTACGGTAGAGATACCACAACCGGGAGTGGCTACCTTCAGCAAATTAGGACACGGATATGGAAGCGTGTACATCATGCGAAACAACGAATTGGAACTGGTTGCTACGCTGAGCACAACCAAAGAAAGAGAAACCCTGAACCTGATGCCGGGAGAATACGTGGCAGTGTTCAGACCTGTGAGAGCAAGAGAAAGCATTTTTACGACAGAGCAAAGCTTCAGAGTCATTTCAGGCCAATCTGTTGCTGTAAAACTTAACTAACACTATGAGTTTAAACGACTTCAACCCTACTGAGAAAAAAGACACGCGCAGCGGATTCGGGGCTGCCCTTCATGAATTGGGAAAGCGCGATGAGCGCGTAGTTGGCCTGTGCGCTGACCTCACCGGTTCGTTGAAAATGGACGCCTTTGCGAAGGAATTTCCCGATCGCTTCATCCAGTGTGGCGTGGCCGAGGCTAATATGATTGGTATGGCAGCGGGGTTGACCATTGGTGGTAAGATTCCATACACCGGAACTTTTGCCAACTTCAGCACGGGAAGGGTGTATGACCAAATCCGTCAGTCGGTGGCCTATTCGGAAAAGAATGTGAAGATCTGCGCTTCTCACGCGGGCTTGACTTTGGGAGAAGATGGCGCCACGCACCAAATTCTGGAAGACATTGGATTGATGCGTATGTTGCCTAACATGTGTGTGATCAATCCTTGCGACTATTGGCAGACTTACAATGCTACCATCGCGATCAACGACTGGGATGGACCCGTTTACTTACGATTCGGACGTCCAAGCTGGCCGATGTTTACCGGCAAGGATCAGAAGTTCGAAATCGGCAAGGCATGGAAGATCAATGATGGCTCGGATGTATCAATTATGGCGACCGGACACATGGTCTGGTATGCGATTCTTGCAGCAAAGGAATTAGCTGCGCAAGGCATCAGCTGTGATGTGATTAACATTCACACCATAAAGCCAATTGACGAAGAAGCTATTCTCAAGTCTGCAAATAAAACCAAGTGTGTGGTAACTGCAGAGGAACACAACCGACACGGTGGATTGGGCGATGCGGTGGCTCAGGTGTTGGCGATGCACTTGCCTACTCCACAGGAATACGTGGCGGTGAACGACACCTTTGGCGAGAGTGGTGAGCCGGTGCAGTTGCTCAAGAAGTACGGGTTGGACGTGAGCGACATTGTGAGCGCTGCGAAGCGAGCAATGGCGAGGAAGTGAAAAAACAACGAATCGTAGAAAATGTAGAGATCGTTGACATTGGTGCGAAAGGCCATGTCATCGGTAAGAAGGACGGTGTAGCCTACCTCTGTCGCGATGCTGTGCCCGGAGATGTGGTGACGCTACAACTCGGGCGCAACAAGAAGGGCATGAAGCAAGGCCGCGTTCAGGAAATCACCAAGCTCAGTGACCTGCGAATTGATCCTAAATGCGCGCACTTCGATTACTGCGGTGGATGCAATTGGCAAAACATGGACTACGCCAAACAGGTGGAGTTTAAAGAGCGCAGGGTGAAAGAACAGTTGCGCAGGATTGCAGGATTGCAGGGCTTCGAGGCGTTGCCCATTATGGGCTCCAAAGAGATTTACGAGTACAGGAACAAGCTTGAGTTCACGTTTGTGAACCAGCGCTGGCTGACGCCTGAGGAGATTGGAACAGGAAAGGAAATCAACGACAAAAGAGCGATCGGGTTCCACGTTCCGGGGCGATTTGACTGGGTGTTGCACGTGGACCAGTGTCACCTGCTGGACGATAGCCACAACCGCATGCGCAACTTCTTGTTTGACAAGGCGCGCGAGCTGGACATCAGCTTCTTTGATCCGAAGGATAAAACAGGGCTACTTCGCAACGTGCTTTTTCGGTGTAACCGCAAGGGCCAATGGATGGTTTTGCTGGTGACGCAAAAAGACAACAAGGAATGTGAAGCGCTGAGCGATGCTTTTCTAAAAGAGTTCCCCGAAACACACTCGTATTGGATCATTGAAAACAGCAAGGTGAACGACAGCTTTAGCGACTGCCCTGCCCGACTCTATCACGGTGAGGAGCACATCGTTGAAACCTTCAACAGACCTGATGGCGGTGGATCTGTGGACTACATAATCGGACCGAAGAGCTTTTTCCAGACCAACTCGAATCAGGCGGAACGACTCTATGAGATTGTTTATCGCTGGGCTGGATTGACGGGCGATGAAGTGGTTTATGACCTCTACACTGGAACCGGTTCTATTGCGCTTTACGTGGCCGATAAGAGCAAAAAGATTGTGGGTGTGGAATACGTGCCGGAGGCGATCGAGGACGCAAAGAAGAATGCGGAGCTGAACGGTATAAGCAACGTGGAATTTTATGCTGGAGACATGAAGGATGTGTTGACGGCTGAGTTCGTTGCTCAAAACGGAAAGCCCGATGTGATCATCACCGATCCGCCACGTGCCGGTATGCACGAGGATGTAATCAACCGTATGCTGGAGGCTGAGCCAAAGCGCATTGTGTATGTGAGTTGCGACCCTGCTACGCAGGCAAGGGATATTAAGCTATTGAGTGCGAAGTACGAGCTGGTCAGAATACAACCGGTGGACATGTTTCCGCATACGAGTCATGTGGAGAATGTAGCACTCTTGGAGATTAAAGACTCAAGACAATAGATATTTAGAAGTGAGACAAAAGATTAAAGACTCAAGACAATAGATATTTAGAAGTGAGACAAAAGATGAAAGACTTAAATCTGGATAAATTTTATTGTTGCAGCTGCGATGGAGAGAGATGACATCATAAAGATTTGGATTGGGAACTTGATGATTGACGAGCCAATGGCCTCGCTCACGGATTTGCTGGTTTCGCTGGTGTGTATTGTCTTCTTCTTTAAACTGCACCGATCCGAAAACCGCAACCGAGCCACTACCCTGTTCAAATACTACTTCCTGACGATGGGCATTGCCACCTTTTTTGGCGGATTGATGGGTCATGCATTTCTCTATGCCTTGAGCATGCCTTGGAAGCTGCCGGGATGGATCACAAGCATGTTCAGCATCATGCTAATTGAAAGAGCTGCGATCAACCACACCCGCATCTTGTTTCCAAAGCGCGTTATTGAGGTGCTGCAGTGGGTGAACATCATCGAACTGTGCACCTTCATGTTCCTGTCGATCTGGTTCTTGAACTTTCAGTTTGTAGAATTTCACAGCGGCTATGGGTTGATGTTCGTGGTCCTCGGATTGGAGGGGTATCTATACCTGAAAACCAAAAACGAGGCGAGCAAAAACATTTTGATTGGAATTGGACTGGCGGCTGTCGCGGCCCTGTTCTTCATGAACAAATGGATCATCCATCCCTGGTTTAATCACTTGGCAGCAAGTCATACGATTATGGCTGTGGCGGCATATTTCTTTTACGCTGGTGCCAAGCGAATAGAACTTTGATCTGGAATTATCTGACAACCACAAAGGGCTTCGATTCACCTGAAGCAGGTATTTGAATGATGTAGGCTCCGGCTTTTAACAGACTCACATCAACCAAATCCGTCTTGGTGACGGATTTCTGACTCACAATGATGCGCCCCTGGAGATCAAGCACGTTTACATTCATGCGCTCTTCCTTAGCATTGATCAGTCGGATGTAATCATGAGCTGGGTTTGGATAAACTTTCAGCGCAGGACTACCTTCCAAGGACTGAACCAATGAAGGATTGCCGCCTCCACCGTGAGTGGTATCGTTCACAGTAGTGTCATTGGTGTCTAAACTGATAGCGACTATGAATTCGAAGGCTCCGATATCCACCCCGGTTCCCATAATGCGATCGTTATCATCATTGTCTTCCGTTCTAAGTCCAATGCTAAGTGTGTCCGGATTCCCGGCATCAATGCAAAGCGACAAGGAATCCAATCGCCAATCGGCCAATAGTGCATCGTATGCGACTCCGGGTCCGCTGGTAGGGTTGATGAACAGCGGTGCATAATCAAAAATATACGCGGTATCGGGAGTTCCCGAGCTTTGTAAGAAACTGTTGGAGTTATTGTCTCCCCAAACTTCGTATCGGGCTTTGAAGCTCGAACCGGTCATGTATATTTCCTTAGTTTGAGGAAAGGTGGTTTCATTAGACCAATAGAGGTTGTTGTGAAACTGCAGGTTTGATGAAATGGACATAATTCCTCCTCCCCATCCATTTGCCTGATTGCGAACGATGGTATTATTCAGTTGGCGCACTTTGCCCACATTCACAAATTGCAGCCCACCTCCACCATTGCTGGAGGTGTTGTTGGAAACCACATTGCTTTGAACATCAACGAAGTCGACATCGTGAAAAAAGAGCCCACCTCCACCCTCCACGAAGCCGCACTGCCCGTGTGATGTTTGGTTGTTCGCAATGTAATTCTGAAGAACAAACACTGAGTCACAGTTCATGCAGCCAAGACCTCCGGCCGCCTTTTGACCAACGTTGTGTGCGATGGTGTTGCTCTTAATGAACAGATGATTCGCCAAGGCGAACCAGATGCCTCCACCATAGTAATCGTCAAGCGCCACGTTGTGGTGAATATTATTGTGTTCGATGTGAGCTCCAAAGGGAGGCGGAACATAAATTGCAGAATATGGGAAACCGCATATCCCCGGACCTGCCTCTGAAGTGTTATGATCAATCTCGTTTCCCAAGATGTTGGCATAACAAGCCATCACATAAACTCCCGAGAGGTATTGATTGTGATGAATTCTGTTTCCTGAAATGAGCACTTTGGCTCCGTTGTAGAGGGTGATGGCGCCCGTGGGAAAAATATCGTTTGAAATGGTGTCATAGTACCCTGCACAGTAAGCAATTTCGCTATTTGATATCCTCAGCGGACGATCGCGCGAAACCGAAATCGCACCCATGTTTAAGCCCTTGAGCATACAAGAGTCTTCGCTTTGGATTGCACTTTCTTCTGACTTTGTGTAACGAATAACGCACTTATCAATTATGTTGGAATCCGATTGTGGATAGGCCCAAAAGGAAATCCCTTTCCAATAGTCCGTGTTTTCTCCCGGCAAGAAGTATATGCTGTCTGAGGATGTACCCTCGGCACTCAGTTTACCCGATACGTTGATGTCATAGTAACCTTCAAAAATGACACGGACTCCGGGTTCGATGATCAGTGAATCGTTGATGAATACATCTCCATGAATATGATAAGGAGATGAAGACTGAACCCATGTTCCGGAAACTACACCTCCCGGAATATTAGTTTGTGACAGGAGTTCATGCCCCAAGACCAGGCAAAACATGACGAATAAAAGACTTGCAGGTTTCATATCGAATGGCGTTTCCTATGAGACCATCTCTTATGGAAAGGGTTGTTCTTCCCAGGTATGCAGGCTTGGAATCCCTTATTGGTCGTTTAGGTTTATTGAAAAGGCTCGTAACGCCCCTTACGACTACATTTGACCGACAAGAATCCATGAGCGAACCCATCGTCAACACAGAATTGCTATTGCAAAAAATTCCCGGAAAGGGCGGTTGGACGTATGCAGAAATGCCGGACATACCTCAACGCAAGGACACACCCTTTGGTTGGAGGCGCGTGCGCGGATTCATTGACGACTATGAGCTGAAGCAGTTTCACCTGATGCCAATGGGCAATGGGCGATTGTTTTTGAGCGTGAAGAAGGAAATACGCAAGGCCATTGGCAAGGAAGCGGGCGACACGGTGCACGTGCGCCTATGGCCGGACGACAGCCCAGTGGAAACACCCGATGAGCTGAAGGAGTGCCTCGAAGTGTATGATGGGCTTTACGAGCAGTTTCAGGCACTGAACCAAGGCGAGCGCAAGTATTACCTCGAATGGATTTATGGCGCCAAACAAGAAGAAACGAAGGCCAAGCGCATCAACACCTTGATTGACGATTTGCAGAGCGGAGAAACGATCTACAAGCGCTCGGCTCAGTAACTAGTATGGTTTTTCCCAGCGATTGATTGGAGTTTGAGCGGGCATTGAGCGCCCTTTGACCTGCCTCAACCCTGCCTCAACCCTGCCCCAAGTGTGCCTCAACACAATAATTAAGACTACACAAGCGTATGGATAGAAAAGATGGGCAGGCAACGCGGTGCAATACGATTGGAAGGACGGCTGGGCGAACTGTGTTTTTACCGACTGAACGGCAAGGATGTGGTGCGCAGGATAGGTACGGTGAGCCGCGCGCATTATGAGCAAAGCGAGAGCATGGCTCGGGTGCGTGAAAACGCTGCTGAGTTTAGCGGAGCCAGCCGCGCGGGGAAGGCACTGCGCGAAGGACTACAGCCCTATGCCAACGAAATGGGCGATACTTATTTGAGCGGCAGGCTGAACGGGGCCATGATGCGAGTGATGCAGCAAGACAACGGAATGCGCGGGAAGCGCATGATAAGCGTGGTGAACCACGGAGCACCATTGCTTGGGTTTAGACTCAACAAGGAACGCAGCTTGGAGGCGGTGATGAACCAGCCCTACTCTATTCAGGTGAACGGAGCGCGCAATGAGGCGACCATGGCCATGAGCACATTTGAGCCACAAACAATGGTGAAGGCACCAAAGGGCGCCTCCCACTTCAGGCTGATGATGGCGATGGCCACGGTGAGCAACTATAGCTACACCAACGAGGGATATGAGCCGCTGCATGCGGCCCAAAACGGACTGAGGGCGCAGGCTGAAAGCGCAGCATTTCTGTTGAATGCCCCGGCAACTCCGCTGTTATCTGCCACCCTGCCGGGAGTGGCATTGCTTGGCGCGGATGTGGCCTTGGTGGTGGCGCTTGGAATACGATTCTACGCAGAGGTGAACGGGGCGATGAACGAGCTGAACGATGGCAAGGCGATGGACGTGGTTTGGGTTGGATGACGCGCTCAAGTGCAGCGATTGTGCTCTGTATGAGGTGAAAAATTAAGTTTGTTAAGCATGACTCAGAATGACCTGCCCAAGGTGGAAATCTATCGTTTGCATCATCGCGAACAGTTTAGGCTTGGAATCTTCTTTGGCTTTGACGAAGGCCTGAAAGCTATTGCCAAAAAACTGCGAGCAACATACAGCAAGACCTATAGATGCTGGTATGTGGATGACGAGGCAGATGCCTTGGAAAGAATCGCGGTTGCGTTTAAGAATCGCGCTTGGGTTGACTACAAGGCCATCCAAAGCCGTCTGAGCGATGAGCACCGAAAGCAGTACGCGACACAGTTTCACGGCCAAAAGACGGGAACCTTAAAGGCGGCAACGCCTGAAGTGAGCCGAGCAGAACGAAAGATCATTGTTCCGAAGGAATATCGCAATCTGCTGGAACGAAGGCGCTATAGCGCAAACACGGTGAAGACGTATGTGAGCATGTTTACCGTGTTTTTGAGCGACCACGCTGGGCGGCAGGCCGATGAGATTAGCGAGGAGCAGATTAAGGCCTACATGAACCGATTGGTGAAGGAAAAGCGGGTGAGCCAGAGCACGCACAACCAAATGATCAATTCGATCAAGTTCTATTATGAACAGGTGTTGGGACTGGAAAAGAAGAAGTATTGGATAGACCGCCCAAGGAAGGAAGAGAAGCTGCCGAAGGTGATCAGCGAGGAGGACGTGATTCGCCTAATAGCAGGAGCGAACAACTTGAAGCATCAATGCATGATTGCGATGATCTACGCCACCGGAATGAGGCGAGGCGAATTGATACGATTAAGACTAGAAGACATTGACACCGCCCGAGGTCAGGTGTTTATAAGAGGCGGGAAAGGAAAGAAAGATAGAACCACGATTTGGAGTGACGCGATGAATAAGGCATATGCCGCATATTTAACCACATATAAGCCTAACTATTGGGTGTTTGAAGGGCCGAATCGGAGTCAATATACTGATAGAAGCGTTGGAGCGGTGATTAGACAAGCCGGACAACGCGCAGGAATCAAAGGTGTAACCGCGCACGTTTTGAGACACAGTTTTGCAACCCATTTGATGGATCATGGAACAGATACGCGAGTAATACAGACATTACTTGGACATGAGCGACTGGAAACAACTGCCATTTACACCCATGTAAGCACAAAGAATTTGCAAAAAATCACAAATCCATTGGATCGAATTATCTCACAGAACGCAGATAGAAAAAGACTTCTAGAAGATGGAGATGAAAAAAAATAAACGGATATTATCCTACTTACATTTGTTGGGGGCTATGCGAAAATGACG
>JAWKNJ010000024.1:0-102642 GCA_041391765.1 Flavobacteriales bacterium | reverse complement strand
AGCCAAAGTCCTGACTCCGGAACATGAAGCCACTCACCTATTCCACCTCTTCCCATTTGATGAAGTGTGATTCCAATGTGAGGTAGCCACATGAGCGCTGAAAAAACACCTGCGAGTGCCAATTGAATCCTTTGGCGTTTATTTAAAAATGGAAGAAAAAAGACGGATACTATTATAGCCTGTAAGAGTGTGAAATAGTGGACATATCCTGTCAATGCTGCGACAATAGAATACCACATTAACCATCGAAATGATTTCGACTCATCATCGCGAAATTTCAATAAGACCCAGGTTAACAGTAACACTAAGAAAAGCCCAACAGAATACGGCCTAGCCCACTGGCTATAAGAAATGGTGTACTGACTGACCGCCAAAAGGCTGGCGGCAAACAAAGAACCCGATTCGCTTAAATTGAGTATCCTTCCATTAATGTATATGAGCCAAACACTCCAAACACCGAGAACTAAATATGGTAACTTGATCCACCATTCTTCATAACTCACCAAGGTTTGTAGGAAGATCAAGAGCTGAACTCCAGCCGGATGATTGTCCAACTTCACACCTGTCTCAATGAATTCGGACCAAGAATGCACTTGTGCTCTCAGCAAGGCACTCAGCTCGTCATGCGTGTATGGTAATTCCCAAAATCTATAAAACCGCAACGCGGCTGCAATTAACAGAATGAGCGTAATTGGCCAGTTCTTCTGAAGCCAACCTTTCATCCTATGATTTTTGGGCTTTCACGTAAATCGACTGAAAGTCATCGTTGCGAACCGGGAACTCCGGAAATGCCGCCAACAATTCCCGTTCGTTTGATTCCTGAACACTGGAAAACCCTGATGACTCAAGCGTCCATTTCAAAAGACCGAAATCGAACAGATTGCGATGTTCCAATCCTTGGTGAAATATATCGTTCATGAATTGCTGCGGTGGATATTCTCCAAGCGTCCAATCCGGCAAGCGCTTCTTTCTATCCGCAATCATGTCCTCGTTGTTGTGGTCCAAATAGGACTTGGCAACCTTTTTCATATCTGGTGTGGAAATCCAAATCCAACCCTCAGAAGACATGCATCGATGACATTCCTTAAACAAGGGCACCAGCTCATCTTCCAAGCTCAAATGTTCAATAACGTGCTGTGAAACAATGCTGTCAAACTGACCATCCGGAAAAGGCAATTTACCGCTGGCAAAGTCTAGATCAAGATCGCTCCCAATCATGTCCACATTAAGCCAACCCTCGAGCAATCTGTCGCCACAGCCTAAATGAAGTCTTTTGAATTTGGTCTCAAATTTTAAAGGAGCAGATGCTCGGCTTCTCCAGCGTTTGAACTCAAAAGCGAGCATCCGAGCAAGTTCGTATTGCCGCTTGGAGAGTTTTCGCTTTAAAGTGTCTTTAAGTTTCAAATCGGTTAATACGAACCTTAATGGCTAGTGAAGTCGCTTTGATTCAAGATAATGATTGCGATCGTGGGCATTTCTTGAAACCATTTCACCAAGGAATCCCGCCAAAAAGAATTGAACCCCCATGATCATCGTAGCCAATGCGATATAGAAAAACGGCTGATCGGTTACCAACGGGGCTTTGATATGGTGACTCATCGCATAGAGTTTTTCGGCCCCTAAGTATGCCGCCAGAAAAAACCCAACGAAAAACATCAACGTTCCACCTAACCCAAACAAGTGCATTGGCTTCTTTCCGAATCGACTCACAAAGGAAATACTCAGGAGGTCCAGCGGTCCGTTCACAAAACGCATCAAGCCAAACTTGGTGTGCCCATACTTGCGCTCTTGGTGCTGAACCACCTTCTCGCCTATCTTTTTAAAGCCTGCCCACTTGGCAATCACGGGAATATAGCGATGCATTTCTCCATAAACTTCGATGGCCTTTACCACATCGTACTTATAGGCCTTCAACCCGCAATTGAAGTCGTGAAGATTGATTCCGCTCATCTTTCGTGTTGCCCAGTTATAAAGCTTAGTGGGGATGGTTTTAGAAATCGGGTCGTATCGCTTCTTTTTCCAGCCTGAAACTAAGTCAAAGCCTTCCTGAGTAATCATACGATACAGTTCAGGGATTTCATCCGGACTGTCCTGAAGGTCAGCATCCATGGTGATCACAACATCACCATTGGCTGCATCAAACCCAACATTCAAGGCGCCTGACTTTCCGTAATTTCTTCTGAACTTAATGGCTTTGACATTAGAATCTTTCGCGTTCAATTGTTCGATCACCTTCCAAGAATCGTCCGTACTCCCGTCATCGATAAACCAAACTTCATAGGTGAAGTTATTGGCCTTCATCACGCGCTGAATCCATTCGTGCAATTCAGGCAGCGACTCAGCTTCGTTTAGAAGAGGAATGACTATCGAAATTTGAGCCCTATTCTCCATCATTAAAAACAGGTGGATTGCGCTTTAATATCAGTGCAAAAAACAGCGCCAGCAGGGTGGCTGAAATACTCTTGGATTGAAAATCACCCATGGCCAGTTTGCCGGGAGAAATTTTGTCATATTCATCAAGCATCTCCTGATAAGCTTCTTTTCCGAGCATGCTCACCATCGTGTCTTTGTATTCTCCAACCTGCTGCAATGTTTCAGTTTTAATGAACTCCACATACGAATCATCGAAAGCAATTCCGTGCAGGTAAACTAACATTCCATTCAGCGATGAATAGACAAAAGAGAAGACTAATCCAGCAATAAAAAGCTGTTGGAATCTCCCAAAACCCTCCAATTCTATTTCTCGATGGGTTTTGATTGCGTAATAGAAAATGACCGAAATCAAACCAAAACTCAGGAACTTCATCGGCCCTAAAGGATTGAACCCTAACACGTAATAGTAAAGATTGAATAATGCGTAGCTAAGCAGTCCCGCTATGCTCGCCATGTTCAAAATGTGCTTGTACCTCATCATTTTTCGCAAGGCCAAATGTAGCGAATCGTCCAACCCATAATATCCAGTTGCAATCACCAATACCAATTTTACCTTTGCGCCCTTAAGGGCAAGTCTTATACGACCAGCTCCTGGTGAACTCCCCCAGGTCAGGAATGAAGCAAGGGTAGCCGGTTGTAGCGGTGCGATGTAAGTAGCTTGCCCTTATTCTTTTGGAAGCTTTAGAGTGGCTTTTGTGTACTTCCACTTTTCAGATTCAAGCTGAAAATCAACCTTCATTTGCTTGGCTAACTCACTCACAATAAAAAGCCCAAGGCCCTCTCCAACTGTTCCTGTTGATTCTCGAAAGAGCATTTCTTTTACCCTATCCAAATTTGAAGCAGCAATTCCTACACCGTTGTCCTCAACGGTAACCGATGGGCGCCCATCGCGAGAATCAACGGTGACCGATATTTGATGTTGAGACTTTTTGCGGTCAGCAAACTTCACCGCATTCAGCAATATATTTTCAAAGCACACCCTGAGAAGTTCATAATTTGTAAGAGCCGCCTCCTCATTCTTCACAACAATGTTCAACTGAATTCCTTCCAAATCATACTTTGACTTCACCTCCTCCACGACATTCTTGACCAGTGCATCAATTCTTACGGACTCTACAGGAGTGTGCCCATATCTATGATCGCTATAGGAGGCTATATTCTTAATATTTACCCTAAGGGCCTCAAGGGTAGTTTTCATATACCCCAGGTATTCTTGAGCATTCGTTGGCTCTGAAAGGGCCAACCGCACTAATCCATCCAAGGTGGCGACCGGTCCATTCAGCTGATGGATTGAATCGGAACTGAATTTTGCCAAATCTTTAAACGATTGCTCTAAACCGCTGTTTCTGACCCGGATGTTATGCTCACGAACTCCGTTGGAAATTTCATCCTTTAGAATTTGGTCTAACCACGGTTTCTTGATGAAGCGAAACACTTCTCCCTTATTAACGCACTGAATAACGGTATCCAAGTCCGCATGACCTGACATGAGCATCCTAATTGAATCTGGCGATTGGATTCTCACTTTTTCGAGGAACTGCAGCCCCGTCATCTCTGGCATCTTAAAATCAGCAATAACCACGGCAATATCATTTGTTCCAGACAATTCAAGCGCATTTTCACAGCTTGAAGTGACCAAAACATGATAATCCCGTCTCAGTAATGCATTGAACGCATTTAAGTTTTCCACTCGATCATCAACGTACAGAATCTTGGCTTTTACCAAATCAGTCATTAAACAACTTTGGAATTGTTATTTTAAAAGTAGTTCCCTTCCCTGCCTCAGAAATTAGATCTATGACTCCTTTGTGAAGCTCAACGATCGAGTAGGCTATGGAAAGTCCTAAACCTGTTCCCTCGCCTACGTCCTTGGTAGTAAAGAAAGGCTCAAAAATTCGGTTTTTAATCTCGTCTGGAATTCCAGGCCCGTTGTCTTCAATGGATATCTCAATGTTCGTTCCTGCATCCATTGTCCGAATCACAATAGTTGCATCTGGCGTTCCTCTCAGAGCCTGAGCCGCATTCACTATGATGTTCGAGAAGAGCTGATTCAGCTTTCCCGGATAACACTCAATGGGCTGAATGTTTGAATCATACTTTTTAATAACATTGATCTTGTCCTTCAGAATGTTTTGAATGACAATAAGCGTAGAGTCGAGGCACTCATTCACATCAGCAAGTTTGGATTCAGATTCATCCAACCGACTAAAGTTCTTGAGCCCTTGTACAATTTCAGCGGTTCTGCGCGCACCTTCCTCAACACCATTCAATAGTTCGTCAATTTCATTCATTGTAAAATCGAAGTCCATTTGCTTCTTGAATGCATCCAAACGATTCTTCAACGAACTTTCATCACTCTGAGCGATGGCAGATTCATATTCACTGAGCACGGACCTCAAATCTTGTACGTCTTGCTTTAACGGTGCCACACTTGCCGCGACAAAGTTGATCGGGTTGTTGATCTCGTGAGCTATACCTGCAGTCAGCTGACCCAAAGAAGCCATCTTTTCTGCATTAACCAACTGAACCTGAGCTTGCTTCAATTCATGTAATGTTTTGTTGAGCTGATCATTTGCCGATCTTAACTCTGAGGTTCTTTCAGCCACTTTCTGTTCCAAAACGATGTTTTGCTCCGAAACCAGTTTCTCTTTTTCCTTGACCGCTTCCAATTCTCGCTTCTGTGCAATTTCGCTTTCATCTTTTAACACGTTTATCCGATCTGCCAATGCGAACGAAAGCAAGATAATTTCAACCGATGACCCTGCCATGAGCGCTCCATTGGTGAACTGATTATAGGGAACCACATCAAAGTCCTTTAGAACGTAAAAAACAACGCTGAGCAAAAAGACGCTCCAAGCCACTGAAAAGAATCTCGCAGATCGAACGCCTCTAATAGCAAGCACGATAGCTACCACAAGCAGGTAAAGGGAACCAATAGCTGCCACCATGTTGATGATGTTAAAGGCCAAATTCAATTCCCCGAAAGCCGTTAATACAAACGCAACGATGTCAAGTGCAATGAACAGGATCACAACGTTGTCAACTTTTGGCCATCGATTTCGGATCTTCAAAAACTCCCTCGCAAAAGCCAAAACAGCAATTCCAGAGAGAACTCCAACAAAATTTGTGGCTCGAATTGCTAGCGCGTTGATTTCAGGCCAAAACCATTGAAAACCAAAACCTTGAAGCACAAATTGAGTAAATCCAATAAGGATAATGTAGATCACATAGAGCGCATATGACCTGTCGCGCGTTGAATAAAAAATAAAGAGGTTGTAGAAAAACATGACCAGTATGATACCCAGATAGGTTCCAATGATGACATTCTCATTCAAAGCTGTGTTGATTACTCCTGCGTAATCGGTGAACCTCATGGGTAACATGAGCTGCTCTCCAGCCTTAACATGTATCAATACTCTGGATTGAACACCCGCCTCAATGGGTAGTTCAAAAACAAAATCTTTAAATGAATTTCCACGACTTTCGAAGGGCCTTGACTCCCCGGCATGCCGCTCCATAATGACTTCACCAGTTTCAGAAATAACCCATAGGTCGATCAGGTCAATAGAAGGGTTTTCAATTTGAAGCCAAAAACTTGGGTGCTCTGACTCATTGACCGCATTAAACTTTACCCAGTGACTTTCATCGGAAATGCCAAAGTTTAGAATATCATCATCTGTTTTCGTCCAAACACTTTCCTGCTTAAGTATTGAACTGAACTCGATTTCCTGATGGGTTGAAAACACCTCAACCTGCCTGCCCAAATACCCTGTATTGTTGCCCGTGTAAGTTACTTGTGCATTCAGACCTCCTATGAATACAAGGAACAACAGAATGAAGGCTTTGAACCTATCCCAAATCATAAACAAGTTTATCCACTTTTTCGAGATCCAAATCATAGGTAATGTTAGCTTCTTTACCACGATTTACCTCGATTATTTGAAGGTCAGGATTGTCCCTCAGCTCTAAAATTTTCGCTTTTTCATCTTCCGGTGTTCCGCTGAGGTTCAACGCGTCTTCCAGGAAAACCATAGTGGCGAGCAAGTCTTGCTTTGGGTAATAAAATGTGCCTTTGTTTCCGATATCCTTTCGAATTTCATAGCCAAAGCGCTTTGAGATTTTTGCACCCATCGGTGAGCAAAGCGCAAAACATGATCTTATTCCTAATTGCGAAATGATGGCTACAGCCGCTCTTACAACGTAGATAGCTCCAATGCCCATCCCTGCCACTTCTAATGAATTCCAAAGGCCACACAATTCGCCTGTGCCCATAGGCTTTGCGGCATTGACTTTTTCATTGATGGTCGGATCCATTTCTATAACCCCACTCACCAAGGGAAGTTCTTGGTTCCCTCCGCAAACATGAACCCGAGCTCCGCCATATGCCTTCTGACCATCCAGCGATGTGCAGAGAACCACGTAAGCTGCAGGGTTCTTCATCCAGCTATAGTCAGCCGAGGTCAACTTATCCACGCCAATACTGGTCAACACCTTTTCGTGCCCCTCAATGAAGCGTAAGCACAATTCTGGATTGTCAACAGCCCGAAACGCCCTTATTATAACATTTGCTCGGTCTAACCGCTCCACTTCACTCTTTGATTATTTGATCCACATCCACGTAATACCTTCCAGACTTCACCTCCTCTCCAAGCAGCAATTTCCTCGCAACATTAACAACCGTTCCACCACCCAAAACCACAGAAGAAGCCAATTGAGGCCAAGTGGTCAGGGTTTTCCCTATTTCAGGCAAAGATATGCGAGCTCTTTCGGATAAGTTTTCGAAATCTATGATTCTCATCAAGACCTGACCTTTAATTTCTTTCGAAAAGGATTTCGCGGAAACGTCAATTCCATCCAGTTTTCCATGAAAAAATGGCCTATCAGGATCAAGATCAAACCGCTCTACATCAAGCATACCACGGTCGCTGGTCTCCATCAAAACAGGTATGCGATGCTTTTTTGCATACTCCCGACATCGAATCTTCGCCTCTAATCCATCGCATTCATCAACCAGCAAATCGAGCTTGACCCCTTGCGTGCCAATAAATTCATCGGCATTCTCATCGTTGAAGCCTGTATCAAAACACTCGATGTTTAAATAAGGATCAATCTCTGCAATTTCCCGAGCGACAGAAACTGTCTTTTTTAATCCCAGATCGCGCAATGGGGCTTTCAGTCGGTTCAAATTGCTGAGATCCAACGTATCAAAAT
Source organism: Flavobacteriales bacterium (assembly GCA_041391765.1). Lineage (GTDB taxonomy): Bacteria > Bacteroidota > Bacteroidia > Flavobacteriales_G > Salibacteraceae > SHAN690. The sequence goes on along the minus strand of JAWKNJ010000024.1, from coordinate 94,998 downwards.
CCGCGAGGCGTATCGTTCCCGCTACTCTTTCTAAAGCCGCTGTAGTGGCAATGGACCTTCCCACCGACATTCCAATTATTCCTATGACTTTCTCTTTGAGTTTGGTTTGCTCTGCAACAGTTATTTTGTCCCTGTTTCTATCGGTTCTAACCTTCACAAAATCATCCTCAGCAAGCAGATGAATCAGGGTGTTATCCCACGGATAAAATATCCAATTTCCATACTTGTTCGCATCTTCACCGAGTTGGTCATGTAACAACTCTTCGTATCTAAGTTCTTCCGGAATATGCCCAACCCGTTCAATTTTGATTAGCTCTCTGATTTGGTGTTCAATGCAATTCACCACTCTCGTGTTCCGATCTTTCATTAGAGATATGATCCGATTCAAGTCAGCTTCCTTGGTCGGATTCAGAATGATCGGCCGCCTTATTTCCGAAAGGTCAATATCATTTGTTGTTATGCTCACTTTTGCCAGAGTTGGAATTTTATTGAGTATAATTGACTACCAAAATAACAATATACCATTGGCTCTAATATCGAATGGAAATCACCCAAGATAAGGATACCCCGGAAATTAAGGTTTTGTATGTTGATGATGAACAGACTAACCTGTTCAGCTTTAAAGCCTCCTTTAGAAGGGATTTCAGCATAACTACCGTAGACTCTGGTGACGAGGCAATAAAAATGATGGAGAGCCAACGCTTTCACTTAATCGTCAGCGATCAACGAATGCCAGGAATGACGGGAATTGAGCTTTTTCAGAAAATCAAGGTTTCACATCCGGATCCAATTCGAGTGCTTTTGACAGGATATGCAGACATCAACGCGGTTATTGATGCAATAAACAAAGGCGAAGTTTATCGTTACATGACCAAGCCATGGAACGCTGATGAGGTCAAAAACATCATTAGAAGTGCTTATGAGATATTCAGTCTTCGAGAAGAAAACAAGATTCTTACGGATAAGCTCATTCGAACAAACAAGCAGCTTGAATTCTTAGTACGTCAGAGCCTCATATCCTGAACCCGCTGATTTATACGGTTCGATGTTGAAAAGCAATTTCCTCATCGACTTTGCTCACCTTTTGTGAGTATAACTTCGAAACAATGTTTCGGGGCACCATTCTAGGGATCGTTTTAAGCTTCGCTTGGAGCTCTTTCATTGCACAAAACCATGTCGTATTCAATAAAACCGAACACGACTTTTCTACCATCGGTCAATCCGAAGTGCCATTTGAACAAGACTTTTTGTTTCGTAATACTGGTGAAGGCGCGATCAAAATCATGTCCGTCCGCTCTATCAGCAATTCGCTTTCGTTCATTCATACGCGATCTGAGGTATTCAAAGGTGAGTATGGATTTGTGAAGGTCAAATTCAGAACCGACTCGCTCACAGGCCTTTTTCACGATGAAGTTTACATCACCATGAGATTGGGGGATGATGTGCTAAGCGAGGTACTTTACTTACGAGCCAACGTGACTCCTAATGGAGGTGCCGGACCTAAACGTGAGTTCAAAGACAGCGAAATAGCGACCAGCGTGGAGGTTTCACCTTCTGACATTGAGTCATTAGAAGGTTTCGGAGCGCAAGACCGATTGGCCAGCGCGGAAGCCGAAATCGGCTACTTGAAAAAGCAACTGGGCTTAAAAAGTGAGCTGATCTCAAAACTGAGCGATGATCTTAGAATCAAACAAACAAAAGAAGCGGAGAACATTCAGCGTTTGCAGGATTTGGAAAGGTCGGTTCGCACGGATGACGGAACAGGCAATCAAGCCATATTGCTACAGATTACAGAACTGAGCACACGACTTGTTGCCATTCAGGAATCAGACAAGCAACTGCGTCAGGAAATCTTCAATCAGGAAGCTGAATTCAACAATCTAAGGCAAGAGGCAGACTCAGCCCGAGCTTACGCAGAATCGCTAAGCAAACAACTGGAAAATCAATTTAAAGCGGAGGCGCGTGCAATCGAAAAAGCCTACAAACTGGAGCAAGATTTGGAATCGAAACGTAAGCTGGAACAAGAACAACAACAAACGATCGATTCACTTCAGCAAGCAATTGCCACCGCATCTGAATCAGGAAATGGTTATCATCATCAAATTGAGAAACTGAAAGCTGAATTAAACGTCCGGCTCAAAGAGCAAGACTTGCAAACAGCGCACGCCAGGCTCCAACATGACAAAATCGAAGAGTTGAAATTAGAGCGTCAGCGATTAGCAATGCAGACCGATAGTCTGGATAAAAATCTGAAACTGCAACAAATTGAGAACACCAAGTTGCATGCTCAATTGAGCTCAACCGAAAGGCGCATCAAGGGCTTTGAGTCGCAGATTGACAGTCTTTCTGGGATTGCATCTAATCTTGGCAACGATCATGCATCAAAAGCTGAATTGGACAGCCTCCAGCAGGTGTTGGTATTACTTCGTGTGGAAGACACCCGACTAAAAAGTTCAATTAATTCCAAAGATGAGGAACTCAAGAAGCTACAGGCTGAAAGAGTGGAAAAGGAGAAAAATCTGAAAGCCTTGGAAAATGCCTCAAACCGTCAGTTGGAAGAGACGCACAATTTGATGTATCGGATCAACCAACTGAGTGAAAAAGAAAGTAAGGCACGCATGGAAATTGCATCATTACAAGGAGAGTTGAACACAAGTCAGCTCAAGGCAGCTACATACAGGACCCAAGCCAACGAGTTGGAATCGAAGCTGAGCAATGCTAAAATGAGCAACGAGTTGGCCTTTACTGAATTAAATGAAGATGTTCAAGCCATGCGCATCGAACGAGATGACTATCGTCAGAAATATCAGCAGGCAATGAAAGAAATTGATCGACTCAGCGATGAACTGGCAGAAAGCAATTCTGAGCGCGACAATGCTCGCATGGCAGTGAAAGAACTTGGAATTACTCCGAAACCAAAATCTATTTCAAGCGCTTCACCCATTTCCTACAAAGTCAACCTGGTAACTTCAGATAAACCACTCAAGCGCCCTCCAGCGAACCTCGACCAAGGTGACCTTTATACGTTTCAGGAAAACGGAAAGTATAATTACGCGATTGGCAACTTTGAGACATTCAAGGAAGCTATTACGTTGAAGGAATGCATGAAATCAAAGGGCTATCCAACCGCCCACATCATTTGCTTCAGAGGATCAGAACGCATATCACTCAAAGAGGCGTTAGAAACGGCCTCATCCTATTAACATTTCATCTTTTCATCGCACGCGCTGAGGCTTACATTTGGCACTCAAACTAGTGCTATGGAATATAGAAGACTTGGAAAAGCTGGCGTTCAGGTTAGTGCCTTATCATTCGGTTCGTGGGTGACATTTGGAAATCAAGTGGATAAAAAGATTGCCCAAGAATGCATGGAATATGCTTACGACAACGGAGTGAATTTTTTCGATAATGCAGAGGTTTACGCCAAAGGACAGAGCGAAATCGTAATGGGAGAAATCCTAAAGAAAGCGAATTGGAATCGCGACACGTTTTTGGTTTCTTCCAAAGTATTCTGGGGAGGTGAACTTCCAAATCAGAGAGGGTTGAGTCGCAAACACATAGTGGAAGCTTGCCATGCAGCTCTAAAGCGCCTTCAAGTAGATTACCTTGATATGTTCTTCTGTCATCGACCAGACAAAAACACGCCCATGGAGGAAACTGTTTGGGCAATGCACCATCTGATCGAACAAGGAAAAGTGCTCTATTGGGGCACCAGCGAATGGAGTGCACAAGAAGTGCAGGAAGCCATCATGGTTGCAAAGCTGAACAACCTGATTCCGCCAAGCATGGAACAACCGCAGTACAACATGCTCGTGCGTCAGAAAGTAGAAGTTGAATTCTTCAAACTCTTCCGTGACTATGGCTATGGAACAACGATCTGGTCGCCTTTGGCCAGTGGCGTTTTGACCGGTAAATACAATAAAGGCATTCCAAAAGGTTCGCGCTTCACCATTGATGACTTGCAATGGATCAAGGAAAAAATCCTAACGAACCAAAACATTGCTCGGGTCGTAAAACTCGAGAAGCTGGCCGGTGATCTTAGCATAACCGTTTCAGATTTGGCCTTGGCTTGGTGCCTTAAAAACCCCAACGTGAGCACAGCCATCACTGGAGCTACTAAGCTGGATCACGTGAAGAAAAATCTGAAGGCTATTGATGCACTTCCAAAATTGACAGATGAAGTGATGGAGCGTATTGAAGTGATTTTGGACAATAAGCCCAAGATGCCGACTTACTAAATTCGATGCCCGTTTACCAGCTCAACGATTCGATTTCTTTGCCAAAGCCTGAGCTGGCCGAACCTGACGGATTGTTAGCCGTTGGCGGTGACCTAAGAATTGAGCGATTGATTCTTGCCTACGAAAATGGAATATTCCCTTGGTTTAACCCCGATCAACCCATGCTATGGTGGAGTCCACCCAAGCGTATGGTGCTATACCCGAGCCGAATGAAAGTGAGCAAGTCATTGAAAAAATCAGTTCAGAAAGGAGGCTTCGAGTTGCGCATTGATACCAACTTCGAACAGTTGATGCGCTCCTGTGGATCAACTCCACGCAAGGGCCAAGAAGGAACTTGGGTAACCGAAGAAATGATCGAGGCATATTCCGATCTTTTTAATCAGGGGTTGGCCCACAGCTTTGAAACATGGAAGGAGGACACATTGGTTGGCGGACTTTACGGTGTTTCACTCGGCCGTGCATTCTTTGGCGAATCCATGTTCAGCACGGAGACTGATGCCTCCAAAGTGGCCTTTTACCATTTGCATGAATTCGTCTCAAACAATGGATTTCAATTCATCGATTGCCAACTGTATACCGATCATTTGGCCTCGTTAGGAGCCATCGAAGTGGAGCGCGAGCTATACCTTCGAGAACTCAAAACAGCACTCGCCTATCCCGATCTTGTAGGTTCATGGAGCAACTACCTCTGAAATTTATTCAAAACCTAGACTCCCATTTTGGATCTGAGATTCGCGATCGAATCTTGGACGGGCTGAATTCAGAACCGAGCGTTTCTGTCAGATTAAATTCCAGCAAACCTTCAAATCGATTTGAAAACGAAAAGCCGGTTCCGTGGTCAAATCATGGAAGACTCCTTACAGAGCGACCGAATTTCGCACTCGATCCGTTGTTCCATGCCGGAGTTTACTATGTGCAGGATTCTTCAAGCATGGTCTTGGAAGAAGTGCTTCGACAGCTCGAATTTGATCACGATGGCATTCTCGCATTAGACGCCTGTGCCGCCCCGGGTGGCAAATCGATCATCCTTTCCGATTATCTATCGCACAAAGGATTTTTAATCTGCAATGAAGTTGATACTAAGAGAAACAACATTCTCAGCGAGAACCTGATGAAGTGGGGTTCTGCTCATCACGGAGTTACCCAACTATCCAGTGAAAAAATCGCATCACTGCATGTGACCTTCGACCTGATTTTGGTTGACGCCCCGTGTTCGGGTGAAGGAATGTTTCGCAAGGATGATTATGCCATCAAGCAATGGTCTGACTCCTTGGTAGAACAATGCGCTCTGACTCAAAGAAATGTCCTCAATGATCTGAGTGACTCGATTAATGAGGGGGGATACCTGATCTATTCCACCTGCACCATGAATCCGCACGAAAATGAAACCCAAGTTGAACGACTTATTCAAGAAGGATTCGAAATCGCATTGCCCGACTTGTCTGATTTTGTGGACTTCATTCTTCCCGCTAACGGCCTTGGCTACTACCTGCTACCGGGAATCTCTACTGGCGAAGGGTTATTCATTTCGGTGCTCCGAAAAACCGGAATTTCCTCCTCCAAAAGGCTCAAGCAGCCAATGAAACTTAAGCCATTCGATCAGCAGAGTGCAGGTGCCTTTTCAAACACTCAATTCACGAATCAGTGGACGAAGTCTAATGAGGCGTTTGGAGTAATCGATCCGTTCGGAGTACTGTCTAACATTCCGGCCAACATGCCCTTTAAGTCACTTGGATTGCCAGCATTCGAAATTAAAGGCAAGGACACCATTCCGCTGCACGGTCTTGCCATGACTCCAACCTCTAAGTTGGATGTCAACCTCAATCTTGAACAGGCATTGGAATTCCTGAGAAAGAATAACATATCGCTTGAGAATCTATCGAATAAAAAATGGCTGCTTTTGGGCTATGAAGGCATAGCGCTGGGGTGGGTGAAAAACATTCCCGGCAGGCTGAACAACTATTACCCTTCTCATTTTCGATTGAGAAGCTAAGCTCGAAGTCTCCATATTCTCAATTCATCTCTTGGTTCTTTCCTTATCACACTTTCTGTGCTATAATTCGGTTACTTTATGGCATGAGAATTTGGCTGCTTATTATAACGTTGGTTATGAGCAACTTGCTCATGGGGCAGTATCCTTATCAAATCGAAAAAGAGGAGATTCATTACAAGTTTAATTCCGGTAAAACGAACTACGACAACTATGTTCCGCTGACTACCGTCCAAATCGAGTGCACTCGACATTTGAAAATCTTGACCGAAAAGGGAGCCGCAGATTGGTCAAGCATCGAACTGCCTGAGGCAATTGATCCGATCTACCGTGACATTGTTGCTCAACACCGAATCCGACCCTTCTATTTAAACAACTACAGCGTTGATGAAATCGAAATCACGATAGTTCGACACGGAAAACATATCCGTATTGATACCGAAAACAAGGAAGTTGCTGAAATTCTGCAGAGGAGAGTCCTTGAGAAATCCTACCTCACGAAAAACGCCACATATATTCCCGTTGGAGTTATGACCCTGAACCGATACAAACTCATTCCACTCAGAGTTGACGATGTCATCATCATGAAATACAAGCTTTCGATTCCGTATTCGGGAAATGCCCATGAACTTGGTTCCTTTCGAATATTCTTCCATGGCGTAGTTCCAAAGAAAGATGTGACCATACGGATTTCTAAATCGGAAGCCGCTCAGGCAATCTTTACTTATCAAAACGGTGCTGAACCTCACAGCAGTTTTCAATCGGACATGATTATGGACAAGTGGAAATTCGATGAACTTCCGGCTGCCCTGTCCGATGTAAATGGTAGACCACACTTAAAGCTTCCTCATGTTGTTGTAATCACCCATTTCCGCAACTTCAACAATTGCTCACTGATTTCGGACAACAAAAGCGATGCCTACAAAACAAGCTACCACCGGATTTGTTCAAGCCGGCAATATCGCTTCATTCAAAACCGCATAGCCGTTGACATTGGCTCCACCTATGAGCAGCATAAGACTCTTGCGGCCTTCACAAACGAACTCTGCGCTAATGCTGAAGGGCTAGATCTTATTCGCGCTCCATTCAATCACATCGCAAACACATTTACATACAGCACGGCTCTCTATTCAGGAATCATTGAAGAAAATTTTGGCGATGACCTCAAAGCAAAAACGATACGAGATGTGAACCGACTGGAAACGTACGCTGCGATTTTGGATCAGCTGCGAACAAGTTACGTGCTGGCCACACCGATCGACAAACGCATAGGTCAGCTTTCGAATCAATACATACGCCCATATTATACCTCCGACCCGATCTTTTCGGTGATCACCAATTCAGGACAATTTCTCCATATCGTACCAAAAACGCGTAATTGCGGTTACTATGTGGATGAACTCCCCTTCTACTTTGAAGGTAGCCCCATGGCAATCACCTACTCGGAGTTTCACTCATTCGCAGGAGAGGATATTGAACGAACATTTGGCACTCGTCATCAGGGCTGGCACATTGACAGGCCGATGACAACGGCACCATCCAGCACATCCTCCGACAATTCAAGAAACACTACGCTTCAATGTTCCATTGACATTGAAAAGAATGAAGCTGCGGTAAAAGGCAGGACTTCACTTTCAGGACAATTCAGCACCATTTGTCGAGGGCTTTATCTCTGTGATGAAAAAATGCCCTACGTTGACGAGCAGTACAACCAGAAAATCTGGGAAACTATTTCCACATTTTCAAATGCTCGTTTTGAGGTAACTGACACCAACACCTTATTTCCCTTCGAAACCAAAATCAAATATGAATTTGACGCTAAGCCAATTCATAAAACAAAGGCTGACGAATTCACTCTGGATCTGAGCGGTTGGATTAATCACATTGATATCAGCGTTGACACAGCGAATCGAATTCTGGATTATTATTCTGACTTCTTACTGGCAGATCGCTTTTCCTTCCAGATTCAGATAAACGAAAACGTGAGTTTCATTGACTTGCCTGAGGACATCAGCATTCAAAACGGATTTGGGACATATCAACTAAAAGTCAAAGCTGAAGCTTCATCACTTTTGATTTACTCAAACCTGATCATCAAGGAAGAAAAAGTGGAATCAAAAAATATTAGGGAAGTGTATGAGTTGTACTCAGCGATTCAACAAGCCGAAGGTCTGAGGCTAACAATTAAACGAACCTAATTGGAATAGTCCAAAATGGTCTGCGTCCAGTGCAGCCCGGAATCGATGTCAAAATTGGTTTCGATGTGAAGAAACTCTTTATAAACCAATCCAATTCCGGTAGAATATCGCTCCTCGGAAAATGCCTTGATGACGAAATTGTCGGTGTCGTTTTCCTGAATAACGCGAAGGGTCGAATCAAAGGTGAACACTCCAATGGATTCGGGTCGATGAACATAGGCATACTCAAAGTCCTGCTCATCATCCGCATTAAAAACATTCCCATCCCAGCTCTCGCCTGTTTTTGGAGGAAATTTCAAGATCATTTGATGCCGATTATCAATAGTTCGTTCTGCCCTCACCTTGTCCAACACTACTGAATAGGAATTTGAAACCTCGAAATACAATGAATCAGGATGTTTCTTCGATCGCTCAATTCTAAATGCTTGTCTGCCTGTGGCATCTTCGAATATTTCTGCGACAGTTTCACGCAGGATGAATCGATGGGTGGTAACCGTTTGGTCAAAGTCGTTATAAACCACTGAATCCACTGAATAGTCAATGTAGCTGCCAACGTTCAACGGCAAGTAGGAATAAGCGAAGTCAATGGATTCGATGGATTGGGGCTCCTTGCAAGACACCAGCGCGAATAGGCTACTAAACAGTATTGCGATCTGGAGTTTCAACCCTTCACCTTTTCATTTCGGATAATGCGCCTTGAATGCTCGATGGGTATCTCTTTTTCCCTGGCAATGAAACCTCCTCCTATCACATCCTGACCATCATAGAACACCGCACTTTGACCTGGGGCAATAGCACTAACATTGTGCGCAAATTCAACCCGCATCCTCCCCTCAGGTTCGTTGAACATGCTCGCCATTGCTCCTTTGTCCTTGTAGCGAATTTTGACCAAGGCTTCGTGACCGTTATCGATCGAAACAAACTTTTGAAGATTCAGGTTTCGCACAAACATGGTGCTGGCCTGAAGTTCATCCTCCCGGCCTAAGTATACAGTATTGGTTAAAGGGTCAATTCTAGTCACAAACATGGGTTCGCCAAACGCCTTTCCCAGGCCCTTGCGCTGACCTACCGTGTAATATGGATAACCGCGGTGATCGCCCAGTACGTTGCCTTGTGCATCCATGAACTTCCCACCTGTCATACGTTCTTCCAATCCATCCACCTTTCTGTTTAAAAAACCGCGATAGTCATTATCCGGAACGAAGCAGATCTCATAGCTTTCATTCTTCTTCGCCAGCTCTTCAAAGCCCTGATCAAAAGCCATTTGTCGGATTTCAGGTTTTGTGAATTTCCCTAATGGGAACTTGGTTCGCGCCAATGCTTCTTGTTTTAAACCCCAAAGCACGTATGACTGATCTTTGTTCTCATCAAGTCCCTTCGAAATCACGTAGCGACCATTCTCTTTCCTGCTATTCGCATAATGACCTGTGGCGATAAACTCGCAATCCAAATGATCCGCTCTCCGTAGAAGTGCATCCCATTTGATGTGGGTATTGCACATGATGCAGGGATTTGGGGTTCGACCAGCCAAATATTCCTCCACAAAGTTGTCAATGATGAAATCACCAAACTCTTCTCGTATATCCAGAATCATGTGAGGAAAGCCCTTTGACACCGCTAAGTTGCGCGCATCATTAATATCATCAAGGCTGCAGCAACCTGTAGTTTTTCTCGCTCCCCCGCTCGTGGCATAGTCCCAAGTCTTCATGGTCATTCCTACCACTTCATATCCCTCATCATGCAAAAGCATCGCAGCAACGGAACTATCAATTCCGCCACTCATCGCCACCAATATCCTTCCGTTCTTGCTCAATTTTCCTCCAAATCAGCCACAAAGGTCAGATTTATCTGTGACATCCTCGTTTTAGACCAATACAAACAAAAAAAGCGGTCGATGTTGACCGCTTTTTTGACATTGGCATGCACCTAATTAACCTCCAACACCATGTATTTACTTGCCCTCCAAAATTCTTGAGGATCTTTTATTTCCAGATACGAGACCTCCTTTCCATCCAACTTAAACTCATAGGAATTAGTGGGATGCTCAGTGATTAACTCAGCCTTCCTGGCGCCAACATTTACCTTAACCTTTTCTCTGATGTCCACTTGACTAAATTGACGTTCATTAAAATCATTGTCCAAAACGTGCGCAGCTCCTAGGGTGAACAACCCGCCATCCTTGCTCAAGACTCCTTTCTCTTTCAACTCCCTAAAATCACCCACCACTAAGTATCCAGTATGCAATTTTTGATCAAGCTCACCCAAACAGTGACTCAGAGAATCATTTTGCGCCTTAAGCATTCTGAAACCTACGTCTAACGCTCCATACTTACTTCGTTCGTCTTGAAGCTGTACGAAGAGTTCTTCCATAGTTCGTTCCTGTTTCTCTAACCTTAATTTGGTTTTTTCTAACGAAGCGATCAACGCATCGTTATTGCTTTCGGCTTTCTCTAGCTTGGTTATTAGATGATCAATCTTATTTCGATTATGAGTCAACAACTCCGAAAAGGTTTGAACCCTCCGTATAATCTCCTCCTTGGTTGAGGTGTGATGCTCAATTCCTGTTCCGTCTTCACCAACTATAACTCCATTCTTCTCCAAAACGTTATTAATGTCGAGCTCAATCTCGTTAAGATTTCTATTCAGCTCCCATTCTAATGAATCCGTGATGTATTCTGCATTCCTGTCTGTTTCGATTTTAAGCGCGATTAGCTTCACTTTTAAATCCTCTATTTCCTTCGTGTACTTTTCATGTGAACATGAACTGAACATCAAAACTGCCGCTGTGCTGATTAAAAAAATTTGGTTTTTCATATCGATCATTTTGAAGAATCCGATGCCAAATGAATACCAAACACAAAAGAACTCTACATTGCTCTATTTCAATGAATTAAGTGACCAACAAGAGACAATAACTAAATCAATATGGAAATCTATTCCCGAAATGGGAAAGCCAGAAATGAAATCGGAGTAATGATAATTGCACGGAGGACAATCGTAGGTTCGAACAGCTACTTGCCCATTTCAGTCTGCTTGTAGTATTCGTCAAGAAGCTTTTGTTCGTCAATTTTGTCCTTCTCCTCAATATCAATTGGAACTTCCGTGGGCTCAAAACCGTCTTCGATCTTTTCCTTGATCATTTTGCCCTTCTTGAAGACTTGCTGGGCTTTAACTCGACCGTCATCTGCGTAGTAAATCCACAATCCATCCTTAACGGCAGCAGTGTATTGTCCCTTGATCATTGGCTTACCAGTTGGGAAGTTTTGGACGTATTCTCCCGTGTAAGTATTGTCTTGGTATGTACCCTGCATTCGAACTGACCCATCAGAAAAGTACTCCACAAAAGGACCATTCTTAAGTCCATTGACATATGGAATCTCCGCTGCAACCTTTCCGTTCAGGAAATAAACCTTAACGACACCTTCTAACTTTCCTGCCTTATATGGTTCCACAGAACTCAAAATAGTCTGGTCATCATAGTATTTCCAAACGCCATCTTTCTTCTGATTTAGGTACTTCCCCTCTCCCATCACAGTACCGTTCACGTGAAAAAACTTGGCATCCGACTGAACTCCGTCTTCGCCTATATAAGACACCTCGGAGCTTTTTTCCCCAGTTTGGTAATAGTAGAAGAATGTTCCAACAGGCTTATCGTTCTTGAACTGTCCTTCATATCTGACTTGCTCCTTACCCTTTTCATCAGGCTCGTAATACTTCATCCAAGTGCCTTGTTTTCGACCTTGAGCATCCGTTTGGTTGAACTTTCCATCTTGAGCAATGATGCTCAGCGATATAAGCACTAGGACGTTTATTAGAATCAGCTTTCTCATCAAACCAAAAGTAGATTCATTCTAACGCATAATCTTTTGGATTATTCAGAAGTTATTCGCTTAGCAAAGTGAATGAGCGCGGGAAACGGCTCATAGGCCGAATTTTCCCCAATGAAGGCGCAACGCATTCCAAGTCGTTCTCCAAACTCCATGTCCGAATCGCTATCCCCCACCATAATGGATTTTGAAAAGTCAATCTCAGGAAATTGTTCGCGTGCCTCAATGGCCATTCCTGTGTTTGGCTTACGACATGCAGGATCATTTTCTGCTAGCTCAGGACAGTGAAATATGGCATCAATTCGACCTCCTTCAGTAAACACCTCGGCCAGCATGTGTTCGTGAATAGCTAATAGGTCACGCTCAGTCATCACACCCTTTCCAATTCCTTGTTGGTTAGTCACAACCACAATTCGATCAAAAACGGGGTTCAAAAGTTTCAACGCCTCCAGCACTCCATCCAAAAATTCGAATTCGTGATAGTGCTTGACATAGTCATCCACAATGCGCTTATTGATCACACCATCGCGATCAAGAAATAGCGTCCAGCTGGAATCAATAACGGAAGGATCGAAATTCTTCATTTGCTCGTTTGTATTCTTCGGGTATACCAATGTCAATGAAATAGCCATCTCTGACAAATCCATTGATCTTCAGGTCAGCACAGTGTTTTGCAAAAAACTCTGTTTCAATGGAAAATCGCTGCGGTAAATCGAATGAATCAAATACGCTTATATTCATCAAATATGTTCCCGCATTGATCATTCCTAGCTCCAATCCTGCACGCTTTTCATGAAAGGCGACTACCCTGTTTTTCGAGTCCAACTCAACGGTTCCAAATCGATCAGGATTTTCTATCGGTCGCAAAACCATGGTGATCTCAGCACCTAGATGTGAATCAAAGACCTCGTTCAAATTCACATCAAAGAATGTATCCCCATTGATCACCAACACTTGAGAAGCTGAGCATTGACTCATCGCATATTTGATCGCACCGCCTGTTCCCAGAGGACTTTCCTCAACCGCATACTTGATCCTAGCAGTTCTATAGTTGCTACCAAAATGCTCGCTGACAACATGTGCTAAATGTCCCGTAGACATCACTATCTCATCTACCCCGAAGTAGATCAAATAATTGAGTAAGTATTCGAGAAAAGGACGACCTGCAATCTCAGCCATCGGCTTCGGAACGTCAGCTACCACAGATTGCAATCTGGTGCCAAAGCCGCCCGCCAATATGATAGCCGAGCGATTTGCCATCAAAACATGACTTCTTCAACCAGCTGGCAAATGATGTGACCAACCAAGATGTGTGATTCCTGAATTCGCGGTGTGTCGGTTGATGGAATGTTGATCAACACATCGCACACCTCTCGCATTTTCCCACCTGTTTCACCCGTAAAGCCAATGGTGTGCATTCCCTGAACCTTCGCTTGCTCCAATGCTTTCACAATGTTTCCGGAGTTTCCACTAGTGGATATACCCACTAACACATCACCTTTTCGACCTTTGGCTTTGATCAATCGGGAGTATACTTCATCATACGAATAGTCATTCGCAACAGCCGTCAAATAGGACGTGTTTACATGCAAAGCTTCACCGAACAACGGATCACGATCACTATAAAATCGTCCGCTTAATTCGGCTGCAATGTGTTGCGCATCTGCCGCACTGCCCCCATTTCCGCAAAACAAAACCTTACCATCGGCCTTCAAACAATTGACCCACAACGTGACACAATGGCCAATTGCATCTACAACCTTTTGGTCAGCCAAAAGGCGTTCCTTGGTTTGAATGGAGTCCTGAATGATCGACTTTATTTTGCTTTCCATGTAAGTAGTCCTTCTTTACTGAATTGAAATGGTTGAATCTTTCCGCCCATTTCCTTGAGGGATTTGATCACTGCATGTCTGGTGTTGTTCGGGCAATAGAAGATCATGAAACCTCCACCACCTGCACCTGATATCTTTCCTCCTGTTGCACCGGCTGAAATAGCAGCATCATAGAAGGCATCGATCATAGGATTGCTGATACCTTCTGCCATTCGTTTCTTATTCTCCCAGCCAAATTGTAAGATGTCACCCATACGATCAATCTCACCTTTAAGTAGCGCCTCCTTCATCATCACGCTCTGCTCCTTTAGCTTATGCATAGCTTCAACAGCTGCGCTTTGATTGGCAGTTACGTTTTCTCGTTGCTTCGAAATGATGTGTCCTGATTCGCGACTCGTTTCAGTGTAAAAAAGCAACAGGTTATGCGCCAATTCGTTGGCGTAGATGTCACGGATTCGCAATGGATTCACAATGACTTTATCGTCCGCGTAAAACTCAATGAAATTGAATCCACCAAAAGTGGCCGAGTACTGATCTTGTTTTCCTCCTACCATTTCCAAATCAATGCGCTCAATCTCATACGCTAAATGTGCCATGTCATATTCACCGAGTGGTAGACTTAGCCACTCAGAATATGCACCCAAGATCGCAACCATCAATGTAGAGGACGTTCCAAGGCCAGAGCCTGATGGTGCATCTATGAACGTGGTCATTTTGAATGATAATGGCTTCTTCGAAAACTGCTTGACGATGCGATTATAGGCGCCAACTTGCAGATCAAGCCCACCACCTGTCGGAAGCTCCTCAGTACTTTCAAACTCTAAGGTTTTACCATGATCAGCTGCAATGAAAGTGACCTTTCCATCGTTCGTTGGTTCGATACTCGCGTAGGCATAGAGTTGAATTGTAGCATTGAGAATGGCTCCGCCATACTGATCAGAATAAGGAGAAACGTCTGTTCCTCCGCCTGCAAAACCTATGCGCAATGGCGCTTTGCTACGATACATCATTGCGGGCGAATATACTCCATCACATGCCAACGACTGTGAAGACGTTGTTAATCATAGTTGCCCACGAATATTCCTTTTGCTTCTCCTTGATTTTCAGCGAAAATCGATTGACGTCCGCATCATAGAATTTCAATATCGAGTCGGCAATGGACGTTGGGTTTACCTCACAGACATACCCCACCTGACCATCGGGAACGATCTCTGGCAAGCCACCCACGTTCGTGACGATCATTGGTTTTTCGAAGTGATAGGCGATCTGAGTGACGCCACTCTGCGTAGCGGTTTTATAGGGTTGTACAACGCAGTCAGCCGCATTGAAATACATTCCGATTTCATTGTCCGGAATGAATTGAGTGAAGAGTTCCAATCGATCTGAAATACCCAATCGGTTGATAATTTCTTGGTACTTCTCTTCGTTCGAATAGTACTCCCCGGCCACCATCAACTTCACGTTTGAATTCTTGATTCGATCATCGGCCATGGCTTCCAACAACATATCCAAGCCTTTGTAGTCCCGGATGAATCCGAAAAACAGTATATACTTTCCTTCCGGATCTAATCCCAGATTCTTCCGAGCCTCACCCTTGTCTCCAACTTCACCAAAACTGTCATACACGGGATGCGGGCTGAACTTTCTCGGTTTCACTTGGTCGAATTCGTTGATGTCATTCAGCACGCTCTTCGATAGCGTGATGAATCCATCCACAGCTTTGACAAAATACCGACTAAAGGCCATGTCCATTGGTCGTTTCTCGTGTGGAATCAAGTTGTCGAGAATGGATACCACTTTCATCTTGCTGCCATGTCTAGCAAGGCGTAAAATGGTTCCAAAACACGGCCCCATGAATGGAATCCAATACTTCACAATTACTAAGTCCGGTGCCGAATCTTTGATGTAATTCCCAACCTTAAACCAATTGAACGGATTCACTGAGTTGATCATCCGTTTGATCGTAAAAGGTGGCTGAGGTCGATCATCAAACTGAGATTTTCCTGGAAAAAGGAAGCTCGGATATTGAAGCGTGAAGGTGATGACCTCCACTTCGTGACCTTGATCCACGAACTCCTTTGCTAAGCGCTCATTCATGGCGCTTAACCCACCTCTATACGGCCAAGCCGTTCCTACTATGCAAACTTTCACTCTAGGTCTATCACAATTCGTTGCCAAATGTAGCTTTGTTCGCAATGACGGATACAATGACAACCAATCACAAACCGAACGATCTGTGCAACACTTGTCATAGGAATGTTTCGCATCCAAGACTCACGCTACGAGTATTGTTTACGGATGCTATGCAAAACCTTTTCAATCTTGAACGTGGATTGATTTACACTGCAATCATGCTTTGGAAAAATCCGCACGAGGTGATATCAAATTTCATTTCGGGTGATCGATTGAGATATATGAATCCGTTTCGCATGCTTTTCACCGCGGTCACACTGTCCGCACTGATCGTAAGCGCATTTGGAATGTCGTTCGCGGAAATTGTAGGTATTGACCCTAATGACCCCACTACAGGACTTAAAGTTGTCATGGAATACACCGATGTATTTATGATGCTGAGTGTGCCGTTGCTTTCTTTGGGAACGTGGATTGCATTTGGCAACGCTAAACTAAATTTCGCTGAACACTTGGTCATAAATGCCTTCGGTTATTCAGCCATGACCTTGGCTCAGTTACCGCTTGATTTCATTTTCTCTGCATTTATACCTTCGATCGACCCATACTGGGAAAGCCTATCAGGATTTTTCATTCTTTACACAATATACTTCTACATCAAGGCATTCCAAACCAGCGTTATTTCAGGCTTAATCAGATTTATCATAGCGACTGTAATAACCATGGTAGTAGGATTTGCTTTCGTTGCGGGAGCAATTCTCTTATACACAGCCAATAAATAATGTTCTTCTTACTATCCAAAATACTCTCCGTGCTGACTATGCCCATGATTTGGGTGTTTATGCTGCTAATAGCCAGTATTATTTGGAAACGCTTCGCCAGAAGGTTGAGGATTGCAGCAATTACAGTGTTACTTGTATTCAGTAGCCCGTTGATTCTAGGTTGGTTCATGGCTGCCTGGGAGGTTCCTATCATTACAGACGAAGAATTAGATGACTATGCTGTAGGAGTTGTCCTCGGTGGATTCTCCTCTTTTGACACTACCAGCAACCGTCTCACGTTTCGCTTGGGCGCAGACCGCTTCAATCAGGCACTTCGACTATTGGAGATGAAAAAGATCAAGAAATTGGTGGTAAGCGGTGGTAGCGGCTATGTGTCTGCACCTGAGATGCGAGAGGCGTTGTTTCTAGAAGAATACTTGGAACAAATTAATATACCGGATAGAAAATTCCTGATTGAATCGAATTCACGAAACACGCATGAGAATGCGGTTTTTACCGCTGACCTTTTGAAGGATGAACACTTGGATCGGAAACCGATACTGCTGATCACATCGGGCTTTCATATGCGAAGGGCTATTGCTTGTTTTGAAAAAGCCGGACTGAAGGTTGTTCCATACACCACTGACCCGATGAACACGAGCATGCCCTTTACCCCGGATATGCTCCTGCCGGATGGTTTTGTGCTAGGCTTCTGGAACGTGCTCTTTCACGAGTGGATTGGCTACGCAAGTTATTGGATGATGGGTTATGTCTGATACAAGGTTTGCTTAAAACTCCACCCCCAATCCATTCCTAAACGTAAAAACCAGCTCCGGAATTCCAGCGGGCACTCCGCTGTCCATCAACAGATTGAAGGACACGTTGTATTTAAGCCAAGTTCTGATCGTAAACTCCAGCGTATTTGCGCTACTCAGTCGATAGTCTGACCATTGTCCCCACTTAGGCTGGTAGTAGTTAATGGTTTGAAACTCGCAAAAACCAAAGTCAATGAAAAACAACAGGTAGGTGCTTTGGCGAATGTTTCGCTCAATGGCATCGGTGGTCAGCTCTTCGTATTCATACATCGGCAAAGAACCCACTCTAAACTTCAACGAGTCATGTTCAATCACATTCCAACTGGGACCCACGCCTGCTAAGTAGCGCAGCTCTATTAGCTGAACGGTGTTGAACTGGAGCTGTTGAAATGCCTCTATTGAAAACCGTTTTTTCTGATCGAGGTGATAGTTGTATCGGGCATGCAAATAACCCTGATTCACAAAGTCAGCACCCGCTGCCTGAACCCGATTAAGATCGGTGAGCAACAGCAATCGATTCCTGTTTTGCTGCCATTGCACCATACTCTTGTTGCCATAGGTTAGTATATCAGTAGTATTCCTCTGGAAGCTTAAGTTGAGATTAATATTCGCATGCCACCCATCGTCCGTAGCTCCAGGTCGCTGGGATTCAACATTGACAATCTGTGCTTCAACCGTTGCAGTGAAAACAGGAAATACAACCAGTAATAGAACTCGGATGTTGGTCAACATCATCCCAGGGTCGCCAGCTTTTCTTCAATAGATTTAATACGGGTTTCCGCATCATTCTGCTTCTTACGCTCGGCTGCAACAACGGCCTCAGGTGCTCCACCTACAAACTTTTCGTTGCTCAGCTTTTTCAATACCGAATTCAGGAATCCTTTTTGGTAGGCCAACTCCTCCTCCAACTTGGATTTTTCCTCTCCCGCATCAACAAGGCCTGTCAGGGGCACAGTGAATTCAAGTGTTCCCAGAATAAATGAACCTGAAGGTCCTTCCGGAGCGGCAGACCAGTGAACATCCACATTCGCCAATTTCACCAATACAGACTCAAATCGGCTGTATGATCCTTTTCCTGCTTTTTGGTAAAGCGCTAACTGTTCTTTAGGAGAAAGAGATTTGGAAGCACGAATAGAGCGCACTTCGGTGATGATGGACTTAACCAATTCAAAGTCTGAAATCATTGTCTCGTCTGCCGGATTAGCCACCGGCCAATTGGATTTGAATACGCAATCGCCTTCACTTCTCTCCTTCAGCCCGTGCCACACTTCTTCACTAATGAATGGCATCATTGGATGAAGTAATGTGCTGAGCTTTTCAAACATCGAAACGGTCGAATCCAATGTGGTCTGGTCAATGCTATCTCCATAAGCCGGTTTAATCGCCTCTAAGTACCAAGAGCAGAATTCGTCCCAAATCAATTTGTAAATGCTCATCGCGGCATCGTTCAAACGATACTTCTTGTAGTGATCGTTGATCTCAGAAATTTCTTTGTTGATGCGATTCTCCAACCACTCCACCGCGAGCTTATTCACCTCCGGTTGTGGCTTATCTGCCACTTCCCAGCCTTTGATCAAGCGAAGTGCATTCCAAATCTTGTTAGTGAAATTTCTGCCCTGTTCGCAAATGGAATCATCAAAGGGAATGTCGTTTCCGGCAGGAGCCGTCATCAATAAACCAAGTCGCACGCCATCCGCACTGTATTTCTCAATCAGGTCAATCGGATCAGGTGAATTACCCAATGACTTGGACATTTTTCGTCCGAGTTTATCGCGAATGATTCCCGTGAAATAAACGTTCTCAAAGGGCTTTTTGCCTTCGAACTCGTACCCCGCCATGATCATTCGAGCCACCCAAAAGAAAATGATGTCCGGTCCGGTAACGAGGTCGTTCGTTGGATAGTAATAGTCCAGTTCATCGCGCTTATAAAAGCCATCAAACACACTGATCGGCCACAACCATGAGCTGAACCATGTGTCCATTACGTCTTCATCTTGGTGTAGATCATTCGTTGCAAGCGTTCTTCCCGCTGCTTCCGAAGCTTTTTTCAATGCCTCTTCTGCTGTTTTCGCTACCACGAAGTCATCGTCTCCCTCGCCAAAATACCAAGCAGGAATGCGATGTCCCCACCATAGTTGGCGGCTGATGCACCAATCTTTGATGTTGCTCATCCAATAGCGATAGGTGTTCACGTATTTCTGTGGATAGAACTTCACATCACCGTCTTCCACCGCTTTCAAAGCTGGTTCAGCCAATGGTTTCATTTTCACGAACCACTGTTTAGACAAACGCGGTTCGATCACAGAATTGGTACGTTCGCTACGACCAACCTTATTCTGGTAATCCTCCACTTTCACCAAGGCTCCAGCCGCTTCCAAAAGCGGAACAATTTTCTTTCTCGCCTCGAAACGATCTTCGCCCACCAATACCTGGGCAGCTTCACTCAGCGTTCCATTGGCGTTCAAAATGTCGATGGTTTCCAAGTTGTGTTTCAAGCCCAACTCGTAGTCATTCGCATCATGAGCCGGAGTCACCTTTAAGCACCCGGTTCCAAAATCCATGGTCACGTATTCATCTTGAATGATCGGAACCTCTCGATTCACGATAGGTACAATGGCCTTCTTGCCATGCAAGTGTTTGTATCGCTCATCGTCAGGGTGAACACAAATGGCAGAGTCTCCAACAATGGTTTCCGGACGTGTTGTGGCGATCGTGACAAATTCGTTCGTTCCAGCTACCTGATATCGAACGCTGTAAAGTTTTCCGTTCTCCTCGGTATGAATGACTTCTTCATCAGAAACAGCGGTCAATGCTTCGCAATCCCAATTCACCATGCGCGCACCGCGATAAATCAACCCCTTATCATACAAGTGAATGAATGTGTCAAGGACGCTTTCGTAGTACTTCTCATCCATAGTGAAGCGTGTGCGATCCCAATCGCAACTGGCACCAAGCTTCTTCAACTGTTCGAGAATGACCCCACCATATTCTTCCTTCCATTCCCAAGCATGCTTCAGAAACTCTTCCCGCCCAATGTCTGACTTCTTGATGCCTTTTTCGCGCAGGCGTTTCACCACTTTCGCTTCTGTGGCAATCGATGCGTGGTCCATGCCCGGAACCCAGCACGCGTTCTTGCCTTCCAACCTTGCCTTTCTGATCAGGATGTCTTGAATGGTGTTATTGAGCATGTGGCCCATGTGCAAAACACCGGTCACATTCGGTGGAGGGATAACAACCGTGAAAGCCCCAGTATATTTTTCATTATTTGGATCAGGCATAGACTTAAAATATCCCTTATCCATCCAGTGTTTATACCACTTTTCCTCTACCGATGCGGGATTATACCGCGTTGACAATTCACTCATTCTACCTTTTTTCAGCGAGCGGCAAAAGTAAAGTCTCTTCGCTGTTAAAGGCTCGTTAATCATTAATAGTTGAACATATCCGAAACTACATTTGACTCAAGTAACCAAAAAACAAATGAAACGAGCATTTTTAACCGTTATCGCGAGTCTTTTACTTGCGCCTCTCGCATGGTCACAGAGCATGTCATTCGATGACAAAAACCATGATTTCGGAGACATCAAGCAAGGTGTTCCGGCCACTTATGAGTTTGAATTTACCAATGACGGCACGGCTCCGCTGATTATTTCCGGAGCTGAAGGATCTTGTGGTTGTACTGTTCCTGAGTATCCAAAGGCGCCAATTATGCCGGGCAAAACAGGTAAGATCAAAGTGACATATGATGCTAAAAACACCGGCCCATTTCAAAAATCGGTGACCATCGATTCCAACGATCCAAACTCACCAACGGAATTGAGAATTAAAGGAACTGTGGCGGGCCCGGCTCAGTAAAGATTGATTGTAGACAATTCTTAATTCTGTGTTAAACGATCCATCAACAAAATCATCACACCTAAATTTGACCGTGATAAAAACCGAAACCATGAAGAAACTATTTGTTGCGCTTAGCGCCCTTCTGATGATGTCACTTGGTTCTTTCGCTCAAGAAGCAGCAGCGCCAAAAAGTGGAGCATCGATCGAATTTGAAAAAGAAGTTCACGACTTCGGAAATATGAAACAGCATGGCGATGCCAGCACAGTTTTCACATTCAAAAACACTGGTACAGAACCATTGATCATCTCTAATGCCAAGGGATCATGCGGATGTACGGTTCCAACTTGGCCACGTGAGCCAATCGCACCGGGAGAAACAGGTGAGATCAAGGTGAAGTATGATAGCAAGCGAGTTGGTCCTATCAACAAGTCTGTAACGATCACGTCTAATGCAGGAAATGCTGCGACTAAAGTGATTCGAATCAAAGGAAACATTGAAGCAGCACCGAAACCAGACGCTGCGATGCCGGCTGCTGAGCCTACGATGGCTCCTTCGGCAAACTGATTTTTTTCCGAGGAACTAGTTCAATTTTAACCCTTGCCTATGGCGAGGGTTTTTTGTTTCCCACCGTTGCCAATACCGAACTATCTTTGTGCCTCTTCAAACAATCACAAAGCCAGATACCATGCCGTTTATTTCAAAAAAGGGCTATGCAATGCCCGAGTCTCCCATCAGAAAGCTCGTGCCATATGCCGAAAAGGCAATCGCTGCAGGAAAGAATGTGATCCATCTAAATATTGGTCAGCCTGACATTGAGACTCCAGAAGTGGCTTTGAACGCCATCAAGAACATGGATCGCAAAGTGATTGAATACAGTCACAGTGCAGGTTTTGAGTCGTACAGAAAAGGTCTTGCTAAGTATTATGTAGACAATGGCATCAACGTGACCCATGAAGACATCATCGTTACCAATGGCGGGTCAGAAGCTATCATGTTTGCCATGATGACATGCTTCAATCCGGATGATGAAGTGATTGTTCCTGAGCCATTCTATGCGAACTACAACGGATTCGCACTGGAAGCACAAGTCATTTTAAGACCCATCACGACCTACTTGAAAGACAAGTATGCCTTGCCTCCAATCGAGAAGTTCAGAGAACTGATCACTCCTAGAACAAGAGGCATCATCATTTGCAATCCTGGAAACCCAACCGGTTACTTGTATACTAAGGAAGAATTGCAGACACTTCTGCCAGATCGTTTTGGAGAACGACCTGTTCCTGTTTGCAGATGAGGTTTACCGAGAATTCTGCTACGATGGCCGTGAGCACTACTCAATCCTGAACATGGAAGGCATTGACCAGCACGCCATTGTTGTTGACTCTGTTTCAAAGCGATACAGCATGTGTGGAGCGCGTGTAGGAGCCATGGTGAGTCGCAACAAGGATGTGATGAAGACGGCATTGAAATTTGCACAGGCACGATTAAGCCCACCAACTTTAGGGCAAATTGCTGGCGAAGCAGCTTTGCAAACTCCGCAGTCCTATTTCGATGACGTCATAACAGAATACGTTTCTCGCAGAGACCTTTTGGTGAACGGACTGAATGGCATTGAGGGTGTCACTTGCCCAATGCCGGGCGGTGCCTTCTATGCAATGGCTGAATTACCTGTGGACAGTGCGGAGAAATTTTGCCAATGGATATTGAGTGACTTCGAACATAAAGGCGCTACTGTCATGATGGCTCCGGCTGAAGGATTCTATGCTTCAAAAGGTTTGGGAACGCGTGAAG
Organism: Flavobacteriales bacterium; assembly: GCA_041391765.1. Taxonomy (GTDB): domain Bacteria; phylum Bacteroidota; class Bacteroidia; order Flavobacteriales_G; family Salibacteraceae; genus SHAN690. The sequence goes on along the minus strand of JAWKNJ010000024.1, from coordinate 71,578 downwards.
TACGCTTGGCATACGTCCTTGAAAAGGATAAGCTTAGTTTGGCGGTTGAAGTTCTGAGAGCCGCACTCGTAGCCTACCCTGGCAAGTTGAGTGAAGAAGCTATTGAAGACTTGGCTTCAGCTAAGGCGTAGACCTACTCAAAGTCCTTGTAAAGCAGGTACTTTCTTCGCAACTGCTTGAATTCCGACAATTCGTCTCTCCAAGAGGCGCGAATTTGATCGGCTGTTAACCCGGACTGAATTTGTTTCTGCAACTCATCTGTTCCAGCCAATTTGTTGAAGAATCCATTGGTCAAGAAGAACTTTTCAGGTTGTGGAAAGTTGCGGTACGCATTCACAATGTAATCGATGATCAATTCCTTTTTATCCTGAACATTCTTACCTCCGAATTCGGTTAAGTCCCACCCTATGCAAGGCACTCCCTCGTGCTTGGGGTTCTTTGCACCATCCGTGCTTTTGGGAACAAACACAAAAGATCCTTGTGCCATGTTTGGATGACCAAAAACTTCAAAAGGCGTGTCGGTTCCACGGCCCACGCTAAAATCCGTTCCCTCAAACAAGCACAAGGAAGGATAGAGCAAAATGGCATTCTGGTTCGGAAGGTTTGGCGATGGCTTAATGGGCAACACATAGATATCGCGGTGTTCGTAACCATCACATGGAATCACAGTCAACTCGCATTTCACACCGTTCTCCAACCAGCCCTCGTTGTTGATCATTTTCGCCAACTCTCCCACTGTCATGCCATGCACAATTGGAATTGGAAGCATTCCCACAAAAGACTTGTACTCAGGCTTTAAGATCGGACCGTCCACATAAAACCCATTCGGATTTGGACGATCCAGCACTAAAACAGACACACCATTCTCAGCACAAGCTTCCATCACATAGGTCATTGTGGATATGTACGTATAGAAACGTGCCCCCACATCTTGAATATCGAAAACAACCACGTCCAATCCTTCCAAATCGACTTTCGTGGGTTTCTTATGTGAACCATACAGGCTGATTACAGGCAATCCTGTTTTGGCATCCTTTCCATCGTCCACCTTCTCCCCTGCATCAGCCTTGCCGCGAAATCCGTGTTCTGGAGCGAATACCTTTTTCACATGCACGTCCTTCGAAATCAAGAAGTCAACCAAGTGAACGGAGTCAACTATTGTTGTGTGATTTCCAACTACCCCGACATTCTTATCCTTCAAAAGATATGCGTATTGATCATAGCGCTTGGCAGCTACCGTGATGTCCTTATCCGTTTTGTACAGGTTCTGCCCGACAGAAATTTGCGCGTAAATCGCCAATAATATCAATGTATGTACAGCCTTCATCCTACCCTTTTACGTTGTCAAAATTCCGCATCTTCACAGCGTCATAGACCCTTGTCAGGCTAAGTTTTAAACACTCAGACTTTGCGATACGAATTGCTTCTTGCGAGAAAAATGATCGGTGGCCGAAGAAAAGGCATAACCGGAAGAAGCAGCTCGGCCATTGTGAAAATTGCGGTGGCTGGAATAGCCATCGGAATGTCGGTCATGATTCTTTCTGTAGCCATTGTTACCGGCTTTCAGGATGAAATTCGAAAGAAGGTACTTGGCTTTGGGTCCCATCTTCAAATTTCACTCTACAATCCATCCAACACACTCGGCATCAAACCGGTTGATCGCAACCAAGATTTTGTGGAGGCGATTAAAGCGGAACCAAGTGTTAGCAACGTGAATGTGCATGCCTACAAAAGCGGGATCATCGTGGCGGATGGCGAGATTCACGGTGTGCTGGCCAAAGGAATTGATCGCGATTTCGAATGGAGTTTCTTCCGGCAAAACTTGATCTCAGGTTCTGTGTTTCACCTTGCAGACAGCACGAAATCGGATAGCATCGTTCTTTCCAAATACATCGTTGACAAACTGAATTTGGAGCTTGGCGAGAAGATCACGGTGGTGTTCATTCAGGATGAAAAAGAGCGAAAGCGCAGGTTTGTTATTGGAGGTATTTATGAAAGCGGAATGGATCAATTCGATGCTAATATTTTAATCTGCGACATCAAGCATGTCCAAAAACTGAACGGATGGGACGAGAATCAGGTTGCGGGTTTTGAAGTAACCCTCAAGTCCTTTGATGACCTCACCAAGCTTGATCAAATCATCAGCGACCATATTAGCTGGGAATTCAATACGCTGAAAGTCACGGATCAATTCATGGAAATTTTTGGATGGCTAGAACTTCAGGATTTGAATGTGGTCATCATCTTGACCCTGATGATTCTAGTATCCGGAATTAACATGATCACGGCATTGCTTGTTTTTATTCTGGAGCGAACAAACATGATTGGTTTGCTGAAAGCAATGGGTGCCAACAATAGAAGCATCAGCCGAGTATTTCTGTACAATGCCGCTTATCTAATCGTGATCGGTACCTTTTGGGGAAATGTTATCGGTTTAGGCCTGGGACTACTTCAACAGCAGTTTCACTTATTCAAACTAGACAAGTCAAACTACTACGTAGATCACGTTCCGATTCTATTTGATTTACCCACTTTACTCCTAATCAACTTGGGTAGCATTGCGGTATCCATGATCATGATGATGCTCCCAGCGTTGCTCATCACACGAATCGATCCCGTTAAGTCCATTCGATTTAACTAACTATTCGGTCAAATCTCAATTGAATCTTAGGGGTAAAATTACCTTCGCGCCAGATTCGAATATTGAATGGACATTAAGAACAACATCCTTGAAACCATTGGCAACACACCGATGGTGAAGTTGAACAAAATAGCGGAAGATATTCCCGGAACTATACTAGCCAAAGTGGAATATTTCAACCCCGGTCACAGCGTGAAGGATCGCATGGCCCTGAAGATGGTGGAAGACGCTGAAGCACGTGGCGACATCAAACCGGGTGGTACGCTGATCGAATGCACGAGTGGAAACACAGGAATGGGATTAGCCTTGGCAGCGATTGTCAAAGGTTATAAACTCATTTGCACACTGAGCGACAAACAGAGTAAGGAAAAGATGGACATTCTTCGCGCGGTTGGGGCTGAAGTCCATGTGTGTCCTACGAATGTTTCACCCGACCATCCCGATTCCTACTACTCCGTTGCAGCTCGTCTAAACAAGGAAATTGAGAATTCATTTTGGGTGAATCAATACGACAACCTGAGTAATCGCCTGGCACATTACGAGTCAACAGGACCTGAGATTTGGGAGCAAACCGATGGAAAAATCACACACTTCGTTGTTGGTGTAGGAACCGGAGGAACGGTAAGTGGTGTGGCCAAATACCTCAAGGAAAAGAATCCAAGCATCAAGATTTGGGGAGCTGACACCTATGGTTCTGTTTTCAAGAAATACCACGAAACAGGGGAGTTTGACGAGAAGGAAATTTACAGCTACATCACCGAGGGGATTGGCGAAGACATCCTACCTAAGAACGTAGATTTTTCATTGGTCGACCACTTCGAAAAAGTAACGGATCGCGATGGAGCCTTGGTTACGCGTGAATTGGCTCGCAAAGAAGGTTTGTTGCTCGGGTATTCTGCAGGATCGGCCTTTCAGGTAATCCGACAAATGAAGCACGAACTGGATGAAAACTCAGTTGTTGTTGTGCTATTCCATGATCACGGATCTCGATACGTGGGTAAAGTGTTCAACGATGAATGGATGCGCGAACGCGGGTTCTTGAATGAAGAAAACAAGGTAGCGAGAGATATAATCGCTGACCGCAAGAACCTGCCATTACTTGCCGTTCTTGGTGGAGAGCCTGTTCACAATGCGATTGCTGTAATGCGCAAGTTTGGCGTTTCACAACTGCCAGTGATGGAAGATGGGAAATTCATCGGAAGCATCGATGACGCGCACTTGTTGCCTGTATTGAGTAATGATCCTTCAGCCCGCGACAAGTCCGTCAAAAACTACATGAAGAAGCCGTTCCCTATCGTGCAAGCGAGCGACCCTTTGAGTTCAGTAAGCAAACATTTGGACGAAAGCAACGGGGCGGTATTGGTTGAATTAGGCCAGGGGAAATACCATATCATCACGCGCCATGACCTGGTCGCGGCAATGTCCTAATATGAAATTCAGAGAGGTTCAGGATCAAATGGGCCGATGGCTTAAGGTTCCTGAACAGCCTCAGAGAATTATTTCATTGGTGCCGTCTCAAACGGAACTCCTCTGCGATCTTGGACTCGATGATCGCGTTGTAGGTATCACCAAGTTTTGCATTCATCCTGATAAATGGTTTCGAACCAAGACAAGAATCGGAGGAACCAAGAAAATCAATTTCGAGAAGATCAGAGCGCTCGAACCTGATCTGATCATCGGCAATAAGGAAGAGAATTCTCAAACTGATATTGAGCGACTGTCAGCAGAATATCCAGTTTGGATCAGTGATATCATTACAATCGATGATGCACTCGACATGATTCAAGCCATTGGTAATTTGGTCAACCAGCACGCCAAATCATCCAACTTGGTATCAAAGATCAAGTTCGAGCTTCAAGACCAAATTTTCAAAACCAAACCTCGCGTCCTCTATTTGATTTGGAAAGATCCATTCATGGTGGCAGGCAAGGCGACCTTCATCAACCACATGATTGAAGTTGCCGGATTTCAAAATGCCATAAAAGAGGATGATTCTAGGTATATTGAACTAAATGATCAGGAAATCAAACACATTAACCCTGATTATCTTTTTCTGTCAAGCGAGCCTTTCCCATTCAAGGGAATACATCTGGATCAAATGAAGGAACAATTTCCAACAACGGCCATCGTTGATGTGGATGGAGAAATGTTCAGTTGGTACGGGACAAGATTGCTTCAGGCTCCACGCTATTTTTCTGCGTTGAGAGATAGGGTAAAGTACGTAAGAGGTGGACATTAAAGTTCCTTAGATTTGATCCGTCATGCGCATGAGGCACACCCTAGCCATCACACTGTTTCTGGCCTTAATCACAACATTTGCTTATGCTCAGACTGTTGGGCTTGTGCTGAGCGGTGGTGGGGCTAGTGGACTGGCGCATATTGGAGTGCTAAAAGCCTTGGAGGAAAACTCCATACCTATTGATTACATAACAGGTTCGTCTATTGGTGCTTTTATCGGAGGGCTTTACGCGGCAGGCTATTCACCAGACGAAATTGAACGAATAGTTACTAGCGATTATTTCAAGCGAATTGCCTTGGGGCAAATTGAAGATCGCTATTTGTATTACTTCCGTAAACCCAAACCAAATGCAAGTTGGATTTCACTTAGGCTGAGTTTAGACTCGACAATTCTCCAAACCTCTATTCCAACGAGTTTCATTAACCCGGCTCCGCTTGACATGGAATTAATGTATCTCCTTGAGCCTGCAGCCCTCGCGTCTGAATACAACTTTGATAGCCTATTCATTCCGTTTCGATGTATTGCCTCAGACATTGAGGACAAGGAATCCGTCCTTTTTCAAAGCGGAAACCTCAACACAGCTGTACGAGCCAGCATGAGCTATCCACTATACCTCGAGCCACTCCGGGTGAATGGAAAACTATTATTTGATGGCGGTTTATACAACAACTTCCCAACGGATATCATGCGTGATGAATTCAATCCTGAAGTAATCATTGGAAGCAATGTTTCTGCTAATGAAGAGCCTCCGCGTGAAGGAGATGCTATTTCTCAACTCAGAAACATGGTTGTAAGCAAAACTAACTATGAACTTGGTTCAGAATGTTGTGTACTCATCGAACCAAAAGTTGAATACGGAACATTTGATTTTAAACATCCTACGGAAAGTGTAGATTCTGGCTACGTAGAGACAATGCGCCACATTGAGGAAATAAAAGCCAAAGTTCACAGAAGAGTTCATGAAAAAGTAATTTCAAATAAGAGAAAGAATTTCAACAAAAAGAAGATCCCCCTTCAGTTTGAAAAGATCGAATTCACAGGCTTAACCAAACCCCAGCGCAGCTATGTTGGTTTGGCAATAAAACCTAGGAAAGACAAAGTTCTTTCGATGGATCGCTTGAGAAAGGGTTATTTCAAACTATATGAATCAGAAAAGATTAAGCGAATCTTTCCGACCACTCACGGCCTAACTGCTGATTCCAATTATATCCTAAAGCTGGATGTCAAAAAAGAAAAGGATCTACTTGTCGAGTTGGGAGGAAACGTGGCATCCAGACCGATTGGGGGTGGATATATTGGTTTAGGTTATGGAGGAATAAGCAAGTTTGGAGGAGCAAGCTTTTACGCTAACTCGCATTTTGGTCGATTTTATAACTCACTATTGGGAACGGGAAGACTTGACCTTCCGATCCGACTTCCCATGTATTTACAATTACAAGGGGTTTTCAACAAGTGGAATTATCAAAACAGCCGAACTGATTATTTAGTCACCGAGAATTCAAGTTACCTTATCCAAACCGATCGCTTCTTTAGAGGTGACGCGGCATTTGGTCTTTCTAATAAGTCCAAATTCATGATAGGTGGCGGTGGACTTTCATTACTTGACCGATATTATCAGACACAAGAAATAGGTGACGATGATTTGGCAGACGTCACTCTATTCAATGGATCTACCTTTTCGGCTTCGTTCGAGCAGAATAGTTTAAACAACAAACTTTATCCAAATGCTGGTTCGATGATAATGTTCTCGGCCCGTTATTCTACGGGGGAGGAAATTTACAATCCAGGTCCCACATCCATTGACCCGAATCGAAAAGTTAAACTGCACGATTGGTTTGATTTGAAATTTGCTTACGATCACTACTATGTATCGAAAGGTTTCCTCAGGCTCGGATTATATGCTGAGGGAGTATATTCCACTCTTAGTCTCTTTTCAAATTACGCTTCAAGCACTCTAAGAGAACCATCATTTCAGCCAACCCCCGAGAGTAAAACCCTGTTTCTTGAATCATTTCGTGCCTACCAATTTGCTGCAGTTGGACATAAATTCATCCTCAACATTTATCGCGGATTGGATCTGCGTTTGGAAGGTTATGTATTCCAGCCGTACCGATACGTTGATCGATACAAAGCGGAAACCGATCTAAACAACAACGGAAACCTGGAAGACGATTTCGCGTTTCGAGAGAGGCGCAATTTTGACTTTCGCTACATTTTGGCAACGGCTAATGCTGTGTACAAGTCGCCCTTGGGCCCCATCAGTTTCAGTGTGAACTACTATTATAATGTACCCGAAGTGAGTGGCGATCCTAATGTCAACCCAAGAACTCCAGTTACCTTCCTCTTCCACTTTGGTTATATCCTCTTCAATGACAAGGCAATGCAATAACCTAGTTGTTAAGCCCTCTCCAATAGAACCTTTCGTTTTGCGATACTTTAACTAGACCATGCCCTTCGACTTCCTTTTTCACATTCTTTATTTGTCCATCAGGGTAGTATTCATAAACCGTTGCGAAATTGTTGATGTCCAAGGTAGCTGATTTTAAACCTGTCTTTTCATCAAAAACATTCACAACTAGATCAGTACTTTCAATCGGAAATAAACGCAGGTCATCGAAAATAGCAGCACCACTGCCACCCTGAATATCCAGAACCACCTTGATTCCTTCACCTGCACCCGAAGTCACCCCATCAGGAACATCAAACTCTATATTCATTTGAGTCCAACCATTAATGGATATGTTAGATCCTGAACTCTTCAAAACCTGATAGGATTGGCTGTAAGGTGATGAACTGAGGGTGCCGGTAACGGTTACGATTAACCTTGAATTGCCTGGGCTTGAGTTTTGAACCCATACACTTGCCTTATATCTTCTACCTGACTCGGCTGTTGTAATTGACCCTGATTCATCTATCGGTGCCAGATACTGCGCCTTTGCAGTCGTTAATAAATTCAGCGAATACTTACCGGTATGTGCCAATTGTAATCGCTTAAATTCTCCTGTCACTTTTATCTCACCTTCGAAAAACTTGACTTGACAAAGTCCTTCACCCTCCTCTAAGAATGAATATCCACCCGAACCGGCTTGTTCTACAAGTTGATGGCCTCCAATTCTGAATTCCTCAAATCCACAAGCTGTTGCCGACTCAAAATTGCTATGAGAAAGGGCCATGTAATGAAACCTTCCGTTGAACATTGTTCGCTGTGAATTAACAACACCGTTCTTATCTGTCCAAGAGAGCGTATTGTCATACTCGTCAAAGAGTTTGGACTCGTTCATTGACCTCCACTCATTCTGTGAGGTAGTTCCATGATCATACGATTCAAACGAAGTTGGATCAAACTGTCCATTATATCCCAAATCTCCGTCCCAAACATGAGATGATACCTGGATCATGCAACTCAGCTCCTCCTCCATATTATCAAATGCACAAGCAGCTATGTCAATTTTTCGCACTACAATGTCATTCGAATATGATTTGGCCTTGGATTGGTCAAAGTGGCTTGAACCCGACAATGAACTGATCCTATTAGCACTGTGTTCTGTCTCCAATTTTGTAAGTTGGTTCGAATTTGAAGGGTCTAAGCACTTTGGGCCCATACTGTCAAACAAGGAATTTTCAAAGGCCCATGCTTTTGTTTCAATTTCAAGGTGATCACCCGTTTTCTTCGTCAGTGAAGTTGGTTTTCCATTGATTGGATTCCTGCTTCCTGTTGTCGTAACAACCTGCTTATTTAAGTGCGTATAGGTGGTTGTGTTCACTACGTTTTCATAGTCTCTGTTGATGTGGATTTTCCTCACATAGGTGGTACATATCCCCCCTCCACCGCAAGGCGCAGTGTATGTCTCCAAAAATGAATTCACCTCCATCAGATGATCATCGGAATAGGTATAATCCGTTGCCAGTTCAGAAAGCATATTACCCAAGCGATCATATTCCCGTTCCGATATACGATTGCCAAATCGGTTTCGAAAGTCGTTGATGTACTCAACTACCGTATCGCTAGTGGTCGATGCTCCTGGCTGCACATAAACATTGCGGAATTTACTTCCACTTTCAGTTATCAGGTGCTCGTATTCTTTCCAACCATTGTGTGCTCCCGACTGCCCTTTGTTAGTCACTTTACACGTTTCATAAAAGACACCGCTTGGAAGGTCAAACTCATTTTTAGGAGTTTCCAAAAAATAATTTTTCGTGAATGATCCTAATACTTTCTGTATAGGGTCGCCATAGGCTCTCGATTCACTGGCTAAATACCCATCGCCATATTCGTAAACCGTTTCATAAGTTTCTCCACCTACCCCTTGACGCTTGATCTTAGTAACTCGAAGGTCGCCCAGTTTATGTTCTTCATCGTCCGGCAATTCAATCATTACATAACCTCCTCCGCGATAGCTCAACCCGGTTGTCGAAAAACTGCTTTCAACAAACCCAACATCATTGAACACACTTAAACCTGAAATCTCATATTCATCATCATTGGAAGTCGTGGTGATTGAGGTGGATGTACCAAATGAATGATAATCATAGCTACCATCGCTAAACGGAATGAACCAATAAACATCATTTGACGAATTGGTAACATCCGAAGCCAAAGTGCTCGATTCCTCATCGAGGAATATTGTCCACTTGGTACCAGGGTATGATGTATTCTCAGTTACGTCCGCTATATGATAGTAACGTCTTAAATTCTCAGTCGTGCCACTCTCATTCGTTAGTTTTTTCGAAGCTCTATCGGACTCGTATGTAATCTGTGTCACCTCACCCAATGGGCTCTCAATTTCTCTCAAAGCCCATGCATCGATGACAGTTGAAGATGCATAAGACCGATATCCATAGTACCCCTTTTCTCCATCCGATTTGTAAAACCCATCATTGTCCTTTTTTCTTAAATCGTAGTCTGGGTTTTTCGATGAATTATCAGCCAAATAATCAAACACGAAGCTTGGCATGGTTTGTATGCCTCCATTACCAATGAATCTGAGTTTATTCAGTGTGAGTTTTCCGCTTTCTGAATTCGTATATGTAGTGGCATTTGACGAAATATACTCTGCGTCATCCAGTTTGGTGGCATTCGGAACAAACACCTCATTGTTGCCTATGTACTTCTTGCAAAGCGAATAATCCTGGTCAAATTCAACTCCTGAAATGATTCTTGGATTTATTTGGCTTTTGTATGTCTGGTACCAATTCCAGGAATAAAACTCACCCGTTTTTCCCACAAGTGTTTGATAGTCAAAATTAGCCTCAGGCACTTGCCCAATCAGCGTAACCGGCTTCCATGTAGACTGCTTGTCTTTTTTATGCATCAACAGAATTTTTGTGAGCTTGAAATCCGGCTTAACCAAAGGTGGATATATCCATGTCGCAAACCATTCCAGGTCAAACCCATCACCATTGCCACTGCCATCTGAATGAAATACGAGTGTCAACGCGTCATGTGATCCTGAAGTATATGGACCTGCCGGACCGCTTGAACTATTGTTAGAAGATGTCAATGTAACCGGAGTTCCTGTAGCCTGATCACCCTGATAGATTTTGATATGATCGCCTGAACCTAAGTTAAGGGAATTGAATGATAAGCTGACACCATCCGCATCTAAGGGTTGGATTACATAGGTATAATCCTTACCCGGGGCATAAGTACCTGTTTCGCCTCCATCATCAAACAAGCGACCACGCCAACTTTCCTGTTTGAAAAGGTATTCCCCATCTGTATGCCAGGTTGCATCAAATCCTTCACCTGTGAACGACTCATGTCCGGCTACACTACTGAACATTGTGTACATTTCCACTAGTATTGCGGCCTCGCCTGTACCCGAAACGGAGGAAGAAATGACTTTAGGCACCTTAGCATCACCGACACCTCCACAATAGCTTTTCAACCCTTCCTTCGTTGGGATCTCCGGTGCTGAGGTAGTTGTTCCATCATAGAACTTCAAGTATTGAGCGGTGCATAATGCATCTGCGTTGTACCAGTATTTACACGCTCCGAAATTATTCAATGAACAATGTTCATCCCATCTCAATGGATCGAACTCCATATTCGTACTCTTGTTGATTTCTGCCGCCACATCGAACCGATCAAACTTTAAATGGACCTGATTGGCTCCGGGAGGGTCAATCAGAAAACGACAAACATTTCCTACTGGACTCAGGTACGTTCCGTTCGCTCCTTGATTGTTGTCCGTTAGAGTGCCACTTAACGAGTTGGAAAAATCTGTCGGAGGGTTACCGCCCGAATTGTATGGCATTGCATGCTCACCAGGCTGCTCAGCGATGTTGCCCTTAAATGGTATTTGATCATTGTAAGCAGCCAAATCCATTTGTGAAAATTCATCCTTTCTGGTATCCCATATATTAAGCATTTCATAATCACGGGTCTCTATCGACTTCAGCAAATATGCTTGACGGTTTGTTGAAGTGAACATTCCAACATAACCCGAGAAATCATTTTCTTCATCTTTTCCCACATAGGCTGCTTCATAGCCTATCCTAGGTTGTCTGAAAATAAAGTCATTATAGGTCATCACGTAGTTGTACTTCACCCAAAAACCAAAATCATCATTGTCGACTTGGTGATTTTTGTTCAGGTCTTCATATTCAGGTCCGGTTATAGCTGTCAAATACCAAGTAAGAGCATAGTGACCTTCCCTTCGCGTTTCAACCACCCTACCACTTTCTATATCGGTGAGCGTATAGTCGCCCATATTGTCTTCCCTGCTAAGTTGACTATTGTCAGTGATGGTTGGGTTCAATGATTCGTCCAGCGGATAGGCTCCGGATGTGGTATAGTTTAAATAGGAAGGAAGTGAGTAGTGATAAACAAACCCTGATTCATCGGTTATTCTAAAAGCTCCGATAGCTTCAGAGTAATTGTCAGTTGACGATTGCATAAGCCTTTTGGCTGAAAAACTAGACTCAATGAAAAAAGCAGTCGGACTGGCCTTCATTGTAATTATCTCTGCATTTGTAAAATACTCAACATAGTTTGCTGTTACTGGCTTTGAGTCATATACCTCGTCTCCGGAATAGTCATTCGAACCGGGAGCAACTACTTCGGTCGTGCTGCTGACGGGGGCTGTACTTTCGGGATAGTCTTCATGCTCCATCTCTCCGTGAAAACTTCCTCTGAGGATGAACCTGAAATTGTCGGAGTCAATGCTGCTCAAATCAACCTCTCCAGTGGACATGTCAAGGGGAATGTCTTCATACTCGAATAGGTAGGGAACTAATTCCCCGGAGAATTCACTCCCTGATATTATATATTGGTCACGCGCAAAGTCAACGAATCGATGCACACCTTCGGTTGTCTTAAATTCAATATCCCCTGTTGATCCTTGACCAATGTTGCTAATGAAACCTCCCCGATCGTCCGGCTCCATGTTTACAATCCGGTCGATACGAGAGCCTTGCATCAGTTGCCAACCAAGCCCAAGGGCCGAAGCGGGTGTTGTAACACCAGTGGTAGGCTGATAGGTAGCATATGTTCTTACAGGAAAACCATTTGTAGTTGGGATTTTCATCAGTTCCTGCTCGTATTTCAGATTACCCGTGAGGTAATCGACCTCCTGAGCCTGAAACTCAATCGAAGAAATAATTGAGATAATGCTTAATACAGATATTCTCAGGTTGTTGCTGATCGAGGAAGAGGCAAGTCGCATCATGATTTGTGAATTTTAGACTTATAATGGTATTACATGCCCGCAGCAAAGCCACTAACCGAAATGTGAGATTTATTGCCGGGAAAAACTCTTTAACCAAGCCTACAGCACTAATCTACTAGCCATTCGGCTAGTGAGCCGAACAACATACGGAATTTAATAGAGGAAATGGGGTTGATGCAAGGTGGTCTTACCCACCCCTTTTCGTTGACAAAATCAAATCCCGCCTCGTCATTGCGCGCGTTAATGCGCGTTAATAAGTTAGCGGCACCTTTAAACAGCGACATCAATCCGCGGCCGCGAATATTTAACGCACCATCGTCTGGGAGGTCTGTTAGTGCATCGGTCATGGTGCGGCAGTTGGCCGCAACTTCAGTTCTTTCATTGTGATACCATTTCTTGAAGGTTTATCTTAAGTAATCTTTTAAGACCTAGCAAATGCTTGAAAGCTATATTTACCGGTAACTATTACTCATTTACGTGCACACCTCTTTTTGCTTACGACCGCTCCTGGTTATGTGTTTGTTTTTGCAATTCACATTCAATTATGGACAAAATGAATACGATAATTTAATCCGATCAGGCTACGAATTCGTGAATGATGCGAATATTTCCAAAGCTATTGAGGCCTTCAATCAAGCCCATCAGATAGATTCCACGAAAGTTGAAACATACTACGGGATGGCTCTTGCGCTTACTCAAATTTGTTCTAAAGAGGGTGAGAGCTGTATTGAAGCCATAGCTCTTTTCAACCAATCAATTGGCATGGATTCAACCTATGGAACACCATATTATAATAGAGCCGTTTGTAAAAATCAATTGCTTGATTACTCTGGCGCACTTGATGACATTAACAAAGAAATTAGTCGAACCCCAAACCAAGCATATTTTTATTACAACAGAGCCTTCATTTATATGCAACTAAAGCAAAAATCAGATGCTTGCAGCGACCTAAAAAAAAGCTGCGAATTGGGTTATAAAGAATCCTGTCAAAAAAATCAATCATTCTGTGGTTCCTCTAATCCTTGAACCAATAAAAGATTCCAAATGGATCCCAACTCTGAACAACAATCCTCAAAAGTAGACTCAATAGGAACAAATAGGTTGATAAAGGAATAACAAGGTTCTTGACCCGAAATGATTTCCATAGAAAAACCATATTCAGTGGAATACCAATCATGAAAACTATGTTATTCAAATGGAATACTTCAGAGATTATGCGAAAGTTTGATATAACTTGACTAGGATCTGGATTTGAAAACGCTACCAGCCTACCTATCTTTAATGATACATGCATTGCCGAGCCATACAAGAGCAGGAACCAAGTCCAACTGATATAGTTGACAACTGATATAACACGCAGTATCATCTTGGGTCAGGAGTTTGATTGTAAGGGAAGAAAATATTGTTCCACTGATTATCCAGTAAATCGTAGTTACCACTGCCTGGTTGAGACTCAATCCTTCTTCGTTTGCCTTTTTCGTCATATAAGCGATCATTAACTAGCCAATTTAAATCAACCTTATCAACACCAATGGCACCAAAGTAATACCAAGGATAGTCAGCCTCTACCTGATCAGTACGTGTTATCATGACATGGTTATAACCATTCTCAATCTTGTAAACCACACCGTTCACGTTAACCGCATCAACCCTAGTTGTGATATTTTCACCAGGTTTGATAGGATATGCCATCCAATCCGATTGGGTTGAACTCGATTCCTCTGGCTTATACCACGCTGTAACGTCCGATCCATTAGTTAATCCACTACGCTCCTCTTGGTTATTTTGTTCCTCTCCATTCTCATTAGCGTAATCAGTGCCGGCCTCTTGATTCGTTTCGCTCATTGCGGTGTATTCATTTCCTCCAAAAAGCGACCTGATTCCCTTGGCAATGATGTTTAGCAGCCCATCATCTCCTGTTTGTTCGAGTAAAATCTGTACATCATTCTGTGTATTACCCGCATTATCATCTTCCAGCCCATCTAGGCCGCTGGCTTGTGCATCATCAAGTGAAGTGGCGGGTTCATCGGCTTGGGGGTTTTCTCCGTGGTTTTCACCCCCACCGCCTATTATAATAAACGTCAGCCCAAGCTCTTCATAAACAGCATCCCACTCAAGCATTCCCGAAGACAGCATCTCAAGATTGCTCATCATCAAATCATACGCGGCTGCCACATCTGCATCGGCACCCACATAAAGGCCTCCTGTGGGATCACTCAGGTTCACCGGGTTGTTAGCACAATATTGATAAGGATTGTGTTCCTGGCGGGCAGGGTCGGGCGTCATGAAACAGCCGGTGAGCCCGTTGTATTGTCATAAGGTCAAACGAGCAGAAAATTGGTATCGAAAAATTCAATTAACGAATTGGACTTGTCCTGTCTCAATATCTACAGTATATATTCTGCTATCATTAAAGCGGGTAAATAACAATTTTTTCTGATCATGAAAAAAACGAACAAAACTTATGCTCTCTTGACTACGACAACTTTCGACATGTATAGGTGATCGTGTTCTCATATCCATATAGTATAATCGATATGGTAACGTAAAAGCCAAAAGATCATACTCCATTGAATATGCAGGAGCTCCATACAATCCTCCATCCCCTTCGACAAGATCAACTTTAGGCTCAATTGATGTAATACTCATATCATCAATCGAAAGCATTCTCATACCTCCTTCATCACCCGCTTCCAATTTGAACAATACATGACTCGAGTCAAAAGAAGAAATATGGTACAACCCATACGCGTGTAAATCAGTAAGCTTTTTCCTTTCCAATGTCTCCAGATTAATCATATATATATCAAAATTATGCGCATTCTTTACCGTTATTGGCGAGTAGTTATTGTATTCGGATGCCCCAGCGTACAGTAAGAATTGTTGATCTGAAGTAAACATTACTTCGGTAATAATATTGCTATCATTGGTGAGCCTGTTAAACCCAGAGCCATTGCTATTTACAACACAAACCCGGCTCCCTCCGGCATCATTCGAACTTTCAATAAATGCGATACGATCACCCGTAGAACTAAATCGTGGGTTGTAAAATTTGAATCCGGGTTGAGGAGTCAACAGTCGCTGTTTGAATCCTGAGTTCGTATTGTGAATGTACAATCCTGCATCTTGTCCCTCCCCGTGATCAATACAATAAATAATTTGTCGATCGTCAAACGAAATATCGATACCTCTTATGGCATTGTCTGTTTTGCCAAATCCCGTACAACCAATCATAAATGCTAAAAAGCTGAATGTAATTAATCTTGTCATAATTCACATTTATGGAAATCGTGAATAGTCTGTTATTTTTTGGGTCGTAGTATAAGTGAATGTAGAATATACAGCCCTTGCCATATTATATGTGCGCTCAGATATCGGATAGCCAGTAACAACATCTAGAGATCCTTTGTGATAACCCTGCATAATTTTGAATGCATCTGAAGCAAGCTGTCCATCAGCCTGTATTACATCTTTGTTAAATAGCGCACCTGAAATGCCAGTTGCCCCGGCACGATAATAGGCATAATCATGCTTTTGGGCAGACCTATCAATCGCGTCTTTGGGATTTAACCCTAGAGTATAAGGATCTTTATTTGGCCCCGGCCCAATAAAATTTGTTCCAAACCACGCGCCACCATCATAATCAATACTTGGATCATTATCTGAGCCAAATATGCTACCCCATAATCTGTGGGAAAACGATTTTGGCTCATTTCCATCCTCATGCCCCCGCTGCTGTTCTCCACTTTCATTCACCCCTTCTTCGTTGGCAAAGTCAAAACCCGCCTCGCCATTCACTTCGCTCATACCAGTGAACATGTTGCCATCGCCATCAAGCACCGCCATCAGATCTTTGTTTTCTATGTTGGTCAAGGCGTCTGGATCAAGTCCATTCTGTGCATCGCTTTCCGTGTTGCCCATGTTTTCTTCTTCCAGCCCATCCAGGCCGCTGGCTTGTGCATCTTCGAGCGATGTGGTGGGCTCATCTGCCTGCGGGTTTTCTCCGTGGTTTTCACCAGAACCTCCAGCAGATCCATCTAACTCAAAGATTGTCAATCCCTTTAACTCATAATCCTTAATGCTTTGGCCTAAACAGGACAAATTGAACATTGCCAATTCAACTGCCGCCACCATGTCAACCATTGCTCCTAAGTATAGACCACCTGTAGGGTCGCTCAGGTTCACGGGGTTGTTGGCGCAATACTGATAAGGATTGTGTTCCTGGCGGGCAGGGTCGGGCGTCATGAAACGGCCTGTGAGCCCGTTGTATTGTCGCAAAGGAAGCCGCGTCCACGCGGTGAGCGGGGTACTTTCTTCGCCCCGGTAATTATAGCGGTAGGACGACATGGAATAATTACGACCAGGCATGGGCGCACCGAAAGGATAATAGTCTGCCCAGCTAAACACGGTCAGGTTGCCGGAAGAAAGACCAAAACTCACGCGCACGTTGCCTTTGTGGTCGGTCAATTCGTAGTGGGTTTCATTCAGGTCTACAAAATAAGTGGCTTCGCGGCCTTTGCCTCCGTCCAAAGGATATTCGGAAGGAGCTGCATTTTCGGTGCTGAGGTGGGTAAGCACCTCGTGCACGGTGCCATCGGCAGAGGTAATGTACCACGTGCGCTGCGTGTTGATCCCGTTATAAAAGTCAGTGTAGAGCAATCGATTCTGATGGTCGTAAAAATAGTCTTCCTGCTCACCTCCGGTGTAGCTGATGCTCTTGATCAATCCGGTATAATAATAGTCAATGTCGGAAACTGCCTCGGCCGCACTGGTGATCATCCGGCCACAATTGTCGTAGGTGAAGGCTTTAGATGTGGCCGCGTCCAGATCGGTGTCATATGTCCCGGATGATATGGTAGCGTTGTCAATGATGGCACTCAATTGATTCGTACCCGAAGTGTAGGTATAACCCAGGTAGTCCATGCTCAGGTCACTGCTAATGTCATAGCCGTTTCGCTTAAGCGATGTAATGTTGCCATTATCATCATAGGCTATGGCCGTTCCTGATGAAGCCGTACCAAACACCTTATAGTCGTTATATGAAGTCAAAGTGTTTGCCGAGGCTGTGCTCGTGTTATGATAAACGCTGAACGTGGAATTAGCCAAACGGCCATAGTCGTCATAGGTAAAGCGGTTCATCAACTCGTCCGTTGCGTTGAAAATAATCTGAACAGAAGAAGACGTCTTGGTAATGTAATCGGCATTGCTCGCATAGTTGTGATTCGTCTTGTAACGTACAGCTCCTATCATTCCATTTTCTGGCCCCGGGAATGAGGTAGTTAGCGAACTTAAGAAATCATAATCGTCACTGTAGTAATCGTCTTCATAATAGTCCAACTCGTATCCGAACAGGTCGGTTGTAAAGGAGCTTCCCGTCCCTCCATCGTTCCCTGGATCGTGAGTATAACCAAGGCTGGCACTATTAACCGCCTTTAATTTACCATCGGGCAGGTAAGTATAGTCTACGCCCTGCAAGTCGCCCCCGAGTTCCTTGCGGATCATTCTAAAGTCGGTAGAATACTCATAGCTTACTTCACCGATCTGTGTCACATTACCCACCGCTCCTTCATACACCTCCACACCAGTCAACGCCATGTTGTTATCATAAGAATACACGTGTCGGATGCGCGCACCGTGATCCTGATATGAATGTTTCCAAAAACGGGGTTCCACATCGTAGTCAATGATTCTGAAATAGTCGTCTCCGCTGCCAAAGAGGGTCCAAATGCCGCATTATTGAGAATTTCGATCACTTCAAATTGAAGGTGGCCAAGCTCATCATAAGAGTAGTAACTGAAGTAGCATCATCGCGGGTCACTGAGCCTACGCGTCCTAGTAAATATTCTTGCATGTGGCTGTTTTGAAGTGTGGTACTGAGACCGGATATGGAGCTCAGGCCAACTTCTGGATAATAGGCATACACCGTCTTGTCCACCACGTTGCCACTGGATGATATTCCGTCAGGATCATCAATGACGGTGCTGATGGACGAGGTGCCGGTGTAGGCAGATGTAGCCGTACCATAATAATACTCGTCAAAGAATAATCCTCCATTGGCAGTAGCATATTCGCCCACGGCCAAGTTCCTGTCATAATCGTCATAAGAATGAAAGGTGAATCGCTCATCATTGGCCTGCTCGGCATCCTGGGCAAAGCGAAGTCTATCCTTGTTATCGTAACAATACCATGTTATCCCTTCATCAGGAAGATTTTCGCCAATGAGCCTTCCGCGGTGATCGTATTCAAAAGTGGAGACACTTCCATGAGTTCCACTATGGTCACAGGAGCATTCTTCCGGACTGATGCGCTTGCGCAGTTTTCCCCCGAGGTCGTATTGGCGTAAATCCCAATGCGAATAATCTAATTGATAATTTACATCAATCTCGTCAAACGTGTACCCGGAATTATAGAAACTCTCCTCATAGGCTTCATCTATGACCAATGATACGCGAAGTATCATGGACCCGGTTGAAGGTGGACTGGTAAAGGTTACGGCTCCACCTCCGCTTAAGCTCAAGGTATAGTCTGTCCCCAATACCAGCGCCTGCCTGTTTCGCAGGTCATAAATTTCGTAGTCATAATATGAAGTACTCACTGCCACCGTGGAACTTCCATTATGATATGTTGGAATTTCCAGCACAAGCGTGCTTAGTTTTGAATTTGGCAAGTGCACATCTACGGTGCGCGTTGAATTTGTTCGCATCGGAGCATTGACAACGGTGGTTGTGCAACTGCTGGACAGCCCTGATCTGCAGCTTGCAACAGGCAGCCCTTCGGGCGTGGTGTATTGAACCACTTCTTTCCCATCAGGCATGATGGTGATCGTCTTTTCCATGACTAACTCCAGAGTGGCTGATAAACTCGTTGATGCCAAAGGCACAGTTGGGTTGGTGGCTACGTAGTATGACTTACCATCGGAAAGAACAGGGTCCAATTCATCAATGGCAACCATGGAAAACGTTTTCACTCCCCTTTCCGAACCTGGGTAGGCATAATCTCCTGCGCCATATTGCTCAACAATCTGATTAGAGGGATCCTCCGAATAAATTTTTCGAGTGAAAGGATAGTCCGTTTGCCCTATTCCGGTAGGACCATCATTTCCGTAAAAGCGCCCAACATGCTGAGAAGTTGTTCCTGTGTGATCCAATGGCTGGGGGCTATACATATAAGTGTCATCGAAATCGTTATAATCATAGCTATTACCGGAATACAGCACAAAATTTTTATTGAATGTCAGGTCGGTTCCTGATTTCGCGGGTAGCGTATTCAGTGCAGCCCTCCCCATGTCATCATAAACTACAGCGGTGGAAATCACATCATTTGTTTCAAGGTTTTTCTTCGAATGCATGTCGCGCCTTCCAAGTGGGTCTATAAACTCACGATCCCTGCTGATGACATTTCCATTGACATCATACTTAGTGATCATTTGCCAGTTTCGCTCATTTGGCGGAGGATTAGGTGGAATATAACTCCATATATAAGCGAATATTCCTCCTAAGCCCCAAATTCTGATAAACCCACTCTGATCGGTGGTGTTGTTCCAAACCGTGAAATCATCTTTGACGTAATCAAAATAATTCACCGTGCCGAAATTTCCGCTTGCGTCTACTTCCACAGTAAAGATCAAATCCATTCCCGAATTCATCCTAAACCCTACCTCAATGGTTTGAGCCGATGGAAGATTATATCTGTCAACGCCTAAAACCAATTCTTGGTCAGATTCATAGTAAAGCGAAACAACCTGCGCATCTTCCATATCCGAACGCAGTGATATGCGATCAAAGGAGTATCCCAAATCCGAGGACAGCGAACCTTGAAAGGAAGGCTCACGCGTTTCTTTCCTTCAAAGTAACAAGTAGCTCACGCCATCAGGATCTACGCTTGCTCCTCCTAAAAATGATAGCTGAAGGATCGATCCCGGTCATATCCAGTAGCAAGCCGTTCAAATCCAATGAGACCGCTAAATGTTCTGTTTCTTCGATTTCCAAATCCGCAGTTAGCCCCACAACATTATAAGAACTGAAACTGGTGTTGGAAGTAATAGCCGTTCATTTGTACCATCGATTTCCTGATCCTCGCCTTTAAAGATACATATAGCCTACTCATAATCTTGTATCAATTGTAATATCCTGCCATGCACATAATCACCCACATTAATGTCCGAAGAGTCGTTTCACTTCTTCACAGATCCGCCCAAAACGAGCAGATCACTTTCGAGCTGTACCATTCATCGGATGGATTGATTACAAGATCATCAAAGGGCGAATACGCATAGTCGCTGATACTTATGATTTGATGATGGCTACCAACAAAAACACGTTACTGAGACTTCCAGGTAAAGAAGCTTCCGCCAATCTTCCTCAAATCACCGCGATAGAAATCACACCATCACAGCTGACTAAACCGTCAGTTTTGCTAATTATTAGATCAGGCAAAACGCTCTGACCTGCAGAAACATTGCTCTCTATTGACTGGTGCTGTATCTGCCATCCAATATGGTACCTTCCACCTCCGCTGTCTCCTGTGTTGTTTAGAATGATATCTCCTAAATAATCAGTGTACCATAATCAATCGATATGGATGCAGTACCATCAAAATAAAGTCCTCCTGTAACAAGAATGGAATCCCTGGAAGTGGAGTCTATGCTATAAAGCGTATCAATGCCAAGAATAAATGTTGACTCCGTTGAACCTGAATTGAAACTCAAATTTGACAAAGCAAACTCACCAACAATGTAGATCGGAGTGGAAGCACCATAAAATGTAACACATTCGTATTAGTAACGCATCAATCAGACCATCCATAAGATGAAGTCCATTGGAAAAGTTCACATATCCGGACAGCTGCACATTACCGGAGGTTTTATTAATCAAAACCCTAGGTAACATGCCCTCTCCGGGATTCACCTGCCCGCTGATTTGCTGGGTGAAATTTACCGTTAAACTTATTGATCCAGAACCTATTCTGAAAGACTGGATGAGTTAGCTTGCGTAATATCACCCTCAACTCGATATTGCCCGCTCAGTTCAACATCTCATCTCATTAATGGTCAAATCGTTTACCAATGGTTATGTGCGATGAACTTTTTTGAAAGTTCCTTGCTTGGATTTGCATCATCATTTCCCACCTTAACATTCCACAGAGTATCATTTGTATCAAGGGAAACACTTGAGTGATCACCAACCATGTTTGTTAATGCAAATTCGATTGTTCGGCTAAACAGGCCTTGGCAAGTAAAATCATCACTTGCCGTAATACTTGATGCAGCATGTAGTCTGCTCCAACGTCAACTTGTAAAAGTACCCGTAATTGTCAGGTACCGCTTCCTCCAACCAAAACACCATCTTCGACAAGTATACCATCATCACCAACCGCCAAATCGCAACAGATAAATCAACCGTGCCAGTATATCCGGAACGTTCACCAGTCCACTGATCAACTGCATTATCAAAATCAGTCTGTAGTCGCACCAGAATGAAAATATGCAATATCTTGCCAGGGAACCCCATATCTGGCGATGCCCGGAGGAAACCATTCAGTTGAGCTACTGTTCCATGTTGAATTGCTTGACGCAACCCGAGTAATAATCGGCTCCATCGGCGCGATTGATAAACATCGAAATTGGCACCAGAGGTAGATACGCAATCCAAAAGCAATCCTGTGGTCAGCATAATCTTGAATAAGTGAACGTAAAGTCGTCCTCTCAATTATTTACTGCACAGAAAAGAATCGCTAGCTAAAAGGATAGAAATAGGTGATAATCATGTCCGGTATTACATGCATTATGCCCGTTGGCTATCCATGTGGTAGTGCTAATTATTGATTGCTGAAGTTCTACATCGTATAAACAAAAAGGCCACCTCGAAGAGATGGCCTTTATCTGCCTGTGCGGCTTCTAGGCTGGCTGTAGGGACCGAAGTTTATAGGAAAAGGAGCCTACTCTGGATCGATATCCTCGATTTCACCATGCTGACTTTCGAACTTTCGAATGTTGTCATTCAAAGCCTTCAGTAAGCGCTTAGCATGTTGTGGTGTCAAGATAATTCTTGAGCAACTCTCGCTTTGGGAGTTCTGGCATCATGCCTGATAAAATCAACAATAAACTCAGCATTCAGATGAGTGATAACAGCAAGATTTGAATATTCTCCTTGTGCTACCTCTCCAACAAGCTCTATGCTGATCAATCCTTGCTATTTCCTTCCTCAGCCATACTCTTGATTTATTGATGAACCTCATCAAGTTACTCCTGATCCGGTTCCGACCATTTGATCGTCATTGTCTGGCTTCCAGCTTGATAGATGTTTCGGTATTCCTTCAACTACCTGCAAAGGAATCAAGTGACCTACGATCACATTCTCTTTCAGACCTTTCAATTGATCAATCTTTCCATTTACGCTGCTCGTTCAAGACCTTAGTAGTTTCTGTGGAATGATGCCGCCGAAGTAAACTCTCCGTTTGAAGTGAAGCTCTAGTAATACCTTGAAGAACGGCTCACCTGTTGCGAACTGCATCGTGCTTCAACCGCCTTCTTAGCCCTTGCGGCACAACATCGAGTTTTCATCTGCAGTTCCACGAGCTGAAATGATCTGCCCAGGCTTCATTAACTCAGTCACCAACATCTCAACCTTCATTCCCGAAAAATACGGTCGTTTTCTTCAATGAATTCAGTCTTGTTAACGTTTGACTAAAGGCTTAGTATCTCCCGGATGAGGATGTCAACCTTACGCATCATCTGGCAGACAATCACCTCGAAGTGCTTATCGTTGATCTTCACCCTCAATCGGTATACTTCCTGAATTTCATTCACCAAGTATTCCTGAACAGCGGTAGAGTCCTGATCGCCAAGATATCAGCTGGAGTAATAGCTCCATCTGACAATGGCTGACCAGCTTTCACGAAGTCATTCTCTGTACTAGAAGGATGTGACGTGAAAGTGGAACTGAAGTACTTTGATACATCTCCGGTTCTTGTTTCAACAACGTTACGGTTACCACGCTTGATCTTACCAGAAGCTTACGATACCGTCAACTTCAGAAACAATTGCTGGGTTTGATGGATTTCGAGGAAGCTCGAATAATTCAGTCCTACGTGGAAGACCTCCGGTAATGTCACCAGAAGCCATGCCGCCTGAACGTAGGATCTTAGCTTGAGAATCGCTCCAGAACGCTTTATCACCAGCATCAACCATTATGTGTCATCAACAGGAATACTGTAAGAACGAAGCGTTTCACCTTCCAGAATCAACCACGTGAATGGTCGGGTTCTTCGTTTTTATGCAGTTATCGATAATCACTTTCTCACGAATCTGGTTTTGCTCATCAGACTCTTCCTTGTATGTGATGCCTTCTTCAATACTCTCCGAATTCAAGCTTTCCTCCAAATTCTGACAAAATCACCCGCGTTCTGCAAAATTCAGTTACAGATCAAATCACCTTTCTTCCAACGCTTCCGCTCTGCCTTCACATGAAGTTCGAAATCCGTAGGGGATAATGTTTGTAACTGCTGTCATTCCAGTGCTTAGCATCAATCAATCTCATTTCTGTAGATCGACCAATCACAACCGTCTTCTTCGTTCAATCTTTTCGGTTTTCTCAACTGTTCTCAATTCATCGATTTCAACAGTTCCATCAACTAGCTTCGATCTTAGATTCGGCGATGGGCATAATTACCCCAGAAAGCGTGGAACGTACGAAGTGTCAACTGTGTTCCTGGTTCGCAGATGGACGAGCAGCAATGTCCACAGCCTGCCTTTGGTTGCGGGCTGACCTGAAGCCAAGCTGCGTCCATAACACTTACTACAAATACCTCTTGGCATTTCACATGTCAACGCTGAACGGATTTCAGCTTCCACCATCAATTCAGCTGCTTCTATAGCATCAGCGATATCATCCAAGTTCCGTCGCCAGCACCTACAATCCAGACTATCCTGATTTTGGATCACTAATGTCATATACGCTGGTTCGACCAACGATACGTCTTTTCAGCTGATTCAACAACTTCCTCGTTTTCTTTAGAACCGTAGTTGTCAATCCACGAAGAGTTCCACAATCTACCGATGTTACGATAACATCTGAGCTACGTCAACCAATCGTCTTGTTAAATGGCACCCACGTCACTGCTGTTTTAAAGGCCGTATCCGCAAGACCTTTACGAGCACCGTGGTAAATGAATACTCAAGGATCAGAAGACCTTCACGGAAATTAGAAGGATTGGGTTTCGATGAGTCGCTCCTCCTGTATCTTAGTTACGTGGCTTGGCCATCAGACCTCGCATACCGCTCAGCTGACGAAGATCTGTTCTTTCGAACCTCTCGCACTGAGTGATACATCATATAAACTGAGTTGAATCCTTGGTTATCATGTAATCTGTTCGTCATACATACGTTCAACTTCGAGAGTTCGTATGCGTCAGATGTCAATAATCTGGTTGTAACGTTCATTGTTCGTGATAAGACCCTTGGCCCATGGTTCATCATCACCTCATCAACTTCGGCGAGCTTTCTCTCAAAGTGTTGTCTTCTCATCTCGGAACGATCAAAGTGCCCAAGTTGAATGATAGACCACCTTTGAATGCCATGTAGAATCCAAGCGCCTTGATGTCGTCTAGGAACTTAGCAGTTGCAGCCATTCCACAAGTCTTCAATACACGACCAATGATGTCACGAAGTGATTTTTTAGTCAATACTTCATTTATGTAACCAGCTTTAGATGGAACAACTTCGTTGAACAATACTCGACCACACGTTGTGGCTCGATGATCTTTCTTTCACATGCTCAATGATTACTTTGATCTCAGAGTGAAGATTCACTTTTCCTTCGTTGTAAGCGATCGTAACTTCTTCTGGTGAATAGAACACCTTGCCTTCGCCCAACATTGTTCTCTCCTTGTCACTCTTTCTAGCCTTAGTAATGTAATACAGACCAAGAACCATATCCTGAGATGGTACGCATAATTGGAGCACCATTTCCTTGGGGTTAAGAATGTTGTGTGAAGCAAGCATCAACAACTGAAGCTTTCCAAAACAGCAGCGTGTCCAAGTGGAACGTGCACCGCCATCTGGTCACCGTCAAAATCCGCGTTGAATGCAGTACACACACTAATGGGTGCAACTGGATTGCCTTACCTTCAATCAACTTTGGCTGGAAGGCTTGGATACCCGTCGGTGAAGAGTTGGGGCTCGGTTTAGCAATACAGAATTGATGACCCTTCAATACGTTTTCAAGAATGTAAAACAACGGGCTCTTTCTTATCAACGATTTTCTTTGCCGACTTAACAGTCTTAACGATACCTCTTTCAATCAGCTTTCGAATGATGAACGGCTTGAATAGCTCAGCTGCCATGTCCTTTGGAAGACCGCATTCATGCAATTTCAAGTCTGGTCCAACAACGATTACTGAACGAGCGGAATAGTCAACACGCTTACCAAGTAAGTTCTGACGGAAACGTCCTTGCTTACCTTTCAAGCTGTCAGAAAGTGACTTAAGCGCTCTGTTTGATTCAGTCTTAACTGCTGATGACTTTCGAGAGTTATCCAATAATGAATCAACCGCTTCTTGAAGCATACGCTTCTCGTTTCCGAAGGATTACCTCAGGAAGCTTTGATCTCCAAAAGTCGCTTCAATCAGTTGTTACGGATAATTACCCTTCTGTAAAGGTCATTCAAGTCAGACGATTGCAATCGACCTCCATCCAATGGAACCAATGGACGCAATTCTGGTGGAATAACTGGAACCACTGCAATCATCCACTCCAGGACGGTTAACGATGTGCTCGTTAGCCGCACGGAAAACTTCAACAACTTGAAGACGCTTCAACGCCTCATTCTTACGTTGCTGAGATGTTTTGCCTGTGTTCGCCTTGTGACGAAGTTCGTAGCTCAACTCATCCAAATTCAAACGCTGAAGCAAAGCATACAATGCCTCTGCTCCCATATCGCGATGAACTTCTCGGGATCATTGTCATCGGTACTGATTCTCTCTTGGAAGCGTAGAATATCTAGGTATTCTTCTTCCGTCAAGAAATCAATTACTGTACGTCCTCTCCTTCCTTATTCTTCGCATTACCCGGAGCGATTACAACGTAACGCTCGTAGTAAATGATAGAATCTAGTTTCTTACTTGGAAGGCCTAACCAGTAACCGATTTTGTTTGGCAGAGACTTGAAGTACCAGATGTGAGCAACAGGAGCAACCAATGAAGTAGTAGCCCATTCGCTCTCTACGCACCTTCTTTTCAGTCACTTCAACACCGCAACGATCACAAACGATTCCCTTATATCGGATTCGCTTGTACTTACCGCAGTGGCACTCGTAGTCCTTCGTTGGACCGAAAATGCGCTCGCAGAACAAGCCATCACGCTCAGGCTTGTAAGTACGATAGTTAATTGTTTGAGCTTGAGGATTTCGTGAGATTTCTCAAGGATCATCTCAGGAGAAGCAAGACTGATTGTTATTTGATTAAAGCCGCTTTGCGGACGTTGATCTTTTCTTAATGCCATTTCAAATAATCTATGAATGGTTAATGAATTATTCTAAAGTAATGTTGAGTCCGAGTCCACGCATTTCATGAAGCAATACGTTGAATGATTCCGGAATGCGGTTCAGCATTGGCTCACCTTGCAATCGCTTCGTATGCCTTGTAGCTCGGCCGATCACGTCATCTGACTTAACCGTCAAGATTTCACGGAGGATGTGAGAAGCTCCAAACGCTTCCAAGCGCCAACTTCCCATTTCTCCGAATCGCTGACCCCGAACTGTGCCTTACCTCCAAGCGGCTGCTGAGTGATAAGTGAGTAAGGTCCGATAGATCGCGCGTGCATCTTGTCATCAACCAAGTGGTGCAGCCCAGGCATGTAGATCCACACCAACTGTTGCTGACTGGTCAAACTTCTCACCTGTTCCACCATCGTAGAGATAAGTACGACCGTAGTCGGAACTCCAACTAGCAGTGTACTTGTGGATATCATCCAGTGTAGCACCATCGAAATTGGAGTAGCGAACTTCAGTCAAGTCGTAGACCTGCCCATCCTAGTACAGTTTCGAAAATCTGTCCAAGGTTCATACGGGAAGGTACGCCCAGCGGGTTAAGTACAATGTCCACAGGAGTTCCATCCTCAAGGAATGGCATGTCTTCCTGACGAACAATCTTAGCCACGATACCTTTGTTACCGTGACGTCCCGCCATCTTATCACCTACTTTAAACACGCTTGTTAGCCAAGCCAACCTTTGCTAACTGAACAATGCCTGAAGGAAGTTCATCACCAACAGTGATTGCAAACTTCTTGCGCTTCATCACACCAAGAGCGTCATTTGCCTTGATGTTGTAATTATTCAACGTACGCTTGATCAACTCATTCTTGTCATCATCTGTTGTCCATCCACTTGGGCTGAGGGTGGTATAATCCAATCCTGCAAGCTCTTTTGAGTGAATTTCGTTCCCTTCTTGTTGATCTCTTCGTTGTATTTATTGAATACACCTTGAGAATATTTCCGTTTACGATGTTGAATAGCTTGTCAACCAATCTTGACTTAAGCTCTTCAATAGCCTTTTCGTATTCCTTGTCGATTTCTTCAAGAATGTTCTTTTCCTGAGCCTTAGCCTTGCGATCCTTAATAGCACGAGAGAAAAGTTTCTTCTCATTGCTACCAGATCCGCTTGGTGAGACTTTCTGTAGCATCTTTCACATCACCGGCCTTATCACTGAAGATGGCGCGAAGAAGCTTTTCTTCGGAGTTGGATCAGTCTCTCCTTTTGGAGTGATCTTGCAAATCGGGATGTCACCTTCTTTTACTTCTGTTCCAACACGAATCAAACCGTTTTCGTCAAGGTTTTTAGTCGCCATCTTCGCTAACGTTTGGAATATCAGCTGTAAGCTCTTCCAAACCACGCTTCGTCGCGTACTTCAATTACGTATTCATCAGCTTGTCGGATGCTAATGTAGATATCATCACGAACAACCTTTTCAGAAATAACGATCGCATCCTCGAAGTTGTAACCTTTCCAAGGCATGAACGCCACCATAAGGTTTCGTCCAAGAGCTAATTCACCGTTTTCAGTTCCGTAACCCTCACTCAACACCTGACCTTTTGGTCACCTTGTCGCCATTCTTGGCTTGATTGGGCGAATGTTGATCGTTGTGCTTTGGTTAGTCTTCTTGAACTTAGTGAAATCGTAAGTCTTGTACTCATCATCAAAGCTTACCAACTCATCCTCTTCACCACGCTCATACTTAATAGTAACTGAGTTTGCATCAACATTGACAACAACTCCATCACCTTCAGCATACTGCATGGTTCTAGAATCCTGAGCAACTAGCTTTTCAAGTCCCGTTCCAACAATTGGAGCTTCTGGACGAAGCAATGGAACAGACTGACGACTCATGTTTGATCCCATCAACGCACGGTTCGCATCATCGTGTTCCAAGAATGGAATCAATGAAGCTGCAATCGAAGCAATCTGGTTAGGAGCAACGTCCATCAAAGTAATAGCACTAGGCTCAATTACCGGGAAGTCACCTTCAAAACGAGCCTTTACTTTTTCAGTTTCAAACTCACCTTTCTTGCTCACTTTAGCGTTTGCCTGAGCAATCATTTGCTCATCCTCCTCTTCTGCACTCAGGTAAACGATGTCATCTAACTTAACCTTACCATCTGCAACCTTGCGATAAGGAGTTTCAATGAATCCAAGTCGGTTCACTTTCGCGTAAACACACAATGAAGAAATCAAACCGATGTTTGGTCCTTCAGGTGTTTCGATGGTACACAAACGACCGTAGTGCGTGTAGTGAACGTCACGTACTTCGAAACCAGCTCTTTCACGAGAAAGACCGCCTGGCCCTAGTGCTGACAATCTTCTCTTGTGTGTGATTTCAGACAATGGGTTTGTCTGATCCATGAACTGAGAAAGCTGATTGGTTCCAAAGAATGAGTTGATAACTGAAGAAAGTGTCTTCGCGTTGATCAAGTCAATCGGTGTGAATACTTCGTTGTCACGAACGTTCATTCTTTCACGAATCGTACGAGCCATACGAGCCAAACCAACACCAAACTGTGCGTAAAGCTGTTCTCCAACTGTACGTACACGTCTGTTGCTCAAGTGGTCAATATCATCCACATCTGTCTTAGAGTTGATCAACTCGATCAAATACTTGATGATCTCGATGATGTCAACTTTGGTTAAGACACGATTCTCCATATCGATATCCAAACCAAGCTTCTTGTTGATTCGGTAACGACCAACCTCTCCTAAGTCATATCGCTTATCAGAGAAGAAAAGCTTATCAATGATACCACGAGCTGTTTCCTCATCTGGCGGCTCAGCGTTACGCAGAATTCTATAGATGTGCTCAACCGCTTCAATTTCAGAGTTTGAAGGGTCTTTCTGAAGTGTGTTATAAATGATGGCGTGATCGGCTGCGTTGATATTCTCCTTATGAAGAAGGATAGTCTTCACATCAGCGTCAACGATCAAATCGATGTGCTCATCTTCAATAGTTGTCTCACGGTCAACGATTACTTCGTTACGTTCGATAGATACAACCTCTCCTGTATCTTCATCAACAAAGTCTTCAAACCATGTTTTCAAAACCCTTGCAGCAAGCCTTCTACCGACAACCTTCTTCAGACCTGTTTTGCTTACTTTAATTTCGTCAGCTAGGTCGAAAATCTCAAGGATCTCTTTATCACTTTCGTATCCAATCGCACGCAACAGAGTTGTAACCGGAAGCTTTTTCTTTCGGTCAATGTATGCGTACATCACACTATTTATATCCGTAGCGAATTCAATCCATGAACCCTTGAAAGGAATAATTCTAGCAGAATAAAGCTTCGTTCCGTTAGCGTGGAAGCTTTGACCGAAGAATACACCTGGTGAACGGTGAAGCTGAGAAACAACAACACGCTCTGCTCCGTTGATTACGAACGAACCACCCGGAGTCATGTAAGGGATAGTACCCAAATACACATCCTGAACGATGGTTTCGAAATCTTCGTGCTCAGGGTCTGTACAGTATAGTTTAAGTTTTGCCTTCAGTGGAACACTGTATGTAAGTCCTCGTTCCATACACTCTTGTATAGAATAGCGTGGTGGATCAACAAAGTAATCCAAGAACTCTAGGACAAAGTTGTTGCGCGAATCCGTTATCGGGAAGTTTTCGCTAAATACGTTGAACAGACCTTCGTTTTCCCTGTCTTCAGGTGAGGTTTCCAATTGGAAGAAGTCTTGGAAAGACTTCAATTGGATATCCAAGAAATCAGGGTATTGCAGTTGATTTTGCGTACGCGAAAAGTTAATTCTTTCCGCACTTTTTGATTTGGTCATGGAATGGATTAATAATTAGATGAACGATAAAGCACAAAAGGGTTTAGTCCCGCACCTAGGCGGGACTAAACCTTCTAAGTTGTTAAAACTGTGATTTACTTGATCTCAACCTCAGCGCCAGCTTCTGCAAGCTGTGATTTCAATGCTTCAGCTTCGTCTTTAGATACACCTTCCTTAAGTGGTTTTGGTGCACCATCAACTAGTTCCTTAGCTTCTTTCAAGCCAAGTCCGGTCATTTCCTTAACTAGTTTAACGACAGCAAGCTTAGAAGCACCTGCATTCGTGAGGATAACATCAAATTCAGTTTTCTCGTCTCCACCAGCAGCGTCTCCGCCACCAGCAGCAGGACCAGCTACTGCTACAGCTGCAGCAGCAGGCTCGATACCATATTCATCTTTTAGGATTGTAGCAAGTTCGTTTACCTCTTTTACAGTAAGGTTTACTAGTTGCTCCGCAAAAGCTTTCAAATCAGCCATTTTGTTGAATTATTAATGTTTAACCTAAGTTTCTAATTGTTGAATTAAATTAAGCTGCTCTATTTTCGAGCGTCTTGAGAATGCCTGCTAGTTTGCCGCCACCTGACTTCAAGCCAGAAACAACATTCTTCGCAGGAGATTGAAGTAAAAGAATGATATCACCGATAAGTTCATCCTTAGATTTCAGATTTGCAAGAGCATCAAGTAGGTTGTCACCCACATAAATACTCTCTTGGATATATGCCCCTTTTAAAATTGGCTTATCCGATTTTTTTCTGAACTCCTGGATTAGCTTAGCAGGTGCATTACCCGCCTCGGCTATCATCAACCCGGTATTACCTTTCAATACGCTAGGGAGGTCACCGTAATTTTTGCCATCCACACGCTCCATCGCTTTCTGAAGAAGTGTGTTTTTGACAACCTGCAATTGCACATCCCTTTGGAAGCAAAGTCTGCGCAGTTTGCTTGAATTTTCGGCATCCAGACTAGCAATGTCTGTAAGGTAAACTACCTCGCTCTTACTCAATCGATCAGCAAGATCACTGATTAAAGCATCTTTTTCTTGACGTGTCATCTTACTCGTTGATTAAGATTAGATTATAAACTGAAAGACTTAGTGTCCACCCTTACGCTTGGGCTCATGGTGCTTGACATTGAAATTCCTTTCAAGTAAGTACCCTTCGCTGAAGCGGGCTTCAGTTTCATAATTGTCTGTAACAGCTCACTCGCGTTTTCCGCGATTTTTTGTGCATCGAAAGAAACCTTTCCAATGGAAGCATGCACAATACCATACTTATCGACTTTAAAGTCGATCTTACCTGATTTAACCTCAGAAACTGCTTTACCAATTTCCATGGTTACCGTTCCGGTCTTTGGGTTTGGCATCAATCCCCTTGGACCAAGAATTCTTCCGAGCGCTCCAACCTTTCCCATTGCACTAGGCATGGTGATGATAACATCAACATCGGTCCAACCACCCTTAATTTTTTCAACATAATCATCCAACCCAACGTGATCAGCTCCTGCATCCTTAGCCTCTTGCTCCTTATCAGGAGTACAAAGCACCAATACACGAACGTCCTTTCCTGTTCCGTGAGGTAGAGAAACCACACCACGAACCATTTGGTTTGATTTACGAGGATCAACTCCCAATCTGATTGCCAAATCAACTGAGGCATCAAACTTGGTAGTTGTAATATCTTTCACTAATGCACTTGCCTCAGTTAGAGGGTACATCTTTTCCGCATCAACTTTATCGAGTACGGCCTTTCTTTTCTTACTAATCTTACCCATGACTCGAATTATTTAATAGCGATGCCCATGCTGCGAGCAGTACCCGCAACCATTCTCATAGCTGATTCAACTGTAAAGCAGTTCAAATCCACCATCTTATCTTCAGCGATGGCTTGAATCTGAGCTTTTGTTACTGTACCAGAACGAACACGGTTCGGTTCTGCAGCACCAGACTTGATTTTTGCAGCTTCCTTCAACTGAATAGCTACAGGTGGAGTTTTTACGATGAAGTCAAACGACTTATCAGCGTAAACGGTAATCACCACCGGTAAAATTTTGCCTGCCTTATCCTGGGTTCTAGCATTGAACTGCTTACAGAACTCCATGATATTCACCCCTTTCGCACCAAGTGCGGGACCTACGGGTGGTGAAGGGTTGGCCGCGCCTCCACGAACTTGTAGCTTTATTAAAGCACCTATTTCCTTGGCCATTGTAATTGATTTAGTTCAAGCGTCACGTTTTGATTGCTCATCCCGAGACTCCTAATTGTTTATATAAATTATTCTTTCTCTACTTGCATGTAACTCAACTCAAGCGGGGTCTTTCGTCCGAAGATTTTGACCATCACTTTGAGCTTCTTCTTCTCTTCATTGATCTCTTCGATCACTCCGGAGAAACTATTGAACGGACCATCGATCACCTTCACTGCTTCACCAACAACAAATGGTATATTCAATTCTGCCTCACTATCGGCCATCTCGTCCACTTTTCCAAGCATACGATTAACCTCATTCGGCCTCAATGGGATCGGTTCTCCTCCCTTTTTATCGGTCAAGAATCCAATCACATTTGTCATATTCTTGATCATGTGAGGAATTTCCCCAATAAGATCTGCTTCAATGAACACATATCCAGGATAAAGGTTTCTCTCCTTGCTTACTTTCTTACCGTTTCGAATCTGATATACCTTTTCGATTGGCAACAAAACCTGAGCAATTTGATGCTGAATTCCCAGTCGATCAATTTCAAGATCGAGCTGTTCTTTCACCTTCTTCTCCTTTCCGCTGATCGCGCGGACAACGTACCATCTCAACTTTTCTGTCTTTGTTTCTGACATAGCTTATCCAAAGATGTTGTTGTAGATGACGTCCAAGATCCGGCCGAAACCCAGATCCATGACATAAATAAGGGCAGCAATGATAAAAGTGGCGATCAACACAACGATACCGCTGCTTTGCAATTCAGACCAAGTTGGCCAAGAAACCTTATTGGTTAACTCGTCAACCGACTCTTCTATATATGTCTTAATTCCTGCCATAACTTCCTTTTGCACGGGTGGTAAGATTCGAACTCACGACCTTTGGTTTTGGAGACCACTGCTCTACCAGCTGAGCTACACCCGTATATTTTTACAAGCTGATCTCGAAATCCCGAAGGCTTTCAAAAACCAGAATGCCTTACCTCTTTTTTATAACGACAGAAAGTGTGAGGCCTCAAATGAAGCCCCACACTTCTGAATAATTAAACTATTCTTACGCTAAGATCTCAGTTACCTGACCAGCACCAACTGTTCTACCACCTTCACGGATAGCGAACTTCAACCCTTGGTTGATAGCTACTGGAGCGATCAAATTAACTTCGATTGTAAGGTTATCACCTGGCATAACCATTTCGCGGCCACCACCAAGGATAATTTCACCAGTTACGTCAGTAGTTCTTAAGTAGAACTGTGGACGATACTTATTGTGGAATGGAGTGTGACGTCCACCTTCTTCTTTCTTCAAGATATAAACCTCAGCCTTGAACTTAGTGTGAGGAGTAATTGAACCAGGCTTGCAGATTACCATACCTCTTCTGATGTCAGTCTTTTCAATACCACGAAGAAGAAGACCTACGTTATCACCAGCTTCACCTCTGTCAAGAATCTTACGGAACATCTCAACTCCAGTGATTGTTGAAGTAAGCTTCTCATCGAAACCAATAATTTCAACAGGATCACCAGTATTGATAACTCCAGACTCGATACGACCTGTTGCAACAGTACCGCGACCGGTAATTGAGAATACGTCCTCAACTGGCATCAAGAATGGCTTATCAACTTCACGTGGAGGCATTGGAATGTAGCTATCAACTGCATCCATCAACTCCATAATCTTATCTTCCCATTGAGCCTCTCCATTCAATCCACCAAGAGCAGATCCCTGAATTACCGGAGCGTTGTCTCCGTCATAATCATAGAATGAAAGAAGTTCACGAATTTCCATTTCGACAAGCTCTAAAAGCTCAGCATCATCAACAAGGTCAACCTTGTTCATGAAAACAACGATTTGAGGAACACCTACCTGACGAGCAAGAAGGATGTGCTCACGTGTTTGTGGCATTGGACCATCAGTTGCAGCAACAACAAGGATAGCACCGTCCATCTGAGCAGCACCGGTAACCATGTTCTTTACGTAGTCAGCGTGACCTGGACAGTCAACGTGAGCGTAGTGACGGTTAGCTGTTTGGTACTCAACGTGTGACGTATTAATTGTAATACCACGTTCTTTTTCTTCAGGTGCGTTATCGATAGAATCGAATGAACGCAATTCAGATAGACCCTTCTTAGCCAAAACGGTTGTGATAGCTGCAGTAAGGGTAGTTTTACCGTGGTCAACGTGACCGATGGTACCGATATTCAAGTGTGGTTTGGATCGGTCAAAATTCTCCTTTGCCATGACTTATTATTACCTATTTAGTTTAATTATTAATTACTATTCAAAAAAACACTGAGCCAATGAGGGGATTTGAACCCCTGACCTCTTCCTTACCAAGGAAGCGCTCTACCCCTGAGCTACATCGGCTTAAATGAAACCCCAAGTAGAGCCTTGAAAAACTATAAGTGACAAACCACTTAAACAGAGCGGGAGACGAGACTCGAACCCGCGACCCTCAGCTTGGAAGGCTGATGCTCTACCAACTGAGCTACTCCCGCTTAAAATTTTTCTCCTCTATTTAATAAGAGGTATCAATATGTAAAGAACATCCCAACAGGTTTTCACCTGATTCAAATTTGCCTTAGTGGGGAGAGCAGGATTACTTGCATGATCCTGCTTAAGCCCCGATCAGCGCAACTCACACTTTGATGAGATTGTTCTGACTCAAGCAATTGCCTTGGTGGGGAGAGCAGGATTCGAACCTACGAAGTCGAAAGACAACAGATTTACAGTCTGCCCCAGTTGGCCGCTTTGGTATCTCCCCTTCCTTACAATGTAAAATCATTGTAAAGCAATGAGCCGGTGGAGGGATTCGAACCCCCGACCAGCTGATTACAAATCAGCTGCTCTGGCCAGCTGAGCTACACCGGCAATTTTCAACGAACAAATGGCCTGAAAACAAAAATGCAGACCCCCCTGAAAAAGGTCTGCAAATTTATACATAGTTTAATATGCAGCAAAGGTTGCGCAATATTTTTCGCGAACCCGTACTTAACAGCGCTAAAAACGGACTAATGCACTTGCAAAAGTTTGCCCTTTTTTCGTCTCACTTGACGTCTAAGAGCCTCAGTAGCAAGGTCTGTCGCTTCTTCAAAACTCTTGCACTGCTTTTTTGCAAAAAGTTCTTTACCCGGAGTCATGAGTCGAATTTCAGCCACTTTATTCTTAGAATCATCTGACTTATCCAACCTTAAATAGACTTCACCTGAGATAATATTGTCGTAAAAATGATCCAGTTTCGACATTCTTTCATTAATGAAGTTGATCAGCTTTCGATCTGCATCGAAGTGAATGGAATGAACTTTAATATCCATAACTACTTTTTTTGATTTCTAGGATGAGACTTACGATAAACATCTTTCAGTTTATCAAGAGATGTATGAGTATAAACTTGAGTTGATGCTAAACTTGAATGTCCGAGAAGTTCTTTAATTGATTGCAAGTTTGCTCCTTCGTTTAACAAATGCGTAGCGAATGTATGACGAAGCACGTGCGGGCTTTTCTTATCCATAGTCGTTACAGTCGAAAGGTAGTTTTTTACCGTTTTATAAACAAGACTAGGATATAGTTTTTTCCCTTTTGTTGTGATAAAAAGATTTGCATCCTTTGATGCGACTGAATTTCTCAATTCAAAATACTCACGAATCTGATTCAGCATTGATTTGGATACCGGAATGATCCGCTCTTTGTTCCTTTTTCCAAGAACTTTCATTGATTGGTCATGGAAATCGATACTATCAATATTGAGGTTAATGAGTTCTTCCCGCCTCAATCCGCAAGCATAGAAGAGAGTCAGCATCAACCTGTCGCGCATGCCTTCAAAATCATCAGCGAATTCGATTCGATTGAATAACGTATCAATCGATTCAGAACGCAACACACTGGGTAGCTTTTCGGGAGTCTTCGGACGCACAATGTTTCTCGCTGGATTCTTCTTAAGCCCTTGATGTCGAATCGCATATTCAAACAATGATTGAATGGCGCTGATCTTTCTGTTGATACTACGCGGAAGCATCCCGTCTTCACTCAGCTGAGCAACAAATGAACTGATGTGTCTGCGATTAAGATTTGACAGATCAGAAATCTCGAATGTTGTTTCACAAAAGTCAGCGAACGCATAAAGATCATTGCGATAAGCAGTAACGGTATGCTTGCTGTATCGTTTTTGAAAACTAAGGTGATCCAAGTAGGAATCAATAAGCGTTTTGATAATGCTTAGATTTTGATTCCCTGAAAATAAAAAATCCGTCTCGAAGGACGGATTTGTTCAGAAATTTTATGATCGAATTGCGAATTATTCCGCGCCTTGGAACATCTCGTTTCGGTAGATGGCCTTAAGCTTCATTTGACGCTTCTCGATTGAAGGCTTGGTGAACTTCTGACGTTCACGCAACTGCTTCATGGTTCCAGTACGTTCGAATTTCTTCTTGTACTTCTTTAGCGCCTTTTCGATAGACTCACCTTCTTTAACAGGAATAATAAGCATATATCAATTCTTCTTTGGGGGCGCGAATGTAGAAATCTATTTTTAAATCACCTACTATCTACTTCAAAATTTCTCTGGAGATTACCAATTTCTGAATCTCTGAAGTTCCTTCCCCAATGGTACAAAGCTTAGAATCCCTATAGAACTTTTCCGCTGGAAACTCTCGGGTATACCCATATCCACCATGTATTTGAACCGCCTCCGTTCCGCACCGAACAGCCACTTCAGACGCGTAATACTTAGCAAAAGCTGACTCTTTAGTCACCTTCTGTCCTCTGTTTTTTAAGTCTGCCGCTTCCATGATCAATAACTCAGAAGCCTCTATTTCAGTAGCCATGTCAGCTAATTTGAAAGCAATCGCCTGAAATTGAGAAATCGGCTTGCCGAATTGCTCACGTTCCTTTGAATACTGAACCGAACAGTCAAGCGCTCCTTTTGCTATTCCAAGAGAAAGAGCAGCTATCGAGATTCGACCGCCATCCAACACCTTCATCGCCTGTATAAAGCCTTCACCTTCTTTTCCAAGCATGTTTTCATTAGGTATTCGACAATTGTCAAAGAATAGTGCCGCAGTTTCAGAGGCACGCATTCCAAGCTTATCCTCTTTTTTACCTCCACTGAATCCTGGGGTTCCTTTTTCTACCACGAACGCAGTCATTCCATGAGAATCACCTTTTTCTCCTGTTCTAACAATTACAACTGCAACATCACCACTGATGGCGTGCGTAATGAAATTCTTTGATCCATTCAAAATCCAGTGATCGCCATCTCTAACAGCTGTAGTCGCCATTCCACCTGCATCAGAACCTGTTCCGGTTTCGGTTAGGCCCCATGCACCAATCCATTCACCTGTTGCTAGTTTAGGCAACCACTTTTCCTTTTGAGCATCATTACCAAACTCTAGAATGTGATTTGTGCAAAGTGAGTTGTGTGCTGCCACACTCAATCCTATGGCACCACAAACGCGAGCAACCTCCGATACGATAGTCACATATTCGAAATAACTCAACCCGGCACCACTATACTTTTCCGGAACAAGCACTCCAAGCATACCAAGTGCTCCCATCTTCTTGAACAAATCGACAGGAAAATGTTGCTTTTCATCCCACTCCATCATCTTAGGCTTGATTTCCTTTTCTGCGAAGTCACGCACCATCTGCGTGATCATCTCTTGGTTGTCATACTGCTTAAAATCCATTCTCTATAATTAGTCTGATAACAGAACCAACTCTTCGGTCAAGTTCTGGCGCAAATCTAAAACCTGATAGCACTTTGACAACCACATTCAATGTATTCGAAGCGAATTGCCCTCCGATTAGCTAATTATCTGAGATTTCTGGAACCTAGTACATTATTCCGATTGGGTAATGGTTGAGTCCAAGGGGTATTTATGTCAACATGCAAATCACTGCATCTTAGCATTTCTTGATCCGGATTCCACACGTAAGCTTCAACCTCAACAGATGTGTCCGTCAAACTTGGAAGTTGAGCACTCAACCACGCTCGATTGTCACGCAAAGAACTAGCTGGAACGGAGTTTAGATTCACCCCTTTCCATAGAATTGTCTGACCTTTTTTAGAGACAGACAATACCACAGATGCACGTTCTGGAATTGAGTCTTCGCTAAACAATACCCATAATCCAACGGAACGCAATGTGTCAATTCCAATATCTCCAAGCTTGGCTTTGAAGTTTAATCTATACTCGTCAACTCGTTTTACACCCAAATTCTCATCCTTAACTACAATTGAGTATTTTGAGTCCTTCAAACCATCAAACACTTCATACTTAATAATGGGAAAATTAATGTTAGAAAGTTCGGCTTTAGTCCCAAAACGATTATATAATTCATACCTCATTGGTACATCAATCAACGGGACTAGCTCGCCATAGACCACACAGCGTATGGCCGTGTCAACAGACTGATCAAGAAATTTGCTGTAATCGTCCTCATGATTAAAGCAGCCCGCAATTATCATTTCACCTTGATCCTCGAAATACCGTTCTATCAAATAAGCCATGTGCGTGTTTACTATGGCTATTGACTTTCCATCACAGGTTTGGACAGACTTTACCAATTGATCGTATTCATCATAGAACCGATAGCCTCGCTGATTCGCTGCGAAAAAGCAAACTGCCACCAACACGAAAGCAAGCGCCCACCTATATTGAACAAAGTAAATCCATGAACCAATTGCCTTACTTGAAAAGGCTATTAAGAAGATCGAAAAAACAAAGGTGAAATACGCATACAATTGAAACCCTCTGAAAAACATTGTATCGGTAGGCCAATAAAGTTCTTGTGCGATTAAACTAGCTCCGTATATAGAAGCGACTAATACCAAGAGTTGAGTAATTTCAAGCATGCCCATTCTCTGCTTACGGCTGTTATATAAGTGTTGGCAGCCTACTTTAAATAACATCATGAAGTGATATCCAAGAAAAGGTGATAACAAAATCAGTGGTTGGGCGAGAATACGAGCCTCGCGCCCCATTGTGAAAAGCAATGCGATTGGAGTATTAATAACAAAGCTTATCCAAAATGCATTTCGCCATGAATCTTCCGATTCAGCCTTGTTCTTACTCAAGAAAATGATTACAAAAGGCAAGAAAAAACTCAATACGAGAGACATCATGGTGTCAACTGTCATATCCCATTGAGAGAATGAAAAACGATAATGTTCCCAACGTTCTCCCTGACTGTATTTGACTGTTTCTTCAAGCAAACCAGAAGATGAAATCCAATAACCCAAAAATCCAACATAGAGGAAACCAGCAGCAACGACAGGAAGAGCTGGTGCAATGTTGGAAATTCGGAAAAATGGTCTCTTCGAAAAGAACCTAAAGAGCAACCCCGGAACGAGAAGAAGCGAAGATTCTCTGGCCATCAACGACAATAACAAGAATAGACCAAACAGCCACCAACGCTGAAAATGCCACATTTCCAGCATCAAAAACAAGAACACGTATTGCCATGGTTCATCATAGGCATATATCTGCGCGAAAAAAGCATGGAGCACCCAGAATTGAGTGATAAATAAGACTACCGACCATCGAGCTGCGGCTGCTGAACCGGTTAATAAAAATGCGAGCCTAAACAGCAATAACAGGGAGAGTCCAAGACCTGCGTATTCAACGAGTAGAAATGCTTTTGAGGTAGGGAGACCAACGCTCTCAGCCGAGTTGATTAACCAGGTGGTAATTGGCCTCCGTGCAAATTCAGTTATTGTAGTCCGGCTTTCGTGAAATGCTGTAATATACTCTGGGGAGACAAAATCACCGCTGCTCAAATAGAAGCGTTCGCCATTAACAATACTCGGAAACCACACTGTATATAATAAGTGAGCAACGATCAGAGCAAAGCAGAATAGAAGCGCCTTCCAGCCCATTCATCCTGTAGTTAGTAATTCACGAGACCGATTATTCTGTCGGAATGAACAGCCAGCCTTTCTCTTCCACCCAATGCATCCAACTCAATCACGAAGCTGAATCCTGCAATTACTCCTCCAACTTGTTTAATCAATTGGGCTGCCGCATCAGCTGTGCCACCGGTGGCGAGCAGATCATCATGAATCATCACGTGCTGATCCGGTTTGATTTCATCTTCATGCATTTCGATGATTGCGGAGCCATATTCTAACGCATACTCTACCTCCACAGTCTTGTGCGGGAGCTTACCCTTCTTTCTAATGATTGAAAACGCACATCCTAGTTCTTGAGCAACAAGCATCCCAAACAGGAACCCTCGACTTTCAATTCCCGCAACCACATCAACTCGCTTATCACGAAATTGATCAGCAAGTCCCTTTGCAATTTCTCTGCACAAGTCTACGTCTCGCAAAACAGGAGTAATATCCTTGAACATGATTCCCTCCTTTGGAAAGTTTGGAATTGTTCGAATCGTCTGATTGAGTTTTGTGGTAAGCGTCATTGCACTCTTAGATAGGGTGCAATTTTAGTATAAACAGAATCGCTGATCATTCTGGTTTTCAATATTCCTTTAACCGATTCATAAGGTCCATGTTGCTGGCGATAGTTGATGATCACTCTGGCCTCTTTCCATGAAAGGAAAGGGTGACGCCCGAGATCTTCAACAGAGCAGGTATTGATATTGAACCCCGTTGCCAAATTTGTGTCTAGGGTTGAGTACTTCATGAGGCTCTCTATGGCCTCATCTTTCATCATATAAATATCAAGAAGTTGATCGTATGACTTATAACCGCCAAGACGCTGACGCAGCTTCACTATTTCCTTCGCATAAAACGGACCAATCCAAGGTATCTGAACCAAAGCTACACTATCTGCTGTGTTTAGCTCGACCACTTCAATTTCCGACCTCGTTCGTTTATATGTCGAGTCCGCGAATGATCGGTTTGCAAATTCCTTTTTGTCAAATTTGGTCTTGGGCTCTGGGAAAGTCATGTACCCTTCGGCTTCAGCAAGCCATTCTGGAGGAAGACCATAAATTTTGGCCACATCATCGACATCGTAAAACAGACCTCCCTTATTGCGATAGTTAACGATGCGAAAAGCAAGTATGGAGTCTAATCCCAGGGAAGCCAATTCAGAGGCATCAATTTCGTTCGGATCAAATAGAGACCATTCAATTTCGTCAAAATTGATGCGCTTGTCGGAATGATCTTGATGGCTCTGATTCTGCTCAGCTACACGCTGCTCAAAGTCTTCAATGCGTTGTAACTCGATTTGCTGCACATCAATATTTGCAGATGGTGAAAACCGAAGGATAAGATGAACAATCGAAAGAACAGACAGCACAACTAGTAGTGCATATAGACTTCTTCGCTCGCGATTATTGAATGTGAAATAGTTGCGGACTATTCTGCTCCAGCGTGACATTACTCAATACAATAGCAATGCCTAAACTAATACTTTTACTTGTACGCCTTTATCTCTCCTGATTTCACTCGATCCATGTACGATTTGAGGTCCTTTCTAATCTCAGGTGCAAGGAAATAAAGTCCCAAGACATTTGGAAAACACATGGCAAAGATCATGGCATCACCGAAGTCGAAAACCTGATTGGCACTGATGGCAGCTCCGACAATTACTAATAGGCAGAATAACACTTTGTAAGCCGTGATAGATGCTTTGCTATTTCCGAACAAATAGGACCAGGCCTTTATCCCGTAATAACTCCAACTAATCATGGTCGAAAGCGCAAATAATATTACGGCCACGCTTAGGATGATCGGAAACCAGCTTATAGTTTGAGCGAATGCTGATGATGTCAAGCCAATTCCAGCAGCACTTCCACCGGTTGAAGCTGCTTCAAATGCCTGATCAGCAGTAAATTCTCCATAATCTGCGAAGATGATGACCAATGCGGTCATCGTGCAGATCACAACGGTATCGATGAAGGGTTCCAATAGGGCCACAATGCCCTCGCTAATCGGCTCGTCAGTCTTAGCCGCAGAGTGTGCAATCGATGCGGAGCCAATTCCAGCCTCATTAGAAAATGCAGCTCTCTTAAAGCCAAGGATTAAGACACCTACAAATCCACCATACATTGCATCAGGACTAAATGCGCCACCGAATATCTGACCAAAAGCCCACCCGATATTTCCGATGTTGCTACCAATGACAATCAGTGCTGCTGCCACATAGATGGCGACCATGAAGGGGACGATTTTGTCTGTAACTTTCGCGATACTCTTAATTCCACCGATAATTATAGCCCCAACTACCAGCGCCATGATCAACCCGAATATCCAGCCTCGATCGTAGAAAATGCTTGCCTCTCCTCCCGTCACATCGATCAACTGTTGTGTAGCTTGATTGATCTGGACCATGTTTCCTCCACCGAATGACCCACCGATACATGCTATGGCGAAAATGACCGCTAAGACTTTACCAAAACCACCCATTCCTTTTTTAGCTAACCCGTGACTCAGATAATACATAGGACCTCCACTAACACTTCCATCTGCATATTCCCTTCTGTATTTCAATCCAAGCGTACATTCAACAAACTTTGAAGACATGCCTATCAAACCGGCAACAATCATCCAAAATGTCGCGCCAGGTCCTCCAAGCGAAACTGCGATGGCAACACCTGCGATGTTTCCAACACCAACTGTTCCCGAAAGTGCTGCCGTCAACGCTTGAAAATGAGAAACTTCACCGGCATCATCAGGATTATCGTACTTACCTCGTACCACATCCAACGCGTGACGAAACCCACGAATATTTACGAAACGCATATAAATGGTAAAAAACACCGCTCCGACAATCAACCAAACCAACACGAACGGAACGTTCATCCCACCAACAGGAATTGTAAAGAATATCACCTCCATGATGGAACTTGTGATCGGTTCCATAAAATCATTGATAGCATCATCCACTGTTCTGCGAGTAGTCGCTTCTGTTTGGGAATATCCTGAAATTGACAGAAAAATGAACGTCAGCAGCGAGCTAAGTAGCTTGAGGTATTTCATGCGATGGTTGGTTAGGTTCAAATATAACGGAATGATAATGCGTCATTCAGAAATCATGCGTTGATGCATCAACGTTAAACCGTCAATAACATTGACAGGCTGATAATCAATTTGAGAGGAAACCTTTGAGATGTCAAATCCTGTCTTCAAAGGCCTTTTTCCTGATTGATTCATAATCTCTGTTTTCGAAGGCTTAATCAATTCGCGATTGAGATTGAATTCATCACAAACTAAAAGTGCAAAATCAAAAACACTCATGTATTGGGGACCACCTACATGAAACAAGCCGCTAACATTAGAGCGCGCTAACAGAATCGTTGCCTTTGCCAAATCTTCAGCATAGGTTGGG
Organism: Flavobacteriales bacterium; assembly: GCA_041391765.1. Classification (GTDB taxonomy): domain Bacteria; phylum Bacteroidota; class Bacteroidia; order Flavobacteriales_G; family Salibacteraceae; genus SHAN690. The sequence goes on along the minus strand of JAWKNJ010000024.1, from coordinate 27,230 downwards.
GTTCGAAACTGATCTGCAGTTATACTTAATTCAACGCCCTGCTCCAGCTGCTGTTTTAACCAGAGCGGGAAATTGAGTCTTGAAAGTTGTGCGTTATATCCGTACACAAGAACGGTTCTGATAACTATCGAACTTACCAAGCCCGTTAGAACGATCTGCTCGCTTTTCAGTTTTGAACTGCCATAATAACTCAACGGGTTGGATTCATTCGCTTCGGAATACATTCCGAGCTCGCCATCGAAAACAAAGTCTGTGGAAAAGTGAACCAGTCTGCAATCGTTAAGCTTGCACCAAGACACCATTTCTTGAACGGCTGCGACATTGACTAAGCCTGTTTCTTGTTTATTTAGTTCGGCATAGTCAACGGAAGTTACGCCTGCCGTGTGAATGATAGTTTTTGGTCGAACACTTTTCAGAAATGACTTAATTTCATCTGTGTTACGCCAATCAAAGTGTTCGAAGTGAAAAGGCGTATTAGCTACAGTGCTTCGGGATGTAAGGACTAGATCGTCAGATTCTGAAAAAAGCTCTGAAATATGAGTTGCTACGAGACCTGTAGCACCTGTGAGTAAAACCCTTCCAAGCGAATTAGTCATCAATGCTAAGGGCTTCTTTAAGAGCCTTTATCTGGCTTGGATTTCCAAGTACAAACAACTTTGATTTTGGCACCAACTCCGTTTCTGGTGAAGGATTGACGATGATTTGATTCTCTGGGGTTTTAAATCCAATAATTCTTGCACCGGTCTGATATCGCTTCTCCAGTTCCATAATGGTCTTGTGCTCAAAATCCTTTGGTAAATTTCTGAATCGCACTTCCACCAAAGTCGATTCATCCTTTCCCATTAGTGAAATATGATCCAGAAATTCCATGAGATCTGGCGTCAAAACCAACGTAGCCATATGTGAACCACCAACACTGTCCGGCAGAATGACATTATTTGCTCCAGCTATTTTCAACTTACGTTCGCTGCGATCATCGGAGGCACGAGAAATTATATTCAATCCCTTATTGAGTTCCCTTGAGCTCAACACCACGAATAGATTGTCAGCATCCTTGGGAAGCGTTGCAATCAAAGCATTGGCACGCTCAACACCCGCTTTCTGAAGCATGCTCTCATCCGTGGCATCTCCATGAATTATAAGCATTTCAGGATGTTCTTCATGAACTCGATTCACCACTTCCTGATCGCCTTCAATCACCGCAAAGGTCTTGTTGTGCGCCTCGAGCGTCTTTACTGCTTGACGTCCATTCCGCCCATATCCGCAAACGATGACGTGATCAACCAGATGCTCCAATTCGTTCATGACCTTGTAGTTTTTATAGTAGGTTCTGTATTGACCAGAAACCAGATATCTCGTAATGTTTGTAACCGTGTAAGCGAACGTACCAAATGTGGTAATAATTAGAAACGCAGTGAACACTTTACCAGCCGGACTCAATGGCTGAACTTCTTCAAAGCCGACCGTGGACAGCGTGATGGCGGTCATATAAAAGCCATCCAACCAAGCATAACCCTCAATGAACACATATCCTACCGTACCGAGCAGGATCATTCCAAATAGGAATATTACTGCATAGTAGAGTTCTTTGAAGTATTTGAAACTGGGTAGGATGATCACGTTGCCGAAGCTAAATCAATGCGATCAAATATCCCAAATCGTTGGGCGCTTGGATTTGAAAAAGTCCTTCTGTTCTATCCAGAACAACAACGCGAAGTAGATGATAATAGGTGAACCAAAGGTGAAGAAGGAAACGTAAATGAAGTAGAGCCTAATCTTCGAAGACCGAATGCCCCACTTCTCTCCTAACCATTCGCAAACTCCGAAAGCTTGGCGTTCTAGAAATGATTGAAAATTATCTTTCATTGTTTTGAGATAATCGACTTACCAACGCTGCAAATTACGCAATTTTTATGCACGCAATATTGCGTTGTGAGCTCAATAAGTGCCTGCGTATCTGCTGCGTTTGATGCTCTGAAGTTCAAACTCCTCCAAGACTTCACATGCTGATTATCTTCTGGATCAATAGACTCCAAGAAACTGATAGCACTATCAATGAAAGCTTCGTTTCCTGTGGCTCTTCCGTAGAAGAATGCGAATGGCACAATTACGTTGATTCCCAATAATTGTTGAAGCCCCGCAGAGATTGCGATTGGAGATGATTTCGAGCTGACTTTGTTAAATGTGTAGTGATGATCCCAAAATTCGTGTGGAGGAATTTCAGGCCATCGAATTGACTTCAAGTTGGTTGAAAGGACTTGATCACACGACCATTGAATAAATGGAACCAATGATGCAAGAAGTGCGACTCGTCTGAATGGGAAGGCATCGGGACGGATGCCTCCGAATTTCCAAAGTTGTTTTATCGATTCTAAATTGTATTTCCTGCTTAAAAAATCAAATTCTCTTTTCAGTTCAGCTTCATAGTCATGACGAGCCTCTTTCGATAGCAGATCAGCAACACCAAACAACATCGCCTCCAATTGCAGCGAGTTGTCTGCGTGTTTTGATAAGATGGCAAATGGCAATTTTCGAGCAAGCTCCTGAAACGGAAGCTTGTTCGTATTTTGACCAAGATAACCCGCAAAAAGGACATAAAAAGTTTGAAGCCAATCCGCATTTGAATGGTTATGAATGAGTTCAATATCTCTGGACTTTCGATCTAATCGAGAAACCAAGATTCTCTGAAGCCACATTCTAAACTTTAGCTGAGGATAATCCTGGACATGATCAGCACAGGCTATTCGATTTTTAGTCGATTTTAGATAGTCATACTTCGCTAAGATTGTTGAGGGTACTCGCCCTTTCAACTCAAATGCAGGAATAATTTCTCCCTTGGAGTTTTGCACCTCAACATCGTTTTCGAAAACTACATGGAGGATGACATTGTCATACGCCTTGTCCTTCTCATGTCCATGCCTGAACCAATCCGATGAGCGCAAATGAATCTCTACACTTCCCGCCCAAAGCGTATCATCAATCCTGATTTTGGCTTCAGAAAAATCCGGTCCTGAAATCGAGTTGACCTGACCTCGGTTCTCGAAGAAAAGTGAAACCCCAGTTGTTGTTTGCAGCGCATTACTATTAAACAATCCTTCTTTCCATATGAATTGCAACAGTTCTTCTTGCATTATTAGACAATCATTCTTGCCATCTGCACCTGCAACAGTTTGGCTTGTTCAGCGGCATGCTCTGAAAAATCTTCGCTTGAACTCGCGTATATAATTTGTCTGGAAGAGTTGACCAATAATCCGCAATCATTGTTCAGAATTGGCTTCAAGTCTTCGAGCTTTCCCCCCTGAGCCCCAACACCAGGAACCAAAAGGAAATGATCTGGTATGATCTTTCTGATTTTTTCAAAATACTCAGACTTAGTCGCACCTACCACAAACATCAAATTGTCAGGGCTTCCATAACTCGCAATTCGTTCTACAGCCTCCTCAAAAACAAATCGCCCACTTTCGGTTTTGATCAATTCGATGTCCGAAGCTCCCGGATTGGATGTTAACCCAAGCACGATAGACCAATGATCTTTGTATTCCAAAAATGGCGTGACTGAATCCTTTCCCATATAAGGGTTGATGGTGATAGCGTGACAATTGAGCAGCTCAAAAAAAGCCTTGGCATATTGAGTAGCTGTGTTGCCTATGTCTCCTCGCTTGGCATCAGCAATGATCAACGCTTCGCGATTTGGGATCAAATCAATAGTTCGCTGAAGGGTTTCCCATCCATCAATTCCCATGGCCTCATAAAACGCAATGTTGAGTTTGTAGGAAACTGCATAGGGAAGGGTGGCCTCAATGATCGCCTTGTTGAACTCATAAACTCCATCTTCCGTGTTCCTCAGATGGGTTGGAAGTTTTTCTGGATCAGTATCCAACCCAACACATAAGAAGGACTTCTTTCTCCATATCAGTTCTACCAATTCTTTCCTTGTCATTCCTACTTGTTATGCTATCATACCCTCGCCAGCCTTTAGTTTCTCGGCATTTTCAGCGATTATCAATTCTTCTATGATCTTATGAATATCTCCGTTTAGGACTGCATCTAAATTATAAAGCGTCAAACCGATGCGATGATCCGTTACACGCCCTTGCGGGTAATTGTATGTCCGAATCTTTGCAGATCTGTCACCGGTACTAACCATGGTCTTTCGTTTCGATGCTATTTCTTCGAAACGCTTGTTGGCTTCCATTTCATAAAGCCTTGTTCGAAGCATTTCCATGGCAATTTCGCGGTTTCGAAGCTGAGAACGTTCCACCTGACATTGAATCATGATCCCAGTTGGTTTGTGCGTCAATTGCACCTTCGTTTCTACCTTGTTTACGTTCTGACCACCTGCTCCACTGGATCGTGCAGTTTGAATTTCGATATCTGCTGGATTGATAACAACATCTACTTCCTCAGCTTCAGGTAACACTGCCACGCTGGCCGCTGACGTGTGCACCCTTCCCTGTGCTTCCGTTTCAGGAACTCGTTGTACACGGTGAACTCCTGCTTCATATTTCAAGGTACCATAGACATCAGCTCCGCTTACTTTCAATATGACTTCTTTGTATCCGCCTACCGTTCCTTCGGTCACGTCCATCACCTCGGCTTTCCATCCCTGTTTCTCAATGTATCGCGAATACATGCGATACAAGTCACCGGCAAACAAACTTGCCTCATCTCCACCAGTTCCGGCACGAATTTCCAGAATAGCATTTCGATCATCGTCCGGATCTTTAGGAACAAGCATCCAACGCACTTTTTCTTCAGCCTCAGGAATGCGCTCTTCCAAATCTGCGATTTCTTCCTTTGCCATGTCGCGCATCTCTTCGTCCTTTTCTGATTGAAGCAATTCTTTGGCCGACTTTAAGTTTCCAAGCATGTCACGATAGCTCTTGTACACCTTGACAATTTCCCCTAAGTCGCTGTACTCCTTATTCAGCTTCACGAAGCGTTTCATGTCAGCAATGACTTCAGGATCGCTCAGTTGCAGCTCAACTTGTTCCCAGCGCTCCTTGATGCGCTCCAATTTTGATAGTAAATCACTCATTACTTCTCGTACTTCAGTTCCTTTCCTTCAGCCTTAATGATTAGCTCCGCGCTGGCTGAATCTTCTACCCTTCCTACAATTTGCGCATCAATGTTAAATGACTTTGCACAATCGATTACCGTTTGAGCGTGCTTTTCATCCAAGTATAATTCCATTCGGTGCCCCATATTGAAGACCTGATACATTTCCTGCCAAGCAGTGCCACTGTGCTTTTGAATCAATTGAAAGAGAATCGGTGTGTCAAACATGTTGTCCTTTACGATGCGATACTTGTCCATGAAATGAAGAATCTTAGTTTGACCTCCACCACTGCAATGTATAATGCCATGTATCTCTTGTCCCAACTCCCGAAATAGTGGAATCATAATCGGTGCATAGGTTCGAGTTGGAGACAGCACCATTTTCCCTGCATCAACTGGAACTCCTTCGATCTTGTCTGTTAGAAAATAAGGTCCTGTGTAGGCCAAATCTGCACTCAAAGTAGGCTCAAAACTCTCAGGAAACAACTCAGCCACTTTGCGGTTGAACAAATCATGGCGAGCGGAGGTTAGTCCGTTGCTGCCGGTTCCAGCGTTCCATTGATTCTCATAAGTCGATTGACCACTTGAGCTCAAACCAACGATCACATCTCCGGGTTGAATCCGAGATGCGTCAATTACGTCCCTGCGATTCATGATAGACGTTACTGTGCTGTCCACGATAATGGAACGCACCAAATCACCCACGTCAGCGGTTTCCCCACCCGTGGAATAAATCATGAACCCGAGGTCACGCATGGATTGAAGTAACTCTTCCGTTCCTTCGATTATGGCCTTGATAATTTCTCCTGGAATCTCTTTCTTATTTCTACCAATGGTCGATGAAAGTGCAATTGGGCCGCTGGCTCCCACGCATAGCAGGTCATCCGTATTCATCACCACTGCATCTTGAGCGATTCCCTTCCAAACACTCAGGTCACCGGTTTCTTTCCAATAGGCATATGCCAAGGAGGACTTGGTTCCAGCACCATCCGCATGCATAATCAGGCACTTGGATTCATCCCCTGTGAGCATGTCGGGAATGATCTTGCAAAATGCCTTAGGGAAAAGTCCCTTGTCAATGTTCTTAATCGCGTTGTGAACATCAGCTTTTCCTGCTGAAACTCCACGTGACGCGTACTTGTCGCTTACTTCCATGTATACCAATAAAAAACCGCCTGGGCAAAGGTAGCCCAAGCGGTTCATCTATGTTTTATATCTACTTAGAACCTTCTGGTTGTTCCTTAGGAACATAATCGAAGCTCAAAACGCTGAACACCGTCCTTCTGTTCTTAGCGTGAGCTGCTTCTCTCTCTTGCTCAGTTCCCATCGCTGCGATTTGCTCGTCAGTTATCTTCGGACGGCTTTCGCCATACCCTACAGGCACCATACGAGCAGGATCAATGCCTTTTCCGGCCAAGTAATCAACGCAAGTTTGGGCACGCTTCTGACTCAAGATTTCATTTGACTTATCGTTACCGCGTGTATCCGTGTGCGCAGCCAATTCAATAATGATTGTTGGGTTATCGATCAAAGTTTGATACAAGAAGTCAAGAGAGTCCTTTGAATTTACCTTATCATCAACAACCAAATCCCACTTAGCCAAAGGATAGAATACTTGAGGCATCGGGATTTCGTACTCACAATCAGCACACTGAAGTTGGAAATCCTTCACGAACTTGGTTGACTCTTTCAAGCCAACAGTAGTTTCTTGTCCTTTTGCACCAAGATAACGATGATCAGTAGTTGTCTTCTCTTCCATACCATTCACTTCAATCGTATAAGAAGTGTTTTCAGCTATGTAACGCTCATCATTTTCCTTCTTCTCAAACGAGTAAGCACCTGTTGGATCTGTCTTGATTTCTGAAACTGAACCGTCAGTTCCAAGCAAGCGCACTAGTACATTACCTAGTGGTTCTTTCGTCTCGATATCGGTTACCTTACCTTCTAAGGCAAAGATCAGCCCAGGCATAAAGAAGCTGTAGATATCATCCTTTCCTTTGGCTCCGGCCACTTGACGATCAGATGTGAAATATCCACGATCAGTTCCGGCACCCGGTTCGAATATGATCGCAAAATCGTTTGCTGAAGAGTTAAGAGGTGCGCCCATGTTTTCAGGTTTGCCCCAACTTCCTTCCTTTGGTGATTCACCTTTCATTGGAGCCTTGAAAATGTCTAAACCTCCCATTCCAATGTGACCGTCTGACGCGAAGAACAAGTCTCCGTTTTCATGAACATAAGGGAACATTTCATCTCCAGGCGTATTAATGGAAGAACCTAAATTCCTAGCCGGTCCCCAAATTTTCGATCCACCATCGTATTTAATCATCCATAGGTCTTTACCTCCCTGACCGCCATACATGTCAGAAGAGAAGATAATAATGTCTTCATCTAAAGCTACGGCATGACCAGCCGCGGTGGTATCATCAATACCAAAATCAAGTAACTCAGGCTCACCCCAATCGCGCCCCTGAAGACGAACAGTGTAAATCTCACATCCGAATGGCTTCTTCTTTTCATATCCGCAACGTGTGAAATAAAGCTGATCAAACTTATCTGTCATGTAAGGCGCACCCTCATTTGCCGGAGAGTTAATCGTTTCACCGATAGGCACGGGTGCCGACCACTTACCCTTGTTATCTCGTTCGGAAATAAAAATGTCTGAAAACCCTTCACCCGTTATCCCATCATCTGACCCTCCTGAAGCTCCCGGTCGAGTGGAGGAAAACATGATACTCTGATACTTTTTGTCTGCAAAATATGGCGAGAAATCAAAGTACGCAGTATTCAATGGTGCCTCATTGCGAACGACATAGCGAGCGGGCTGCTTAGACAATTTGATGGCTTTCTCGCATGATGCAACACCATTCTCCGCTTCACGCTTTATGTCTCCTGAAGACGTTGCCAGACCTTTCTTATATCGCTCGACTGCTTCGTCATACTTACCTTGCTTCATCAACACGTCACCCATTCTGACATGTAATTCCGGGTTGTCGTATTCCGCTGCTTCGGCCTTTATGTACCAAACCTCAGCCTGAGCTTCGTCCTGAATGTTTCGATAACAATCTCCAATTCGGAAAAGAATTCGAGCCTTCTCAGAATTCTTCTTTTCCTTGGAGTATGCCTTCTTGTAAACATCAATAGCACCGTAATAAGCACCGGCCTGATAGGTCATATCGGCCTCCTCAGTCCAGTCCTTTTGGCTTATTGCAACAGTGGTAATAAATATCAGGCATAGTGTACTCAATGCCCCTCTCATGTATGTCATACGCTTCACTATTCTGTAGAAACTCAGCGCTAATAGTGTGTTAACATATTAGCAAGGTTGGCAAATCTAATGAAATATGATATTGACCTGTAAGTCGAAAAAAAAAGGGAAGATCACTCTCCCCTTTTCAAAATTATCTGGAGAACAAAAGTTCTCGGTACTTTGGAATAGGCCACAGCTCGTCTTCAACCATCAATTCAAGCTTATCCACCTCATTTCTAATCAATTCTAAATATGGAAGAACTTTCTCGCAGTAGTATATCGCACAACCTTTCGCATCCTCGATTACGTTCGCTTTTTTACGCTCCTCGATCATCTGATCTGTATACTTCTGGATCTTGGTTACTCGATCAGAAATTTCTCGGACAATAACATCGTGAGGTGCTGAAAGTATTTTACTCTCCTTGTCACCGTATATTTCCTTCAAACCGCGCATAGTCTTGATCACTTTGGCTTGATAATCCAATGCGGCTGGGATGATTGTATTAATCGCCATATCACCTGCCACACGAGACTCAATCTGGATTTTCAGCTTGTAGTTCTCGTAGTAAATATCTGTGCGTGCTTCGAGTTCTTCATGTGTTAAAACACCGGCAGACTCGAACAACTCAACTACTTTTTTATCCAAGTAAGCCGGCAATGAATGAGGAGTAGTCTTAATGTTTGATAGACCGCGTTTAGCTGCCTCTTTAACCCATTCGTCTCCGTATCCATTTCCTTCAAAAAGGATGTTCTTTGATTCAACGATGTACTTTCTAAGCACAGCCAGAATAGCCTCATCTTTCTTTTTTCCTTTTTCAATCAAGGCATCCACTTCCTTTCTAAAAACGATTAGCTGACGCGTCATAATGGTGTTGAGCGCGGTCATAGGGCCAGAACAATTAGCTGCCGATCCAACTGCCCTAAACTCGAATTTGTTTCCGGTAAATGCGAAGGGTGATGTTCTGTTTCGATCTGTATTATCTAGCATGATTTCAGGAATCTTGCCGATGTTCAACTTCAGTTCAGTCTTCTCATCCGGAGACATTCCCTTGTCCTTCACTCGCTTTTCAAGGTCGTTTAGCACCTTGTATAGCTGTGATCCAATGAAAATCGAGATAATGGCAGGTGGAGCTTCGTTGGCACCAAGTCTGTGATCATTGCCAGCCGAGGCGATTGTTGCTCGAAGCAAATCAGCGTAATCATGAACAGCCTTGATGGTATTTACAAAGAAGGCCAAGAAACGTAGATTGGTCTTTGGTGTATTTCCAGGGCTCAAAAGGTTCACCCCGGTGTCTGTCGACATAGACCAGTTATTATGCTTTCCACTACCATTAATTCCAGCAAATGGCTTCTCATGAAGCAGAACACGGAAATGATGACGATGGGCAACTTTTTCCATCACATCCATTAATAATAGATTGTGATCGACAGCCAAGTTGGCCTCTTCAAAGATTGGCGCGCACTCAAACTGGTTTGGCGCCACCTCATTGTGCCGAGTTTTAATAGGAATCCCCAATCTTAAAGACTCCTCTTCAAATTCCTTCATAAACGCAGTGGCTCGATCTGGAATAGATCCGAAGTAGTGATCATCCAATTGTTGACCCTTTGAGGAACTCTGGCCGAACAATGTTCTGCCAGTTAACATCAAATCCGGACGAGCGCCAAACAAGGCTGCATCTACGAGGAAGTATTCCTGTTCCCAGCCGAGGGTGGCATTCACGCGAGTCACATTTCGATCGAAATATTGGGCAACTGGAACCGCGGCATCATTCAATGCCTGAAGCGCTTTGATCAATGGTGCTTTATAATCCAAAGCTTGACCTGTGTATGCCACAAAAACTGTAGGAATACATAATGTTCCACCGATGATGAATGCCGGTGAACTAGGGTCCCACGCGGTATATCCTCTGGCTTCGAATGTGTTTCTCAATCCTCCGCTTGGAAAGCTGGATGCATCGGGCTCCTGTTGAACCAATTGATCTCCACCAAAGCTTTCAATCGATTCGCCTACTGCAGTTGGTGTAAAGAATGCGTCATGCTTTTCAGCTGTTCTTCCGGTAAGTGGCTGAAACCAATGCGTGTAATGCGTTACATTTTTTGACAAGGCCCATGCTCGCATACCTGAAGCCACATGATCAGCAACGTTTCTATCCAACTGTTTTCCATTCACGATGCAATCCTTGATGCTCTGATAAACATCCTTCGGCAGGAATTGCTGCATGACCTTGTCATGAAAAACAGACTCACCATAATAACCAGAAATCAACGCGTTGTCTGTTGGGATTTCCTCGTATTTCCTATTCAGAACGTGATTTAGCGCATCAAATCGAAGCTTTGCCATGATTTTTATAAAATTTTTGACAAATCTAGATCAGAAACAGGGGGTGAAGAAGATAAAATGAAATATTTTTTATTCACACCCCTATTTTATTTAGGGGTAAGGTCAAAAATTATTAAAAAAGAAGCCAAACATAGGTCAGATATGACCCCAACAGCAGCGCAGCTTCGATCCTGGTTACTTTCAACTTGGTTAGAAACAATGGGTATATGAGAAGCGGAATAGCAATAAACCACCAGAAATCAACATTTACAATACTTGGATTCATTGGAATCGGAGTAAGGATTGACGTGACTCCAAGAATTCCAAGAATATTAAAGATGTTGGATCCAATGAGATTACCAATACTCAAACCATCCTCCTTACGATAAACCGCTACTAATGAAGTGGCTAATTCCGGGGCGCTTGTCCCAAAGGCAATAATCGTTAGCGCAATCACACGCTCCTCTACTTGAAATGATCGTGCGATGACCACAGCACCGTCCACTAGAATATCTGCCCCGAAAATCAACCCCGCCACACTAACGACCAATAGAAGCAGCGACCTCAGCACTCCTGCTGTGTCACTATTAGCATTGTCATTCTCATCCGGTTTGAAATTCTTGCGTGAATTACGAATCACCCAAAAATTATACACCCCAAGAAGCATAATCAAAACCAATCCTTCCCAGCGCGCCAGCTCCAAGTCATAACCAAAAACGATGAGCAAAACGGAACATATCAGCATGAACGGCCAGTCCAATACCAAATTGGAGCGTTCTACTACCATTGGAAAGATCATGGCGGTGATGCCCAAAACAAGGGCAAGATTGGCAATGTTACTCCCGACCACATTACCGATAGAAATATCTGGGTGACCAGCAAGTGCTGCGTTTACGCTTACAACCAATTCGGGAAACGAAGTTCCAAAGGACACAATGGTCAAGCCAATGACAGCTGCGCTGATTTTTAGATGAACCGCCAGCTTAACCGCAGCTCTCACCAAAAACTCGCCTCCGACCAGCAAGATGAGCAGTCCTCCGATAAGCTCAATCCACCCTAATAGCATCAGTCGTTATCTTTCTCGATTTGATTCTTGACATCGCGAACCGAATCGGTAATGTCACGCTGAATGTCATTGGCGGCATTGCGAAACTGTCTCATGCCTTTGCCAAGGTTTCGAGCTACTTCAGGTATTCGCTTGGATCCAAAAAAAAGGAGAACAACCATCAGAATCACAAATATTTCTCCACCTCCCATGTTCAAGAACAGCAGCATACCTTCAAAATTGATTCAGCAAATGTAATGGCACAAAAAAAGCCACGACAAGCGTGGCTTAATATCTTTTAGTTAGTGCTCCGATTAGTCTCTCTTTCTGGCTAAATCCACCACAACAGGCGTAGCTACACAAAGTGAAGAATATGTTCCCACTATGATTCCTATGATCAAAGCGAAAACAAATCCTTGAATAACTTCACCTCCGAAGAAGAAAATCATCAACAATACTACCAATGTTGACATTGATGTATTCAATGTTCTTGATAACGTTGAATTCAATGCATCGTTGATAACTCCTTCGAAATCTCTTCTCTTGTGGATTCCCAAGTATTCACGAATGCGATCAAACACAACCACCGTGTCATTGATTGAATATCCCACAACTGTGAGGATCGCTGCGATGAACGCCTGATCAATCTCCAACGAGAATGGCATGAACCCATATAGCAACGAGAACAGTGACAATACAATCAATACATCATGAACCATTGCTACTAAAGCTCCGAGACCAAATTGCCATTTTCTGAATCGAACCACGATGTAGAAGAAAATGATCAATAATGCAAAAATCGAAGATGACCAGGCTGCCTCACGAATATCATCAGCGATGGTTGGACCAACCTTTTGAGAGCTCATAATTTCAAAATCTGGAGAAATGGTTGACAACCCTTCCGCCAATGCTGACTCAACAACTTGATCTGTAGACTCTTCATCGATATCAATCATGTACTTTGTAGTCACCTTAACCTGATTCGAAACACCGTAAGTTTTCACTTCGGGAATTTGACGTTGTCCATCTTCCGTTATAAACTGGTCTGCAAGCGCAGCGGCAATATCAGAAACTGGATGAGCCTCATCAAAACGAACGATATAGCTTCTTCCACCTGTGAAATCAACTCCGTAGTTCAAACCTCTCACAACAAGCGAACCCATTCCAATGAGGATTACGATACCGGAGATCATGTAGTAAAGTTTACGCTTCTTAACAAAAGGCACGGCCATGTTCGTCAAGAAATTCTCGGTCATTTTACTTGAGAAAGAAGGTTTTGCATTCTTATCCAATCTCCACTCGAACAACAATCGCGTAATGAAAATAGCAGCAAACAATGATGTTGCAATACCAATGATTAGAGTGGTAGCAAAACCTTTGATCGGACCGCTACCGAATACATAGAGAATGATACCTGTCAACAAGGTCGTGATGTTCGCATCGATAATGGAACTATACGCGTTCTTATATCCATCAACAATTGCCAATCTCACACCCTTACCTGCGCGCAGTTCTTCTCGAATTCGTTCGTAAATAAGAACGTTCGCATCAACAGACATACCGATGGTCAGCACAATACCAGCAATACCTGGAAGCGTCAATGTAGCACCCAGAGACGAAAGCACACCCATTATAAAGAACAAGTTGGCAAGCAGTGCTAAGTCAGCAACTATACCCGCTGATGAGTAATAGAAAGCCATGTAAAGCAATACAATCACCAATGCCAACACAAATGACACAAATCCCGCTTGAATTGCCTCAGCACCGAGAGTTGGCCCAACAACTGCTTCTTCAATGATTCTAGCAGGAGCAGGTAACTTACCTGCTTTCAAAACGTTTGCCAAATCTTCCGCTTCCTGAACGGAGAATTGACCCATGATCGAAGAACTACCTCCAGCGATTTCACCATCAACACGTGGTGCAGAATAAACCAAGTTGTCAAGAACGATGGCAATGGACTTCTTAGGTGTCTGCGATGCAGCCTCGCCAGTCATGTTCTTCCAAATCTTAGCTCCATCAGCGTTCATACTCATGGAGATTTCCGGATTTCCAAGTGGATCGGAAGTAACTCGCGCATTCGTGATCACATCACCTTCTAATGGAGCCAATCCATCCTTATTCGTAACATTAATCGCATATAGTTGAAGGAAAGTCGCGCCTTCATCATAGGCCTTTGCCGCCCATAAGAACTTCATTCTTCTTGGGAACAATGCCTTTACATCTCTTCTATTTAAAAGCGCATTAACTTTTGCAGTATCGTAAACACTGGCATACCCAACAGTCGGACCTTTGCCTGCATAGTATTTCTGATCGTCTGGGTCTTGATAAATAGCTGGTCTTAACACACTAAAAAGTGGGTTGTTCTGAGCAAAATCTTCGCGAAGAGCAGATAGGCTGTCCTGTCCTAAATCTAAGCTGTTTGAATCACTTGCCAAGTCCAAATTTCCTTCCTGATCATCAAGAACAAGTTCACCAGATTCAGCTTCGTTCGAATCAGCATCGGCAACAGCAACAGAAGTTGAAGCGCTGTCAACTTCTGTTGCGGTATCCTCCTTCTTATTTCTCTTACCCAGCTTCTCACCCAACATAGTGTTCGCCTGTTCTAGTTGTGCGTAGATTTCACCATTATCGAATGTCTCCCAAAACTCCAATTTGGCGGTTCCCTGAAGGATCTTACGAACACGAGCCTTGTCTTTAATACCCGGAAGTTCAACAACGATTCTTCCGGTTCCGGCCTGACGCTGAATGGATGGTTGAACAACTCCAAGTCCATCTATTCTTCTTCTAAGCACCTGCTCTGTGCGACTTACAGCAGCATCGGCTTCCTCCGAAATAATTTGAAGGACATCTTCATTACTTGCCTCTAAAGGAAACTTCTCCTTGTTCTCACGATTATGGAAAACTGCGGCAAGGCTTCCTCCAGGATTTTGCTCATTCCATGCTTGTTCGAACAGTGTAACAAAATCATCCTGTGAATTACGTTGCATTTCAATGGCACGATTCAAGGCAGCGTTGAATGCAGGATCATCACTATTACCACTCAATGCCTTAATCAGGTCCTTTACTGAAACCTGAAGGGTCACGTTCATACCTCCCTGCAAATCCAGACCTAGATTGATTTCGTTTCTCTTACAATACGCATAGGTGAATCCAAAAATTGGATACACCTCTTTTGAATTCATCTTTTGTAAATAGCGTTGTTCAAATTCTTGATATGCTAATTCTTCTTCGATGGATGTCAATGAGGTATCACCGGATGCCTTCAATGAGTCAAGGCTGAAAAGAGCTTTTTCCTTAGCTTCGTTTTCAACGCCAGATGTCACGAATGAAAAGGATAGCTGATACAAACAGGCTATCGCCAACAAGATCGTAAACACCCAAATCGCGCTTTTATTCTGCATTTTGTCTATGTATTAGATAAAAAATACCCTCCGAAAAGGGCGTGCAAATATAGAATTTCAACCAGTTCGGAAACAGGAAGTTTAATGATGTAAAAAAGAAAAGAGGTGCACCACATATACACCTCTCGTTCATTTGGATTTTAATTGACTATGCAAGCACTGTGTCAAGCAAGTCATTTGTCTTGCTAACACCCTCTGCACTCTCAACCATTTTAGCTTTCTCAGCTGCGCTCAATTCAATCTCGACAATGCGCTCAATTCCATTCTTGCCAAGGACGCATGGAACTCCGATAGCAATGTTCGACAAACCATATTCTCCTTCAAGCATTGCTGAACATGGGAATATCTTTTTCTGATCACAAGCGATGGCCTGAACCAATGCAGAAACTGCTGCTCCGGGAGCATACCACGCTGAAGTTCCCAAAAGCTTGGTCAATGTCGCTCCACCAACTTTGGTATCCTCAACGATTTGTTGCATACGTTCTTCACTCAAGAATTCTGAAACAGGCACACTGTTTCTCACCGCCTTTTCAATCAATGGAACCATTCCAACATCGCTGTGTCCACCGATCACCATACCGTCAACATCAGAAGCAGGGCAATCCAACGCCTCTGCCAATCGATACTTAAATCTAGCACTGTCCAATGCTCCTCCCATGCCTATGATTCGATTCTTTGGCAAACCAGCAGACTTATGCACCAAATAAGTCATTGTATCCATCGGGTTGCTCACTACGATGATGATAGTATTTGGTGAGTGCTTCAAAAGATTTGAAGACACATCCTTTACAATTCCTGCATTAATTCCAATGAGTTCCTCCCGAGTCATCCCCGGTTTTCTTGGTATACCGCTTGTAATAACTGCAACATCACTTCCAGCGGTCTTGGAATAATCGTTTGTAACTCCAGTGATTTTAGTATCGAATCCATTCAGCGAAGCGCATTGCATCAGGTCCATTGCCTTCCCTTCCGCAAATCCTTCCTTGATATCAACTAACACAACTTCCGAAGCGAAGTTTTTAATGGCAATATACTCAGCGCAACTTGCGCCTACTGCTCCTGCTCCAACTACTGTAACTTTCATTTATTTTGATTGTTAATATTTGTCCTTGATGGTGCAAAACTAAATTATCAGCGCACCTCAGCAACTTATATTTAAATGTCCGTCTTGATGTAGAGTTAAGATTAGATTTGCACTATGTTAAAAGCATTGCTGAGTAACGCATTGATTGTTTTATCAATCCTCTGCCACACCACTTTAAGCGCCCAGGAATACAACGATTTCGTTCCTGTATCTGACACGTTCTATTGTCCACCAAACCCCGTCATTATACCTAGTAATTTGTGTCAGGGATATGAAATGAACCAAATAGCCTATTCTCCAGAAACACACGGAGGAACACAGGTGTTTCAAACAGATGATGATGTTGATGGTCCATATAATATTGGATTCCCTTTCAATTTTTATTGCAACACATATACTCAATTTTGGATAGGCTCTAATGGCTGGATCAGCTTTTCACCCGGACAACCAACTACATACACATCAGATACAATTCCTAACACTGGGGGTTTGTTTCCAAAGAATTGCATATTCGGACCTTGGCGCGATTGGCATCCTGGGATTGGCTCAGGAGGATACACTAGATATCAAGTTCTGGGTACTGCACCATTTCGAAGATTGGTTGTTTCATGGTCGGCTGTGCCAATGTATTCATGCACTACAACTTATGGATCATTTCAAATTGTGATCTATGAAACTACCAATGAGATAAGAAATCACATGATTTCAGTGCCTAATTGCATGGCTTGGGTTTCAGGCGTTGGAACTCAAGGTGTGCACAATATTACGGGAACACTCGCTACTACCATTCCAACGCGAAATGCGACCAACTTTACAGCCTTCAACGAAAGTTGGGAATGGGTATTCCCACCCGTTCAATGGGTTTGGAAGGGTGATACCGTTGCAGAAGGCAATTCAATCACTATATCGCCATCCACATGGGAGCCAGACACCTGCGGTTACCTATATGCATATGCCATTGTGGGATCAAATACTTATGGGAATATTGATACCATCATTTACGACAGTCTTTGGATTACACCGAGCTGTATTGAACCCATCGTGGATGCCATCTCGCCATCGTGTACGGGAGATTCCACAGGATCTATAGCTATTACAGACACGAGTAATAATAACACCAGTGCGTCTGGCTTTTGGGAATTTATTCTTATTGACATGAATGGTGACACGGTTTATAATCAAACCAGTTCAACCAATCAAACAACTATTACCAATTTACCGGCTGGTCAGTACGTATTCTGGTCAAAGCCACAGTTGGGTTCTTGTGAAATCACATTCGATACAATTACGCTTACTGAACCTCCAATAAAACAAGCCTTCACCATTTCAGTGCCGGTCGGTTGCAATGGAGAACAAACTGGAAAAGGAATAGCTGTTGACACGAATAATTATACTGGATTAAATTGGGATGGGTTCTATTCCTATAAATGGAAGAATTCCGGAGGCACAACCATTTCCAATTCTGTGAATACAACTGTAAATTCGGATACTTTGTCCGGATTATTTGCAGGCACTTATAATGTAACAATCGATGGTTGTTATATCCAAACGGGGCAAGTAATAATTACCCAACCCCCTTCATTGTTGGCAGATATCATAAATCCAACCAAAACTTCTTGTCCCCAACAGGAAAGTTGCGATGCAAGTGCAACAGCAATTGGAACTGGAGGAACTCCTCCATACTATTACCTATGGACTTCAGGTGAATACACTCAATCAGCACAAAACCTGTGTGCCGGACTGAATTTTGTAACCATCTCAGATGCAAACGGCTGCGATACGGTGGATCAAGTTCAAATACTTGAGCCCGATAGCATTATCACAAGTGCCTTCGGAGACACATTGATATGCATTACTAACCTCGCAGCAATTGCAGCAACCTCGATCGGAGGAACGCCTCCGTTTTCATATATCTGGACTGAGAAAGACACCAATGGTCCTGTTATATCGCTGAATTCGACCGAAACGGTTGAGCCTCATGTTACCACGCGCTACCTGGTTAGCTCAACCGATGCAAACGGCTGTCCCGGAGATACGGCAAGCACATTAATCAGTGTGCGCCCTGAACTTGGCCTAGATATACCGAAAGTTGATACCATCTGTCCGTATGACACGATTGATATCTCAGTATCAGGAACGGGCGGTGATAGCATTTATACTTATTCTTGGAGTACCGGAGTTTTTGGTTCCTCAACTACCGTAAGTCCGGATTTACCAGAATGGTTCTACGTCACGGTAAGCGACTTTTGTGGCACCCCTGAATATCATGACAGCGTATATGTTCAAGTGGGAGGATACAGTAAAATTGATGCCCATATTCAACTTGAGGATGACTCAATCTGTGTTGGAAAGAATGTTTATTTGATTGCTTCCGGTCGTGGTGGATTCCGTGGACCGAAAGAGTACAGATACCAGTGGAGCAAACCCGGATGGACCGGAAAAGATGTACAATTTGATTCACCACTGAAGACCACGATGTATGTTTTAACAATTACTGACTTGTGTTTAAGTCCGGCAGGCATAGACACAGCATGGATTTATGTTGGTCATCCTGCCTATCCTGAAATTATCACCACGCCAAATGAATCCTGTCAGGAATCAACCGTGGTATTTTCACTTGACACAGCAAATGCTCTTCATGAGTATCAATGGGTATTGTATGACAATGATTCGCAATTTGAATCAGACAATGACACGGTCTATTACCGTTATGTGGCTCCGGGTTGCTATGACGTTGATCTTAGTATTGTGACGGACTTTGGCTGTTCATCAACCATTCATAAACAATGTGCGGTGCGTATAAAAACTGCCCCAAATGCACTGTTCACAAATTCACCAGCCTACCCGTCTACACTGGATCCCGTGCTCGTTTTCAACGATGCTTCAGATTCTGCCTCTTATATAGGATGGTATATTGATGGCACATATTACGGTTCATCCGAAGTCATCAGTTATGAATTTGGCGACACCGGATTGTATGAAGTTGAGTTGATAGCTGAGAGTATGGATGGATGTCTAGATACCATCGCAAAAACCTTCCATCACAAGTTGGTTCCAATTTTCCACATTCCCACCTCATTCACTCCCAATGGAGATGGTCTCAACGATGTGTTCAAGATTGTCGGAGCAGGAATTGATCCTAACGATTTCGAATTCGTTGTTTACGATCGTTGGGGACGCGAAGTGTTTTTCACCAAAAACCCTGACTTCGGCTGGGATGGAAAAAATTTCGCTAATGGGCAAACCGTAAACTCAGGAGCATTTGTTTACGTCCTTAAATACAAGGATCAATACGGTGAGAAAAAACAGCTTACCGGTAATATTATCGTCAGTATAACCGGTGAACCGAGAAGCCTACACTAATCGGCAACCTAATCGTTTTCAAGCGTCTTTTTGAGGTAGATGGGTTTATGGCATCCACATGAAGAAATGCAACTGGTTGAAGGTTGCAAAAATGGAAGCCGGGTTGCCCAACAGGAAGTTTTCAAAGCACTTTACAGGCGACTCTTAGGCGTTTGTATGCGATATGCTGATGATGAAGATGAAGCAAAAGACATTTTGCAAAACGGATTTATCAAAATGTTCAAGAGCATTGAAAACTACAAAGGAGATGGTTCTTTCGAAGGCTGGATTAAACGCATTGTGATCAATACTGCCATAGACAACTATCGCAGGAAAAAAGTTAAGCCTGTTGTTGTAGATACAGATTTGACTGATCGATTGGGTGACAACATGGAAGATGAGCTTGAAGATGAAAGCATCTACGAGCAGATTCCTGTCAAAGTAGTATTGGATTCCGTCCAAAAACTTTCACCGGCATATAAGGCAGTGTTTAACTTATATGTGCTTGAAGGATACAATCACAATGAAATAGCCGAAATGCTTGAGATAAGCGTGGGTACTTCAAAGTCCAACCTATCAAAGGCAAGATTGAACCTTAGAAAAATGTTGAAACCCCTAGTGGACAAAATAAGTCAAGAGTGACAATGAGAAAATTTGACGACATCATTAAGAACAAGCTTGAAGGTTATGAAGCGCCTTTTGATGCTTCTGCATGGTCTAAACTTGAGAGGAGCTTGGATACTGTTACTGGCACAAATGCATCAGGTAGTAACTCCTTCAATCTTCACCTTGCCGCTGGAGTTGCGGCAACGATAGTTCTTACCACAATATTTACATCTCTACCAAATATTGAACAGAAACCTCCGGTTGTCGAGGACTCAGACCATTCGGTTCCTACTGAAATTATTGAGTCAACTGCTTCTTCAAACACAGACGCCATCGAGTTTATCGCTCAAGAGGTTCACCTGATTGATTTGGGTTCGGCTGAGACCGTTGTAGAAAAAAGCGCATCTAACATTGCCGGAACTTCAGAAAATCGGACTGAAGAAAAGCAGTCAGGCAGCAGTTCAGATGAAGCGGAAAATATGAGCTCACAGACTCCAAAACGAATCGCTGAAAATGCTCAAGCTGATTTTACTGCCAAGGGCATCCAGTGTGCTGAACACAAGGTACGTTTCAATGCCAACTTAGACCAGAGTGCAAAGGTGACCTGGATGTTTGATGGTTTATTCGTGAAAGACGGATTAAGCGCAGAACACGCGTTTGAATCTGCCGGTACGCACGAGGTTCGAATGATAGCGGAATTCACTGACAACAGCAAAGTTGTTTTAAAACGTGATATCACAATTTACGAGCAGCCTATTGCGGATTTTGATGTTGCAATGAATAATAGCAGTGAATGTGTACTAACCGATGTGATCTTGAAAGCAACGCCTTCAAGCAATCACTACAAGTGGCTAATGGATGGTGACTCAATTGGTAAAGGACAAACTCTACAAGTTCGCCTCAAAAATGGACTTCATACTGTGGAATTGGTAACCATCAATGAAGCAGGTTGTTCTGCCAAGGATACTTATCCGATCCGAGTGGAAAACGGATCAGAAATTTTTGCACCAAATGCATTCTCTGATAACGGTGACGGTCTTAATGATGCATGGGAAGTCACAGGCCTTGAAAACCTTCGCTCCTTCAGTTTGAAAATCACACGCGTTCAAAGTAACTCTGTTGTTTTTGAAACATCAACTGATGCAAAGTGGGATGGCAGCATTAACGGAACATCAGAACGTCCGGTTCGAGGTGAGCAATTCACTTGGGTTCTTTCAGGAACGGATGAATGCGGAAACCGCATACAACAGGGAGGCCCCATCAGCTACTCACCTACTAGCCGATAAGCTATAACCGAATAACAGAAACCGAAAAAGCCCCGCGAATACTCACGGGGCTTTTTATTGTGACTAATCTAAATATATTCTTTAAACGTCAATCTTGGCGTACTTAGCGTTCTTCTCGATGAATTCTCTACGTGGTGGAACCTCATCACCCATCAGCATACTGAATGTGTGATCTGCGTCAGCAGCATTTTCGATGGTTACCTGACGAAGCATTCGATCCTCAGGATTCATAGTTGTTTCCCAGAGCTGCTCCGCATTCATCTCACCAAGGCCTTTGTAACGCTGAACACCAACGCTGGTATCCTTTCCAGCTCCCTTCATTTCATTGATCAACTGATCTCGTTGATCGTCATTCCATGCATATTGCTGGGAGCTTCCCTTTTTGACGAGATACAATGGTGGTGCGGCTATGTACACATATCCCAATTCAATCAATTCCTTCATGTAGCGGAAGAAGAATGTCAAGATTAAAGTCGCAATATGGCTACCATCAACATCGGCATCACACATGATTACAATCTTGTGATATCGCAGCTTTTCAAGATTCAGCGCCTTGCTGTCTTCTTCGGTCCCGACCTGAACTCCAAGTGCCGTGTAGATATTCTTAATTTCTTCGTTTTCGAAGATCTTGTGCTGCATGGCCTTCTCCACATTCAGAATCTTGCCACGCAGTGGCATGATGGCCTGAAACTTTCGGTCCCTGCCTTGCTTGGCTGTTCCTCCAGCGGAGTCACCTTCAACCAAGAAAATCTCACAAAGAGCAGGATCACGTTCACTACAATCAGCCAACTTTCCAGGCAAGCCTGAGCCGGAAAGCACATTCTTACGCTGAACCATTTCACGCGCCTTGCGCGCTGCGTGACGAGCTGTGGCCGCTAGTATCACTTTCTCAACAATTAGCCGCGCTTCCTTTGGGTGTTCTTCAAGGAAGTTTGAAAGCATTTCTCCTACCGCTTGGTCAACTGCTCCTCTTACTTCAGGGTTTCCAAGTTTCGTTTTCGTCTGCCCCTCGAATTGAGGTTCCATAACCTTCACAGAAATCACAGCAGTCAAGCCTTCACGAAAGTCATCCCCGGCAATGTCAAACTTCAGTTTGGCGAGCATTCCAGAGTCTTCAGCATACTTCTTGAGGGTTCTCGTCAAGCCGCTTCTGAATCCAGCCAGATGGGTTCCTCCTTCACGCGTGTTAATGTTATTCACGTATGAATGAAGGTTTTCAGAAAAGGATGTGTTGTACTGCATGGCAATCTCTACGGGAATTCCATTCTTCTCCCCTTCCATGAACATCGTCTCCGGGATCAGTTTTTCGCGTCCTTCGTCTATGAATTCAACGAATTCAGACAGTCCCCGTTCTGAGTAGTATTCTGTACTTAGGAAATTACCGTCATCATCCCGTTCTCTTTCATCCGTTAACCTCAGCTTGATGCCTTTGTTAAGGAAGGCTAACTCACGCAGCCGGTGCGACAATGTTTCGAAGTTATATTCCGTGACGGAAAAGATCGAGTCATCCGGTTTAAACCAAATTTCGGTTCCGGTCTTATCCGTTGTTCCAATTTCTTTTACCGGATATTGTGGCACACCAATCTTAAACTCCTGCTGATAAAGTTTTCCGTCTCTGTGTACCGTAGCTTTCAAGTGAGTTGAAAGTGCGTTTACACATGAAACACCAACTCCGTGTAATCCCCCGGAAACTTTGTACGATCCTTTATCGAATTTACCCCCGGCATGCAAGACCGTCATGACGACCTCAAGCGCTGAACGCTTTTCTTTCTCGTGCATGTCCACCGGAATTCCGCGACCATCGTCCAAAACAGAAATACTGTCATCCTCGTGAATGGTCGCTTCCATCACTCGCTCGCATATCCGCTTCAAGGCGCTCGTCAATGGGTTATCCACTACCTCGTAAACCAGGTGGTGCAAGCCGCGAACACCAATGTCTCCAATGTATGCATGGAAGGACGCTTACGCACCGCGTCAAGTCCTTCTAATACTGTAATATTCGATGCTGAGTATTCGCCTTTTCCTTTTTCCTTATCGCTCATTTTCCGTCAATTTCAAAGTCGCCCAAATATAACTTTGTGGGTAGGCCTAAACCGCGTGAAAAGCCAATAAATACGCGGCTTTTATCAACATTGAATTAACAGTTTACTCCTTCCAAAAAGAGTAAGTAATGCCACCTATAACATTGATACGCTGCACTGGGTATTGATTCCAGCGCTGATAGCGCTGAGCGATGAAGTTATTTACGTTGATAAACCCTGATAGTCGCTCCGTGTAGCGATATTCCAAACCTGCGTTAAGATCAATGACTGGAGCCAGTTTATTACCATAAACGTCTTTTCCGTCATTGCCGAAAAACTTCTCAGAAGTGCTTTCATACGACTTGGTCCATTGTGGTCCTAGAATATGAGCCTGTGCCTTGATGATGATCTTGTTCTGAATTTGATAAAAACCTGTCAAACCGGCCTCGATAGCCGGACGCTGCCAAGCTTCGAATTCAACTTCTGTTTGGTAAGAACGATAAATTCCTGTTCCGACCACTTGAATCTTGTCCCCGACTCTGTACATCAACTCACCGCTTATTTCAAACACATTGATGGTGTCATAGTTCACCAAGAAGTAGTTCTCTCCAAATCTTGAAGTCCCAAGATTGAATTGGGAAGCATTGTAGTTAATGAACATCGGAGCATTGCGCTGCAAATAGCGCGATGCTTGTAAATTATAGGTGATTTCCCTCGAGATCGCTCCTCGGAAACCTCCATAGATATTCAAGACTTCGTCCGTGTTTCTCAGCATCGTGTTTCTTGTCAAGAGAAATGGATTTGACTCCGTAAGGTTGCTCAGGTTATTTCGTTGTAAGCCTCCGGTGACTCCTGCGTAGGGAATCAATACGTCCTTCAACAGGTTGTATTTGGCATACAAGTGCGGATAAATGCGGGGTGTAGTGCCCGCAGAGGCAATTTGTGCCTGAACATTAAATCCATACTCTACTCGAAACTTTTTCCACTGGCTGGTCATCACAGGCTTCAGGCCGATGATATGATTGGACGGTGATTGTTCAACGGCTCCAAATGGAGCATAGTTGAACGAATCAACATAGTTCACCAAGTTCATATCTACCAAGGCCTGAACCTTGACTTGGTGAGATCCAAAAAATCGGGATACCTCTCCGTTAGCCGCAATATTATTCTCGTTGTTAGCACCATGCAGATCCATCCAGTTCTCATAACGCAATGCCACTATATGATTCAGTTTTGTTGAATCCGTGTAGAAACTCTTTAGATTGCCTTCTGCACCAACACGCTGATAGGCCTGTTTAAACACGCCCTCGTTTCCTTGGTAATCCAAGTAATACTGAGCCGAAGCGGGATCATCATAGCTGTAGCCATAATTCTGTAATCGCTCTCGATCGTAGAACACTGCACCCTCCAAGGCATGTTTCTTAAAAAATCGTTTTCCATTCACCTCTCCATTCCAACGATTATATGGCGCGGGTGGCAAGTCTTTCAACGCACCTTGCGTGCCAATTCCGTGTGCTTCAATACCCATTGAGCCATTTCGCGAACGCACTGTGTTGACATACAAATCACCGAGGTAATTAATACCATTTCCCGCACCTATCCTGGTATAAGCACGATAAAGTGGATCAAGCGGTTCACCTTTCATTTTAGCTGCTTGAATGGAGTCTGGCTTGAACTCAGTTTCCATTCGGTTTGAACCGTACATGTAATTAGGTTCCGGCTTGGGTAACACCGTGTCAATCGTAAAAGGTGCTTCCGACAATTTCCGCGCATCTGCGATGGTTGGCTTGTAATCAAATACCGTTCGAATCGTGGTTTTGAGGGTGTCTTCGTTACCCGTTCTTTTCTGCTGAGCAACCAACGGACCAGCGAGCAATACACCGAGGGCTATATGTAGGATATTCTTAGTCATTCTTCAAAGTATCAGCTGGAGTTGATGGAGGGGCGATTGAGTCTAGCACCGGTAATTCAAGAACAGGCACAGCAGATGAAGTATCTGCCTCCACCTCTAGGACTTGCGTTCCAAAGTCAATTTCGAATTCCTCGGGTTCGGGTTCCGGCTCCTGATTTTCGAGCTGCGTGATCGTATCCAGCTTAGATTTAGCCTGCATCTTCACATCGTCCTCCCCTTTGTAGTTATCAATCACACTCTGAAGCGTGGCCTTTGCCTGAAACAGGTCACCGCGTGTCACGTAAACATCGGAAAGAAGGATCAATGCTTTAGCTACCCAATAGGCCTGTGAGCGATAGTTTTCCACTACGTAGAAAATGACGGATTCAGCACTGTCTAACTGATCGGCATTGAACAATAAACGCGACTTCATGTAGAGCGCTTCTGCCGCTTGTGACGGGCTACCATCAGCAATCACTTTTTCGAAATAGGTGGCCGCCTCAGTTGGGCTTTCGAGCATCAAGTTAGATTTTGCAATAACCAAGTTGGCTTCGGTTTGCAGCTTTTTGTCTGCCTTATCAGACTCTAAAGCGATGATCGCATTTGCTATTGCACCTTGGTAGTTCTTCAACTCATAATTGCATCGCATTTGACCAATCTCGGATTCAAACAAGTTGTCTTTGTATTCACCCAACAGCGCTAATCGCTTGTAGTGGGCCAAGGCTTGAGGATAGTTCTTCTTTTGGTATTCCTTTCTGGCCACCTGCACCAGAGCCGGCTCGGTAAACTTATTGCGGGGCTGTTCTGCCACAAACTCATAATCACTCAACGCAGCCTCGTACATTCCCATGCGCATCTGACATTCCGCACGGTAGAACTTGGCATTCAAGGCGAAAATGGCTTTCTCAAATCGGTTCAAGTACTTTGTGAAACCATCCACCGCTTCGGTGCACTGACCATTGAAATACTGAGTCTCTGCTGCCTGATAGTTCAAGCTATCGCGCGCTGTCTCACTAAAATCCACGAATGCGAGACCATTCACATACTCTTCAAATTCAGCCGCTTTACCTTGCTGAACATATATGCTTTCAATGCCTATAAGTGCTTCACGCGAATCTTCATAAGTAGGGTATTCTGTCACAATTCGTTTGTAGACCGCCAACGCTTCATCATCGCGGTTTGCATTGAAATGGGTTTGACCGATGCTCACCAATGCCTTTCTGACATAGCTGCTTCCTGGGAAATCCTTTACCACCTTATTCAGGTTCTCAAGGGCTTTGGTGTCGTCACCTAACATGATGTGCGTCCTACCTATTTCATAGTAAGAGGCATCGAGATATCGTGAATGAGGATATTGTTTTACAAGCGCTTGCAAGCCGACCAACTTGTCATTGGGTCGCTTTAACAATCCAGCTGTCATAGATGATTGATAAAGCGCGTAATCAGGGTCGCTCTTACCGATCTTGACTGCTTCGGAGTAATAAATCTGAGCAGCATCGTATTGATTGAGCATGAAGTAGCAATCGCCTATTCTCAGGTTGGCATCGCTCAGCTTCAAGGAATCTTTTTCACTTCGAACGGAGGTGTAGCGTCTGAACCAATTCGGAGCTTCAAGGTATTTATCTTGCTGGAAATAAGCATATCCAACGTTGTAGTTGGCAAGGTTAAAGTAGTCGGTCAATGCAGCTCCAGGGCTGTAAATAAAGTCTTCGTAAGCCTTCATGCACTTCGAGTAGCTTCCGCGGTAGTAGTAGCACTCTGCAATCCAGTAGCGGCTCATGGATGCCATCTCCTTATCCGGTTGAAACTTGAGCGACTTCTCGAAATAATCGATGGACTGCTGATAGTCACGCTCTTGGTAAAGCATCACACCCTTATTGTAGGCAATTCGTTGGTAAGCTTCCTGAAGTCGGATATCAGGATTATCAT
>JAWKNJ010000023.1:0-104908 GCA_041391765.1 Flavobacteriales bacterium | reverse complement strand
AGATCAATGCAAATAAGCCAAGGCAAATCCTTAAGTCATCGATGCTCACGGCCATTGATGATTGTGAGGAGATTTTTGTGGACGATCCGTCCTTCTCAAAAGCTATTTCGATAGTAGATGCCTTAAAGTTCATCCGTCAGGCGTTTTACAACGGAAATCCATCACGGTACGATTTGATATCGAGTCGAGAGAAGGCGTTTTTCAAAGACTATATTGAGAATGCGGAGAAGAATCAAGGCTTGCTAAATAGTTATTTGGACAGTACCCAGCAATACGCGCGCATTAGTCTGCAGGTCGCGGACATAGGAACCATTGAGATGGACAGTCTATTAAGCGTTGTTGAGCCGCGAATCGATCAGATCTTTAACCCTAAGCGCCAGAAACAAGATTCACTTCTATCATTGATACAGGCTTCGAAGGATGGTGCCTTTCAAGACTCATTAGCACATTATGTATTGAGTCGAAACACGGGTGCAAAACGGGCTTTTGAACGATCCATGTCCGCGAACGATTCATCGGGCTTTGATATAAGCGCACTGAAAATTGGGTCGGATGGCGAGCTATTAAGTCTTTTGAAAGAATCCATAGATGAAGAGTACGTAAAGGTCAGAATTACGGGCCCTAGCGTCACTTTTCTTGAAGGAACGAACTACTTGGTGAGAAACCTTTTCGTGAGTTTAGGCATCGCTATTATCATTGTTGCGTTGTTGATGGCTGCAGTGTTTAGCTCGTTCAGAATGATCGTGGTTTCAGTGATTACCAATTTGATCCCACTATTGTTTACGGCTGCTGTAATGGGTTATTTCGGGATCGCAATAAAACCATCCACCCTACTTGTATTCAGCATCGCTTTTGGTATATCCGTAGACGATACGATTCACTACCTGGCTAAGTACAGGCAGGAACTCAAGCATCACCGAAATGATATTGGTGAGGCTGTTAGGAGTGCTTTGAAAGAAACGGGAGTTAGCATGGTTTATACTTCAATCATTCTATTTTTCGGATTTAGTGTTTTTGATTCATCACAGTTTGGCGGAACCCAAGCGCTAGGGCTTTTGGTTTCATTGACGTTGCTCATAGCAATGTTCGCTAATCTAATTTTGTTACCATCATTCTTAATGTCGTTCGAACGAAGGATGATTACAAAGTCATTTGAAGAACCATATTTTACCATACTTGACGAAGAAGAGGACCTTGAATTGGATAACCTCGACTTTGACGAAAGCCAAAGATCATGAAAGGAATCATCCTAGCCGGTGGAGCCGGAACAAGATTGCATCCATTAACACTTGCGACAAGCAAGCAAATGCTTCCGGTTTATGATAAGCCCATGATCTATTATCCATTGTCCGTATTGATGATGGCTGGTATTCGCGAAATATTGATCATATCGACACCGCAGGACTTGCCAAATTTCGAACGATTGTTGGGGGATGGAAGCCAGATTGGCTGTCAATTTAGTTACAAAGTGCAGGAAGTTCCTAATGGACTTGCTCAAGCCTTTGTGCTTGGAAAGCAATTCATTGGAAATGACAATGTCGCTCTGATTCTTGGAGACAACATTTTCTTCGGTCATGCCATGCATCAGCTCGTACAATCTGCTGTTGATCCAAAAGGCGGGGTTGTCTTCGCCTATCACGTGAATGATCCTGAGCGATATGGCGTGGTAGAGTTTGATGGAGAACGAAGAGCGATTTCACTTGAGGAAAAACCGAAAAATCCTAAATCCAACTATGCCGTGCCGGGCCTTTATTTCTATGACAATCGTGTGGTGAAAATCGCTGAAGATTTAGAACCAAGCGCTCGTGGTGAATACGAGATCACAGACGTCAACAAGAAATACCTGGAAATGGGTGAGCTTGAAGTGCGTGTGATGGGGCGTGGTTATGCGTGGCTGGACACAGGAACATTCCCCTCGCTCATGCAGGCCGGACAGTTCGTTCAGGTGATCGAAGAGCGTCAGGGACTTAAAGTCGGGTGCATCGAAGAAGTTGCGTATCGACAAAAATTCATAAGTGCCATTGAGCTAGAGGCCTTGGCAAAGCCATTAGTTAAAAGTGGCTATGGTGATTATTTGATGAAGTTGATCAGGCGTTGATGGATAGTCTATACAAAGAGATGCTGGACAGGGTTGAGCTAGAAATTGCAGAACTTGACCTTCCCAATGAACCATCTAGGCTTTATGATCCAATTCGCTACATCATGTCTCTGGGCGGTAAGCGTGTTCGACCTGTACTGACCTTGCTTGGTTGTGAGCTGTTCAACGTTTCCGGTGAGCAGGCAATGCAGCAAGCGCTTGCTGTTGAACTATTTCACAACTTCACACTTATCCACGATGATGTGATGGATAGTGCTGAAGTGAGAAGGAAGTTGCCTACGGTTCACAAAAAATGGAGCCATAACGTGGCTTTGTTGAGTGGTGATGCCATGATGGTGCTGGCCTATCAAAGGCTCTTGTTTCACAGTGGCAACAACGCTGAAGAGTTGGTAAGCGTGTTTTCGAAAACGGCTTTAGAGGTTTGTGAAGGTCAACAACTCGACATGGACTATGCCTTAAGGGATGAGCTTTCGATGGTGGAGTACATTGAAATGATTAGGCTGAAGACAGCGGTATTGCTTTCCTGCTCCCTACAATTGGGCGCCATTGTAGCCGGAGCTCATGATAAGCAATTGGCTGCATTGAAAACCTTCGGAGAGTCTTTAGGGTTGGCCTTTCAGGTGAAGGATGACTACTTAGACGCTTTTGGAGGTGATGAATTCGGAAAGGCCATCGGTGGAGACATTGCGGAAGGAAAGCGGACGTGGCTGACAGTTAAATGCTTGGAACTAGCTGATGTCGAAACAAGAATGCGACTGTTGTCTGCCTATAAATTGGAAGATGCAGGGGTTCGCTTCAATGAAGTAATGACTATTTATGGTTCGCTAAATGTTCGCCAATTGGCCAATGAAGAAGTGAGACGATATTCGCAGCAAGCGATTGATGCGGTAAAGTCCATCGAAGGAAATGAGAAGGTTAAGGAAACGCTACTTTGGCTTGTTTCCATGCTCATCGGACGTACTAACTAGTTTGCGTTTGTAGATGTTGAATAGCGCTGAACTCAGTGTTGGATACTTAAAATGATAGCCGCTTTCTTGTAGTTTTTTGGAGGAAACAGCCACGCCATTTAGTACCGTTTCAGCAACCTGACCGAAAAGTCCTCTGATGACAAAATCAGGAATGTTTGGTAAGAATATTGGCCGATCAATAACATCGGCAAGCGTTTGCATGAAGTCTTGATTGCTGATGGAATTTGGAGCTACAACATTGTAAATCCCTTCCAATTCATTTTCCAGAACATGTTTGAAAGCGAGGCATGCGTCATCAAGGTGAATCCAACTGACTTTCTGCTTGCCCGTGCCTAACCCAGCACCAACAAAGAATCTAACTGGTCGCGCCATTTCAGGCAATGCGCCTCCTTCATTTGCGAGCACAACGCCAATTCGAAGTTTCGCTACCTTGGAAATGGGCTGAAACTCATCCGCACAATTTTCCCAATGATAGCAGATGTCTGAAAGGAACCCATCACCTCGCGCATCATCCTCTGTGTAAATTTTGCTGTCAATGGTCGAAGGATACCAACCTATGGCTGCGGCAGAAACAAACTGTTTCAGCTCATTGCCTGAGTCCTTGCAGACATCCTTAAGCAATTTCACTCCCTCCACACGACTTTTTATCAATTCCTTTTTTCGCGCTTCCGTCCATTTTTCATCTGCTATTCCAGACCCGGCCAAATGAATAATCGCATCAATGTCTTTGAGCGCTTTCAGGTCAATTTCACCGTTCATTGGGTTCCAGTGAAACGTTTCCCAACGCTTTTGCGAATTCACGTTACGGCTCAGATGACGAATCTCGTGACCGCTCTCTAACAACAACTCGCTCAATCGAGTTCCAATCATTCCTGAACCTCCGGTGATCAATACTTTTGACATACGATGAGTGCGTTGGATATCAATGAAAGTGAATTAGTTCGGCAATTGCTAAGCGTGGAGTTGAGAGAAGCCACATGGCAGCAATTGGCTAAGGATGCTAGGCTAAGCGGTTCAAGTAGCTTTCCTGAACATGTTCCGGACAACCTTCCGGAAATGATGAAAGTAGTTGCATCTTTCATAAAGGCCGTGAAAAGTAATAATATGCTGTGGTTCAATATCAAATACCACATAGATCTCCCGACAAGCTTGAATTTTGAGTCAATGACCGACTCGGTAGTTGCCAAGTTGATGATATATCGGTCGCTTCAAAAAGTGTGGCTGAGAAAGCAGCTTTCCAATGATCAGAGCAAATGAGCCAATACCGTTAAAATTTTAGCTTTGGCGAACTTTATTACAAGCAACCCGATGGACAAGTTTTCATACCTCGGCAATGGTGATGTAAATGCCATTGAAGAGCTTTACCAAGCCTACAAAAAGGACCCGCAGTCGGTTGATGAACAATGGCAGGGTTTTTTTTCCGGGTTTGATTTTTTTCAAAAGAACTTCGACACTGGAACGGTTTCGCAAGGAACGCTGAAGGAATTTAGGGTACTTGAGTTGATAGGGGCCTATCGTTCACGAGGTCACTTATTCACCCAAACCAACCCCGTTCGTGAACGAAGAAAGTATTCCCCGACACTGGCCATCGAGAACTTTGGTTTGGATGCTTCTGATTTGGAAACGGAGTTTCAGGCGGGTATGGAAATCGGTATTGGCCCGTCAAAGCTGAAAGACATTGTTGATCATCTTGAGAAGACATACTGTCGAAGTATCGGTATTGAGTATGCTTATATACGGGATCCTCAGGTGGTTAAGTGGATTCAGTCAAAAATTGAGCCCTCACAGAACTCTACCAAATTCAGCACAGAGCACAAGAGAGCGATGCTCGAAAAGCTGAACGAGGCGGTCGTTTTTGAAAGCTTTCTTCACAAAAAATTCGTTGGGCAGAAACGATTTTCGTTAGAAGGAGGTGAGTCTTTGATTCCTGCGTTGGATGTTATTGTTCAAAATGGCTCGGCTTCAGGAGTTGAGGAGATCGTAATCGGCATGGCTCACAGAGGTCGACTCAATGTGCTAGCCAATGTCTTGAAAAAAACGTATTCAGACATTTTCAGCGAGTTTGAAGGCAAGGAATACGAAGACAACCTGTTTGATGGAGACGTGAAGTATCACCTAGGATATTCATCTGAAATTGTCACTGAGTCAAAGAAGAAATTGCAGTTGACACTCGCTCCTAATCCATCGCACCTTGAAGCAGTAGATCCGGTTGTTGAAGGAATTGTTCGTTCTAAGATTGACACATACTTACAGGATGAAAACAAGATTATCCCAATTCTGATTCATGGGGATGCTTCGATTGCTGGTCAGGGAATCGTTTATGAAGTTGTTCAGATGTCTCAACTAAAGGGATACAGGACCGGCGGAACGATACACATTGTGGTGAATAACCAAATTGGCTTCACTACGAATTACATTGATGGTCGCTCAAGTACATACTGTACCGATGTTGGAAAAGTGACCTTGTCTCCCATATTTCACGTAAACGGAGATGATGTTGAGGCAGTGGTTCACGCCATGAAGCTGGCTGTAGAGTACAGACAGAAATATCATCAGGATGTGTTTGTGGATCTATTGTGCTATAGAAAGTACGGTCACAATGAAGGTGATGAGCCAAGATTTACCCAACCGACACTTTACAAAGCGATATCCAAGCATCCCAATCCACGAGACATTTATGTTAACCGCTTAGTTGGAGAAGGTGTGTTGACCGCGCAAGATGCCAAGAAGATTGAAGACGATTTTGATGGTTTTCTACAGCAACGTTTGGCGGACGCGAAGGAGAAAAAGGTTGCCAACATTTCCAACTTCCTTGAGGCCAGCTGGACTGGGTTGCGTCATTCGAACGATGCAGATTTTGATCAGTCTCCGGATACAGGCTATGATGAAAAGAAGCTAAGGGAAATTGCTGAGAAAGTGAATACACTTCCAACCGACATGACCTTCTTCAAGAAGATCATCAAGTTGATGGAAGACCGCAAAACCATGATCAAGGAAGACAGACTTGATTGGGCGCTGGGTGAGCAGCTTGCTTATGCAACGTTGCTGCAGGAAGCCTATCCCGTTCGAGTTAGCGGACAAGATGTTCAGCGCGGGACATTCAGTCACCGTCATGCAGCTATTACGCTGGAAGACAGCAAAGAGCAATACTTTCCGCTGAAGAACATTTCCGATTATCAGGGTGATTTTCACATCTATAATTCGCTTCTTTCTGAGTATGGTGTACTAGGCTTTGAGTATGGATACGCCATGGCTAATCCGATGTCATTGATCATTTGGGAAGCACAGTTTGGAGACTTCTTTAATGGAGCACAAATTATTATTGACCAATTCTTAAGTGCGGCTGAGGACAAATGGGCTTGTATGAATGGCCTTGTTATGTTGCTTCCGCATGGTTATGAAGGTCAAGGAGCAGAACACTCTTCAGCGCGCTTGGAACGTTTTCTTTCACAATGTGCAGAGAACAACATGGCAATTGTGAATTGTACTACACCTGCTAATTTCTTTCATGCATTAAGGCGCCAACTTGCATGGCCGTTCAGGATTCCACTGGTTGTATTCACACCGAAGAGCTTGTTGCGACATCCGAAGTGCACCTCATCAATGAAGGACCTGGCAAAAGGTAGGTTCAGTGAAGTAATTGATGATACGCTGGATAAGAAGAAGGTAACGAAGGTGGCTTTTTGCAGTGGCAAGTTGTACTACGACTTGTTACAGGCAAGAGAAGAAAGGAAAAAGGACGATGTGGCAATTGTTCGCGTTGAGCAACTATATCCATTTCCGAAAACTCAACTTGAAAAGATTGTGAAATCATACCCAGCATGTAAAGAATTCTGTTGGGTGCAAGAGGAACCTGAAAACATGGGATCTTGGGGCTTCATCATGAGAAAGTGGAGCGACATGAAACTTACACTTATTAGCAGACACGAAAGCGGAAGTCCTGCAAGTGGAAGCATGAAGCGCTTCCAGCAGCGACAGCAAAAAATTATCGATACACTATTCAACTAACGGTATTTCAATAAGAGATTATGGCTAAGATTTTAGAGATGAAGATGCCAAGCCCCGGAGAGTCAATCACGGAGGTAGAAGTGGCCCAACTACTCGTTGCGGATGGTGATATTGTTGACTTAGATCAGCCTATTGCTGAAATTGATAGCGACAAAGCGACTTTGGAGCTAAATGCTGAAGCAGCCGGAAGGATCGAGTTTCTCGTTGGAGAAGGAGATACCGTTGAGGTTGGTCAGATTGTGTGCAAAATTGACACAAGCTTCCAACCAGAGCAAAAAGCTGAAGCACCGGCTGCTGAGGCAAAGAATAAGACAAAGGCACCGGAAGATAAAACCACTGAAGAGAAACCAGCGTCAAGCAAGGCAGAGGTTGCTGCCAAAGCCACACCTGTAGCGAAGGCGATGATTCAAGATTCAGGCGCAAATGCCGGACATATAAAGGGAAGCGGAGAAGGTGGAAAGATTCGCAAGCGCGATGTCGAGACTTATTTAGCTGGTGGATTTGATACTGCTGGTGAGTTAAGTGGATGGGGTGGAACCAGAACGGAGTCTCGCGAAAAGATGTCAATGCTCCGCAGGAAGGTAAGTGAGCGTTTAGTTTCGGTTAAAAACGAGACTGCTATGCTCACCACATTCAACGAGGTTGATATGAGCTATGTGATGGATCTTCGTTCGAAGTACAAGGATGCATTCAAAGAGAAGCATGGAGTGAATCTTGGGTTCATGTCATTCTTTACCAAGGCAGTTACTGAGGCCTTGAATTTGTATCCTGCAGTAAACGCATACATCGATGGTCAGGAAATGGTATTCCATGATTATGCGGATATAGGAATTGCTGTGAGTAGCCCTAAAGGCCTTATGGTGCCTGTTCTTCGAAATGCCGAGCAGATGAGTTTGGCTCAAATTGAGAGTGAAATAAAACGACTGGCTATTAAAGCACGCGATGGCAAGTTGAGCGTTGATGAGATGACTGGTGGAACGTTCACCATCACAAATGGTGGAGTTTTCGGATCGATGCTAAGCACACCGATAATCAACCCACCCCAAAGTGCGATCTTGGGTATGCACAACATCGTTGAGCGTCCTGTAGCCATTAAAGGCAAAGTAGAAGTACGTCCAGTGATGTATGTGGCATTATCGTATGATCATCGAATCATTGATGGAAAGGAGTCGGTTGGTTTCCTTTATAAGATCAAAGAGATGATCGAGAATCCTGCTTGGATGCTATTCGGAGGAAAGGAACCTGAAAGAGTTCTTCTCGGCTTGTAAAAAGGGTCCTTATTCTTCCTCGGCAACCACTTCTTTAACTTCTGGAAGCATTCGGTCAAACAAAGCCTGAATGCCTGCTTTGAGCGTAACTGTCGATGAAGGGCAGCCGCTGCAGGCGCCTTTCAAAACAACAGTGAGTTTTCCATCTTCATAGGATTGAAAATGGATGGCACCACCATCTCCTTCAACGGCAGGTCGAACGTAGTCATCGAGAATCTCAACAATTTGTTCTTCGATCGGAGTGTTGGCCTTGTTATGGTCAATTTGACCTGAATGAGATTCTTGACTTGGTTTTGCCTCAGTTGATTGGGCGCCCTCAACGAACACAGGCTGTCCCGCATTCAAGTAGTTGCTTAAATACTCCCGCATTTCCAGCATGATGTCGTTCCATTCAACCTGCTCGGATTTAGTAACAGTGATGAAGTTTTGCGCGATGAATACACCATTTACAAATTGGAAGGTAAATATCCGTTGGGCTAACGGGGAAGCCTTGGCATCAGCTTCGCTTTTGAAATCATAAACAGCCCCATTTTGTGCGAGAATGTGATTGGAAACGAACTTCATCGTGGCTGGGTTTGGTGTAACCTCAGCATAAATCATGTGTGGAAGCGATTTTTCTGCCATTTCAAATTGTTGCCGCGAAGTTAAGCTTCGCAGATGGCATATTTTCGCACTAAACGATTATTGATGCCTGTCATTTTACCTGTTGAAGGAATCCAACCAAAGTTTGGAGCAGATTGCTTCATTGCCCCAAATGCTACCATTGTTGGTGACGTGGTTTGCGGGAATGAATGTTCATTTTGGTTCAATTCGGTCATTCGCGGTGATGTCAATTCAATCCGAATGGGTGATCGTGTAAATGTTCAGGATGGAGCGGTGATCCATTGTACCTATCAAAAGACCATGGCGAATATTGGAAACAATGTGTCTATTGGTCACAACGCCTTGGTTCATGGATGTACTATCGAGGACAATGTCCTGATCGGTATGGGCGCCATTGTGATGGACAATGCAATCATTGAAGCTGGGTCGATTATTGCTGCGGGCGCGATTGTATTAGAAGGGACTCATGTGAAGGCAGGTTCACTTCATGCAGGTATACCGGCCAAGTTTGTCAAAGAAGTTTCAAAGGAGCTTCGCGAAGGCGAGATTGAACGCATTGCCCGAAACTATGTGAAGTACTCAGGTTGGTTCAAGTAGAGGCTAAAAATCTAACTGACTTGATTTGAAATTTTGTGCTCCAACTACTTCAATGAAGCGGTTGAGGATTTCAACATCTGCATTCGTGAAGAATTGATGAGAACCAAATTTGTTTGAATCGCTCAATAAGCTGTTTTCTGAGAGGATTCTCTGGCATTGTTTTGCAACTGGCTTCCCTGAATCCACAATGTTTATTTCGCAGGGAATGATTCGTTCAATAATTGGAATCAAAAGAGGATAATGCGTACAGCCTAAAACGATATTGTCCACTCCGGCTTCAACCATTGGGCCCAAATAGTATTTAAGCAATTCCTCTGCGTCATGAAGGTTGCCCGATTCTATAATTGGAACCAAGCCGGTGCCAATGGTTTCGATGATTTCTACATCACCTCGAAACTGTTTCGAGGTATTTAAAAATAGTTCGCTGGCCAGGGTTCCTTTTGTAGCAAGAATCCCGATTTTTCCTGTTTTGGTTGCGATTGCAGCAGGTTTTGTAGCTGGTTCTATCCCAATAAAGCTGATAGAGTAATTTGCTCTTATGTATGAAATCGCATTTGTAGTAGCAGTATTGCATGCGACTACAATGATTTTAGCGCCCATAGCAATCAGGCGCTCGGTATTCTTGATGCTGATCTCGATGATTTGATCCTTAGGCTTTTCGCCATATGGGGCATTGGCACTATCTGCTAAATAAATGGTTGATTCATTCGGCATAAGCTGGTTAAGCTCCTTCCAAACTGTAAGGCCTCCAACTCCCGAATCAAAAACGCCTATTGGATCTGATTTTTGCATCAAAAAAAATCCCGACCGAAGTCGGGATCAAATTTATTCACCAGAAGGAGCTGCTGGTGGATCAGTAATGCCTAATTCTTTTTTCACTAGTGGCAGAATATCTTCGCCTTCAGGTTGATATAGCAGTGCGCCTGAGCTTGAATCAAAAACATAGCTGTATCCATGTTCTTTCGATACTTTCTCAATGGCTTCCCGCGCCTTGTCTAGAATTGGTTGATAAACTTCGGCCTCTTTCTTTCCCAAGGACTGTTGCGCATTTTGCTGAAAGCTTTGAATACGTTGTTCCAAATTTTGGATTTCTTCCGCCTTCGTCTGAGCAATGATGTCTGACATAACAGCTTGGTTGGCCCTATAGTCCTGCATTTTAGACTCCCATTCAACAGTCATCGCTTGAAGTTGCTTTTCTAGTTGAGCAGCAAATGTTTCAAGCGTCTTATCAGCCTGAACTTTCTCGGGCATTGCTTCGAGCAGAATTTGGGAGTCAATATGACCAAATTTCATTTTTGACTGCGCTATTGACACCTGTGTTAATCCAAGTACGCAAAAAGCCAAAATCATTGTTAATTTCCTCATCATCAATTTTTTTGAAAGTGCAAATAAAGCAAGTTCTGCTATTCTGTGTCGTCAGTTGTTGTGGAAAGACCTAAGCGCTGGATAATTTCTTCGCTTTGATCATATTTCGGATTCGAGTATATAATGGATGAGCTCGAAGCCGCCTTGTCGAATATCACTGCGTAGCTTTTTTGATCTGCCATTTTTCTTACTGCGTCAAACACCTGGTCTTGTATCGGTTTGATCAACTCCTGTCGAAGTTTGAAGAGTTCGCCATCTACACCGAATTTTTCACGTTGAAAGTCTTTTGCCTCCTTTTCCTTTTTGATTATTTCGTCCTCTCGTTGCTTGCGCATCTCAGGCGTGAGAAGCACTTGCTCAGCTTTGTAGGCGGTATACATCTGTTCGATTTCATCATACCGAGCCTCGATTTGTTTTTGCCATTTTTCAGCTTGCGCATCAATTTCAGCTTGCGCTTCTTGATATGCAGGAATTTGCTCAAGAATAAAGTCTGTGTCAATGAAGGCGTAGCGCTGTGCTGTTGCAGATAGTTGCGCAGCTATCATGGCAGCGCAGAGAATTAAATACTTAATCACTTTCATAGTTTCAATTTTTAGAGGTCGCCAAACTGATAACCCAAGACAAAGTGGAAACGAGAGCGTTGAATGTTGTCATTCACGTCAAAGTCTGTCCTTCCTTGTGTATTATCAAGCCTGTAAGCCCAATCCACACCTAAAAGTCCGAACATTGGCATGAATAATCGAATACCCACTCCGGTTGACTTATAGACTTCGAATGGACTGAATGAGCTAAAGTTTGACCAACTGTTTCCCGCCTCAGCAAATCCCAGGCCATAAGCTGAAATGCTTTGACTGAGCACTAGGGGATAACGAAGCTCCATGGTGTATTTATTCACCAAGGTGGCTCCAAAATTAGGGGATAGGCCATTACCATCATAGCCGCGAAGCCCAATAGGTTCGCGTGAGTCTATGTTGTTGAAAACCTGAGAGAATAGATCTCCTCCTAAATAGAAGCGCTCAAACGGAACTAAACCAACTTGTCGATTATATAGACCAAGTACACCAAATCCAACTTTGCTGTACAACACAAGTTTGTGTTTTTTCTGACGTCCAACAATTCCTGTGTAATAGGCCCATGAGAATTTCCACTTATGGTATTCCAAGAATTTGAAACGCTCGTCAGCAGGTAAAGTAGAATAGTCTTTACCGTTAAAGAGTGAATAAATGGGAGTGAATTGAACCGAAAACTTCATATCCGAACCTGATGTCGGGAATATGTTGTCATCGGCTGAATAGCGCGAAATAGTGAATTTACCGTATAGGTTGTAGGCCTGACCAGTGCTGAAAAAGAACTGATTATAGTTTTGCAAGGTATACTGCTGTATGCTGGTTTCGAAGAAAGCACTGAAATAATTGTCGGGCCATTTCAATCGCTTACCTATTTGGGCCGTGATTCCCAAGCGTTGGAAGTAGTTTCGATCGATATTGTATGTCTTCACAGCATCGCTTCCATGAACAAGTCGATCAAAGAATTTTTGGTCTGTTTCAGATTTATTGTACTTGCGATTATTTGAGCCCAAGCTGTAGAAAGAATAGAAACTACTGATAGTTAGCGATGTCGGTTTGCGGCCACCGAGCCAAGGCTCGGTAAACGATATGTTGAATGATTGGTATTGCCTTCCATTAGTGTTGAACTGAACCCCGAGTTTTTGGCCATCACCCGATGGGAGAGGACCATTCCACTCGCGAGGCTTGAATATGTTTCTGGTAGAAAAGTTGTTGAACTGAACCCCGACTGTTGCTACTAGGATTCCACCGCCATACCCACCTTGCAATGTAAGCTGATCATTTGGCTTTTCTGTGACCTGAAATTCTAAATCAACTGTTGAGGTTGCAGGATCAGGACTTGGAATCACGTTCATTGTTTCGGGATCGAAAAAACCAAGTGCATTCAGCTGCTGTTGAGATCGAATGATATCTGCTCGGCTGAACAATTGACCGGGCATGGTATAAAGTTCACGCATGACCACATGGTCGTTAGTTTTCGTATTTCCGGTTACAGAAACGCGGTTGATGGTAGCTTGGGTTCCTTCATACATTCGAATCTCGAGATCAATGGAATCCTCACCAATAAGTATCTCTACTGGATCAAGTTGGAAAAACAAGTAGCCATCATCCATGTAAAGAGAACTTATGTCACCACCAGCAGGATCTAAGTATAAACGAGTTTCCAATTTGATGGGGTCGTACAGATCGCCCTTTTTTATACCTAGCCTTTTCGTTAATTCTCCTGATGAGAATTTAGAATTTCCTATCCACTTGATGTTTCTGAAATAGTATTGGTGCCCTTCGCTGAGTTCGATGTCTATGTTTATGTTGTTCTCGCGCGACTGGTATGTCGTGTCAGATATGATTCTAGCATCTCTGAACCCCTTTTTATTGTACTTAGCAATGATTAAGTCTTTGTCACCTTCAAGGTTCTTGTCTAAGTATTTGGAGCTTTTAAATATGCGCACCCGAATATGATCATAGCCGTAGTACAAGACAGTTGATGGCATTTTTTTGTGAGTGTGCCATAATTGTTGCCATAACGTGAGCCCGAGAGTATCAAGATCATGAAATGGCTTGAATCTACTTCTTTCTTTGGTTTCCTTTAACGTGCGTTTTAGTTGATAGTCTGAGAAGTATTTGTTACCATAAAATGTAATATCGTCAATCTTGATTTTTTTCTTCTTTTCCACTTTGATGGTCATCAAAATGTGATTGCTGAAGATGCTATCAGCTTCCTGATTCACCTCTACAACCGCATTCCAGAATCCCTTATCCGCGTAATATTCATAGACCTTCTTTTGAGTTGAGAGTACCAAATTTTCTGTGACGATCTTCTCTTTATAAAGATTGATCTTTTCACGAATGTCATCTGCTTCTGATTTTGACACTCCGTCAAATCGGAAACGAGACAAGCGTGGTCTTTCTTCGATTTTGATGATTAGATAAATAAGATTCCCATCAATTCGGTCAACCAATAGCTGTACATCGCTGAACAAATCTTGCTTCCACAACTTACGCATGGCATCAGCGGTCTTGTCTCCTGGTATTTCTATCTTATCGCCTGTATTTAATCCGGATAATAAACGAATTGCCGCTTCGTCCAAGTTTGTTGCGCCTTGAACAGTTACCCCTCCGATTTCATACTCGCGTGGAGTCGAATAGGAGATTTTTGAGCCTGAACCTAAGTTTATCTGCGCCAAACCCAAGTTGGATAGTAGGATTATGGAAACAGACAGAAAAAGGAACTGAAGTTTTCGGTGCGTCATTTAACTTCCTTTAGCTGGTCACCGGTCATGCCGAACCTTCTTTCTCGTTTTTGATAACTCTGAACAGCTTCTATCAGGTCTTTTCCTCTGAAATCCGGCCAAAGTTTTTGAGTGAAATACAATTCAGCGTATGAAAGTTGCCACATGAGAAAGTTGCTGATTCTCATTTCACCACTTGTGCGAATCATCAATTCTGGGTCGGGTATTCCAGCTGTAGTCAAATGATTGCTGAACATCGATTCGTCAATGTCTTCAGCCTTTATTTTTCCTTCCGCTACCTCGATCGAGAGGTCTCTAACAGCATTGAGTATCTCCCAGCGCGAACTATAGCTTAACGCAAGTACCAGGTCCATCCTTTTGTTATTGGCGGTCAATTCTATTCCACGCATGAGAGTATCATATGTTACAGATGGAAGTGAATTTAAATCACCGATGGCTCTTAGGCGAATTCCATTCTTATTCAATGAATTAATTTCCTTGTTGATGGAGGAGACGAGCAGTTCCATCAAGGCAGAAACTTCGAGTTTAGGTCGTTTCCAATTTTCGGTTGAAAATGCATAAAGAGTCAGGTACTTGATACCCATTCGAGCGGCTGTTTCAGTACAGTCCTTTACTGCATCCAACGCGTTGCGATGACCAAAAATGCGTGCCTTGCCCTGTTGAGCTGCCCATCTTCCATTTCCGTCCATGATTACGGCAACGTGCTCAGGAATGTTATCTATGTCAAATTGAGAATCGAGCTCCATTAAATCAAAAACTACCCCATGGATTCGAGACAGCGCGCGAAGATATTAAATCCCAATGTGCTTACAGGAGCCTTTTTTAGGGCCAATTCTTATTGATAATCCGAGGGTTACAAAAGAGTACCAGTCTTTGGTTTTGGCATTGCCGCGTTGGGTTCCCCAATTGGTTCCATCGGGTCCGGTTTGTTCCAAGCTGCGATCACTTAGGTTTTCTGAAAGTCCATCTAGATCCTCTGGGTAGGGATAATCACTGCTAACGTCATCAAGATAGTCGGTGAAGGTTCGTCTCATGCCCCAATCTGTATTGATAATAAAGCGATCGGTGAGTGCATATTTGAATCCAAATCCAAATGGTATTGCAATCGATACAAGTGAATATTTCTTATTTTCAGTTTGCAGTGGCTGTAGTTCATAAAAACTACCCTCAACCTCGGTTGTAGGATTGAAGCGAAAAACACTCAGTCCGACAAAGGAATATGGCGTAAAGCGTTTGTGATTGATCATAGCATCATATTCGAGAAAGTTGAATTCAAGGAGACCACCCAGCTCATAAATTTTGGTCTTAAAGCTGAGATTGCGCAAGGCTTGGGCTGAATACTTCGCAACTTGATCAGAAGCACCTAGTGTGCTATAGACAGCTGTACTCCGTAGCGCAAATCTTCGATTCAAATTTTTCCGAATAGAAACGCCATATGCTTTGTTGATATAGTCGCGACCAAAAATCTTTTGACTATTCAAATCTCCGTTATACCAAGAAATGCCACCAATCGCGCCAATTTCAAGGTCACGTTGTGCAGATTTTTGAGCAGCTGCTTGAAAAATGACAAGAATGGCTAATATGGTAATGGTATACTTCACGCGCACAGAACGAGAAATTCGGTGATTTCTTGCCTATTTAGAACTTCGGTCTGTTTGTTTTCTTAGAAACAAACTTGTAATTCAGTGATAAGACGGCAAACATGTAGGTATCATTTGATCCGGGGTTTCCTCGTTGCTCACCTTCAGCTTGCGCAAGATTAGCTCCACTAACATGAATAATTGTGCCGTTATGCTCAACATCGATAGCCGGATTGCTAAAATATGCAGCTGCATCACCGTTGGCCGACCTCAGTGCGGCAATGTTTGGGTATTCTCCACTCACGTCATCAAGGTAATCGGTGAATGTATATCGAAATCCATATTCTAATGTTAAAGCTAGTGTTCTCGATATGTTGTACTTTACCCCTATACCAACTGGTAAACAAATTCCAAATCTGCTGTATTTCTTATCATAGCCAGGCAAACCCTGCCCTTCCGTTCCCAAAGGCTGAAGGCTGTACCATTTGTCATCACCTGGTATCGAGTCATTTCCAATAAACTGGCCTCGAGGATTAAAGAAAAATCCTCCAATCCCTCCAAAAACATAGGCACTCAAGGCAGTGCTCAGAACGCCTTTTATTCCACGAACCCTGTAACGGCTATTCAGCTGTTCTCGAATAAAATATACTTCTCCAACAGCTGCCAGTTCTACTAGCGGTGATCTAAAGGACAGATTTCTACTGCGTCTGAATGGGTCACCCGAAAGAGCATCGCTACCATACAAACGAGCATAGGTCAAGTTACCCCTTAGGCTAGCGTATTCATTAAGTTTATAGCGATAGCCACCCGTAATTAGGTATCTACTTGCCTTCCCATCAAAATCAAGAAACAAATCGCGCCCAGGCCCTTCACCACCGCCTAGTTCACCAAGAAAACTGGTCGCGCCAATACCGCCCAGTACTTCATGGCGATACTTTTTCCATCGCTGTGCAGTGGAGCTTTGCCAAAGAGTAGCTAGGGTAAGGGTTAAAAATATGGCTGCTCTGAACATCAATCCTTCTAAGATCGCAAATATAAGTCTTTGATGAAGCGAATTGCAGCTAGTTTCTCCTATCGTATCCCCAATGCAATTTATGTCGCAATGTCTTAAGGAAACTATGATTCTTCAGCCGAACAAGATTGATCGAAAAACTATTCTTCAT
This sequence comes from Flavobacteriales bacterium, assembly GCA_041391765.1. GTDB lineage: Bacteria > Bacteroidota > Bacteroidia > Flavobacteriales_G > Salibacteraceae > SHAN690. The sequence continues at coordinate 87,942 of JAWKNJ010000023.1, read as the reverse complement.
AATGGTTAAAACAACGTCTGCTCCAATCGAAGTTGATCTCGAGTCCAAGGATGTCAGGTAATGTTCGCTTCTGCCCTCAATTCTAAGTGTGACAACACTTTGATCAGAGATCAAAACTGGTCGAACATTCAGATTATGGGGAGCAACAGGAGTAATGATGAAGTTGGCCGAGCTGGGTAGAATAATGGGCCCGCCACAGCTCATGGAGTAGGCCGTTGATCCGGTTGGTGTAGCAATGATTAATCCGTCTGCCCAATAAGTGTTTAGGAATTTTCCGTCCACATACGCGTGAATCACAATCATTGACTGAGTGTCCTTTTTGTGGACAGTCATCTCATTCAATGCAAAGTTTTGTTCGAATATTGGTTCGTCAGACTCAAGTTTCAGCACCGAACGCTTGTCGATCATATACGCACCTTCAATAATTTGATCAATCGCTTCCTCTATATGATCGAGGTTAATACTGGATAGAAAGCCTAACCGTCCAGTGTTTAATCCAAGAATTGGAAGACCTGAATCAAGAACAAAAGTTGTGCTGTCTAACATGGTTCCGTCACCGCCAATGGATATCAAAAGGTCAAATTCTGACGGGTTGAAGTCTTCACGATCGAAGGTTCTAGAGAGCTCGAGGTGAAGCCGGCCGCTCAGGAATCCGTGGAATTTTTCATAAACGGAAAATTCAACCTTTTTCTCATTAAGAATATCAAAAAAACGTTGAATACTCTCATTGCACTCTTCTCCAAATTGTCTTCCGTATATGGCAATTCTAGGCATCAGATTGGGCATCGAAAGTTTACATAAAAACCTGGATTACCAAGTTTGTTGATAGATCCTTCGAAACGAACCACCAAGTCGTAGTAAGTTACAAAGTCGAGGCCAAGGCCGCAGCTATATTGCCAAGTGTTCGCCAAAGGGTTGCTTGATCCATTCAAGTTGTCGATAACATATCCGGCATCTGAAAATGCATTCAAAAATACTGAATAGTGAAACTTATCGAATTTTCTAAACAGCGTCTTTAGGTCAATGGTTTGTTTTCTAATCAGCTGATATTTGATGTTGTTTTTGTGTAGGATATAGTGCTGCCCGTCAATCACATAGAGTTCATATCCTCGAACAAAATTGTTCGAATAGCCTAACCCGCGTTGGAAATAATACGGGGGCGCACCAATTGGAGTGAGTTTTCCTTTATAACCGTGACCAAAAAACCAACGACCTTTTATTTGATGATGAAAGTTGACCGTTATGAGGGCTTCCGTGAGAAAAACGTCATTCTTGTTCAAGATACCTAACCCTCGATGATCCACTGAACCATCTATCAAATATCCTGTCAACGGATAGGCTTTGTTATCGCGCTTCTCCCTTTTGAATCCGTAGCTTAAATAAAAGTACTGGGACCTGGTTTTTCCATTTGGCAAATAATCCGGATTTGCATTTCTCACGGTGTCGTCAATGATAATGGTTTCAATACCAGCAATCCAGCGATGTGTGTTTAAGAACTTACGTCTGTATTCCAATTTAGCTCGAGCGACAATCTCTTCTTTGATGAACCTGGTCGCTTTGACAAAGTCTCGCTTGTTATAAATGTATTCTTCAGGATTAAAAAGTAATTGGTGATTTATCTCTCTATTGTTTGAATAGTAAAATTCAAATCCACCACCAAGTGTTCGTTTTTTATTCAATCCTGGGATTTGATAGTTGATGCCAACTTTGCGCGTCCAGCCATTTTGAAAATTCACAGTCAGTTTCTCTCGTCTCCCGCGAAAATTGAAATCGGAGATTGAGAAACCATAGTTGAGTCGCTCAGGATTCTTGTCCTGAATCCAGGTGCTGAAGTTAGGATCTGCCAGAGAGAAGATGATGTTGGGCCATATGTACCAGCGTTCATGGATTTTGATGTTGCATGCGATCTGTCCCGCTGAAATCGTATCAAATTTTACATCGATGAAGTTTGTAAGACTGGTATTTGTGATATTTCTGACAATATCTTTTTTGATGGCTTCAAGGTCTTCTGAAAGAATACTATCTCCCTCGGATATGGGCACCTCTCGCAGAATAACAAAGTCTTTGGTCCGATCGTTGCCGCTAATATGAATTGTTGAAACCTCCAATTTTTGAGTGAAAGCCTCTGCTGTTAGCACAAAGGCTAATATCAAAGTAAGAACTGAGGGCTTCAACTACTAGGAATTGAGGAAGTTCATGAATGAATCAAAGCGATCTCGAAGGTCGTCTTCCGCTTTTCCTGAATCATTAAAAAAAGTGATCGAATAATTGTGACGCTGCAGTGAGCTAATAATTGCTCCAATTTCGTCTTTGTTCACTTTAATGGTCAGCTGCATTTTGGTGCTGTCCGGATGTGAGGTGATAAATGTTCCCAATATGCGTGCGTCATTTTCCTCTATTATACCAGCGATACTTTGCAACGAATAGTCGTTATTGTTTAGTTCAAGAACGATAATGCCACCAGGACTGTTAGCTACGGGCATGTCAGCAATGATCTTCATTAATTGGGCAATAGTTATTGAACCGGTGTATTCCTCATTTGAATTTAGAACTGGAATAATGGAGAGCAGGTGATCGTTCACCACTTTTACTACTTCAAAAATGTGCTGACTTTCAGTTACAAAAACAGGATTAAGAAGGTCTTTATACGATCCTATGGTTTCACCAACGTCTGCCATTCCCAAAATGTCACTTTCTGAAATAACTCCCAGATAATTCAAGTTGTCCACAACACTCAAATGATTCACTTTGAACTCATCCATCCATTCAAGTGCTGTTTCACCTGAGTCTGTGGGTTTCAAGGGTGGGATGTTGTCAACAATGAGTTCTTCGGCTAACATAATTTGATTTTTGAAAGCCCTTAAGACTCTCAAATTGCTTCATTTGCAGGCAAACCTACACGATTTTTTCAGTTCGAATTGACCGTAATTAGCGAACATGCGGTAACGGTGAATGGTTCATCAACTTTAGATTAAATGACGAAGCTGAGTGTAAACATTAACAAAATAGCGACTATCCGCAATGCCCGTGGTGGTGATATGCCCAATGTGTTGAAAGCCGCTTTGGATATTGAGGCGTATGGCGCTCATGGAATTACAGTGCATCCCAGGCCTGACGAGCGACATATTCGTTTTTCGGACGTGCGCGCCTTGGCTACTGAGCTAAGTGCAGAATTCAATATTGAAGGTTATCCTAGTAAGGAGTGGATGGACTTGGTCTTGGAGGTTAAGCCAACTCAGGCTACATTGGTGCCAGACCCTCCAAATGTGTTAACTAGTAATGCAGGATGGGATACCGTGCGTAAAAGATCCGAATTGAAAGAAGTGCTGGTGAGGCTGAGTTCAGCGGGGATAAGGACTTCGATATTCGTTGAACCCGTGGATACGATGATTCGCGGAGCTGTCGAAGTTGGTGCTGATCGCGTTGAGCTTTACACCGGGCCATATGCTGAGAATTATTCCGAGAATCGACAAAGGGCAGTGAAACCATTCGCAAGTGCTGCCAAGCTTGCGGTTTCATTGGGACTTGGAGTCAACGCGGGTCATGATTTGAGCCTGGAGAATCTCGCATTCTTTCGAAAATCGCTTCCGGCATTGCATGAGGTGTCCATAGGGCACGCTCTAATATCAGATGCTTTATATTTTGGGTTGGAAAACACGGTTCAGATGTATTTATCTAAACTAGCATGATGCTGAACTATAAATCATTCGGTGAAGGAGAGCCCTTGATTATTCTGCATGGTTTCCTTGGAATGCTAGACAATTGGCAAGCTCAAGCGAAGATGTTAGAGAATAATTACAGGGTGATTATTGTCGATCAGCGAAACCATGGTCATTCACCTCATAGTCATGAGCATAATTATGAGGTCATGGTCGAAGACTTAGTTGAATTATTGGATTTTCTGAAAATAGAGCGAGTTCACCTTTTGGGCCACTCCATGGGTGGAAAAGTGGCAATGAAGTTTGCACAACACCATCCAGATCAAGTGCATAAGCTAATCGTTGCCGATATAGCACCTAGATATTATCCGATCCACCATGATAAAATATTCGCAGCATTAAACGCTGTTCCTCTGGCAAGTCTTGAGAAGCGTACGGATGCTGAGCCATATCTAGCGGAGCACATTCCTGAGCCAGGAGTGAGACAGTTTCTTATGAAAAGCCTCTATCACCCTGACCTTGCGAGTTTTGACTGGAGATTTAATATAAAAGCCTTGCAACAGAACCTAGAAAACGTTGGTGAAGCTACGGATGAATTAGAATTCGATGGAGAGACTCTCTTTGTTCGTGGCGGAAACTCAAATTACATATCTGATTCAGATTGGGTAGATATCAAAGTGATCTTTCCGAATGCTTTACTTGCCACCATTGAAGGCGCAGGACATTGGCTTCACGCTGAAAAGCCACACGAATTTTCTGCAATTATTTGTGAATTTCTAGCCGACTAGTAAAACCTGTTTCTCAGGTCTTCAACTCCAACGGTTTTCTTAACCGCATCGTATGCTGATCTTTCAGCGCGCGCTGCTGCATTGTTTGAAACCATCTTTTTCTCATTCGTTAAATCAGAGCTTTCTTGAGCTGGGGCAATATGATCAATTCTTATTACAAATACCCCTCTGTTTCCAATTATTGGCTTCGAAGTCGAATTTTCAGAAAGTCCGAAAGCAGTTCCAACAACTTTTGGTTCTCGGCCAATTCCACCCTTAAGGTTATTATCACTGAATCGGATGTCGTCCAACTGAGCGACCGGAGTGCTGAACTTGGACGCTGCATCATCCAAACTAGAATAAGAACCAAGCTGGTCTATCATCATATCTGCCTTTTTCTTTTTGATAACCTCTGGTTGCATAATAATTTTGGCTTGATCAAAGTCTAGAGTTCCCTCCGGTCTAATGTTAGTTATGGCGCAGACCACGATTTTATCATCAAGCTCAAATGGATTAGAAACCGTTCCTAATTCATTATCGAAAGCCCACCGGATAATTTCCTTTGAATTTGGGCCTATCTGAGGGATATTATCTTCTTCAAGCCTTAAGTCGTCTATTGGTTCAATAATTCCACGTTCGGCACCCGCATGATCAAATTTGTCTAAGGTATTATTTTCGACTGCGAACTTACTTGCGTCACGATAAATTGCATCGGATGTGGCCTTTGATGGTTCAATAATCCTATCAACTGTCGCAAGCAAATAGCTTTTCTTATCAGCGGTTTGATTGGTGATGTTGATTAAATGCACTCCAAATTGAGAAACAACAATCGGCATATCGCCTATTTCGCCTTCAAAACATGCCTTCTCAAACGGAGGTACCATTCGGCCTCTCGTAAACCAACCAAGTTCTCCTCCATTTTCACCAGAGCCCAGATCTTCAGAGAATTCTTTGGCTAGTTCAGCAAAGTTGTTTTTTGATTTAGCGACACTTTTTAGCGAGTCAAGCTTCGATTTAGCATCACTGATCATATTGGTATCTCCGTTTTGGACTGATATAAGAATATGACTGGCTTCAACTGAATCGGGACTAAGTTTTATTTCCGTCAACTTAGAAACGGCAAACGAGCCTCCTAGGTTGTATGGTCCAAATACATCACCAATACTGCCATTCATCACGGCTTCTTTAATTTCTATAGGAAGAGTGTTTTCCTTGTAGAATGTAATCAGGTTTTCAGGTTTGCTATCGCTGTTTTCAGATACGAATGCGGTATCGTTAGAGTCGGCAACAAATCCGGTTTTTATTTTTTCCATTTCAATTTTCAACTCATTTAAGTCTTCAGGAGATGGAATCAATGGAAATGAAACGAATTTTAAGCTGCGCGTTTCGCTGTCAATTTGGTACAGATCTTCATTCTTATGCTCCTCATAATATGCTTTAAGGTCCTGTTCTGTGACTTCAACCTTATCGGCAGGAATAGAATTAAATTCTTTCAATACATAGCTGACAGTTGCCATGGCTGATTTTTCTGCAAAACTTGCTTTAGCCTCTTGCGTGGATGCATATAATCCTTTTCCAATCAGGCTCCGATATTTGGTCATGGCAACATCTTCTTTAATAGCCTCTTCGATTGGAAGCCAGTCTGATGCGTTCTCACTATTGAGAAGGTTTTGAATAGCGCCCAAAACTTTATTTGCGTCAAGTCCTCCGGTTTGTGGATTACGGAATTGTTCAATAATTTGCCCTGTTTGTGGGTTAGTGAAATACTGGTAGAGAATACTACCAGGTTGGGTTGTTTTTACTTGATCTAGCAATTCATCTGGACTTACAGTTATGCCCAAATTATCATATTCCTTTTGAAGCACTCGCTCATCGATCATTTTCTGCCATATCCTCTCACGAATGGATTGCTTAGCTGATTCTGTTGGCCCTTCTGCTCCGAACTGCTTATCAATAGCATCCTGAACCAAAGTTTCGTATTCGATTTGATCGATTTTTTCACCTGCAATGATGCCGATGACTGCTTCACGTTGATTAAAGAAGCTTCCACCTCCGCTAAACAAGTCTCCGAGAAGGAACAAAACCATTGCTAAACCAATCAACACAATCAACAGACCTGACTGCTTTCTAATAGAACCAATAACTGCCATGAATACCTAGCTTTTTAAAAATGGGACGCGAAAATACATCTTGATATGGAATGATGTGCGCTAATCTGCACTTTCTGAGGGACGTAGAACAACTTCGTCAATTTTATTGTCACTCACCTTCTTTATTTCCAATGTGTAGCCTCCAATATTAATCTCATCGCCTTCTTCCGGAAGATCCTCATTTTCATAAATAATCAAACCGGCAAGGGTCTCATAGTCCTCGTTTTCAGGTAGTTTTAGATCGTACTCGTCATTCAGGTAATCAATTTCCAATCGAGCAGATAGTAAATATTCATTGGCGCTCAGCTGTACTTCCACCAGTTCTTCTTGGTCGTGCTCGTCTTCAATTTCACCGAAAATTTCTTCAACAATGTCTTCCAATGTCAACATTCCTGATGTTCCTCCGTACTCGTCAACTACGAGCGCAACGTTCTTTTTTTGTTCAATTAAGGTTTTTAAAACCTTGTCTGCGGTGGTTGTTTCAGGAACAATTGCCAGCGGTCGGAGTATGTTCTTAATCGCTTGCGGTTTTTGAAAGAGCTCGAATGAGTGCACATATCCGATAACATTGTCAATATTTTCCTTGTAAATCAGGATTTTAGAGTATCCAGTTTCGATAAAGTTGGTTCTCAATTCTTCAATGCTATCTTCAAAGTCCAACGCTTCTATTTCGTTCCGTGGAATCATGCATTCGCGCGCTTTGATGCTTGAAAAGTCGAGTGCATTTTGAAAGATCTGAAGTTCATTTTCTAAATCGCTCTCTTCGGATTGCGATGAGGCAGCTTCCCTGACATAGTGGTCTAAGTCAATACGCCCAAACGAGTACTCACTCTCTTGAAACTCCACCGAAGCTAATCTTACAAGGTAGCCGACAAAAGTGAATGTAAGCCAGACCAACGAGTAGAGCGGGGCACAAATTATTAGCACCGGAAGGGTGAACAATTCGAGCTTACGATTCGGATTAATACGAAAAATCACCTTTGGCAGGAACTCGGCAAAAACAAGAATCACTAGTGTAGAAATTAGGGTTTGGATCAAAAGCACCACTATGCTTGTTATGCTTTCATCCGGGAGGAAAGTCAGAACCCTTCGGAGAGGGTTTTCCAGCAATGAAGCCATGAAAATACCATAAACTACCAGTGCAATGTTATTGCCTAAAAGCAAGGTGCTGATGAACTTGCTCTGATGCTTGCTGAAATAGGAATAGACCTTAGCCGGAAGCAAGCCCAGCTTTTTGTCCAATTCAATTTTCAATTTATTGCTAGAAACGAATGCGATTTCCATGCCGCTGAAAAAAGCGGATAGAACCAGAGTGGCGATAATTGAAAGAAGAATTAATAAGGATGACGGGTCGTCCATTGTTGTGGTCAATTCAAAAATATGGCATTCATGCCATTACTCATCATCCTGCCCTTTTTCAAAGCGCTTGCGCATGAAGTATCTCATGTAAAACAGGGCGCCAGCAACGAGTGGAAATATCAAATAGATGATTGATTCACTCAGCCCTTGCTTGCCGATCATATAAACTGCATAAACGAAACTGAGGATGGCAATAACCAACCAAAACTTTTCCATGATATTGTGATACTGATTCATCAGTTCCTAATTATTCGCTATCTACTTTTATTCTCCCCTTGATGTTTAAGATCTCATAGGATGAAAAGTCTTGTTCGGCCGTGAGACCATCTCCGTAAAGTATCTCAGTTGGTGTAGTGATTTTGACGAATTTATCAGTAAAAATCTTCCCAGTGTTATCATCCCAGGTTAGGAGCTCTGTTTCCAACATTTTTCCTTCCGCATTTCTAAGAACTACACTATCACGAGCTATCATGATTTTGGTGCTTAGGTGATTAGTCGCATTCTCTGCGATGATTTCACTTTCGAATTCACCTTTTTTGTCAAATGTGATGAGGTGCACCCCATTGCTAAACTCATCTATTGGATCTTCCTCACTTGGATAGCGATCTATTTGACCGGCTTCAACCGTAAATTGAGTGACAGCTGAATCTGTGTATGTAATGAAGCTATTCTTGATCGTTTGGACAGGAAGCTTTTCATAGTATGTAAGCCGATTGACTTCACTCAAGTCGTTTTCACAACCTGAAAAAAACATCCCTATAACCGCGATTATAGGGATGAATAATCCAAATTTCTGGTAGGGTTTAATCACGTGTTCTTACAGTGGTTGACTCACCGATCCAGCAGCCAACAGAGTAGGATGAACCTTCGTTCTTTCCATAAAAGAAGCAGTCTTCCTTCTTGGGGAATTGCTCTTTGGCAGTGGACATTCTTTTGTTCGCTTCTTCGGCAACACTGTCGTCAACCGATTTAGCTCTCGCGTATTTGTCATAGGCTGCCCAAAACGCTGCGCGATCTTCACATTCGTTCAAGCCCCCGCACTCTTTTCTTCCTCCCATGTATGAGTCACCAATCATGATGTAAGCATCCCCACTATTTGGGTTAACCTTAAGAATGTCATTGGCTATGCTTCGTGCTTTTGCAAATTGCTTAACCAACAGTGCCGTGTTACCGGCTTTTGTCAAGGCCTTCACTTTCATTTCATTGTCGGTTGCCTGATCCGCAGCTTTCTGATAGAAATTCAAAGCCTCAGAATAGTTCTCCTTTTTAGCATATCCATTCGCAATAGCATATGCTGCATCAGAACTTGGATCGATGTCATAAAGATTGACCGCAGCTTTCTGATAAAGGTCTTCGTTTGTGCAATCACGCTTGTCGAACAATTTCAAAATCTGACGAAGTAGCTTCTCATCTTTTGGTGTAGCCTGAAATTTTGGACCGTATATTTCAACCAAGTCTGGACACTCGGCAACGGTACTAAACATCTTGTCAATGTTTTCTTGAGCCTTGACATATTGTGCCCCATAGGTGCCGGCTTTGTTTTGATCAACGACATCGCTACAAGGACCGTAGATGTCAAATAGCAACGATTTGTCTGCCATCTTCTTTCGATACATGTCATAGGCGCTCTTGTAGTAATAGATAAGCGCTCCGGCCTCCATTTCCATTTTTTGTAATTCGAATGACTTGCTCAATACATCAAAGGCTTCTTTTGGCTTACTGCTTCTGTACTTTACCATGTCAGAGCCCTTTCTTCCGAGCACATATCCTTCGTTCCCAAAATATTTGATACGTTGATCATAACACCATTCCAGGGTGTCGATCAATTTATCCTTTTTGGTTTCGTCTTGCTCTTTGTCGATCAATTCAGTGTAAAGCTTGGTGCCATTGATCCAAATCGATTCGGTTGATCTAGGGCAGATTGCAGTGGCCTGTCGCCAACCGTTCATGGCATCGGCATAGTTCTCTTGCTTGAAAAATTCTATGTAAAGTGAAAGAGCAGTAATGCATGCGATGCTGTCTTCATCATTTGATGTATAAGTTCTTATTTGTTGAGCCTGTGAGCTCAAGCTGAGGAGTAAAACGACTAAAATTCCAATTGCACTTCTTTTCATTTCTTACTATTTAGGATCAATCATATTTTCTTTTAGCAAACCACTGATCGTACACATGCGGAGTGATCACAATTCCTGCATAAATGTTCATATAGTTTTCCGTTAAGCTGTAACCAGCCGCTTGTCTTCTGGCCGCTTCAAATCCGATGTTGAACATGGAATTTGATAATGAAGCAGCCGTTAGCGGGAAACCCAAGCCAAAATTGATGCCATAACGAATGGGTTGAACACCACCAACGTTAAATGGACTTAATTCAAAACTGAATCCTGCCCTATAACGAACCGTCTTTAGATACTTGCCATCTGCGTCCTTGATATCCACCTTAGGCAATAACTCAGTACCCAAGGACAACCTCGTGAGATTGTTCAAAGCATAATTTTTACCTCCCAAACTCAGAGTGGACCATTGCGTATGCACTAGATCAGCTGCAATTGTCCATTTATTGGCTACATTGAAACTGAATCCGATACCAGCTGATATTGGAGTAGAAAGTTTTTCGTGAGCGCTATGGGATTGCACCGTATCTATTGGGCTGGGGTTTGTCACCGTATCTGAGAATGTAAAGCCATATTCATGCACTGAGGCGGTCACCTGGCGAGAAGGCCGGATATATGCTCCAATAGAGTACATGAAGGGTACTTCATCTGTGTATTTTGTCCCATCCGCATTCTTCTTGCTCACTGATAAAGTATCGACATGCTTGAAGAGAAGGCCACCGCTTAAATCAAAGTCGCTTAGCTCTAAATAGGATTGGCGGTAAACGTTGCTTGCACCAGCTCTCACGTCCACTTGAGTTGCTCTGTTTCTACTGATCTGACCAAAAATGTAATTTGCGTTAGCGCCAATGCTGAGAACATTGGTTCTGCTCTTATTGGCGACCAAATCGAATGAGCCACCAAGTTGAGCAGAGTTTATCCCCCCCTCACCAAAAAACAAATAGTCAACCTCACCCAAACCGTTCACGCTGCTGGTATAGGAGAGATCATAACCTGCTGCAGTTAATGGCGTAACTCCGAAACTTAAACCAGCCCTGCGCTTAAATTTCTTGAAATTATTAATGATGGGAAATGCGAAAGAGAAGTTTTGAATTGCAAAGGCATTGCTGCTTTGGCTGTTTGAGGAATTACTCAAGGTTAGTACCTCATTTTTCAAATCCAGATTAAAAGATGGGCGTTTAATATCAGAATATGTCGCTGGATTGGTGCTGTTTATTCCTGTGGTGCTGACGACCGCAAGATTGGCTCCACCCATTGACGCTATTGCAGTAGTTTGGCTTCTAGTAGGATCTCCAAGACCGTAAATCGAATACGGAGTTAGTGTGCCTTTTTGCGCAAAAGAATGCGCAGTCACAATAGTTATTATGGTAAAAGCAATAAGTTGCTTCATTAAGCGGGCTTGTTGTAAAGCAGAATTGAGTTTAATCCTTGGAGCACAAGATTTGGGGCTGCAAAAATGGCATTTTCAACGTCTTGCTCAAAAAAGCCCGAATCTCCACCCGTTAAGATTACCTTAAGATTTTCAAATCGCCTTCGGAAATGGGTGATGAAGCCTTTCATTTCAAATCGCGTTGCATCCACAATCCCCATCTGAAGCGAAGATTCAGTAGTAGTGCCCAATTCAACTTTTTCCCCTTTAAGTTCAATCAGCGGTAGCTTACTCGTGAACGCGTTTAATGATTTCGCTCTCATTTTGATTCCTGGAGATATTGCTCCACCTAGATAATTTCCTTCATGATCAATCAACTCATAAGTGATGCAAGTCCCAGCATCAATTGCCAAAACCGGTAAATGCGGAAACATATCATGAGCTGCCACGGCAGCGCAAATTCTATCCAAACCAAGTGTGTCACGTGTTTCGTATTGAATAGTTACAGGCAATGAAGTGTTCTGATCAAGGATTAGTACCGTGAATTCCGTTTTTAATTCTCCAATTATGCTGGCATCTATTGTGCGGACAGTGCTTAGGATAATTCGGTCTACTGGTGCATTTTTTGTCCATTCACGAACCAAACTATTCGAAATGAGTGACTCGGAAATGAAAATCTTTTCGAGTGAATTGTTTTCAAATAATCCAGCCTTAATTCGCGTATTTCCTATATCAATACAAAGGTTCACCGTGAAATTGAAATTTCGGTTGGCCGCTTTTATAAATTTCTACTTTTGCCGCCCGTTCTTAAAGCGTTGCGTTTGCAACGTTACCAATTAAAGGGGTGCGGTAGCTCAGTTGGTAGAGCAAAGGACTGAAAATCCTTGTGTCGGGGGTTCGACTCCCTCCCGCACCACGATAGGAACCGACAATTGCGTTTGTGATTGTCGGTTTTTTTTTTGCGCTTCAGATTTCTCTACCCACAATGTCACGAATGATCAGCTTGTGAATGAAACCACTTACTTGAGGCTAGTTGGTAAATTGTATCTCCCTTGCTTTGCGCCTTTGGGAAGTTGGTTAAAGTGCTTCAAGAATTCCCAACCGTTCCTTCGGCATATTAATGTCCAGAAAAATAAGCTCAGACGAGAAAGCTTATCATTTGACTTTGTATTTAATTACTCCAAACCCTGACCCCACTGAAAGTTTCGATGATTAGATCAAATAAGCTGTCAAGCATGCGTAACATAAAGGATCAAGGCAAAAAGTCATTTGTTCATCATCTATTATGTGGGGTATGATGATGCCATGAATACCTGAAATTCTACAAGGTTTCCAGCTATTGAACTATTTTACCGATCAAGTTTGATTGATTTCGCTAGTTGGGCTGCTTGTATCCTTTCCTTTTGAGGGATTGGTGTTATGGCAAAAGCTGATGAACAGTAAACATCCTGGAAATATGTGTTGATCCTATCCTGCGATATTATTCGCATGTACCGGCCCTTGTCGGCAACAAAGATGTCCGTTGTGTTCAACGCAAAGCCTGCCTTGTCTTGCGTGGCATAGGCACCCGTTTCTCGCGTCTCCGTTCCACAACCATCAGCCTTTCCCGGATTAATATCTTTCAAAAAAATGACATCGTCTTTATGGAGCGCAAAGTCAGACCAGTATACGTCTTCCACACGCACTTTGTAGGTGATTTTGAATCTCAGGCACAACGGACTCTCGTTTTCAATCCCAATGACCGTTCCTTTAAAAATGAGGGAATTTTTAAGCAATGTGCTAAAGGTCCCCGCTGCCATCCCATTCTTCTTCAATTCCTGAGATTGTTCAATGAGTGAGTGAATAAGATTTGTATCACCAGTCAGAACATTTTCAAAATACACATTGACTTCGTCTTCAAAAAGGTATTCGGACCAACCTCTTATTTGATATAAGCGATCCTTATAGGATGAAACAGCTTTATAATCGATTTTCGAAAAATCTGGAACATCGCCACCAAAGCGTTCAGTTAAATCACCACAATCCCCATTTAACTTCGATTGAGCGTGAATTGTAGTAAAAAGGGTCAGCAGCGTCAAGGAAAGTGCAGGTTGAACCAACGCTTCAATCAGATTGTTCATGCGAATTATTGAGGGTATTTTTGTGCCGTGAAAGTTAGGTCATCAGCGCTATTATTGCTCTATGTTCTCTTGGGTTATGTGGTGGTTCAATTTGCCTGGTGGGGATATTTGATCTATAATCTGCATGTTGAGTTATTCGAGTTATCACCCGAATCCGGCATTGCGAATCACGAGGATCTCATTGAGAAAAAGCTTTGGATGGTCATGGGTGAGGGAGCGGTTTTCATGATTCTACTCTTATCCGGAGCATATTATATCAGGAAGTTCCTGAAACGCGAACAGCGACTGGCCCGGCAAGAAAGGAACTTTCTTTTGGCAACCACGCATGAACTTAATTCGCCCATAGCTGGGATTAAATTGAACCTTCAAACATTAAGGCGCCCCGAGATAGACAAGGAAAAAGCAATGACACTGGTTCAATCCGGTTTGGCATCTCTTCAGCGACTCGAAGGATTGGTGTCAAACATATTGATGGCATCGAGACTGGATGCAGGAAAGCTAAGTCTGAGCCAAGCTAATGTGAATGTATCCGAAATTGTTAGCATAATCTTGCGACAATACGAAACACTTATACAATCTTCTAGGTGTGAGGTGGAAGTCGATGTAGCGGAATCCCACGTTATAGTTGGAGACCAGCAGGCGATGGAAATCATCATTGGTAACTTGGTAAGTAATGCGACTAAATATGCTGCAGGCGCGAAACTCCAAATTGGTTCCGTGATTGGGGATGATTACATTACACTCACCGTTTGCGATACGGGAAGTGGAGTGGAAAAAGGCGAGGTGAAGGAGATATTCAAGAAATTTTATCGTGCAGAGAATGAAGAAACCAGAACACAAAAGGGCACAGGACTTGGGTTATACATCGTTCAGCAACTCGTTGAGTTGCAAGGTGGAGCATTGTTTTCAAGGTCGAATGAACCGAAAGGCTTGTGTGTAGAGATGAAATTTTTAAAGGCATTATGAAAAAGGCAGCATTGATCATATTGGATGGTTGGGGAATTGGCGACAAATCTTATTCTGATGGAATTCATTTGGCGAACACACCCAATTTCGATGGCTATTTGAGCCGTTTTCCTCATTGCACACTGAAGACATTTGGTGAGTATGTGGGTTTGCCCGAAGGCCAAATGGGAAACAGTGAAGTAGGCCATTTAAACATAGGTGCGGGTCGTATAGTTTATCAGGATTTGGCTAGGATCAATAATGCGGTTGAGCGCGGTGAGCTAGCTGAAAATAAGGTCCTACAAAAAGCGATTAAAGTAGCAGAAGAAAAAGGAGTCGCGCTTCATCTGATGGGTTTAGTGAGTCATGGAGGTGTCCATTCCTCTCAACATCACTTGCATGCTCTTATTGATATTCTGGAAGGCTCAAGTGTTGATCGAGTGTATGTGCATGCATTCACTGACGGAAGAGATACAGAACCCAGAAGTGCTATCGACAATATCAGGCAACTGGAAACGCGTCTAAATGGCAAAAAGGCTCGTTTGGTAAGCATGATTGGACGTTATTATGCCATGGATCGCGATAAGCGATGGGAGCGCATTAAGGCAGCTTACGACCTATTAGTGAATGGAATTGGAAACCAGACCAATGACTTTGTGGCGAGTTGCAATGAAGAATATCAAAAAGGTGTTTCCGATGAGTTTTTTAATGCACACATTATTACAGGCATGGAGGGTAGGATTAAGGAAGATGATGTTGTTCTATGCTTCAATTTCAGAACGGATCGATGCCGACAAATTACCACCGCGTTGACGCAACAATCAATGCGCGAGTTCAATATGGAGCCCTTAAGGCTGCACTATGTGACCATGACTCGTTACGATGAGAATTTCAGGAACGTGCACGTCATGTTTGAAAAGGAGAATTTGGTCAATACCTTGGGTGAGGTGATTTCTAACCAAGGCGGGACCCAACTGCGTATCGCAGAAACTGAAAAATATCCTCATGTCACCTTCTTTTTTTCCGGAGGTCGAGAAGAGGCTTTTAAAGGTGAAGATCGATCAATGGCTCACTCACCAAAGGTTGCAACGTATGACCTTCAACCGGAAATGAGCGCCAGGCAAGTGGCTGACAGCTGCATTGAAGTCATGGAATCAACTAATCCGGATTTCGTGTGCCTGAATTTTGCGAATCCCGATATGGTAGGTCATACCGGTGTCCCAGAGGCTATTTTAAAAGCCGTGGAAACCGTAGACTCGCTGCTTGGGGAGGTGGTTGATGTGGCAATAGCCCAAGGTTATAGCATTGTAATTATCGCTGATCACGGCAATGCAGATCAGATGTTTCAGTCAGACGGAACTCCACACACGGCACACACGACCAACCTGGTTCCGTGTATTTTAATCTCAAAGCGAAGAACAGCTCAAATATCGGATGGAATATTAGCGGACGTGGCGCCAACCATTCTTGATCTTATGGAATTGACCCAGCCGGCGGACATGTCAGGTCGAAGTCTAATTCAACAAAAAAGGCCCTGAACACAGGGCCTTTTTTGTTGTTGAAGAGTTGTTAGAAGTTTAGTCTAAAACGATTTCGCTCACTTCAACTTTAGTATCGTTGGATACCTTGATGAAGTAAAGACCTCTCGCAAATGATTCCGTTGATATTGTTTTCACACCACCTTCAGAAACCTGAGACTTATTAAAATAGACCGTTTGCCCTTGCACATTGGTCATTTCAATATTAAAAGTTCCAGCATTTCCAAACGATAGATTAACACTTGACTTAGCTGGATTTGGATAGATAGAAACTGATTTAGAGATTGCCTCATCTATGCCAATGTTACCAGTCAAGCTGAAAGATGCTGTGCCTGAACAGCCATTTTGATCGATAACCTTTACAGTATACGTTCCAGAGTCAGTAATGCCCTCAAGATCTTCTTCATTAGAAAACACCTCCCCATCAGGGTTAGTCCAGAAATAGTATAGATCTCCCGTTCCACCATTAACATCCAGATTAAGATCAACAGAGAATTCCTCTAAGTTATTGGTAATATCACCTGTAATAACAAAGTTGGTTGATGCACATGCGTCAGCATTTTTGGTAATAATTCTGATCATAGGAACAATTTGTTCAGTAAACCATGTGCCACCAACTCCTGTTCCTTGGCTAGTTGTGCTATTTGTGAAAATAGACCATGGTGCAGGATCAACACCTTGATCAAATACAATCCAAACAGCTTCACCCTGCTGATTCTTTAGACCAACCACATATGATTTGCCAGCCGTCAATGCGATTGGGTCCTTTAATGCATATGTTTTTTCAACGTCAATGTCTGCCGCTCCGAGTTCATGAAAATCAACCAATGTTGCGATCGGAGATGCTGCATTTCCATTTTGTACACCATCATTGATTCTAGAATCTAAGTTATCGATGATGTCATCGAACTCATATAAGTATACGCTGATAACTGAACCATCGCTTTGAGGGCTTGGAGCAGCTGGATCGAAAATGCCTAATTCAACACCGATAAGTGAATCGTTGGTGTAAGCTTCGAAGGCAACAGCGAGCATGTCATCAGTTTCGAGTCTACGAATTCTGGATGGTTCCAGCTGATCCCACTTGTATCGGTTAGTTGAAGATGAGAATTTGATTTGCTTGGAGTTATCGGAATTGTCTTGCTCAGACGCAGAAGTCACCTGGAATGATGCGGTGTAGTTACCAGCAACAGAAGATGAACCTACAAACTGTGCGCTTGCCATCAATGAATCATACTCGGCAGATGCCGGAGGAGTAGCACTATTATTGGAATTAGTGAAGTTGATGCTACTCGGACCTGTTACGCCAAAATTACCTGTCGTGGAAGTCGGAGCATCGTTGCCACTGTTTGAATAAACCATGATCATATCCATGGTCATGCTTGCAGCTTGATTGGTTGGAATTTCATCATAATATTTATTGAGGTAGATGGGAGAGGAAAGCTGACTGATTACTTCAATCGAATCAATGTCATAACCATTCAAGTATACATCTTCCATGGTAAGATCATTATCATACGCCTCGTATGCCTTGATATCATCAATGGCCCAGTAGTAGTTTGAAAGATTCAAATGATAAAATCCAATGTTAACATAATTCAAACCCGCAGTCGGGATATAATACTTTGTCCCAGTTACTGGGTTTGGAGATCCGTTATTTACAGAAACGGAACCAATCATATTATAGGTAACCAATGTGTCGCCAGCAGGGTTTCTTGCAATAAAATAAAGTCCATATGGGAGGCCATTGTCTCTGACAGTCTGAGGAATGAAATAGCGGAAATTATGTTCAAGGGTTACATAAATACCATCAATTCCTCCGCCCAGGTTAATGGTATCACTGCAAGAAGCAGTAATTGCATTACCATTACTACCGCCATTTCCATCGTCATTTGCAGCATCTGTTCGAATAATGATGAAACCATTGCTAGCTGTTGTGGATTCAATTTTTTCAAAATCAGGATCTGAAAATGGTCCAGTCGGTCCAGTTGTTGACCAAACGAAACCGCAGGCAGGAGTTGTATTGTCTGTCTTAGTCCAATCACTAAATGAACTCGCGCCATTGAACGGTTCCGACCAAATTAAATCACCACCGCCTCGATTGGAGATGTTAATTGGTTGCTTCGCACCTGGGATTGCCGCATCGTTAGTCTTACGCGGTTCAGTTTCAATTCTCTGATAGTTTGCCGGATCAACAGATTGAGCCAACAATGAAGCCGAATATATCATGGCTCCAAACAACAGTAGTTTATGCTTCATAGTTAGAATATTAATAATCAAAGGTCGCAAAAATTGAATTTTATTTCTTCACAGACGAAGAATTTTTGCCTTGGCAAGTTTAGAGTACTATGATTTTGTGGAATATAGCAACATGCTCATCCACTCTGAATACCAGAACATATGTCCCGGAAGTTGCTGGAGTACTAAGAGTGGCTGTCGGACCAATCATGTACTGTTGACTAATCTTCACCCCGGAAAGACTATAGAGTTCTATTGTTCCGCTTTCAACATTTGTAGTAATGGTCAATTGATCACTTTGTGGGCATGGGTTCGGAAACACCTCTGCGATAGTTTCCCTGAAGGAGAGTTGATTTGCAGATGCAGGATCATCGCTCAGGAACTTTGAATACGTCAATTCACAACCGAATTGATCAGTAATCGTCACGGAATAAAGCCCCGTGTCGACATCGATCAAATCCTGGTACTGATAACCATTGGACCAATTGTACGTGTATGGAGGCGTACCACCATAAACGGATAAATAAATCGCTGCGTCAAGATGGCCACTGCCATTGGTGTCACCAAATAATGAGTCCACAACGAAAAAAAATTCGGATTGTGAAGTTATGGTCGTAGTTTTTGTAATCAGACAATTTGCAGCATCTGAAACGGTAAGAGTATATGTGCCTTGTCCTAAGGCTTCAATTTGAGGAGCGAAGGAGCCATCACTCCAAGCAAAGGTGTATGGACTGAGGCCACCGCTTGGTAGTGCCAAAATGCTGGCTGTATTTTGTCCATAGCAGTTAATGCCGATATCATGTATGTCAAGCTGAAACGGCAAATTCTCATCCTTGACATGATAAATCTGAAAATTCCGGCAACCTGCAGTATCGGTTACTGTCAACGTGTATTGCCCAGAGTGCAGACTTGTGATCTCATTCGTTGATTCAAAATTGCTCCATGTGTAAGTGATCGGATTGTTATCGCCAATGGCCTGCACTTTTATTTTTCCGTTAGGTACTTTGGAGCAAGAGTTGTCTTTTAGTTCCAACAGATTTATGGTCGGAGCACCTGAATCGCCAATGATGAAAAATGTGTCCTTAACGCAACCAACGCTATCAGAAATGTTCAATTGATAGAATCCTGATGAAATCGAGTTTAGTGATACGGTTGTTGAGTCATTGCTCCAAAGAAATGAATATGGACCTATGCCTCCACTTGGCAAAGCAATGACTTGACCATCTGTCGTCCCGCAATTAGGTTCAATGATTTCAAGGCCTAAAAGAACAGGAGGAGTTGCGGCAATGAAGACATTAGTGTCAGCGGAACATCCTACTGCATCTGAAATATGAAATGCATAGTCACCCGAGTCTAGTCCTGTTTGAGCAATTCCAGTTTCCGAGTTATTCATCGAAATTGTCCAAGGTGGGGTTCCCCCTGAAACATTCAGGTCAATACTGCCAGAATTGTCATTGCAAAGCGAAGCCAAAATTATTGGTGAAACCTTAAGTGAATCTTTACGATCTAGTACAAATTTCCGGTCATAGGTGCAATCGTTGGTGCCACCTATAGTAACGGTGAAGGTGCCGGAAGTTAGGTTCGAAATGTTGGCGGTTGTTTCGCCAGTTGACCAGAAATAGGTGCTTGGCGTGTCATCGAGCAGAGTGGTTTGAATTTGTGCATTACTATCACCAGCACAAGTTTCTTGGGTGATTGTTGCCTGAATGTTGCCTGGACAATTTGGGTCAACCGCGTCAAACACTAGATCTATCATCGGATAGTAAGCTAAGTATCGCCAAGGTCCGCTACCAACCCTATAATATGCAACCCCATTTGGCGTGCTATATGTCGTGTTTGAAGATAGAACCAGTTGTCCTGTTTCTTTTTCAATTGCCACCAAATACTTGCCTGGTTCGAATGCGTGATTGACCGGAATTCGAATGGTTTTTCCAATATCATCTTCGGTTATTATGATTGGGTCACTGAAGAAAACATTAGCTGTGATGTTGGGGAATTTGTAGAATTTTAGCCTGAAACGGGCATTCTCTTTTGACAGGGAATGGATTCCGATTTTAACCGCAACCACAGGCTCCTCCACAAAAATTGGATAAACTAATCCAAGTCTGTCGAGCTCATTCGCCACCCAAATTCCGCTGCCATTTGTCTTAAAGTCGGTATTACTGTAAATAGAGTCGACAACCGAAAAAGATAACTCACCGAAATTGGAGGCGCTATCTGCTGGTCCTGTCTCAATTCGGTAATTGAGCGCGTAGTCACCTAACAAATAGGGCGAAAACAATTGGCTGACAGACATGCGAGTGTTTTCTTGACCTCCTGACGGAATGCGCCATTTTAGGGTAGTTTCATTGAATGCCAGAGGGCCTTGAATATCGACAGCTAATCTGGACTTAGAATCGCTCGCTTCCTGATTAAGGATGTCCGCTCCAAATCTTAAATCAGCGTATTTCGCTTGAGTTTGGGGAATCAAAGCCGGAAGGCTGGCTGTGCCTGAGAGGTTGCCATTAATCGTGAAAAACTCAATCATTTTGATTGGATCACTGATCTTGTTTGTAATATACACGTCATCAATGGCTAAGCCGGATCCATACTTGCTGTGATCGTTGTATTTAAATCGAAATTGAAAGCTTGACTCCAGGTAAGAAGCAGGAACTATCATTTCATATCTTTCCCATGCACCACTTGTAGGAATGCTAAAAATCGTTTGCCAGATATTTGATTTTGACTTCACTTGCAATTCTCCCGTTTGCTCATTGCTGCCATTTTGGAATGCACTGAAACCGATGACCAATAATTCATAACCGGTAAAGTCAAAGCTTCTTGAAGTGAGAAGGTCATTGCTCTTATCGCAATTGCACACATCATCATTGGTCATGGCAAATAAGCCATGCTTTGGAACCGGCCAAAAACCATTTTCATTCGCCTGTCCGGATTCATCCCCGGCAGTTCCAACAATAAACCCACTTGGAGATAAGCTATATGTAAACCATCCACTTGGTAGGGTGGGTGGGCTCACATTATCGAAACCCTCGTAGAAAATGAGGTTATCGGGAAGTTCCGCCAGTGTTCGATTGACTAACTTATTTACCGCAGCAGGTGTTGGCCCGCTAATTCGCTGTGCATTCGCAGAACCTACAATGCACAGCAACAGCGATATGATAATCAGGTTACGCATGGAAAAGACCAAAGGTAACGCTCAACCTCAAAGAAGATTGTTGCCTTTTAGCCCTCAACTTGCAATTCCAAATGCGACTCGTATTCCTCCAGCGGAGGACAGGCACAAATCAAGTTTCGATCACCATGGGCGTCATCAATACGCGACACAGGCGACCAATACTTATTCTCGCGAATCCAAGCAAGGGGGAAGGCCGCCTCTTTCCTAGAGTAACGGAAGTTCCACTCGTCATCCAAAAGAATATTAGCTGTATGTGGCGCGTTCCGAAGTGGGCTAACTTCAGCCAGCATGTCTCCGCGTTCAATGCTTTCAATTTCCTTGCGAATAGAGATCATCGCATCTGCAAAACGATCGAGCTCAAGCTTAGACTCACTTTCTGTAGGCTCAACCATGAGTGTTCCAGCCACAGGGAAGGAAACGGTTGGAGCATGAAAACCATAGTCGATCAAACGCTTGGCTATATCAGTTACTTCAATATGTGCATCCTTTTTGAATGGTCGACAATCAAGAATCATTTCGTGCGCAACACGTCCTTTTGATCCTTTATACAGCACTCCGAATTTACCTTCCAATTTTGATTTCAAGTAATTGGCATTGAGGATGGCAAACTTGGTTGCATTGGTCATGCCATCTCCCCCCAGCATCTTCACATAACCATATGAAATCAATAGGATCAACGAACTTCCAAAAGGTGCTCCGGAAACGGGATTTATACCACTGTCACCACCGGTTTTAACGAATGGGTGTGCGGGTAAGAAAGGGGTCAAGTGCTTTGCCACTCCGATTGGACCAACACCAGGGCCGCCCCCTCCATGGGGAATAGCGAAAGTCTTATGCAAGTTTAGATGGCAAACATCGGCTCCAATGGTGGCAGGATTCGTAAGGCCCACTTGTGCATTCATGTTTGCACCGTCCATGTAAACCTGACCACCAAAATCATGGATGATCTTGGTAATTTCCATGATAGACTCTTCGAATACACCGTGAGTTGATGGATAAGTCACCATGAGCGCGCCCAAGCTGTCTTTGTATTGTTCAGCCTTCGTCCTCAAGTCTGCAATATCGATGTTGCCCATGTCATCGCATTTCACAACGACTACATCCATTCCGGCTACCACAGCGCTGGCCGGATTTGTACCGTGCGCAGATGAAGGTATAAGCACGACTTTTCTATGGCCATTACCCATTGACTCATGGTAGGCGCGGATTACCATCAAGCCGGCATATTCTCCTTGTGCCCCAGAGTTAGGTTGGAATGAAACGGCATCAAATCCTGTAACAACGCTCAATGCATCATTCAAATTTTGAATCACTTCTGCGTAGCCTTGAGCCTGATCAATAGGCACGAATGGGTGCAGGTTGGCAAAGGCAGGATTCGAAATTGGATATAACTCAGAAGCCGCGTTCAGTTTCATGGTGCAGCTTCCCAACGAAATCATGCTTCTTGTGAGCGAAATATCTTTGTTTTCCAGCGACTTGATGTAGCGCATCATGTCGGTTTCACTCTGGAATGCATTGAAAATTGGATGAGTGAGGAAATCACTGTTTCTCTTCATTCCGGCAGGAATTGAAGTTTCAGCACCAACTGAAATCGGATCAGCGCCAACGCCTTTCAATTCAGCGAAAATTCCGACCGCAGCATTCAGGTTGTCAACAGTAGTAGTTTCGTCAACGCTGATGCAAACCTGCCCATTATTCAACCAGAAGTTTACCCCATGCTGACTAGAAATGTCTTTAATTTTTTCAACATCAACACCACTCAGGCAGATAGTATCAAAATAGTTCTGGTGTTTAACACTGAATCCGAGTTTTTGAAGCGCAACCGCCAATGCTTTCCCGCGTGCTCCGATTTCAGTGGCAATTTCCTTCAATCGAGCAGGGCCGTGATAAACAGCATACATGCTCGCCATAATTGCTAACAGCGCCTGCGCAGTACAAATGTTGCTGGTAGCCTTGTCTCTTCGGATATGCTGCTCCCGCGTTTGAAGCGCCATTCTCAATGCTGGTCGACCTTCTCGGTCAATTGAAACACCAATGATTCGGCCGGGAATGTTTCGTTTATAGTCCTCTTTTGTCGCAAAAAATCCTGCGTGTGGACCACCATAACCCATTGGAACGCCAAATCGCTGAGAGTTTCCTACCACAACATCAGCTCCCCATTCTCCCGGAGGAACGATTAGCGTAAGCGCCATAAGGTCTGTCGCCACCACTAATTTGATGTCATGTTGTTGAAGTTTGGAAACGGTTACACTGTAATCTTTGATATTTCCTTCACGGTTTGGATATTGAACCAATGCACCGAAGTAACTGTTATCAACCTTGGCAGTATCAATATCACCAACCACGACCTCTATTCCAACTGCGGCACACTTGCCCTTTACGACTTCGATGGTTTGACCAAAGCAATGCTCATCAACGAAAAATTTGTTCACTTCCGCTTTAATCTGATCGCGCGATCTAGAATGGTAAAGCATCAAGGCGGCTTCCGAGGCTGCCGTAGATTCATCAAGCAAACTCGCGTTTGCGATTGGCAAACCGGTTAGGTCAGAAACAACGGTTTGATAGTTGAGCAAACCTTCCAATCGTCCCTGAGAAATTTCAGCTTGATATGGCGTATAAGCAGTGTACCATCCCGGATTTTCGAGAATGTTTCGTTTAACAACGGCAGGAGTTATGGTTCCGTAATATCCCTGTCCGATGAAATTTTTATAAAGTTTATTTTTCGCTCCTATGGCGCTGATGTGTCTATCAAACTCAAACTCGGTAATACCACCGGGCAAATCAAGCGGCTTTTTGAGACGAATAGAAGCGGGAACAGTTTCATCGATCAATTGGTCGATGGTTTTCACGCCAACAGTGTCCAGCATGTGCTGGATTTCCTCTCTTCGCGGACCTATGTGGCGAAGCTGAAACGAATCGTGCTTTATCATTGGGTATTAAAAATGGCTGCAAATATAGTTTCAGGACCTTGCTTTGAAGCAGCGTTTCAGCCCTTTATTAAGAATGAGCATTGAGCGAAAAACCGCATGTTTGCAACATGAAGCCAATTTGTGCATTTTTCCTGCTCTTGATGCTAGCGTCAATGGGTGTTGCGCAAACTTTTGAGCCATCCATTTTGATGATGACGGGACAGGTGATTCAAGGCAAGGTGACAGGTGAAGACAGCCTTTATATCTATTATGATTTGAAGAAATCTAACGGCAAGACAAAGCCAAAAAAACTCGATTGGGAGCGAGTGTTTTCCATTACGGATGAACAAAACGTTGAACAAGTCGTTTACATGGCCGACACTACCATAGGCAACTACTTTACCGTTGATGAAATGCGCTACTACATCAAGGGGGAGCAGGACGCTATTAATGGATACAAGGCAAATTGGGCCATTTTCCTGGGTGTTCCGATCACTGGCGGACTTGGTTACGTGCTTAATAGCAGCCCATTGGTTTTCGCAGTACCATTTGTTTATATGGTTGGCGCGGCTTTACCAAAATACAAGATGGAGGGGAAGAGCATCACAGATGCAAGCCTGTTGCGTCAGCCGGCCTACGTTCTCGGTTATGAGCGAACCGCTCGAACCAAGCGATTGTACAAATCTCTGATCTCGGGAGTTGTAGGCGCTGGACTTGGAGTGGCAGTTGGCCAACTAACGGATTAATATGAGGCTGTTCCGGGCACTCATTCACTCAAACTTTTTTGTGGCCGGTGTTCTAGGGGTGCTTACTTGCTCGACCTATTTCAACATCAGCAATTTGGAGCACCGTTGGTATGTGATAGTTAGTGTCATATTAGGGTCGTTTACCCTGTATACCTTTCATAGATTATACAAGATCGATTTCATTCCAAAGGCTCAGTTAAGCGATCGACATACTTGGGTGTTAAGCAATGAAAAATGGTTGAAAATGGCGATGGTAGTTGCCGTGTTTCTTGCGATGATCATACTTCCAAATTTCGCTGCCGACTCGATCGTTTGGTTGATTCCTGCAGCCATTGTTTCCATCGGCTACACGGTTCCATTCATTCCAACTGATAGCAAATGGTGGCGGCTCAGAGACATTCCATTTACGAAACCCATCATCATTGCCTTTGTGGTAACATACCTGACCTATGCTTTTCCTGTGTTCGAGCAATCTGGAATCACTGAATTAGTGCAGCCTCAAGTTGCTCGTGGATTTCTTGAGCGATTCCTGTTTCTGTTGACGGTTACCATCCCGTTCGAAATTAGGGATACGCTGGCCGATAAAGAAGCAGGTTTGGAGACCTTGTCGACTGCATTTGGATTGAAACGAGCTAAGCAATTGGCAATGCTTATTTCGGTTGCTTGGTTTGCTTCAATCGCGGCAGGACTGGTTGTTATGATGCTTTGGACTCCAATTGTCGTGTATGTGTTATTGGAGCTTGTGTTGATCTATTCCATTTCACGGATATCAGATCAATGGAACGAGCTCTGCTTTACCATGGTGTTCGAAGGCTTTATAATTATTTACGGCTTGCTTGGGATGTTGCTCCAAGTACTTGCCTGAATCCATCCCTTGAAATCGTTGATGATCGAATTCTGGCACAGCCCGGATTCCTTAAAAACGGATAGGATGCGGGGTAATCTTCGCGCTTCAATGTGAGTTGTCAGGCGGAAAAAGATGTAAAGTAATTCGATAAAGAAGCGTTGCATTCTGCTCGGTGCGAAATCGTCAATTCGCTCATGGTTAAAGTCAACGACCAAGATTTGAGGATTGCCTTCGATTCTTGATATCATGCTTGATATTGCAGCTTCATTAAAACAGTCGAGAACAAAAGGAAAAATGATCAAGTCGAATTTGGCGTTCGAAACAGCGTGATCAAAATCGACCACAAATCGAACGGATGCCAATTCTTGGCTGTTTAGCCTAGCCCTCGTTTTCGCGATCATTTTATCGCTGGGTTCGGCATAGGTGAACTTTGCGGCAAGCTCACGGTCTATACAATATCGAAGAATTCGTCCGGTGCCGCCTCCAACGATCAGGCAGTGATTCGACTTTGGTAATGCAACAATGGCTTTTTTCTGAATCTCCCACAATCGGTCTCCGAAAATCAAGGAAACGCATGCATCATAAAAAGGAGCGACAACATCAAATCCGCCACGCTTGGATTTAGCTGTAGACGGCATCTAGCGCGTAATTGATGACCGATGCAGCTTTGCTCAAATCGGCTTCAGAATGGGCGCTGGAAACAAACCCTACTTCATAGCTGGATGGGCCTACATAAACACCGCCATTTAGCAGGGCATCGTAGAATATCTTAAATCGCTCACCGCTTTCAGGGGCTATTTCATCCGATGTTCTGACAGCTGATTTGTCGCTGAACGAAAACCAGAAGATGGACCCAACATGAAACATCTTGAATGGATAGTTCATTTCTTCCGAGTAAGCTTGAACTTGAGACACAAGAAAGTTGGTCTTTCTTTCCAACTCATCGTAGAAACCGGGTTTCAAACACTCTTCAAGCTGGGCGATGCCTGCAGCCATCGCCACGGGGTTTCCACTAAGCGTTCCCGCTTGATAAACAGGTCCATCGGGTGAAATGTTGCTCATGATTTCTGCAGATGCCCCATAGGCTCCAACTGGGAACCCACCACCGATGATTTTACCAAAGGACATCAAGTCGGGTTTGATGCCGTAGTATCCACTTGCTCCGGTAAAACCAACTCGGAATCCTGAAATAACTTCGTCAAAAAACAGAAGGATGCCATACCGATCGCAAACCTCGCGCAGGTGAAGCAAGAAAGTTTTGTCTTGAAGCAACAGACCATTGTTCGCAGGAATGGGCTCAATGATGATGCAAGCCACTTCACTTCCTTGTTCGGCTAGGCAATGGTCCAACGCGGAAAGGTCACCCAGCGGCAAAACAATCGTCTCTTTGATGAAACCTTGAGGGATGCCGGCTGAGGTGCTCGTTCCCAGCGTTGCCAATCCTGATCCGGCTTTTACCATCAAGCTGTCTACATGGCCATGGTAGCAGCCTTCAAACTTGATTACTTTGCTTCGTCCTGTGTATCCTCTGGCCAGACGTATTGCACTCATTACGGCCTCGGTTCCGGAGTTCACAAAGCGCACTTTCTCCAGATAAGGGTGATTATCAACGATGAGCTTCGCGAGCTCTGTTTCAAAGCGATTTGGAGCACCGAATGAAGTCCCATTGTTCATTACTTCGGTCACCTTCCTCAAAACTCGATCATCAGCATGTCCCAAAATCAGAGGACCCCAAGAACAACAGAAGTCGATGAATTCATTTCCATCTTCGTCCCAAATGCGACTGCCTTTTCCCTTTTTGATAAATAGGGGAGATCCGTTCACCGAACGAAAGGCTCGAACCGGTGAATTCACCCCTCCAGGCAGATATTTTTTTGCTTCCTCAAAAAGTTGATCAGATGCGCTCCGATTGATCATTGGCCTCAAAATTGGGCGGCAAATATAGAATGGCTGAGGAAGCTATTCTTTTGCCAATACCTTCATCATGTTCAATCGCTCTAAAGAAACGGCATCCGATTCCGAATCTGCAATTCGAATCAAATCAATAAGCAGAGCATTTAATTCGATGCTTGATTGTTGCTGATCCAGCTCAAAAAGCAATTGGATGATCAAGTCTCGATTTTCTTGTTGAATGGTGGTTTTGTGAACCACATTACAAGTTCTTCAAAATCAAATTTCAACAGTTTACTCAGATCTGACTGTCCATGTTCCTGAAGAACTTCATTGATCGCGGACTCGGTGGAAGCATGCTCATATGTGCCTGAAGCAATGTTCTTGAGCAATGTCGCAAGTGCCTGAGCGAAGCGGTCAATCTGCTTTTGAAGGTGGTCTTCGTAAGGCATTACCGATCGAGTAGCCTTCGGTGATAGTTGATTTGGCCGATGTGATAGTTCAGGTGTCCGAGCAGGTGAAATATGAACTCGCGTGTCGTCCACTCGCGGTTTGCGATGTTCACGGGAAACTGAATATCAAGCCCTGAATCATCCAATGTTTCAAAGGTCGACTCGACTTCAGTTCTGCACTCGGCAATCAACTTTTTGATGTCTGTTCGAACAATGTTTTTTGAGGAAAACTCAAGCTCGCGTTGTCGAACGTAATCGTTCTTTCCGACTACGTGTCCAATGAAGTGTCTTAGATTTCCAACCAGGTGGAGCATCAGATTTCCGCCACTATTGCTGAGGCTTCCTTCAATGACCCAAAGCCGCTCTTCGCTTTGATATTGGTCTAGCTCTGACTCTATGCGGTCTATACCCGCCAGAAATTGTGTTTTGAGTTCAGGGATAAGCACGATCTAAGCTCCTGTTGTGTCCGCGTCTTCGATTGGCTTTACAGGGCACTCAACAGTCTCGTAGATTACACCTGCGGTGTCGTGAATCATGTCCGGCATGATGCATTCGCAAACTTTGTCCAATTCTATTTCAGGCAATTCCTCGCCCTTTGAACCATACCTGAACAAGCAAACCTCGCCTTTGACATCGAATAAGTCTTTATTCGCCTTCACGCGGAAGGTGATTTCGTAGCTGTACTTTCCATCATTGGCGTCACTTCCTGTCCAAAACGGATCCAAGTGCTCACTGAAATCATAAACAACTTTGCGTCCTTTCTTGATCACCATGGATTCAACGGTCCAGCCTTGGCCTATGGGGCGGAATTGCTCGTTCACACCATCACCATTTGGAGTAAAAGCCTGTGGAATGAAAAGTTTGAAATCCTTTGGCAAAACGTAGTTCTGCGTAGTGATCTCATATTCGCTGGTGCAGCAATCCTCTTGTATCACTTTCTTGGTGCAACCGGCAGAAATAATAGCCGATAAAGCCAACAGAAATGTAAGTCTTGCAATAATCTTCAACATTTGACCTCGAATTTAAAGGGGATCAAATATATGGGGAAGATGGAAGCTTAACGCACCCGAATGGGAATTAAGCCCTTGAACGCCCTTTTGGAAAGGGTTCCGGACCATACCGATGAAATGGCCAAGCCGGAAACAATGTGCCACACTCCCCACCATGCTGCAATGAAAGTCATGCCGCCAATGGTCATGTCAGAAGGGAATACATTAGGATTGAAAAGCAAGGCCAAGGCGAGACCTGAGTTTTGAATTCCTGTTTCGATTGCGATTGTTTTTCGATCGCGCTTCTCCAAGCGAAACACCTTTGCCAGGTTGTATCCGGCCATCAGCGCCAGTGCATTGTGAACTAACACAATCAGGAAGATGTATTGAATGTAGCGGGTGAATAGTTCAAAATTGGCTCCGAAGATTACCGCTATCATACCGATGAAAATGGTGATGGAAAGGCGCTTGATCCAAAAACTAATCCGTTCAGTCAGTTTTGGAAATCGAGTGCTGAACAAAATTCCAAGTGCTAGAGGCAGGCCCAAAATGAGTAGAATGGTCTGCAACACACTGATGGGGTCGACCTCTAATGAGCGAACAAGGGCACTGGTTTCATTCGTTGCAAAGTGCATGTAAAGATTACCCCAAAAGGCAAAGTTGAACGGGGTGAGGAGCAATCCACCCAAACTTGAAAAAGCCGTTAGACTTACCGATAAAGCCACGTTTCCTTTCGAAAGTGAGCAGATGAAGTTGGAGATGTTTCCGCCAGGACACGCAGCCACCAAGATCATTCCGAGTCCGATAGTTGGAGTGATGAAGTCACGAAGCGATAGCGCAAACAGGAACGTGATCAACGGCATCACCAGGAATTGGGAAACAACACCTACAATGACCGGCCTTGGTGTTTTAAGAATCTTCTTAAAGTCGTCCAGTTTGAGATCAAGGGCAACGCCAAACATGATGACTGCAATGGCCAGATTGACCATCCATTTTCCATTGTCACTAAAGTTCAAACGGACGCTGTCGATTTCTGTGAAAATTTCAATCATGGGTTCTATTTATCAAGGTTAATGCGATAGTGAAGTGCAAGTTTTACAAAGGCTCCGTCACCAAAGCTGCCACTGGTGGCTTGGCGTTTGTCACCTATTCTCAGGGCTGAAACAGCCAGGTTCATTTTGTCTCCGTTTTGATACGAATCAAAGCTTCTTCCAGCACTGTAGCCACCATGTGCAAGAACAACGATGTTACCTAACCGGTAGCTAAGATAGGTGCTCAGCTCGTTGTTAATGCGATGGATGTAGGTATCGGAACCGTCATTCAACCGAACAGACTTGTTGGTTCCCAGGAATTTAGCGCCAACTCGAACGCTCTTGGTTATGCCATAGGACGCGTCTGCCGTGATGGGTAAAGCCGCGTTGACTTCCCATGGACCTTTGTTGAAGTATAGTCCTACGATAGGAACTAGCATCGGACCGTATAGATCGTTATTTATATACGCACCAAACTTGTAGCTGAGTGAAGGGTTTACTTCATATTTCATTAAAGCCAGTGCTCCAAGTTGAAACTGGTTTTTGTCTACCACTTTAAGGTCTGAACTAAGCTTCGGAAGCAGAACCAGCGTAGCCGACCAATGGCTGTCAATCTTATGGTTCAGCCCAATTTTGAGTAGAGTGCTATACAGGTCTCTTGGATTTTGATCTGCTATTTGAAAGTGGCTGTGTTCTAACCATGTTCCGGTGACAATGGCTGTTTTTTCGCTGATCACGATCGGTAATGTAATGTCTGCCGTTGACTCATTGAAGGCCGTAGGCTCGTGTGCAGAATCAGAGTACTGAGTCAAACCTTCTGTGTGATCCAATTTGATCACATCCAAATAGTTCTGTGCAAATACAGATGAGGCAAGCGTTGCAAGCGTTGTCGTGATTAAATATTGTTTCAGTGCGCTCATTTCTTGCTGATTGCGAAGCCAAAACTAGATTGGGGTGACGCGGTTAGAAAACGGATTTGAAGGAGAGCTGACCAGCTATTTGCAGATTTTGCAAATGATCTTAGGTGGATTAAACTGAATTCGCAACATTTGCTCAACCCTACCCCATGCAGCCCAATTTCAAGCGATAGCTGCGAAAATTTGTGATCAAATTGTTGAAGTAAATGACAGACAAGGCAAGCATACAGTCCAGGTTTTTTCAAAGGGTTAAGGAGCGGCTTGATCCGCACATCTCGTTGGTAGATGAGTTGGCAGAGATGCTCGGGCTGAGCAACGACAGCGCGTATCGCAGAATACGCGGAGAAACCTCGCTCACCTTCGATGAACTTACCAAGCTGAGCCAGCGCTTCAACATTTCCATTGATTCGCTGATGGGTTCATCTTCCAACGATGTGGTGTTTCACTACCAGCCATTGGAAGAGGGCAGCTTTGATTTCATGACCTATCTCGAATACATCCGCGGCCAAATGCAGCTTATCGCGGCCTCTGAGGACAAGGAGGTGATCTACATGGCGAATGAAATTCCGCTGTTTCACCTGATGCACGTTCCGGAGATTGCAGCGTTCAAGTTGTTCTTTTGGCAAAAGACCATTCTGGACTTTTCCGATTTCAGAAGCCAGAAGTTCAAGTTGATGCAAAAGGATGAGCGAGTGAATGAATTGAGTCGCGACATCCGTGATCTATACTGCAAGATTCCATCAACAGAAATCTACCACAGCGAAACGATTGACACCACGCTCAAGCAAGTGGAATACTACTTCGTTACGGGTTATTTTGAAGATAAGCGCGAGGCGCTTTACATTTTGGACAAGCTGGCAGAGCTGGTAGACCATATCAAACACCAGTGCGAGGCGGGTTGCAAGTACAAGCGCACGGATGATGGGCGCATTCCTGAGTTTTTGGGCTATCCTAAAGAAAACAACTACACCGTGTTTCACAACGAGGTGTTGCACACAGACAACACCATTTTGGTGCGCTTAGGTGACCGATACATTAGCTTTTTAACCAGCAACGGCATCAGCTCGCTTAGCACCGAAAACGAGCATTTTTTTGTGAATTCGAAAAAGGCCCTGGAGATTCTAAAACGCAGGGCGACCATCATCAGTGGCACTTCCGAAAAGGAGCGCAACAGGGTATTCGAAAGTTACCAGCGGAAGATTAGCAAGTTGAAGGATCGGTTGAAGATGATGATGGAGTAGATGATCGATTTTACCGACACCAGTCAGGATCTAATCAGCACAGGCTTCAGCTGACTGATAGATGTAACCATATCTTGCGTGAATCATATCAGGGGTTGTACAATCGCAGATGACTTGATTAGCGTATTTCGATGTTTCTCGGCTGGTTAACAGAAGACAAACATGACCTGTTGCCTCAAATGTTTGACCTTCATTGGTCGTGAAGCTCATTACATACTTGTACCTGCCCTGTGGCTTGTTATCACCATCCCACCAGTTTTCATGACTATCGTCTTTTGAGGTTTCGTGAATTACGAGACCGTTATTCTTGATTACCATTTTGTCCAAATTCCATCCGATTCCGTCTGGCCTAAATATATCGTTCATTCCATCCCGGTTTGGAGTAAACGCTTGTGGAATATAGAGACTAAAGTTAGTATCAGGTTTGAAGTTTTCGGTTGTAATCTCATAATCGTTGGTGCAGCATGATGTCCTGAGCTCAATCTGAGAACAGGAGAATAAGAAAAGGGCATTCATGGATAGGAGTACAAATGTTAGCTTCATCAATACAAGTTAAGAATAACCGATCTAATCAAGGCCATCCAAATACGCCTCAGTGAAGTAATCCGCAGGCAAATGGGTGTTGAATCGATAGTTGGTATAAACATAGCGCTGCACCAAGCCTTTTTTGTCAGAAACCTCAATGCGTGTTGGCATGCCATGGTTGGCGCTTACTACCAATTTTATATCCGAACCATAATGTGAAGGAATACGCACAGTCAAGCCCGAACAGTCGTCCTGAAAGCCATCAATGCCTTCATTGGCTTCAATGAGCATGTAAGCCATTACGTTGTGTTTGGCTGCAATGTCGAGCACTGTTTCACCTTCTTGGGCCTGGTAATTTTTGAAGTGATAGTTGTCGGTTTTAGCAGCGATTTCAATTTCAGTTCCATTGCTCCCGAGGCGATATTGACAGTGAAATGTCTCCGGTATGCGATGGTATTCATTTCGAATGATGCCGAAGATGAACTCACACCCGGCATTGGAAATCGTGTAGTGGTTCAGGCCGCGAAATGTTTTGCCATTGATGTCCAACCACAGATTCGTGTAAGGGAACCCGGATGGAATGTAAAGCGCTTCGTTCTTGCTCTGCAATGGATTGTAAAGCAGTCGGTGGCGTTTCTCTGTCATAACACCGGCCACTTTGTATGGAGAGCGTTGTACAATGAAGTCAAATTCGGCTTCCTCATACATCCCCATTTTGCGTTCTTTCTTATAACTGTGGTATTCCATGTTTTCCACCGTGGCCCATTTTGCATAAACAAATTGAAACACCGAATCGCAGTCGCAGCGCTGCTGAGCAGACGGGACAAAGGGTAGGAGGAAAAAGAGCGCGAGTAGGGCTAAACGCATTTTTCGAATGTATGCATTTATAGGGTCGGGAATAAAGGGTGTTCTTTTAAATGGCATGGTCACTTTTAATAAAGACAACCAACCCAGCCAGTACCCTGATCTAATTGATAAGATGGTTTGCGATTTCTAGAACTTTCCCGTTTTCTGTTTCATGTCCACCTAATTCTTGTTGACACTGCGCCATCTGAAAATATGGGGGTAGCTTTTGGGTAATTCAAATTCAGTTTAACCCTTTTAACGCTACTTGTCATGAGATGTATCCTAATCACAGTCATGGCTTTGCTGCTGAGCGCAGTGAGCATGGCGCAATCCACAGGGTCATTAAAAGTGGTCGTCACCGACCAGAATTGTGAGCCCATTCCTTTTGCCAACGTAATCCTGTTGCAGAACAAAAAGATCATCACTGGAAATCAAACCGACTTTGATGGTCGCGCGGAGCTGAAAGGCATTCAACCGGGTCAGTATTTGCTTGAGTTATCCAGTTTAGGCTTCAGCACCGTTTCTATTAAAGACGTCAAGATTGATTCGAACAAATGCACTGTAGTTCCGAAGGAGCAGACAGTAATGGCGATTTCTACCCAAGAACTTGCTTGTGTTGAGGTAGTATATTACTCGAAGCCACTGTTCGAAAAGGGCGGAGGCAACACTGAAACCGTCATGACATCCAGAGGGTCACATAGCATGGCTGCACGAAACCCGGCTCAGCTTGCAGCTACTGCGGGTGGTACTTACAGCCCGGATGCGGCAAGTATTCGCGGAAGCAGGACCGATGCAAACTACTACTACATCGATGGGATCAAGGTTAGAGGAAGCAGCACCATTCCGAACGCTTCTGCTGACCAAGTGACCGTGCTTACCGGTGGTTTGCCTGCGCGCTATGAAAACCCTGAAGCTGCAGCTCAGAAAATTCAAATCGCTCATGGACACTATTATGGAGTTTCGATTTTTGAAGCTGCGTCAGATCATAGGGAATCCAAAAAACAACGAAAAGCCACCATTGCAGAGCGCCATGTGTACGACAAGCTGCTTGATGACTACGAGTACTACACCGAAAACGATTTTAAGTCGAGTGCATCTGAGGAATTGAGCACCTTTTCCATTGATGTAGATAAGGGCAGCTACACCAACGCCCGTAGAATTATTAATTCAGGATACCTGCCGCCACTGGCTTCTGTCCGTATGGAAGAGTTCATCAATTACTTTCCATATGAGCGCATGAACCGCGATGACGAGCATCCGTTTATTGTCGACACCGAATTGGGTGCTTGCCCATGGAATGCAAATCATCACTTGCTAAAAGTAACCCTGCAGGCCGATGAATTGGACTTGAGTGAAGCCGCTTCCTCCAATTTGGTTTTCCTGTTGGATGTAAGTGGGTCGATGGGCTCGGCTGATAAATTGCCGTTGATTAAGCGTTCCTTCCTGCTACTAACCGATCAGCTGAGGGACGAAGACCGGGTTTCCATCGTAGTTTATGCAGGAAGTTCAGGAATCGTTCTAGATGGCGCGAAAGGAAGTGAGAAGCAAAAGATTCGTAGAGCAATTGATCAGCTGTATGCTGGAGGAAGCACTGCAGGAGGTGAGGGAATATTGCTGGCCTACAAAACCGCTGAAAAGCACTTCATCAAGAAGGGAAACAATCGTGTGATTTTAGCCACCGATGGCGATTTCAATGTGGGTGTGACTTCAGATGATGCTCTGGTTGAATTAATTGAAGAGAAGCGAGAATCTGGAGTGTTTTTGACTACCATCGGTTGTGGTACCGGTAACTACCATGACGCCAAACTTGAAAAACTGGCCGATCACGGAAATGGAAGCTACGCTTACATCGATACCTACAAGGAAGCTCGTAAAGTGTTTCTGAAGGAGTTGACAGGAACGCTCTACACCGTGGCTAAGGATGTGAAGTTTCAGATTGAATTTAACCCAAACAAAGTGGCAAGTTACAGGCTACTTGGCTATGAGAATCGGGTGTTAGAAGACAAGGATTTTGATGATGACTTGAAAGATGCCGGTGAATTGGGAGCTGGTCAAATGGTCACCGCGTTCTATGAAATTGTACCAACAGGTGCAGAACCCGACACCTTGGACGTGATCGAAAAACGCTACAAGGAAACCGTCCTTGCTTCCGCAGCGGACAGTGATGAGTGGTTGAACCTAAAGGTTCGATACAAGTTACCTGATAAGAACGAAAGCACACTCATTGAACGGCCGGTCACATTAAAGCTTAATTCGGAAGAAGAACTGAGCGAATCATTCCGTTTTGGAAGCTCGGTGGTGGAAGTTGCCTTGATACTTCGCCACAGTCGGTTCATGGGAACCGCAGATTTGGCCAATGCAATTGAGCGGGCAAAAGGCGCCAACACATTTGATCCGGAAGGTCACAGGCGGGAATTCATCGCGCTCAGTGAGATGTGCGAGGAGATGTACGCATCAGTGGACTGATCAGGAGTGAAGCTGAAGAAAGCCACGGCATCAACCGTGGCTTTCTTGGTTTTTTTGAGAGTTATGTCTGACTGCTTTCATGAACGCGAGATGTCACTAATCTTCAGATCGTATTCCAAATATGATCAAATAACCAAGCATCCACAACTCCCCGATAGTCGCAGGAATAACGAGCATTTCGACCATTGGATGAAGAAAGCCGAGGTAGTGCAAAACCGTGTTGAGCAAGTAGCCAAATCCACCGATGAACAACGTGCGACCAAGCCAAAGCGGCATTCTTCCAGAATCGATAACCACGTATCCCATTGGAATAAGCCAAAGTCCAAAAAAAATGCTGCCTGCTGCCCAAGAGTTTGTGACGATGCGACTACACAGTTCGATGAGTTCAACCTGACTTTCTTGAGCCAGCGTTGTGGATGTTGCTATGTCAATGGCGGATCCAATAGAAATAGCGCTTATCATAATGGCTATGGCATTTGCCATTCCCCAACCCGCAATGGCCCAAGCTGCCCATTCGCTGTATCGTCTGAACAATCTATAAAACCAAACTGCGGTGAGCGCCTGTGTGATTATGACGGCCAGTTCCAACAATAGCCTCATTCTAGCGAACGACTCTTGCTCGATAAGATTCGTCAATGTTTTTTCAGGATCTCCCTCAATGAAGATTTGTGGGTGGAATAACATAAAACCAAGACCTCCCGTTACGGCCAAGAGTAGGTACCAGATTCCAGTAAACCTGGCGGTGGTTATTTGTTGGTTGTGGTCGTTGCTCATGATGATTTTATAGTGAAACAATTGTACTCTTTTATGCTCGGTTAGCTAATCCTCCCCCAATTCGGTTGACGCTTCATAATCATGGTCAGATGATTTTTGATGACGGCCAATTGCTCATGCTTCAGCTCAGGGTCGTTGTCAAAAATGTACTCCGCTTCTTCTCGGGCATTTTTGAGAATCTCGCCATCCTTAACGATGTCAGCAATGTTGAAATTCATCAAACCGCTTTGTTGCGTGCCCATCAAGTCGCCCGGTCCGCGAAGTTTGAGATCAACTTCCGCAATACGGAACCCGTCATTGGTTTCGCACATGGTCTGAATTCGCTGTCGGCCTTCGTTGCTCACCTTATGTCCGGTCATCAGAATGCAATAACTCTGATCCGCACCTCGACCTACGCGACCTCGCAATTGATGCATTTGTGATAATCCAAAACGCTCCGAACTTTCGATGATCATGACGGAGGCATTGGGCACGTTAACTCCAACCTCAATCACTGTGGTCGCAACCATGATTTGGGTGGTGCCTTCGGCAAAGCGCTTCATTTCAAATTCCTTGTCTTCGGGTTTCATTTTGCCGTGAACAATGCTGACTTGGTATTCGGGTTGCGGGAATGCTCGGCAAATGCTTTCGTATCCGTCCATCAAGTCTTTGTAGTCGAGCGTCTCGCTTTCTTCAATGAGCGGATAAACCACATACACCTGTCGACCTTTTTTGATCTCATCTTTCATAAAACCAAAGACTTGCAAACGATGCGCATCCGTTCGATGAACTGTCTTGATCGGTTTACGGCCAGGTGGAAGCTCGTCAATGACGCTCACATCCAAATCGCCATACACCGTCATCGCCAATGTTCGCGGAATGGGAGTGGCGGTCATTACAAGAACGTGAGGAGGAATTGTGTTTTTTCTCCAAAGCTTGGATCGCTGCGCGACACCGAAGCGGTGTTGCTCATCAATGATCGCTAAGCCGAGATTGAAGAATTTAACCTTATCTTCAAGCAGTGCGTGGGTGCCAATTAAGATGTGGACTTGTCCGTTTTCCAAGTCGGCATGGAGCTGTTTTCGATACGCTGTTTTAGAACTTCCCGTGAGGAGTTCCACGCGCAGAGGCATGTCTTGCAGCAGTGATTGAATCGTCTCGAAATGCTGTTGAGCTAAGATTTCAGTTGGTGCCATGATCGCACTCTGATAGCCATTGTCGATCGCGATTAATGCACAGAGCAACGCAACGACCGTCTTCCCACTTCCAACATCACCCTGAAGCAATCGATTCATCTGGTGTCCGCTGCCCATGTCCTTTCGGATTTCTTTAATCACACGCTTTTGAGCGTTGGTTAAATCGAAGGGTAAGTGGCTTTGGAAGAAGGTGTTGAAGTGCGATCCCACTTCTCCAAACACGTGACCACGGATCTCCTTGTGGCGCTTGGCCTTCACGCTCATCATGCGCATTTGCACATAGAACAACTCGTAGAATTTCAGAGTGTGTTGGGCCTTCGTCAACTGATCCGTGTTTTGCGGAAAATGGATTTCCCGCAGCGCAGAAGAGCGATCAACTAGTCCTTGGCGCTTTTTGATATATCCGGGTAAGATGTCACCAACCTCATCGATCACTTGGGGAATAAGAACCTCCATGAGTTTACGAATCGCGCGGCTATCCAATTTTCTGGCTTTCAGCTTTTCAGTGGTGCTGTAGACGCCTTCCAGTCCGCCCTTGAGTGCGTTGCCAAAATTTTCGGCCAACTCGATTTCCGGATGCGTCATCTGCAGCTTGTTCTTGAACAACGATGGCTTGCCGAATAGCACATATTCCACATCCGGCTTGATGCTCTGCTTGATCCAAGTGATGCTTCGAAACCACACCACTTCCATCAATCCGCCTTGTTCATCTTGAAAGGCGCCAACCAGCCTCATAGCGCGCTTCGCTCCAATGCTGTCGATTCGAATGAACTTTCCCTTCACCTGTACCATTGCGGAATTCGGGTCAATCTCGCTGATGGGGTAAAACTTGCTTCGATCTATGTGGCGAAACGGAAAGTAGTGGAGCAAATCGCCATAGGTTCGAACACCCAATTCACTGCGCAGCAGCTCAGACCGTGTTGGGCCGACTCCTTTCAAGAATTCAATGGGTGTATCGAGGACGTTCATCTATGGTTGCGAAGTAAAGCCACTAGCTTCAATTAGCGCCTTGTTGCTCGGCCTTCTATGTTTCTTCGGCTTTCTTTTGCTGATTCTAGGATCTTGGCATAGTTGTCGAAACATGGAAGGTTTAGAGAAGAGCTCAACTGAAGCATCACGGACTTAGCAGCTTTATAGCTTGCATATTCTCCGACTTCGAACGGGAGCGAATGAGCTCCTTCTAATACCACACAATAACCATCAGAGGAATATCCGTGGCTTCTGTCTTGTATAATTTGACCATATGACGAAGTGGTATGTGTGCGCTCCCACTTGAGCCGAATTTGTTTAAAATCTGAAAGGGATTCCCATCTCCCATGCTTATATCCAAGTAATGATCTATACTCTCGAATGCGCTTGTTGGATAGATCGATTTGAACACCCCTGTAGTCAAGGAAAATGGAACTACAAATCACGAGCGAGATAAGCGTGAGTGCCGCAGTTACCAGCTCACTAGAGGTTAAGAGTATGATCAAATAGACAAGGCTTCCAATCCCTCCAAACAATCCCATCGTTGAAATCAATCCATTGAACTGTGGGCCGTGTTTTATTTCAATGAAGTTGGTTTTCATGAATGCGCTTTGCGAATGTCGATTATTCGATTCATTCACCCAATCGTATTCCAAACCCACGGAGTCATGCTGAGCACTGCGAAGTGTCTCAGCCTTTTGAATTCACCAAAGTGATTAATCTAAAAGACTGAGACACTTCGGCCTCGTTCCTCGCCTCAGTGTGACTTTAGGGTTGATAGCGAAGGTGTGCATAAATTCGCCTATGGCTCGGATTCGCCAGTACTACACATACATTACTACCAACAAGTGGAACCGGGTCTTATACACCGGAATGACTAATAATCTTGAACGCAGGATGCACGAACACAAAACCAAATTAAATCAAGGATTCACTAACAAGTATAATAGTGACAAATTGGTTTGGTTCGAAATTCACTCAACACCAATGGCTGCAATTCGAAGAGAGAAGCAAATCAAAGGCTGGATTCGAAAAAAGAAGCTGGATTTGATAAACGAAATGAACCCTGCATGGAGCGACTTGAGTGCGGATTGGGATTTCAATGCATTTAGTTTGAAAGGATAACTGATCCGTAAAAGCGACCGCAAAGTCACGTTAACCAGCGGGAAGCGTCTCAGTCATTTCCATCTCCCTTTCTACTCAATTCGAATGACTGAGACTTCGGTTTCGTTCCTCACCTCAGTGTGACCTTCGGTCTGAGAATTGCACCAAATCACCATCTCGCCTCAAAGGGAGCGGTTTGAAATTTTACTTTGTGACCCTTCGCATCCGTCACTTGAATCACGATCGAGGCCCTTCCTTCCTCACCGGTAGAATCGCTCGCAGGACCAATGATGTCAATCATGTCCATCGGAACAACGTTGTTGTATTTACGAACATAGAGACTGTCGTTAATCGCTTCTTCCAACCCGTTTACATGATTTACGCGCCACACGCTCACATTGGCTGAGTCGAGCGTGTAATTATCACTCCATTCGGCAGCTATGCGGAATGCTTTCGGTTGCCAAAGTTGAACGAACGGCACGGTGTCGATGTCAATTCTAGCTACGATTTTTGGATCGGAATCGTCCTTTAGTTCAAAGGAAAACGCATCCTTAGCAGCATTCGCCTTGTTATCTATGCAACCTACACGTACGGTGTGTTTGCCAAACATGGCTTCATCGGGAAGAGTCACAATAAAATCAGCAACCGTCAGATTCTCGGTATTCTTAATGGTGTCTGTGAAATAGGGTGATGATGAGAAGCTCTTGAGCGTGGCAGTGCAATAGACATAAGCGAGGGGCAAGGCACTTTGCACGTTGACCGAAACCGAAAACGTGTTGTTAATCGGTTCAATGGTTTCAGGTTTTGATTTCAGGCCGACTATCGGAGTGTAAAGGCAACTACCATCATTTCGGGTTGCCTCCGGATTGTAGTTGTCCGCTTGACTATGGATACAGCCGTCTACTTCGTGGCAAGAACCGAGGCTGAGAGCTAGAAGCGTCAGGATAGATATGTGAAATATTCCTCTCAATGCACAGTGTTCAATTTTGCATTTCGATTCACTAAGACGTCAAAGTCGGGACAGGATGCAATTTGATCAGCGACTAATTTGGAGTATTTCCGCATTCTTGATGAAGTGAATGCCTTTTTTTGAGTCAAAAGCATGTGACAACATACTCAGCGCCACTTCTGAAGCATGAACCGCTTTTCCCGATTTTGGAATCAGAAATGAAAAGGCCCGCATGAATATTTTACCCAAGGATTCACCAAAACGAAATCCCTCTCGATTTCCCAGCAACATGCTGGGGCGATAGAAGTAAATGCTTCTGATCTTGTCCAATTTGGAGACCTCTAATTCCATTCGACCCTTCACTTTGTTGTAGAAAATCTTGGAGTTTGGATTCGCGCCAACCGCACTGATGGCGTGGAATTGTGGAATCTTTTGACGTTGAGAATACACCGCCAATTTCACCACGTGTTCATAGTCGACTCGTCTGAATGCGTCTTTTCCTCCTGCTTGAGCCATGGTGGTTCCCAAGCAACAAAAAACAGCATCCACGTTCGGAGCAATTTCACGTTCGGTGAACATTTCAAAATCAATTTCCTTAACCGAGAGTTTTGGGTGATCTAATTCTATCGGTCTACGAACCAGAATGGTCACTTTACCGACAGCGTCATTTTCCAAGAGCATGTCAAGAAGTGCTTTACCCACTAAACCGGTGGCTCCGGCAATTAAGAAGTGTTTTTTGTTTCCAATCATGGTTCAGTGCAGAGTTATTAGTTATTGGTGATTAGTTGGTTCATAAAACTATTAACCAATAACTAATCACTAATAACTGCCGCATCAATCCAATCCCCGTGTTCTGCAATCAGGGCAATTAATTCGTCCAAGGCGTCTGCTTCGGGAATGTTACGCTTTACTACTTCCTTTTCCTTGTACAATGTGATCTTGCCCTGACCGGTTCCCACATAACCGTAGTCCGCGTCAGCCATTTCGCCAGGACCATTCACAATGCAACCCATGATGCCTATTTTAACACCTTTCAGATGACTGGTTCGAGCGCGAATTTTCGCAGTCGTTTCCTGCAGATCAAACAATGTTCTCCCGCAGGATGGACAGCTGATGTACTCTGTTTTTGAAATGCGCGTTCTCGTGGCTTGCAAGATGCCGAAATCAAGCGAGTTGATCATTTTGCGGCTGCCGCAATTGACTGTCTTCAGCCAAATACCATCGCCCAGGCCATCGATTAGCAATGCGCCTGCATCCGTGGAGGCGAAGAGCTGCACATCGTTTTCATCCAAGTTTTTGTATTCCCGTTGAATGATGACGGGCGTGTTTAACCTTTCTTCAATCAATCGAATAAAAGCAGCTCGCTGCTCAGCCATGCCGTGTTCATTGCTTGTTGTCAAAACCAAAACTGCGGTGGGATCGTGCTTTAATGCGGCCATCAACGGAATGTCCAATCCATCTAGATCACACTGAACGAAGTTGAGCTTAGCAGATTTCTTTTGTGCGACCACGTAGCTGATACTCTCAAATAGCGGATAGTGGCGCTCGTCATCATTCCAAGCAGATGTGTCTTGAATCACACCAAGCGTTCCCGGGATTTCAAAACTTAGTTTCTTACTGCCGATGAATATGAAGTCGCATGCTTGGTCAGTCAGATTCCACTTGTCAAGTGGAACACTGTAGTTGTAGCCCACCGCGTGCAAGTTGGCGGCAGTTATTGCATCGTTTTCTGAAAAGTCATGTACGACCCGAGGAACATTGTGATCGCCAATGTTGACCACTTCATTTGTTGCTCTTCTCTGATGCGCAAACGGATCGATGGGGTAGGAATTTAGATCGGGAATTGGTGAGTGTTTCGCACGATGATCGTATCGTTTGGCCAATGCAAAGGCCACGGGAATTTC
Organism: Flavobacteriales bacterium; assembly: GCA_041391765.1. GTDB lineage: Bacteria > Bacteroidota > Bacteroidia > Flavobacteriales_G > Salibacteraceae > SHAN690. Next base: position 44,777 of record JAWKNJ010000023.1, on the reverse strand, counting down.
GTGTTCAGGTTCTTCTGTCAGTGAAACACGAATGGTATCGCCTAAGCCGTCTTCGAGCAATGTTCCAATACCCACGGCCGACTTTATACGACCATCTTCGCCCTCACCGGCTTCGGTCACGCCAAGGTGTAGCGGATAGTTCATGCCTTCCTGAATCATGCGATTCACTAGCAATCTATAGGCTTCGACCATAACTTGCGTGTTACTGGCCTTCATGCTCAGCACGATTTCATGATAGTCATGATCTCGGCATATATGAAGGAACTCCATCGCGCTTTCGACCATGCCAAGGGGAGTGTCCCCGTAGCGGCTCAAGATGCGATCACTCAAGGAGCCGTGGTTGGTTCCAATGCGCATGGCCGTACCGTGTTCTTTACAGATTAATACCAGAGGAGTGAAACGCTCGCGTATGCGATCCAACTCCGCTTGATAGGTTTCATCGTTGTATTCGATGTGTTCAAACTTCTTCTTGTCGGCATAGTTACCTGGATTCACACGCACCTTCTCCACAATCCGTGCAGCAATTTCAGCTGCGTTCGGAGTGAAGTGAATGTCAGCTACCAGGGGAGTGTTATATCCTCGTTTTCTCAGCTCATCCTTGATGTTTTGAAGGTTCTCTGCTTCCTTTTTGCTCGGGGCAGTGATGCGCACGATTTCACATCCGGCTTCGATCATTCGAATGCTCTGAGCTACCGTAGCTTCGGTGTTCATGGTATCAGTGGTGGTCATGGACTGAACGCGGATGGGGTTTTCGCCACCAACACCCACACTTCCGATCATCACTTCACGTGTTTTGAAGCGCTTATACTCAGTAAGACTGTTGCAATAAACCTTCGATGAATCCATAGAATTTGATCAGAGGCAAATGTAGAGGTTGACTCGAAGGCCTACTAGTTTAGATTTGCTTCCCTTCAAAGATTTTATGATTCGAGTTCCTCAATTGTGGATGATACTGTTGTTTGTTGTGTCAATACAACCTTCAGTGGTGATTTCACAAACGAGTTATCCAAAAGGTGTATACAAAGACCTGAACGCTTTGTGCACAAAGAGTCCCGACCAAGGGCTTTGGCAAGAAGTGACTGTTGTAAGAAGGAGTCCTTGGTTGATTTGGCTTTTTGGGGGAAATAACTATGCTCCATTTGCAGAGGTCAAATGGAGTGAGTATAGGACTTGGTACGCCATTTCAGATGGGGAGAGTTTGTATGTCAATTGCGGTAAACAGAAAAATCAACAATTTGGGTATGCGAAAGTCAACTCCGAGGGGAGATACTTGTCCTACACTGGGGTCATGAATTGGAAAGCTGATTTTGCGTTACGCATAACGACCTTTCTATTCACTGGGCCGGTGGGTGAGCTGATGTTTGCCGCCCCATTTTCCTTGCTTCCGGTTGAATATTATTTTGACACTCAAACAGGAGTTAATCGGCCATTAGATAAAACTCAGATACAGTATTTGTTGACTAAAGATCTATCGCTCGGTGAAAGCTTTGAGCGTGAAACCAAACGTAATCGCTCAATGCGCGCAGAGTACATCGATCGCTTAAACAAATCTCCAATAACATTGAATTCTGTGGCAGGAGCTGGGTGCAGCGCAAAAAAGCCGGCACAGCTGTTTCTCTACAGATTGGACAAGAAATCTAAGCTGGACGAACACATCATTCTATATGGTTCAGACACGATTGCCATTCCTTCAAAGTCATTGAAATGGATAGAATTTGATGAGAGATTCAAAAAACTTGAAATCCGTTTGTTGAACGGATCCACCAAAACAATTCACCTAAATCCCGGTCAATCAGAATACATCAGGATTAGACATAGGAGAAGGGGGTCTGTGATGGAGAGTAAAACTTGGTCTCAGGGTACTCATGATATTGAAAGGGCAAGAAAAGCACAGGCGAGACGATGGAGGAAGGCTTGGCGCTCAAATGACTGATGATGGAGATCAAAATAATCGGAACGCTGTGAGCTGCAAGTCAGCCCGCAGATTGAGAGCTAGTTTTGCTGCGACTCTAATTTGAAAAACCGCAACGGGACCCACAACATGCCGAAACACTCGCCTTCATGGCGATCGAGTTTTTTATGATGCACCTTGTGTGCTCTTCTCAGCGCACGCAGGTATGGGTTTTTGGTGTTTCGCCAGATTTTGATTCGTTGGTGAATAAACAAGTCGTGAATGATAACATAGGTGACACCATACAAGGTAATCCCGATGGCGACCCAAAGGAAGAAAGTGGCACTTAGCACTTGCCAAAATGCAACTCCTGACATGGCCAAGGTGGCGAAGAAAATAAAGAATACGTCATTTTTTTCGAAGAAGGAATCTTTGTGGTCCGGACGATGATGATCTTTATGATAACGCCATCCAATGCCATGCATCACATATTTGTGGGTAAACCATGCTACCCCTTCCATAAGTGTGAACGTGATGACAATGATGAACACCGCCATCATGCTTTGATCTTCGATTGGAACGGTCGAAAAGCGTTTAATTCCGGATGCTCGTTAGCAAAGAAGATCAGTGATTCGATCATTTGAGCCTTGTAATTTTCCGGTATATCCACTGATTCAAATTTGTTCAAAATGAATTGAATATCAGTATCAATGTTATCATCATACATTACAATAGTAGGAGCATTGATCTGCGTTAAGAGCCTCAAATATCTAATCTCAACTGATGGTTGAGTGGCGATGATTGATTCTAACTTGTCTCGTCCTTGGGTAAAGTACTGGTACTTATCCCATGGTAATGATGTGTGCAGTGCCAGCTTACTAATGCACACCGCCTTGTACGCGGCCAACGTCAGAGCTTCTTCTGAACGGCAATCAACTTTTGCATGCACGATTCGTTCTAATTTCTCTTTGGTGTCAGCCACCAGAAACTGGTTTCTAACCCAATTCAAATCTTGCTGCGCAAAGGCGCAAAGGTTTGACAGTAAGAGCAACAATGTCGCTGTTCGGATCAAATCAGATTCAATTTGTAGTTGACAAACGATGTGAAGAGCAGTCTGATTTTAGCCAAATTGCTGATCCGAATACGTTCTGAAAACATCTGTTCAACGCTCACGCTTCGCAGTTTACTCAGCAGCTTTATATAGTAGACGTAAGCGGTATAAACTCCGAATCTCGCCCCAAAAGGAAGTCTCTTTATCCCATCTAAGGCTTGGTGAAATTCTTCTTCAATTTCATTGATAATGCTGGTTTTGGCATGTGGATTCAATCCGTTTAAGGATGCATTGGGGAAATAGGAGCGCTGAAGCGTTAAAGTATCATCTTTCAAGTCGCGCAGAAAGTTCACTTTTTGAAATGCACTTCCAAGTTTGATGGCTGGCTCTTTGAGCTCCTCGTACTTAGCCTGATCTCCATTCACGAAAACCTTGAGGCACATCAATCCCACTACTTCTGCACTACCGTAGATATAGTCTTCGTAGTCCTTGCGTGTTGAATAAACTTTTTGATACAAATCCGCCCTCATACTTTTTAGAAACGCATCTATCAGGTCGCGGTCAATCCCATATTGGTGAACGACTCCTTGGAATGAATTCAAAATAGGATTGATACTGAATTGGCGTTCTAGCGACTTGTTCAACTCATCTTCAAATTCGTTCAGAATCCTTTCCTGATCCTGAGTGTGAAACGAATCAACAATTTCGTCTGCGAAGCGAACAAATCCATAGATAGCATGAATTGGATCACGCATGGACGGAGTCAGCATTTTAACCGCGAGCGAAAATGATGTGCTGTAGGCCGCAGTCACGTGGCGGCTACACTGGTACGACAGCGCGTTGTATTCTCTTGTCATGGCTCTTTGAATTTTCATTTATTACTGATTCTGACACTATTTTTCCTGAGATCAGAGATGGTGGAACTCCTGGCCCCGGAACTGTTAGCTGACCCGTGAAAAACATGTTCTTGACTTTTTTGCTTTTGATTTTTGGCCTCAGGAAAGCCGTCTGCATAAGGGTGTTTGCCATTCCATAAGCATTACCTTTAAAGGAGTTATAGTCTTTTTTGAAGTCGTTAATGCAATAGGATCGCTGGAATAGGACATGTTCGCGAACGTTTTGTCCAATCAGGATTTCCATTCGTTCCATGATCATCTCGAAGTATTTGTCTCGCATTTCTTCCGTGTCTTCCAAATCCGGTGCTAGCGGAATTAAGAAGATTCCGTTCTCCATTCCTATAGGAGCCATGGAGTTATCTGACTTTGAAGGGAAGCTGGCATAGAAGAGAGGTTCTTTCGGCCAGGATGGTGCGTCATAGATTTCTTCCGCGTGTCCGTCAAATGAGGTGTCGAAGAAGAGGGTGTGATGTTCAACATTTTGTATAGGTTGGTTGAATCCTACATAAAACAGCAGAGCCGATGGGGCCATTGTTCTGGTTTCCCAATAATTGGCAGAATAGGCTCTAAATTGTTCGGGTAATAAATCTTCGCTGTGTTTGTAATCGGCCCCTGATATTAAGATGTCGACCGGGATAACATCATTATTCACCGTAATGCTGGTGGCAACCCCATTCTCCGAAACATTGATGGATTGAACCGCGGCATTTGTCTCAAAAGCAACGCCAAGTTCTTTGGCCAAGGCAACCATGCCTTTAACTACGCTATACATTCCACCTTTTGGATGCCAAGTGCCCAGGGCAAAATCAGCATAGTTCATGAAGCTGTAGAATTGCGGAGTGTCTGCAGGCTTGGCTCCAAGAAACAAGACCGGGAACTCTAAAATTTGACGCAGACGGAAATCCTTAAAATTTTTACGAATAGTGGAAGTTATAGCGCTGAAGAACTGTTGAACTTCGGTGATGGTGTCCATCGTGATCAGTTCGGTGATGTTTTTACCTGGTTTATATACCAAGTTCTTAATGGCGACATCGTAGTTTGATCCGGCCTTAGTTATGAATCGTTGTAGGGCATTTCCTGCTCCGACTTCCTTGGATTCGAAAAGCGTAACGATTTCTTCAAGCGTTCCCGGAATGGTAAAGTGATCATCCTTTCCAAAGTATACCTTGTAGGCGGGTGATAATCGCTCGAGCTCGTAATAGTCTGATGGCTTTTTTCCGAAATCAGCGAAAAATCGTTCGAAAACATCGGGCATCCAATACCATGTTGGTCCCATGTCGAATCGGTATCCTCCGAACTCAAACTGTCGAGCCCGGCCCCCGAGGCGTGCATTTTGTTCATAAACGTGAACCTCGTACCCGGCTTTGGCTAAATAGCATGCTGCTGACAATGAGGCGAAGCCCGAACCAATGATAGTAACTGTTGATTTCATTTTGTCTAACAAAACAAGAAAAAAATTAAACAAAAATAAACACGTTGCAAAAATTTAAGATTTATGAAACAAGGAGTAATCATCGTGATGAGGTTAAGCAGCAGTGTTCAAGGCTTGCTTGAGGGCTTCGTTCAAATTGTGGTAAAGCGTCACACCTGCGGGAAGGTTTTCTTGCTCTAAGTGTCGAGTGTTCCTACCGAGTATGTGAAGTGAATCACCGGCATTTAGACGAAGTATTCCGGCTAACTCTTTGACGTATTTTTCTACTTCTTCCTGAGCAGGAGATACCGTTAGATAGCTGACAAAAGAAATGGAAGGGAAAATGGCCTGCAGGTGTGATAAACTGTCTAATGGCACGCTGGGGCCAAGGAAAATGGACCGGTATCCGTGTAAGAGTAATTCAAAGTGGATGTATAACAGGCCAAGTTCATGGATCTCATTCAAAGGCAGAAACAGCACGAACGTTTGATCAATCTGAGCATTCCTATTTTGAATTAACTCAATGTTTACGAGCAGCTTTTGCTTGATCAAGGAGGATATGAAATGCTCATGGGCTGGTGTGATCGTGTTGGTCATCCACAGATTGCCAATATCTTCCAATAGCTCGGTAAACACATTTAGGAAAATCTCTCTGAAAGAGCGTGTAGTCTGAAGTTCGCTGTATGTAGAATCAAAGAGCTTGTAGTCAAAATTCATCATAGCCACCTTGAATGAGTTCAAGGCACTTTTGGATTTGTTTTCCAAAGTGAGATGACGTGTCAGCTGAAAAACTTGCTGCTGGCTCATATTGGAAAGCTTCGAAATTTTGTGGCCATGATCTACGAGCAATGCTATATTCAACAACTTCTGCAGGTTATTGATGTCATATGCCCTAATGTTCGTGTCCGAACGCTCCGGTACCAGCAGATTATACCGCTTTTCCCAAATGCGAATGGTATGCGCCTTTACCCCGCTGAGGTTTTCGAGATCTTTAATCGAGAATTGGGTTTTTACGCTCATTTTTTGTTTAAAGAAACGATGACAAACTTAGACAAATAATCGCGCGGAGATGGCTATTGAAAAACTGACAAAAATATTTTCGTGTCTAAGCAAGGAAACCACCAACCAAAGCATCTTCACACTCGTTTTGCGAACAATTCATCACATAATATGAAAACAACTTCAACATTTTTATTCTCAATGCTCCTGATGATAGGAGTTCAGTTTCACTCAACAGCTCAGTGTGTTGCCGGTTTTGACACCACGATCAGTGGGCTCACGGTTCAATTTACGAATCAGGCAACGGGTTCTTACAACATGATCGAATATGACTTCGGTGATGGCGGGTGGACTCAATATGTGGCTAGTCCATCGCACACCTATGCCAGTGCCGGAATCTACGAGGCATGCCAATTCATTTATGACACGGTAAACTGGCAATGCTTTGACTCAAAGTGTGACACGCTTTATTTGGGTGGAGCAACGTGCATGGCAAACTACTACACCTACCAAGATGGTCTGGATGTTGAATTTTACGATGCATCTCTGGGTCAATTCGACTCCATCTGGTTCGATTTCGGAGATGGAACTGGGTCAAATGACCCATATGCCATTCATAGCTATTCAGTTGCCTCCAACTACACTGTTTGCCTGTCTATATTCGATAATGGGTCGCTTTGTGACAGCATGTGCTCAACGGTCTATGTGGTGGAGAATAATTGCAATGCTGATTTCACCTACTCAGCAACTGGATTGACTCTGGATTTCTCGAATTGGTCAAGCGGGGACTTCGATGTTCAGTACTGGGATTTTGGTGATGGCTTTGGTTGGAGTGATGAATTTGAGCCCACTTATTCGTATGCCATTCCGGGGCAGTATACCGTTTGCCTGAGTGTCTATGATACTCTTTCATGGAGCTGCTACGATGAGTATTGTGAAGACATTCTTGTCACCAGCGGTGGTGGAGGCGGTGGACCTTGTGTCGCCAACTATACCTATGAGCAAGAGGAATTGTCGGTTTCATTTACTAATGCAAGCTCTGGATACCAATTCTTGGCATGGGATTTTGGAGATGGATCAGGACCCGTATTTGATGAGAATCCTGTTTATGCATTTGCTGAGCCAGGAGAGTACGAGGTATGCTTGACGGTAGTTTCCATTTTCCCTCCATGCACTAACACGTATTGCCAGACAATCACCGTCTATGAATATACCTGTGAGCCTGATTTCAGTTATTCGTTCAACACCCAGAATCAGTTTTCGTTCTTCAATACGACCACGGTCGGCAATGTAACCTCAGTTTTGTGGAGTTTCGGAGATGGAAACACCTCCACATTTGATCAACCGATATATTACTACAACAGCCCCGGAGTTTACAACGTTTGTTTAACGACCTATGATGAGGGTAATGAGTGTGGAGTGGTGTGCAAGGATGTGGAAGTTTATCCGGTTGGAGTCGGTGAATTGAATTCAAAGCCGGAGTTCAAGGTATTCCCGAATCCTTCAAAGGGAACGTTTGTGGTTCAGGTGCCTGAGTCACTGTTGTCAGAAACGCTTGACATGCGAATCTTGGACGTAAGCGGAAGAATTGTGTTTGCCCAGCACACAGGAGGACAATCGCATATCACGATAAATACGGAATTACCTGCCGGAGCATATTACCTGAGCATTGGTTCTGGTAAGTCAGACACCCACGTTACTCAGATTCTGGTTCAGTAGAATCAGGCCGGAATATTATTAGAAAAGCGCTGCCTTTTGGTGGCGCTTTTTCTTTTGATATAGCTGTTCATGAAGATCATACTCATGACCAAAGCCGCTCCGATATAGAACATTGGACTCATGTACTCTTCTTCCTTGAAGATGATCAAGGCGAAGATGATGGCATATATTGGCTCCATGTTTATGCTAATGCTCACGGTGAACGGACTGAGCGTTTTCATTACTTCGATGCTAATCACAAAGGCAAAGGATGTACACACCAATCCAAGTATGGCTAACCAAGCCCAGTCAATTCCAATTGGAATTTCTATACCCGCCCCGCCTAAAAAGTACAAGTAGATGGTGAGGCCGATCAGTCCACCGATTAGTTCATAGGCAGTGATGAGAGATGGCCGGTCATGCTTGACATAAACGCCATTTAGGGTTCCAAATAGGGCGGCTAGAAATGCAGAAATGAGCGAAAGCACAACGCCTAGGCTATGTTCAGTTTCGGCTTGAAAAATCAATCCAAGTCCAACAAGGGTGAGCAATCCAAACAAGATTTCATAACCGATGACTTTGCGTTTGAAGAACAATGGCTCCAACAGCGCCACAAAAAGCGAAGTTGATGCGAGCGAGGTCAGCGTAATGGAGACATTGGAAACCTTCAGCGCCTCGAAGAAAAACACCCAATGTCCAGCCGTGATGCACCCGGTGATTAAGTACTTGACAATGTTATTGGTAGTTGTTAGCAAGCTGCGTTTAGCTACAATCATGAAGAGAATCAATCCTGAAACCGCAATCAGTATTCTCCACCATACGATGGAGGTGGAAGAGACTTGAATGAGCCGGCCTAGAATGCCTGTAAAGCCCCACAGAAAAATAACCCCGTGGAGGCTGAGCTGGTGCTTGTGGGTTTCAAAAAAGCTCAATCCTCGATCTCGCTAATCTTGGTGACACCACCGCTTACAATAAACTTCATCACGTCAGCGGCCTTGGCTTCAATCAAGGTGATGTTCTCAGCGGGAACGATGAAGAGGTTTCCGGAGAATGCGTAGCTGTGAGGAAGGTATACGGCCACTTTACCGCTTGGAATTCCGAGCTCGCTCAGATCATCTGATGTCATGAAGCCAAGCTTTTGTACAGCCGCATTTTCATAGAGCTTTACCAATACGGGTTGATCAAAACGTTTTTCATTTCCTACGAAGGCGGATAATAAATCCTTGATGGAAGTATAAATGGTTTTGATCAATGGAGCACTGTCAAGAATTTGATTTCCCCGCATAACAAGTGGTTGAGCTAGCACCGTGCTTGCCAAAACACCAAACAGCGTCAGGGTAACGAGTAAAGTCAAAATCCCCAATCCAGGAATGTCATACGGAATGATACCATCAATGAAAATGAATGTTTGGACGATGACATAGATAGTGGCAGCAACAGGAACGAGGAAAATTACGCCTCGAATGAAATAGTTGCCGAGCATGGAAAATATTCGCTTCATAATGGTGTGTTTGCGATGCAAAGAAATGATGGACGAAACAAGTAGAGATAATCAGTGGCTCATTTCTTTGAGTGCCAATTGAACTTTCTTGGACAATGAGGAAACGATGAGTTGATATGAGTGATCAATCAATTCTTGCATCAGCTGTCTTGGTACGCAGCCATGTGTGCTCACCGTGTTCCAGTGAATTTTGCTCATGTGATAGCCTGGTTTGATCCCATCCGGATATTGTTCACGTAGCTGAACAGCTCGTTCCGGGTCGCACTTGGCATTGAATCCATCAAATTGGTTGAGGTCGCAAAGCGCAAACATTTTGCCCATCACTTTGAATACGAGAGTATCCGGCCCGAAGGGTAGCTCCTCCGTTACCCCTGGTTTTTTGATACAGTATTCTCGGAACTCTTCGATATTCATCAATCTTCGCTAAACATTGGAACAACGCGAGATTTTTTGATCTCGCTCAAAATGATGTGCGATTTAATGTGACCCACCTCTGGAATCTTGCTGATCTTATTGGTAATCAATTTATCCAATGCTTCAATATCAGATGTTAGAACGCGCAACATGTAGTCAAATTCACCGGTTACTTGGTGACATTCAACGATCTCAGGAATTTGCATGATGGCTTCAATGAACTTGTAAATGCTCACATCTTGTTGTCGTTGCAGGGTGATTTGAATCAGCGCTTTGATAGTGATACCCAGCTTGGCTAGATTTACTTGTGCGTGATAACCTTCGATGACTCGTTCGCGCTCCAATTTTCTTACTCGTTCTAATGTCGGGGCTGGAGTGAGTTCTACCTCCTTGCTGAGATCAAGATTTGAAATACGACCGTTTTCTTGCAATACGCGCAGAATTTTTCGGTCTATCTGATCCATTTTTCGAATCATGTTTTCTAGTTTTTTGTGAATGTGGAAAGATTAGATGGGATTAGCAAGTGACGTGCAATATTTTATGCTGAAAATTTAAACCAAACGATATAAAATTTTGCTATTAAGATTAGGCTAACTTCTTGGGCAAGTAGGTTCAATGCCATACTTTGGCCCTCCAATAATCTACGGAATGAAAAGTGTTCAAATGTTTATCTGTCTGGCTTTTCTGGCTGGGCAGGCGTTCTCTCAAGAATGTAATTATCGTGTCAATAATGAGGATCCAAGTCTGGGGATTAGTCAAAGGAAGATGGCCTTTGAGACTTGGTTCAGGACGTTTGACCCGGAACTCAAATCAGGAGGTGAAAATAAGAATGTGATTGGTCGTGTGTCACTTGGTAATCTTAGTGGCAGTAAGGAGTTGAGCTTTACGGTTGAGGTAAAATCAATGAAGGCTGATAAGGTTTACGGTCAAATAGGCGTTGGATATCCCATCAAAGTAATCATCGATGGAGGTGAGATCATCGAGTTGAAGGCGCGAGAAGCTGATCCGGGTCAAGTGGATGCGAAGATGAAGTCTACTACCTATGAAACCAGCTACAGATTGACGGATGAAGAATTCGAAAAATTCAAGTCTACTCCCGTTAAAAAGCTCAGAATATTTTGGTCAGAATCAAAATTTACCGATCATGATGCGGACTTTCCTGAGGTGTTGATGCGTCAGGCGGAGTGTTTGTAAAACTAACCTCTCAATTCAGCTCCTGTTTCCCGCTTGAATCGCTCGAGTAATCGCTGAATGCACTTTTCCACTTCCTCGTCCGTAAGTGTCTTATTCTCATCGCGAAGGCTGAATGAGAGGGCATAACTTTTTTTGCCAGCTGGTAGGCCTTTGCCTTCATACACATCAAACAGGCTAACGTTGCGAAGGAGCTTCTTTTCCGTTTGATAGGCGAGATGTTCCAATTCTGCGTACTGAGTTGCTTGTCCCACTAATAGTGCTAAATCGCGCTTCACTTCAGGATACTTTGGAAGATCACCAATGTTGATTTTGTCGCTGCGCAAGGCAATGAAATCATTCCATCTCATTTCCAAATAGAACACATCACGCTGTTTGATGTCGAAAGTCTTTTTGAATTTAGAGGACACCGAACCTCCGCTCATTATGACCTTGTCTCCAATTAGCCAATCCATGCCATATTCGAACCAGTCGTTGGTGGTTTCAACCGCTTTGATTTTGCCGGTGTTGATTCCAAGTCTCAATAAGATTTGCTCCAGGCTTCCTTTAAGGAAATACCAGTCAGCCGGAGTATCCGTAATTCGCCAATTGTTGCTGATTTGCAGTCCGCTTACTGTAATTCCCAGTCTTTCCTCTTCATAAAACCCTTTTTCAGCATTGCGATAGATATTGCCAAATTCGAAGTGCTTCAAATTATGTTGCTGGCGATTCAGGTTATAAGAGGCATTTTGAAGGGCAGAAAAAATCAATGCGGGGCGCATGATGCCCATTTCAGAACTGAGGGGGTTGTTTACCTTAACGACTGCATTTTGAGGCCACTCTTGTGACAACATACCAAATCGTTCATCCACCATGGAGTTTGACATGCATTCTAGAAAACCGTTTCCAACTAAGAGATTGGTTACTGCTTGTTTGGCTAAGGAAGATGCTGAGGGTTTCATGTCCTTGATGGTCGATTTGATTTGAGATGTGAAGGGCACAGCATCATAGCCGAATATTCGAAGGACTTCTTCCACAACATCTGCTTCTCGGGCAACATCGACCTTGAAGGGAGGTACAATCAAGTGCCATTCACTACCCTTTTTGTCAATTACCTGAATATCTAGAACATTTAAAATCTGCTCTGTGTCTTTTTCTGGAATGTCAAGCCCTATAAATCTATTCGCCTTTGCTGCATCGTACGTTACAGAGAAGCCTTCAAATGGCTCAGGGTGTGTGTCGCTGAAGTGGCTTGAGATTTCACCGCCTCCGATCTCAGTGATCATTTTAGCGGCCAATTTTGCTGCGTAAAGCGTAATGTTCGGGTCAATACCTCGTTCGAAACGGAATGACGCATCGGTATGCAACGCATGGCGTTTAGCAGTTTTTCGAATCCAAACAGGATTAAAATATGCGCTTTCCAAAAACACCTCAGTGGTGGATTCAGTCACCCCTGATTTTGCTCCACCAAACACCCCTGCAATGCACATGCCTTCGGAAGCGTTACAAATCATCAAATCGTTGGCATCCAGTTCCCGTTCAACTTCATCCAATGACAGAAACTTGCTCTTTGAAGGAAGGGTCTTCACAATCACTTTTCGTCCGTCAATTTTTGACGCATCAAAGGCGTGCAGCGGCTGCCCGAAGGCGTGATTCACGTAGTTCGTCACATCTACCACATTGTTGATTGAACGCACTCCAATTGCCTTCAATTTATTCTGCAGCCACTGAGGAGAAGGTTGAACCCTCAAATTAGAAATGGTCACCCCGACATACCTAGGGCAAGCCTCGGAATTTTCAACTAAAACAGGAATGGCATCGTGCGTTTTAGCCGGTTTCAGGTCGTCAACAGATGGACGACACAAATCAGCTTTCTTTCCCTTTCTGTGAATCAGCGCAGCGCGTAAGTCCCTAGCAACTCCGAAATGCGAAGCTGCATCAGCTCGGTTGGGAGTCAGGCCAATTTCAAACACGTGGTCAGTTTCAATGTCGAAGATCGTTGCGGCAGGAGTTCCGACTTTAGTTTGGGGATCGAGAACCATGATGCCATCATGATTGCTTCCCAATCCAATTTCATCCTCAGCGCATATCATTCCCTCGCTTTCCTCACCTCGGATTTTTGCCTTTTTGATTTCAAATGATTCACCTCCAGACGGATAAAGTATTGTACCAACCGTTGCGACAATCACTTTTTGTCCTTCAGCCACATTGGGGGCGCCACATACAATAGGGAGTAATTCGCCCGAGCCGATGTTTACCTTGGTGCAGCTCAATCGATCAGCATTGGGGTGTTGCCATTTTTCCACTACCTCACCAACGACTAAGCCTTGCAATCCGCCCTTAAGAGACTCAAATCGCTCAATTCCCTCCACTTCAAGCCCGATGCTCGTAAGCAATTCGGCAACCTCTTTTGGTGATTCTTCAAGGTGGATGTACTGACTTAGCCAGTTATAGGAAATCTTCATGTGTTGGAAATAAGGCCTGCGAAGTTAGATACATGGTCGAATTGCAGCGTAAAGTCTCACATTTGCTTGATGGCTGAGCAAAAATTTAACGATGAGACATTTGAAAAGCAAGACTTTTCAAGGCAATCACTTTGCGGCAATGACTATGACGCGTGTACGTTTCAGGGTGTTAATTTTCAAGGTGCCGACCTGAGTGATGCCATTTTTACCGAATGTGAATTTATCGGATGCGATCTGACCAATGTTAAACTGATCAATTGCGCTTTGCGCGATGTGTCTTTTGTGCAATGCAAGCTGATGGGCTTGGCGTTTGATTCTTGCAATGAGTTCCTTTTTAATGTGAGGTTTGAGCGGTCTCAACTTGACTTAAGTCAGTTTTATGAGCGGAAACTCAAGAGTACCAAATTCACGGATTGCAGTTTGAAAGAAGTGGAGTTTACGGGAGCCGATTTGTCGCATACAACCTTCGAGGGTAGCGACCTGATGATGGCAAAGTTCGAAAACACAAACCTAGAAAAGTGTGATTTTAGAACTGCCTATAATTTCAGCATCGATCCCACTGATAATCGCGTTAAAGGAGCACGGTTTTCAGAAGACGGGTTAAGAGGATTAGTTGAAGTCTTTCAGGTAGAAATTTCGAATTCATAATCGTTGAAACCTGGATCAAGTTATCTAAGAATCCTATACCGCTGGTGCGTTTCAGAGGTTTTTCTGATATGCCTGATGATCCTTGTTTTCAACAATTTTTTGGGAAACAACAAGGAGACAATCAAATCCGATGGCTTTGGTTACTATGATTATCTCGTATCAATTTTCATTGAGAATGATCTGGTTCGAAAAGATTTTACCATCCTGCGTAATCCCGAAGAATTTGAACGGACCAGAAGTCTTGAAAATGGCAAAGTGGCCTTCGGAATCTACTTACCTTATGGTGAGCGCAACGTGAATAAATATTCTTGTGGTGAGGCGCTGATGCTCGCACCTTTTTTTCTGGCAACATTAAGCACCTTACCCGATCAAACTCAGCTTTCTGGATATGAGAAACCTTTTCAAATGGCGGTTTTCTACGGAGCTTTATTCTATGTTTTTCTGGGATTGATTTTCTTTCGACTCCTCTGTGCGCTTTATTTGATTAAGCCCTGGTTAATTTTTGTGATGCAGATTACCATGGTATTTGGAACAGGGGTCTTGCATTATTCCTACTTCGATGCCGCCTTCAGTCATGTCTATTCAATGTCGGCCATGTGCGCGTTTTTATATACGAGCAAGGCTTGGTTTGAAGGCAGAAGCTTTAGATACCTTATTTGCGCAGCCGCTTTGTTTGGAATGGTGTTTTTGCTGCGGCAAGTCAACGTTTTAGTAATTCTTGCCTTGCCTTTTCTGGCGGGATCAACCCAAGTCATAAGAGAGCGGTTGAGCTCATTGATTGCTAACCCAATTCAAGTAATCCTTGGGGTTATCGCTTTTAGCGGAGTTGCAAGTATTCAGTTCATACTTTGGTATCTCCAAACCGGAGATTTCATTCTGTATTCCTATCAAAACGAAGGATTCAATTTTCTTCAGCCCAGATGGGCCGATCTTCTATTCAGCTATCAAAAGGGGCTTTTCGTTTATTACCCGGTTTTGCTTTTTAGCCTTGTTGCTGTGGTCTGGATGTTTAGCCAAAAAAGGGTGTATGAGGCGCTAACTTGGTTGTTTTGGTTCGTTGCTGTGGTCTACGTTTCATCAGCATGGTGGTCATGGGATTATGGTGCAAGCTTTGGCCAGCGACCTTTTATTGATTATTTGCCGCTTTTTTTTCTGGTAATAGGTATGATGTTCTCAGCTTTGGCCATCTGGAAAGTCGCGATTTTGACCCTGATCATGTCTTTAAGCGTTCCATTTAATCTTATTCAAACATATCAGTATCAGCATTTTATTCTCCATTGGCATCGAATGAATAAAGAAAGTTACTGGAAGGTATTCCTGAAAACAGACCTGAAGTACAGATATTGGATTTGGGGTCGAAATCCTCAATACAATAAGCTGAAAAAGGTTCATGAAGTTTTGGTCGGAGATATAACGATCAAGGAGGCCAGCGAACGCGTAATTTTCTCCCTACCGTTGGATAGTCTCTATAGCCGCGGCTGGTTTGATGTATGCAGGGTGTCCTTCGAAAACGAATTCGCTCTTGACGAAAACGGATCCATGATTGCCAGAATTGTTTCCGACAACCCTTCCGAGCCGCACTTCATTCACGGGGTGCCCTTGTTTCAATTCGAGATGGAGGGAACAGATAAATTACAAACTGGAAGTTATGGGTTCAAATGGGAGATGATCAACGAACCAAACGCCAAGTTCCAGCTCTTGGTTAGAGATGTTTCAGATACGTTTCACTTGAAGGATCTTAAACTAATTATGTATTCCAGATCATAGATCGGTTTCTACATTCGCTGCATGAATCGAATCTTTGTCAGCATCCTTGCCATGCTTGCGTTTATAATGAGCGCATGCGAGCAAAAACCCGAACGAGTCGTTGAGAAGGCATGGACGCCAGAACAACCGAAACTGGTGGCTTACTACTTGGAAAAGGATGGAAAGAAGATCAAGCAGCGCGAAGAAAAATTCTACGAGGACGGTGTTTTAGAGTACGAGGGTGGCTTGGATGAGCAGGGCAAACGGCACGGAGAATGGCGATACTATTACAAGACCGGGACCCTCTGGAGTTTGGGAGTATATCAAAATGGCCTCATGGAGGGAAAAAAGGAAGTGTACTGGCCGGACGGTAAAAAGCGCTATGAAGGCTATTTCTCGAATGATAAGAAAAGCGGACACTGGACTTTCTACAATATGGATGGCTCAATTCTGCAAGAGCGGGATTTCTGATTTCACCTGAATCGATGACGCGCATTCTTGTCAGCGAATCTTACTTTCGTTGGCTATGATTCCTCCTCACAAAGTCGATGAAATTCTCAATGCTGCGCGCATCGATGAGGTCATCGGGGAATTCGTGAATCTTAAAAAGTCGGGGTCCAGTTTAAAGGGCCTAAGTCCATGGACAGACGAGAAAACACCATCGTTCATGGTGTCTCCCGCTAAAGGGATATTCAAAGACTTCAGTTCGGGCAAGGGTGGAAGTGTGGTTACGTTCCTCATGGAGCACGAGCATTTCACGTATCCTGAGGCGCTCCGTTGGTTGGCCAAGCGCTACAACATTGAAGTTGAGGAGGAACAGGTTACACCTGAACTGGAAGAAGCACGGAATGAGCGGGAGAGCCTCTACATTATCAATGAGTTTGCTCGCGACTGGTTTGTCAATCAGATGTGGGAAACTCAGGAAGGGCAGAGTATAGCCTTGAGTTATTTTAAGGAGCGCGGCTTCAACGAGGGTGCGATTCGAAAGTTCCAGCTGGGGTATAATGCAGACGATTTTCAGGCATTCACCAACGCGGCTAGCGAAAAGGGTTATAAGGACGAGTACCTCCTGGCTACAGGCTTGGTAAAAGAGAAAAACGAACGCAAATACGATGGCTACAAAGGTCGCGTCATTTTCCCGATACAAAACCTGAGCGGCAGAACTATTGGTTTTGGAGGAAGAACACTTAAGGCAGATAAGAGCATTCCTAAGTACATTAACTCACCGGAGAATGCGATTTATGACAAAAGTGGTTCCTTATATGGTCTCTACTTCGCCAAGGGTTCTATTGCCAAGGAAGACAATTGCTATCTGGTAGAAGGCTATACAGATGTTATATCCTTTCACCAGAAGCACATCGAGAACACGGTGGCATCCTCGGGGACGGCACTAACCAAAGAACAGGTTAGGTTGATTTCCAGATATACCCAAAACATCACACTGGTTTACGATGGTGACCGAGCGGGCATTAAGGCCAGTTTGCGAGGTATTGACCTGATTCTGGAACAGGGAATGCATGTGAAGGTTGTGTTGCTGCCCGATGGCCATGATCCTGACTCATTTAGCAAAGAGCATGATCGCATAGAAGTTCAGGAATACTTGAGTGAAAAGGCACAAGACTTCATTGCATTCAAGGCTGGACTTCTAATGGAAGAAGCGAAAGGCGATCCCATCAAAACAAACGAGGTGATTCACGCTATGGTGGATAGCATTGCGCTCATACCAGATACTATCCTGCGTTCAATCTACATTGCCGAATGTAGCAAGTTGATGAGCGTAAGTGAGCGGGCGCTCATCAGTGAACTGAACAAGTCACTAAGAAAGAATCACAGACAACACAATAGATCACGCGGTTATGAGGAGTTGCCTGAGGCACCCATTGTAGAAAATGATTTTCAGGAGAACCAAAAATTTGTTGAGGATACGGTCGAACATCAGGAGCGCGACTTATTGCGATTGATGGTGAATTATCACGACCGTGAATTTTCTGTGGAGAAACCATCGGACGAGAATCCAGAGCCTGAGAAGTTTAACGTACTCGAGTTTATCTTGGATGAAATCGAAGGTGATGACATCACATTTGAAGTTCCGAAGTATCGGTCGTTGTTTGAGAAGATTGCTTCTGAGTATGATTCAAAAGGATTTAATGTTGATCAATTTGTGCAGTCGGAAACGGATGAATTTGGAGCGCTGATAGTGGATTTAATATCCTTTCCATATCAACTCGACAACTGGGTTAGAAAAGAAATCTTTGTAGATTCGGAGGAACAGAAGCTGCGCAGAGCAGTTATTGAGGCGATTTACGCATACAAATCAAAGCGTGTTGAACGCATGATCAAAGAGAATCAACAACTCATGAAAGATCACTCTGCTTTAGGTGGTGATGTTGACTCATTTCTTGCGAAGCAGATAAAACTAGAAGCAATTAAAAAGGAGATAAATAAAACCCTGGGCAGAACGGTGCTGCACTAAAAGTGATATCATGAAATCCGTTCTGTTGACTTGCCTATTCTTCTTTGTGCTCCTGAGTACCAATGCACAAAAAAAGGATCACGGTCTCTTTGTAACATTCTATATGGATGACTATTATCAGCATGATCGGCCTCTGTTCCAGTCATTTCTCAATGCATCCAATACGGATGGTGCAAGAGAGATTTTTGCGGATAGAGATAGGTCATTGACCTGCAAAGTGGATCATAGTCAAACAGGAATCGTTTGGTTTAAAAGCGATCGTTTTCCGCTTACTTTTTTCTACATCAATACCCACAATGTGCCGGACAAATACCGAAGGTGGGATTTTCAATATTCCGTAAACGATATTGAATCATACTTCATGGTAGATGGTGCAGAGGCGGAAAGCAATTCATTCATGATATACTACGATGAGCTTGCTTATGGATTCAATATGAAGCGGATCATGACTCGTGATGATGTCCCAAAGCGCCCAGTAAAATCAGATTCTAAAGATTAGTCAGTAGTATTGTTACGTGGAGGAGTTAAAGGAAATTTTAAGCATTGAGTTAGTCCGTTATCGTGACTTCCACCTGACATTGATGGACATCATTCTCGTGGTGGCAATATACACGACCACCTGGCTTGGTTTGCGTGTTTTCAAAGCCTTCGTGAATCGAGCGATTAAGCGCAGAGAATGGATGGAGCGATCATCTCTTTATGCGCTGCACAAACTCGTTTCCTATTTCGCTTACATTTTCGCTACCATCGCTTCATTGGAATCCGTTGGAATTGATCTAACGATATTCCTAGCTGGCTCGGCAGCATTGCTGGTCGGTATTGGGCTCGGTATTCAACAAATCTTCAACGACTTCCTGAGTGGCGTTATTTTGCTCTTCGGAGGAACTGTTCGTGTTGGTGATATTGTAGAGTTCAACAGCACCGTAGGTCGTGTGATAGAAATTGATTTTCGAGCGAGTAAAATCAAAACGCGAGACGGTATCACCATCATCGTCCCAAATAGCAAACTGATCTCCGACAATGTCATCAATTGGTCAGAAGGGGACGTGCTGACACGGTTTAGCGTGGAAGTGGGCGTGGCTTATGGGTCCGATACCGAATTGGTTCGCAACATTTTGACTTCAGCTGCGGCCGATCATCAGGCAGTTTCTACGAATAAGCCTATCAAGGTTCAGTTCAAAGAGTTTGGAGATTCCTCCTTGAATTTCAAGCTTCTTTTCTGGGCAGAAAATACGTGGGAAGTTGAGTTCGTGCGCAGCGACATCCGTTTCGAGATCGACAGGCGATTCCGCGAAAACAACGTGACGATTCCTTTCCCGCAGCGGGATGTACATTTATTTGAAAAGAAGCCATGAAAGCTGTTCTGATAGTATGCTTCATGTTTATTTGTGTGAATGGCTTTTCTCAAACTAAAGGGAATTTGAAGGTGGAT
Organism: Flavobacteriales bacterium; assembly: GCA_041391765.1. GTDB lineage: Bacteria > Bacteroidota > Bacteroidia > Flavobacteriales_G > Salibacteraceae > SHAN690. The sequence goes on along the minus strand of JAWKNJ010000023.1, from coordinate 24,982 downwards.
GCCACTGTGCGCAAAACGGATGGCACTGTGATTCACAAGGCCAAAGTGAGCTTAGTTGATTCCGATGAGAATATTATTGCCGAGACGCTCACCAATCATAAGGGCCGATTCGAAGTGTCAATGCCCTTTGACAAGGACATGAGGATGGTCGTTGAAGCAAAAGACTGTCATTCGAAGGTTATACTATTTGATACTCGAAATGTTCCCTGCAATCATCAGCAATGGGGATATGAGTATGGTGGATTCACTATAAAGCTGGAGCCAGCCGGAATTGGTGATCCCGACACCGTTGCACGAGTTGCATTTCGCATGGAAATAGAAAATTTCGACTACGAAAAACGCTAGATTCCTGCGGTAGCGTAAATGAGATTGGATGGCCCAACGGCTACAATTTTTTCCACGTATCTCCTCCCAAATAAATGGCCATGAGATTAATAGCAACACTTGTCTTCATAGGGTTCAGCTGTGTAAGTAATGCGCAGTTCATTTATGTCGGTAAATTGGACAAAAGCCTTGTTTCTAAAGTCCGAATTAAAACGAGTGAAAGGACTCGGGTAAAAGATATGAAGGCGAGCATCAAGGATTCCCTTGGAAACGTGATTCAAAGTGTTCACATACGATGGAATGCCCAATTTACAATCGAAGTACCCTATGACCAAGTGTGGGATCTATGGGTTACTTGTGATGGATATCAAACCAAGGTGTTGCGTTACAACACCATGAACGTACCCGATTGCGAAGGAAGAAACGGGTTTTGGTTTGGGGATTTAACAGTCCATCTGGAGAAAGATGAAGGATATTCGCATGTAAATCGTGTGGCGAGCATTTTTTATGAACCAAGCATTGCAAGATTTGATTTCGAGAAGTATTAGCGAATCTGCAGCTTTTCCAGCTTGAGAAGCTGACCTTGATCTGAATTGATCATAACTAAATAGGTTCCAGTTTGCAATGTCCGCAAATCAATTGCGGTGTTCGCTTTCGACTGCAATACCAACACCGGTCGGGCTGAAATATCCAGAATGGTGACCTCAAGGTTTCCCTCAAAATTGGTGGAGATGGTCAATCGATCAGACGTGGGATTTGGGAACAACTTAAAACTGAAATTGGTTCCTTCACCAACACCATCAGGCCAATCAGGTCGCGCGTTCAAATAAGTCACATTTGGTTGTGAGTTGTCGTTAGAGTCTACACTTGCCTCTGCTACGAAAAGATTTGCCGCTGAATTGTCACTCCACCACCTGTAGGTGATCTCACCTAATGTATCGTAGCTGACTGAGTCAATGAAAATCAACATCAAAGGCGTAAACGGATGCCAGTTGCCGTTGTAGTAACAATCATTTGAATACCTCAGCGTCTGAAGTATTTTTTGTCGAACGCATGAATACGTCCCTTGCGGGAGTTTGACATCTCCCCAAGCATCAAACTCGTTGTAAAAGCTAAAAGAGATTTTGGCTCGAAGTGAGTCTATATATGGATGCGGTCCTATGCTGTCAAAGTCAACTCCGAAAAACTGGGTTTGAACTTGGGTGAGAACGTTCGAAGAGAATGTGGTGCCTTGTGTTGCTGGAAATTGCATGAATCTCCATGAACCAAATGCATCAAACACTTCAGGATTGCCCATGCTGTCATATTCAACTACCCCGATGACGTCAAGTGCATTGGAAGTTTGCTTGAAAAAAAGGTGTGTACTGTCTTCTAGGTCATTGATAACAAAATCGGCTTCCGGAAAATTAGTGTAAAGCGGTGCCGTGGATGGATCTTGCAAAATGAAACCATCAGGGTCGTGTTCAACCAAAGAGCTGAAATCCCAAAGTTGATTGCCTCCTGCAGAACCAAGATTAAGACTTGAGCCATGGATCGTGTCTTCTGACATAAGCACGGTATCACCCAACGTTGCCACGTATGCGCTCGTTACAGTGATCTGTGCAAAAGCCGATACAGTCGAGAGAAGCAGGATAAAATAGAATATTATTTTTTTCATAGCGCTTAAAATGAGCTGGTTAAAGGTAATTGAATATTCCGCAAGCGTCCCAAGTTTACAGGTGTACTTTTGCGCAAACATTTGTAATCAATGAAGGATTTTTTAAAGGAACTTGGAATTCATGAATCTGCAAGCGGAACATGCACTGGAACCGTTTGGATGGAATCAAAAGGTACTGTATACAAGTCATACTCTCCTACAGACGGCAAGTTGGTTGGTGAGGTAAAAGGGACCTCCTCAGATGAATACAACAAAGTGATTGCGCAATGTGAAAAGGCTTTCGCTGAATGGCGAATGTGGCCTGCGCCAAAACGAGGCGAGGTTGTTCGCCAAATAGGGGAAGCATTACGTGAAAAGAAAGACCCATTAGGACGCTTAGTGAGTTATGAAATGGGCAAGAGCCTTCAAGAAGGTTTAGGCGAGGTTCAGGAGATGATTGACATCTGCGACTTTGCAGTCGGTTTATCTCGTCAATTGCACGGCCTGACCATGCACAGCGAGAGACCAATGCATCGTATGTACGAACAGTGGCATCCGTTGGGAATTGTGGGTATTATTTCAGCATTCAATTTTCCTGTTGCCGTTTGGGCGTGGAACAGCATGCTGGCGTGGATTTGCGGAGACGTGTGTATCTGGAAACCATCGGAAAAAGTTCCCCTCTGCGCGGTGGCTTGTATGAACATCGTTGCGGATGTCTTTAAGAGAAACCATGTTCCAGAAGGCGTTAACGCCCTTGTAGTGGGCGACTACAAAATCGGTGAGTTAATGACCTCTGATCATCGCGTAGCGTTGATTTCGGCAACTGGTTCCATTCGCATGGGAAAAAAGGTCGGTGAAGCGGTGGGAAGGCGACTCGGAAAAACCATCCTTGAACTTGGAGGAAACAATGCCATCATTATCACAAAACATGCAGACTTGAAGCTTGCGATTCCCGGAATTGTTTTCGGAGCTGTTGGAACATGCGGTCAACGATGCACTTCCACGCGAAGGCTGATCATCCATGAGTCCGTTTACGACCAAGTGCGCGATTCGCTCGTTAAGGCTTATTCTCAATTAAGGATCGGAGATCCGTTGGACACTAATAATCACGTTGGACCACTCATTGACAAGGCAGCCGTTGAAATGTATTTGAGTGCAATTCAGAAAATAAAGAATTCTGGAGGCAAACTGATTGTAGAAGGAGGCGTCTTGGAGGGTGCCGGATTTGAAAGTGAATGTTATGTTAAACCGGTAATCGCGGAGGTGAAAAACGAATGGGAGATTGTGCAGGACGAAACATTTGCTCCAATACTCTATTTGATGAAATACAGCGATTTTGCAGATGCTGTTGCCATGCAAAATGGTGTTAAACAAGGACTTAGTTCAGCCATTATGACGACCAATATGCGGGAGAGCGAGATCTTTTTGAGCCACCGAGGATCAGACTGTGGCATTGCCAATGTGAACATCGGCACTTCAGGAGCAGAAATCGGAGGTGCATTTGGCGGAGAAAAGGAAACAGGCGGAGGCCGCGAAAGCGGATCAGATGCTTGGAAGGCGTACATGCGCAGACAGACGAACACCATCAACTGGAGTACGGAACTTCCGTTGGCACAGGGAATTAAATTTGATTTTTAGTTTACATAGGGATTAGACCTTTGTTTTATTATTTAGGATTATGAGGAATACTTACTTTTTGAGAAAGGCACTTTTGGTTTTGGTAACCCTCAGTGCATTCCAATCTGTTTTAGGTCAGAATGTGCTGATCCTTTGGGATGATTCTCCTACCAATACAAATACCGTATCGCTAAAGAGCTATCTCATTGCGAGTGGAATGAGCGTGACGATGAGTCCAACAAGCGAAACGGGTTTTACAGGCTCAAATCCTTCACTTACCTCCTTTGATGCAGTGATTCACCTGAACGGTACAACTTATTCCACAGACATGCCGACAGCTGGTCAGCTTGCGCTCGTGAATTTCGTTCAAAATGACCACGGACTTTTCATTGGTATGGATTGGAATTCGTGGGAATATATTTCACCACAGAACAGGCTACAAAGCATGGTCGATTTAATTCTGACTACACGGGTAGGATATGGCACAACTTGCAATTTTTCGGTAGCCTCTGGTCAGTCATCCCACCCTGTTCTTAGTGGGGTTTCTTCTGCTTTTGGATTTCTTGGTTCATTTAGTACTGGTGCATTAAGATCGTTCAGCACCCAACCCTCAACAATATTGATGTACAATAATTCAACTACACCAGGGGTTGTAGTTCGGGATTTTGGGAATGGACATATTTTGAATCTGACGACAGCTGGAAATTATGGAGGTGATAATGCCCTGAGTAATTCTCAAATTAAACTCATCATAAAGAATTTCATCAGTGCCTACCACTGCGCAAATGTTTCTTTGACTGCATCTAACGTTACTTGCAACGGTGATGCTGATGGTGTAATTACCACTGCTGTGACGGGTGGCACGGCACCTTTTGCCTATATCTGGAGCACTGGAAGCACAGCCTCCGGACTTTCAAATTTGAATGCGGGCACCTATACAGTGACAGTATCAGACGCAAGCGGTTGCACAGAAACTCAAAGTGTGACTATTACCCAGCCGAATCAATTGAACACCAGTGCTACAGGTTCGACACTTACCTGTTTTGGAGCTAACAATGGGTCCTTAGCTTCTGTGGCCACTGGCGGAACTGCACCATATACCTATTCCTGGAGCAATGGTGCCACAACAAGCTTTCAATCGGGTTTGTCTTCGGGAACCTATTCATTGACAGTTACTGACAACCACGGATGTACGGATTCGACATCCGCAACGATCGTGGAGCCGGCCGCGTTGATCGCCAATGCCACAGTTACTAATGTTACATGCGCGGGTAGCCTCAATGGTCAGATTCAGGCATCCGGTTCCGGTGGATCGAGTCAATATACTTATGCTTGGAGCACTGGAGCTAGCGGAAGCACAGTTACTGGTCTTGCGGCAGGTACTTACACTGTAACCGTCACGGATAACAATGGTTGCGCTGATGCCGAGACCGTGGTAATAAATAACCCAGCGCCCTTTACGGCCGGTATTAATTCGGTGACAAATGTGTCTTGTTACGGAGCGCTTGATGGAGGAGCTACTACCACTGTATCCGGAGGTCAGCCTCCGTATTCGTATGCATGGAGTAGCGGAGCCACTGGAGCTACCCTTTCATTGGTTGGTTCAGGTACATATACGCTAACGATAACAGACAGCTACGGGTGCACAGATACAGATGTGGCTAATATTACCCAACCTGCTTCAATCACTGCGGTTTTAAATTCCACAGCCCCAACGTGCGTTGGAAACAATGGTTCACTCAGTGCAGTGGCTGGAGGAGGACAGGGACCTTATTCCTATGTCTGGAGTAGTGGATCGAACACAAACATTGCAAGCAATCTCGGTGCAGGAACGTTCACCGTAACCGTTACGGATAATGCAGGCTGCACAAGTTCATTCAACGAAACCCTGATTCAAAACGGATCAATTGCAGTAAGCTCAACCGCAACAGATGTGAGTTGCAATGGTCTGACAGATGGAACAGCCAGTGCGAGTGCGTCAGGTACGGGAACATCGTTTTCTTACAGCTGGAGCAATGGCTCTTCATCTGCTGTATTGACAGGTTTGGCTGCGGCTACTTATACGGTAACTGTAACAGCAAACGATGGCTGCACAACAACATCTTCAGTTGACGTAGAAGAGCCCTCAGCGCTCAATGCAGCGATAACAGGAGTGCAGAATAGTTGTGGAGGTAGTTCAGCGGGAACAGCAACAGCCACAGGTGCTGGCGGAACATCGCCATATTCATATGCATGGAATACTGGGTCTACTGCGGGGGTATTAACCGGACTTTCAAGCGGTACATACACCGTTACAATTACAGATGCCAATGGATGCACAGACGCAGATAACGTAACGATCATTCAATCTGCGGCCGTAAGTGCTTCGATTGCATCGACTAGCAACTTGACCTGTTTCAACAATGCCTCTGGCTCGGTCACAGTTTCGGCCACTGGTGGCGCAACTCCTTATTCCTATTTATGGAACAATGGAGCAACCGGATCTTCAGCAAATGCTTTAGCAGCAGGAACATATACCGTCACGGTAACGACCAATGACGGCTGTACATCCACTGCCTCGGCCACATTAACTCAGCCATCGAATATTTCCATTCCTGCGCTCACTCGAGTCAGTGTTAGTTGCAATGGAGAGGATGACGGTATTTTGACAGCAAATCCCAGTGGAGGCACCCCTGGTTATGCCTATCAGTGGAGCAATGGTGCGTCAACAGCATCGAATAATGGATTGTCTGCCGGAACCTATTCGGTTACTGTAACAGACGCCAATGGGTGCACATCTACTAGAGCACGCGCAATGAACCAGCCAGCGGTGTTGATGGCATTTACAGCCGTCACCAATGCGTCATGTTATGGAGGATCCACAGGTTCCGTGGTTGCATCAACGACTGGCGGCAATAGTGGTATGACGTACAATTGGAGCAACGGAGCATCTACAAATTCCATAACCGGACTGTCTTCAGGTACCTACTTTGTGACGGTCACTGACAACAAAGGGTGCTCCGATATTGGCAGTGCATCGGTCGCGGAACCAACGGCAGTTTCCTTGGGTCTTGTTGGCACGAATGTCTCGTGCAATGGAGGCTCCAACGGACAGCTTGTTGCAACGGCATCAGGAGGAAGTCCGGGCTATACTTACTTGTGGAGCAATTCTGCATCGGGGTCAACGCTTTCCGGATTAAATGCAGCCACCTATACAGTGACCGCGACTGATGTTAACGGGTGCACAGCCTCGATGTCTTCAACTATTTTACAGCCTTCAGCATTGATTGCAAGTATGGTTTCAACATCGAATGTCTTATGCAATGGAGGAAACAATGGAGTGGCGATTGCGGGAGGTTCTGGAGGAACCGGAGCGTATTCTTATTTATGGAATAATGCTGTCACCAGTTCGGCAAATACTTCTCTTACATCAGGAACCTACACGGTCACATTATCAGATGCCAATGGCTGCACTGACCAGGAATCGGTTACGATAACCCAACCTTCAGCGTTGACAGTATCCATATCAGTTGCCAATGGCATCAGTTGCTTCAATGGGGCGAATGGTTCCATGATGGCATCTGCTGGCGGTGGAACCTCAACATATGGTTATTTATGGAGCACCGGTGCTAGCGGTAATACAACCACTGGTTTGTCTGCCGGTAATTACTCAGTAACGGTCACCGATGCCAATGGTTGCACTGTGCAGAATAGCTCAAACATTACGCAGCCTGCCGCTTTGGTCGCTAGCATCACAAACCAAAACAATGTTTCATGTGCAGGGGGTTCTGACGGGGCCATTCTGGCAACTCAAGTGGGGGGCACAACTCCATATGGGTATCTCTGGTCAAACGGAACCACATCATCTGCCAACAGTGGATTGGTGGCTGGCACTTATACGGTGACCATTACCGATAATAACGGTTGTGTTGATACTGAACAAATTACGGTTTCGCAACCAACGCCATTGGTGGTTTCGACCACATCGGTCTCAAATGTGTCTTGCCATGGTGGAAGCAATGGATCCATCGACATGAGCGTGAGTGGAGGTACATCGCCATATGCGTACAGCTGGAACAATAGCGCCAACACCCAAGATATTAGCGGAATGTCTGCCGGAAATTATACAATAACTGTGACGGACAACAATGGATGTAGCTCATCGGTGAGCAATACCATTACCGAACCAGCAACGTTGACGGTCAGCACTTCGGTTACAAACAACGTGTCTTGCTTTTCAGGATCAGATGGAGCGGCTAGCTCGAGTGCTTCAGGAGGAACGTTCCCATATGGATATGTTTGGACCAATGGCTCAATAACGGGACTCTTGAGTAACGTAGCAGCTGGAACATACACGGTCACGGTAAATGACAACAATGGTTGTACGACAACGGAATCTGTAATCATAACACAGCCTACTCAGCTCATGGTGATGGCAAGCGCAGATTCTGTACTGTGCTACGGCCAGTCAAATGGAGTAGCCAACGCCATCGGAACTGGAGGCACAAGTCCATACTCCTTTCAATGGTCAACATCATCCACCGGACAAACGCTGAGCGGCTTAAGCGCGGCAACTTACACCGTCACAGCAACGGATGATAACGGATGCACCGCCTCGACATTTGTGACGGTGTTTGAACCGCAAGTTTTAGAGTCGTCCACGAATCAATTCAACGTTTCTTGTTTCGGTGGTTCAGATGGCGTAGCGGAGGTTATTCCCGTGGGTGGAACTGTGCCCTATGCTTACAGCTGGAGCAATGCCGCGAATAGTGCATCCAATGGCGGTGTTATAGCTGGACAGTACGAGGTGACGGTAACCGATGTCAATGGATGCACGACTCAGGATACCGTGACGATTACCGAGCCAACGGAACTGATTGTTGTTGTTGACTCGAGTATCATGCCTTCATGCCATGGATTATCCGATGGGTCTATCATTGCTACTGCATTCGGTGGGACATCGCCATATGCCTACCTGTGGTCAAACAGTCAGTCGAATAGTATGTCATCGAGTCTGATGGCCGGAATCTATACGCTAACAGCAACGGATGATCATGGATGTGAGGCAAGTGTTTCATACGAACTGGCCCAACCAGATTCCTTAATCGCGGTGATTGATAGTGCACAAATGGTATCATGTTATCGAGCGCAAAATGGTTTTGCAACGGTTAGCGTTGTTGGCGGTACAATGGAATATACATACGAGTGGAGCAATGGTGATAGTCTTGTTTTCGCAGATTCAATAGACACTGGCTTCGTTTATGTGATGGTTACGGATATCAACGGATGTTATTATTCGGACAGTGTTTTGATCACCGAGCCTGATACGTTGGACTTGATGTTGACCATTGAAAATGTGACCTGTTTCGGTGGTTCTGATGGTCAAATTCAATCAGGAGTGTTAGGGGGGACAATGCCATACGAATACGCTTGGAATACGGGAGAACAAACGTCTTCAATTAGCAGTATCTCGAGCGGCTCTTACACTCTGACAATAACAGATAGTTTGGGTTGCGTTAGTATGCTTGAAGCTGAGGTTGGCTACACGAATGAGCTTCCTGTTGTCGATTTGGGGGCGGATTCGGTTTTCTGTGATGCGGTAGATTATGAACTTCATGGGGGTAGCGCGGGAACTTATCTCTGGTCAACGGGAGAAACAACAGAAACAATCATAGTTGCCGAAGCCGGCACTTATTGGGTGGGTGTAGTGGATGCGAATGGGTGTGCTAACACTGACACCATCGAAATTAGCATTCATGACTGTTTAGGAGTTGCTGATGCAACAGCCTTTAAGAATTCAATTCGACTTTACCCTAATCCTGCTTCGGATGTCATTTACCTGCAATCTGATGTGAACATTGGTTTGGTCAACGTGACTATGACCGGAACAAATGGACAGCTAATGATTCAGCGTAAATTGCAGCTTAATGCGCAAACTTCTGAATCACTTGATTTGACTGATCTGGCTCCCGGGGTTTATCTTATGAGATTGAAAGGAGAAAACCTTAGCGCATCACAACTGTTTGTAAAGCAATAAAAAGAAAGTTCAGCTAGTATTTTGCCATTTATGTGCAGCCCGACCTCCGCATGACAACATGGACTCTGGTAATCATCTTATTGGCGGTGTCCATGGCGTTGGTCAAGGGAAGCAGATTGAATGTTAAGGCAGCTATAACTTCAACGACAATTTCGGTTGCGATTGGTTTAGCTCTTGTTAGGCTGGTTGGCGAATTGAACCTTGTTGAGTTTAACGCATCCTATTTTGGTTCCACCTATTTGTCCGATTATCCTTTGACACTGATTCTATTACTCCCAATATTCAGTTTCGGTTTTCTTGCCAGCTATCAACGATTATCCAATCGAAGTCATGTTCGCGATATGGATTCGATGGCTAAGTCGGTGGTTTGGTTCGTAATAATTACATCAGGGATTTTTCTCTACTATTTAAACACTTTTCTCTTATCCACAATCGCGTTTGCAATTAGTCTCATTACCTTTTTGCTCGTGTTCATATCAAGGAATCAGTCTTGGCGTGCTGAGCTTCTTTTGTCCATCCTTGCGTGGATGATTCCCGCCATGGTTATTAAGGTTGTTATAGAGCATTATCTGATCAATGACGTGCTTGTTTGGTATGACATGGAACAATCATCAGGGATTGATCTCCTTGGGTTTCCATTAGAGGAAGCTTACGGAATCAGCGCTTTTCTTGCCATCTTGGTATTACTTTACAATCGGTCAAAATCAAGCCGACAAGCCTTGGATTCGATTTGATAACTTGATTACATTTGAATGCTCATGAGGATTGTTGTATCGGTATTCTTGTTATTGATTTCATTTTCAGGATTTTCGCAGGATGTGCGAAAGTTCCAATCCACTAATATCAATGTGAACAATAGGGGAGAAAACACAAAAAAGGAAACCCCTGACCCAACATTCATCACCGTTAATTTAGAAACAGGAACCTTACTTATTGAGACCAAATCACCAGAGATAACCACTCTGTTTGAAGGCCAGATGGGCATGACCATTTCGCAAACTATGGGGGAATTGGGTGACCAGTTTAGTCTCACGTTGGGAGAACACATTTTCGCTCACTTTTATGTAGATGATCGAGCGATGATTTTATTTACGCGGAATGATCTTCATCCCATGCGCTGGGGTTTGATGCTCACTGAAGTCGCTCCGGCAGAGTAATTACCCCCATCCGTTAATCACCGGCACATAAATGGCTGCAAAGCCAATAACCCAACCCATGTAAATCTGGCGAAGGGAGTGAGATTCAAGCACATACCTAGCGGAGCCAACCACTCCACTGGCAAGTATGCTTACAATAAGCAGAGAGAGAATCTCTGTACCAAATAGCTGCGCCATCCCATAAATGGAAGCCGTTAAGCCACCCATTCCTATCATGTGAATGCTGATCTTGGTGAAAAAGTTGATTAGTAGCGAGAGCCCTACGGCCACACTGCTCCCAAGAAACAATGAGTAAATGATCGTTGGCATCGCGATGTCGCGTAGTAGCCAATAATTTGTGAAATAGAAAAACAAGGCAAATGCAAACGGGATGGTCCTGTCCTCCTGTTCTTCAAGATGGATGGACTTGATCAGTCTTTTCCATCTCAAAAATGCGGTGAACAGGAATGGAATGACAGCAGTGTTGATGAATATCCAACTTACCAGAAAAATCTGTCGCCCGAAAGGTGTGGTGTGCGCCACATAGCTGTTGATGCTGAAAATGATCAGCAAACCTGCGGTTGGAAGAAAAATGGGGTGAAACAGGTAAGAGACGATATGTGAAGCTGTCCTCATAGTTCCTTACGGAGTCTCGCCACAGGAATGTCGAGTTGCTCTCGATACTTCGCAACTGTTCGCCTGGCAATATTATAGCCTTTGCTTTTCAATTCCTTGCACAGGTTTTCATCCGTCCAAGGTTGACGTTTGTCTTCAGAACCAATTAAGTCCTGAAGAATTTTCTTGACCTCACGGGTGCTCACTTCCTCTCCCTCCTCGTTGGTAAGCGATTCTGAGAAGAAATATTTCACCTGAAATGTGCCGTAAGGTGTTTGAATGTATTTGCTGTTCGAAACACGACTCACGGTGCTGATGTCCATGTGGATGATGTCAGCGATGTCTTTCAGAATCATCGGCTTTAGCTTCGTTTCATCACCTGTTTTGAAGTATTCAGATTGGTAATCGACAATGGCTTGCATTGTTTGAATCAGCGTATTCTGTCGTTGCTTAATAGCGTCAATGAACCACTTCGCTCCATCCAGCTTTTGCTTCACAAATAGCATGGCATCGCGCTGTGTTTTGGTAGGTTTTCCCTTTATCTGCGCAAACTCCTCAAGCATGTCAGAGTACTTTTTACTCATTCGCAATTCAGGAGCATTTCGTCCATTAAGCAAAACCCGAAGCTCATCGCCTTCGTTCACCAATTGAAAATCCGGCACGACCTGCTCTACCGGTCTGCTGGATTCGTTTAATGAATTGCCAGGTTTAGGATTTAGGTGAATGATTTCATCCAATGCTTCTTTCAAATCTTCATCCTCAATTTCGAGTCGGGTAGTGATCTTGTCATAATGCTTCTTGACGAATTCCGTGTAAAATTTCTCAAGGATGATGGTTGCAGTTTTCACTGTGACTGAACTCGGCTTTCGCTTGATTTGAAGCAGCAGGCATTCTTGTAAATCCCGAGCACCAATTCCTGCGGGATCCATATCCTGAACTTCGTTTTCCAAAAGCTTATTGACTTCATCTTCCGAAGTCATTATACTCTGGGTAAAGGCCAAGTCATCAACCACTGCACTAACTTCTCTCCTCAAATATCCGCTGTCGTCTAGGCTACCAATGAGGTGCTCACAAATCGCGAATTCAGTTTCATTGAGGTTACGCAGATGAAGCTGTTCTATCAGGCGATCATGAAATGTTGATGAATTTCCGATGGGCATTCGCCTGTCTTCATCGTCTTTGCTGTAGTTGTTGGCTTCGTACTTATAACCCGGAGTTTCGTCATCGTCCATGTAGTCGCTGAAGTCAAACTCCTGCTCGGCTTCGCTCAGCTCTTCTCCCATCTGATCGTCTGCATCGCTGTCATAGTCGCCTTCCTCTCGTTCGCGACCTTCTTCCAAGGCAGGGTTAATCTCAAGCTCTTCCTTGATGCGTGCTTCCAACGCCTGAGTGGGCAGTTGCAACATCTTCATGAGCTGAATCTGTTGTGGACTCAGCTTTTGAAGCAGCTTCTGTTGTAGGGTTTGCTTTAACGCCATGCGAGGCGAAAAATAACGATTGGTTCGCTAGAATTCTGCGTTTTTCGGTGTGCGAGGGAATGGAATCACATCGCGGACGTTGTTCATTCCGGTCACGAAACTGATAAGACGCTCAAATCCAAGCCCGAAACCACTGTGAACGCATGTTCCGAATTTTCGAGTTTCGAGGTACCACCACATGGTTTCTTCTTCGATTCCGAAGTCAGCAATTTTCTGTTTGAGCACTTCATAGCGCTCTTCCCGCTGAGAACCACCAACAATTTCTCCGATGCCAGGGAAGAGGATGTCCATGGCGCGAACTGTGTTTCCATCATCGTTCAAGCGCATGTAAAAGGCCTTAATCTTCGCAGGATAGTCATACAAAATCACAGGTTTTCCAAAGTGTTTCTCGACTAAATAGCGCTCGTGTTCACTCTGCAGATCAGCACCCCATTCCTCGATGATGTAGTTAAATTTCTTTTTCTTGTTTGGGTTTGAGTTCATAAGAATGTCGATAGCTTCGGTATAGCTACAACGAACAAAGTCGTTGCTGACCACGAACTCCAATTTCTCAAGAAGCGGCATGCTACGCTTATCCTGCGGCAACTGCTTTTCTTCTTCTTGTTGGCGATTATGAAGCAAATCCAAATCCTCGCGGCAGTTGTCCAAAACGTAACGAATCACATATTTCAGGCAATCTTCGGCCAAAGCCATATTGTCGAACAAGTCGTTGAAAGCTACTTCCGGTTCGATCATCCAAAACTCAGCTAGGTGGCGCGTGGTGTTAGAATTCTCAGCACGGAAGGTTGGTCCAAACGTGTAGATCTTTCCAAGCCCCATGGCGAACAACTCGCCTTCCAATTGGCCGCTCACAGTGAGGTTAGTTTCTTTGCCAAAGAAATCTTCTTTCCAATCGATATTACCCTCTTCGTTTCGAGGAGGATTCTCTGCGCTCAACGTGCTCACTCGAAACATTTCACCCGCACCTTCAGCATCCGAACCAGTAATAATTGGTGTGTGAACCTGAAAGAACCCGTTGTCGTTAAAGTACTTGTGAATCGCGAACTGCATTGCATGACGCAAGCGGAAAACCGCTCCAAATGTTTGGGTTCGTGGCCTCAGGTGAGCAATTTCACGTAGAAACTCTAATGAGTGCTTCTTGGGTTGAAGCGGAAATTCCTCAGCGCTGGAATCACCCAATATTTCGATCGACTCGCACACCATTTCCACTTTCTGACCGGCACCTTGCGATTCAACAATTTTTCCGGTCGCGCTGATGCAAGCACCCGTTGTCACTCTTCGAAGCAGTTTTTCATCCATATGCTCAAAGTCAACCACAATTTGAAGGTTTTTACCGCAGCTACCGTCATTCAAAGCAATGAAGCGATTGCTGCGAAATGTTCGCACCCATCCTTTCACTTCCAACATTTCGCCTATTGGCTCCTTTGCCACGATTGTCTTAATATCCATTGCCTTCAATTTCAGGGGTGCAAAGGAAACAAGTATGATGGAATTTGCGACCTGGCTATTGGCGCTTGAGCCAAACAAATATTTCGGTGCGCTGATCGCTGTTCAATTGCCGGAAATAATTCAACAGCATTGCTGAATCAGAGCTGAAATTATAGTTGATTTCGTAGGATGGAGTGTTGCGATCAAAATCCAACTCGTCATAGAGCAGAACACTGGTGTCGCTTGATTCAAAATTGTTTGAATAAAACTCTCTAGTCACCACTCCACCATAGTTGGTGTATTCGAGCAGGAAGTTGGTGTCTTCTGCACAACGAACCTTCATGTCATAGAAATATGTCGGTCTGGTGTTGATGATTGTCGAATCCAATGAATCAACCCGCGTGAAAATCCAAACCGAATCACTTTCCCAATTTCCAAGCAATGTGTCATTCAGCTGACAGTACTTGGCTTTGATGGGGTATGGATTCTCGATCTCCACTTGACGATCACATGCGACAAGCGCGAACAATAGAATGTAAATTAATAGCAGGTATCTGATCACTTTTTATAGACTTCCGAGCATTCCAGCGAGTCGATGGCTGGTTCTGCAGGATCACAAAACGTGAAAACATGTCCGGAATTGTCCACGCAATCCACGCAGTGTTTTCGAGAGCAAGAGAGTAACCCAAGAACCAATATGAACATCCACAATCGCAATGCGAGCCGAATGTACTGCATTGCAACCTTTCCGCTTAACATTGCCAAATGGATTGGCTGGAGCTTGGTTACTTGGGTTTGTTTTTGGCAACGTTTCTGGCGGCTACGGTCTTCCCGTTCAGCTCTGAGTTTGTTTTGGCGGGAATGCTCGTTGCTGGATACGATGCCAAGCTTTGTTTGATGGTGGCAACCTTTGGAAACTGGCTCGGTGGAATGAGTAGTTATTACTTAGGCTGGCTAGGGAATTTGAATCGTATCAAAAAATGGCTTAGAACAGATGAGATGTCCATTGACAGGTGGCAATCTAGAATTCAGCGCTTCGGCAGTTGGATGGCGCTTCTGTGCTGGACGCCACTTCTCGGGGATGTGATTGCCGTTGCATTAGGCGTGTTTCGGGTCAACGCTTTTTGGGTTTCTGTTTTTATGCTGGTGGGGAAATGGACTCGTTATGTTGTTGTGATATTTATTACAACTCAGATATACTGAAACACACTATTTTAGCAACCGATACTGCTAGGAACCCCCAACTAGGATGTTTTTAACGCGAGGAGTACTTTTTTTTGTTTTTGCAATTGTCGTTGTCCAAAATCTATCTGGGCAAACGCGGTATTGGGTGGCTGATGTTCCCGCGAATTGGAGCAGCAACAACTGGTCGACCACTTCTAATGGGGCTCCCGATGGGCTTGGGCCGCCAACAGTTGCTCAGGATGCGCGTTTTGACGCAAATGGCAACGGAAATTGTACGCTCAATTTGGCGCTGGACACTGTTGCCGGGTTGGTGTTGTCAAGCTATACGGGTACTATTGAATTTGCCGGGAACTCATTGAGAGCAACAGGAACGGTCACCCTGTCTAATGGCGTTTTATCTGATAATTCAGGAGGGAGTTTATTAAGGGTGGTCTCTTCCTCAACGACTACGTTCAATGGCACCCAAATCGGTGTTGAACTTGACGTTCAGTCTACTGGAGTTGAGTTGGATGGATCACAATTCACCGAGTACTGCCGATTTGAAAAGACGGGAACTGGTAACAGCAATGGAAATGGCGGGAATGTATTCTTGGACACCGTGATCCTTGTGCATTCGGGCAGTGCTAATAACTTCCTGCTGGGTAACGGAACCCCAGACACATTCAGTGACTTCGTCTCCATGAGCATTACAAACGGTGGTAACGGATACCTCGCATATAATGGGACGGGTCATTTTTTTGGAGGGAATGTAGAGCTTCAAAACTCAGCCACTTCGGGAGGTATCTATTTCGGAGCTGCCTCCGGGGAGTCAACAATCGCTAGCGGGCGAACTTTGCAGATAGGCTCTGGCGGATTTGTGAACGGTCAATTGTATTTAAGAGAAGTGAGCAAATTGGGGTCATCACCTCTTTCCCTTACCACTACCGGGACTAACTTGATTGAGTTCTATGATTGCAATTTCTCGGGAGTGGTCAATACCACTTCTCCAAGGATTCGAACACGTGGAACGGTCTATCAGGATTCTGTTTCGTTTATCAAGAATGGAGCTAGCGATGATGCTAGTCAAGGGGGTAATCGCTTCATGGATTATACTCACCTCATTAACACTGGCTCAGGTTACATGATGATGGGTAATGGCGACCCAGACACTTTCGATTTAGATCTGGTTTTTAATTCAACTTCATCTTCCAACAATTATCTCGCAAACAACAGTAGTGGAAACTATGTTGGAGGGAATCTTTCTGTGACCAATTCAGGGACAGGACTTGGGGGTACTTTTTTCTATGTTAGTAACAACACGGGCTCAACGCTTGATGTTGATGGGGATGTAGTGGCGATCAACAATGGTACCTCCGCTGACTGCCGAATCATTTTTGGCGATGGTGGCGCTGTTGACGTGCATGGCTCTGCACAATTTGTCAACTCTGCTACAGGAACTACCAGCAATGTGCATATCTCGAACAATTCTAATTCGTTTGTTAGCATAGATGGGAGCGTATCGATCACTAACACAGGGGGAACAACCATTGGAAATACGTACCTCGGAAATCAGGGAGACATTTCTATTGGGGATTCTTTGATTATCGAGAACTCAAGCTCGGCCACCAATTCTCAGGTGTATTGCAACCATAATAGCAACAGCGCTGCAACCTATGGTGGCGATATTATTTTAGAGAATACAAACGCAGCCTCGGATGGTGTTTTCTTCGGAAATTCTGGAGGGAGTGCCGTTTTAGCCGCTGGGCAAATCATCTCCTTAAGCGGAGCGTTCATTGAAGGAACACTTCAGTTCAGAAACTTCACACAAACCGGTGCAACCGATCAAACATTGGTTTTGACCGGCAACGCCTCCTTGATTTTATATGATAGTGACTTTGGAGGAAACATTGACTTTGAGGCTCCAAGTATCAACACACGGGGTACTGTGTACGGAGGAAATTTAACGATGCGCAAAACGGGGGCTGTGAATGATAACCAAGCGGGTGGTAATTCAGTTGGGGGTCTCACCACGCTGACCAATATCGGGTCGGGCTACTTTCTCTGGGGCAACGGAACTCCGGACTCATTTGCCAACAGCGTAACGATTCTTGATTCCAGCAGTTCGAGTTTTTACTTCCCATACAACAGTGCAGGTAACTATGTAAACGGAACATTGGTTATTAATAAGGTTTGCACAGGTTCAAGTACGTACACCCGGATATGTGATATAGGCGGTTCGAGTTTGGAAGTTACAGGTGATTTGCAAATCAGTATGGCTTCGTCCTCCGTTGACGATCGCGTTTACATCTGCGATAACGGAGATATGATTATCGGTGGAAATGTGGATGTGTCCAACAATTCTGGAGGAATTTCCTACGTGTATTTAGGCAATGCGAATGCTTCCAGCGTTGACATAGCCGGAAATTTAAGCGTCACACACGGAAGTTCAGGTAGCAACAAATACACTTACGTAGGAGATGGCGGAGATATTGTAATAGGAGGAGACTTGACGCTGAACAATAATTGTGTTGTTGACGTAGCACAAATGCAGGTTGCAAATAATCTCTATTCCAGTGTTTTGGTTGGTGGCGTAACTCGCGTTGATAACGATGGATCCGGAACCACGCGAAGAATTTATTTGGGCAACATTGGAGATATGACCTTCAATGACTCATTGATTATACTGAACTCAAGCGATGCCACCAACTCTGAGGTGTACATAAATCACAACGACAGTAGCTCGAACACATTCAGCGAGGATATACTCATCGAATGCACCGAATCTACCAATACCGGTATTTACTTCGGTAATGCCGGAGGCAATGGAACGCTTGCAGCCGGCCAAACAGTATCAATTACAAGCAATGGCTTTGTTGGTCAAACACTGGAGTTTAGGAGATTCACGCAGGTTGGAGCCACGGCTCAAGCCCTGTCAACCGGTGGTAGTTGTCGACTCATGTCCAGGTTTTCCAATTGGGGTGGGGATGTTGACTTCGATGCTCCAAGAATTTACTTGCAATCCTCCACCTTCGGTGGATCAGCAATCATAGAAAAGACCGGTGCTTTAGATGATCAGTGCCCGGGACTCAATCGCTTTACTGGAAATGCTACATTGATAAACTCTGGAACAGATTACCTTATGATGGGAAACGGGAATCCGGACACCTTCCTGATGGATTTGACCATGACCAACATGAGCACGGACAATATGTTCTTGGCCTACAACGATAGTCCAAGTTACATAGGCGGAAATCTCACCGTTAATCAGAACACAACTGGAACGGGAAGTACATTCTACATCGCTAACACCATTAGCACTTCGATCGTTGTTGACGGAAGTGTTGACATAACCAATGATGCCACGAGCGATGTTTCAAATATCTACTTAGGTGTTCAGGGGGATATTAGTGTGACAGGTGACCTTAGTGTCTCTAACGCCTCGACCAACATCACCACGTCACAAGTGATTATTGGAAATAACTCTAACTCGGAAGTGTCTTTTGACGGAACCGTTTACCTGGAAAACAGCGCTACAGGGGGCGCCACTTCTAGAATATATCTTGGTAACAACGGTGATGTAACCGTGGGGGATTCTTTAATCATAGAAAATTCAAGCAATTCAACCAATTCGGAGGTCTTCTGCAATTATGACGATAGCAGCTCGGCCATCTATTCGGGAGACATTGTTTTAACCTCGTCACACACGGATGCAGATGGTGTAAGTTTTGGTCAATCGGGTGGCGAGGCTACCCTCGCGGCAGGACAAACGGTCTCCATTGGCGCAGGAGGCTTCATTGCGGGTAACCTGTTCTTTGAACAATTCACTCAGGTTGGAGGTACTCCCCAAACAATGTTGGCGACAGGTACGGCCTACATGTTTCAAGATGAAAGCGATTGGGGAGGTAATGTTGATTTCACCGCACCAAGAATGCGCACGATTGACACGCGATACAATGGCACAGCTTCACTGTCCAAAACGGGTGATACCGATGATCAATCAAATGGGGGAAATGTGTTTGTGGGTAATGCGAGCCTTTCAAATTCGGGTTCAGGTTATATGCAAATGGGCAATGGTAACCCTGACTCTTTCCTCCTGGATCTTGATATCGTCAACAATGGTTCCAGGCATTTTTATCTGGCTCAGAGCAGCGTTGGCAATTACGTTGGAGGGAATCTGACGGTTGACCACGCTCCAAGCGGAACCAGTGCATCCATGATTCTTGGAGGAAATGATGGTTCGCTAACCATCGATGGTAATGTAGATATCACCAACAATTCTACGGCAACCTCAACTTCGCTAAACCTAGGAGACTATTGTGACATTGCGATTGGGGGCGATTTGACCATTGATCACGCTGTTTTGGCTGCAAACACGAATCAGTTGAACATTGCCTATCGCGTAGTTTGTTCTGTGACAATAGGAGGAAAAACAACCATAGACCTGTCGGGCACAGGGAATTCATCGCAAGTTTATTTTGGTTATCAGGGAGACATTACGTGCGCGGATTCCGTGATTATCCGGAATGCGAGTTCGGCAACAGCCAGCGAGGTTGGAATCGCCTACGAAGATTCATCCCTAGTGCAGTTCAATGGCGATTTACTACTGGAGTCAACTCATGCCGATGGTGATGGGTTCAGATTCGGTCCGGGGGGAGGACATTCAACGCTCGCTGACGGACAGAGAATAGTCATCGGCCCGGGGGGTTACATCGCAGGCAACCTGCACTTTTACAATTTCCACCAAGTAGGCAACACGCCTCAATCAATTACCACAACAGGTACTGCCTACATTTATAATGATGAATCCATATGGGAAGCCGACTTAACGCTATCGGGACCTCGCAATAGAACACAGGACTCGGATTATGGAGGATCACTAGACTTCCAAAAGTCTGGTTCAACTGATGATCAAAGCAACGGGGGCAACGTGGTCGCTGGCACGGCAACGCTCATTAATTCCGGAAGCGACTACATGATGTGGGGAACTTCTACTGCAGACTCGTTCATGGTTGATTTGATTCTTCAGAATACTGGCGGGGAAGGAATCTACGTTGCCACCAATGGTGCTGGTCACTATGTAGGAGGGAACGTTACCGGCTCAAACACTGGCTCTGGTTCGACTACATGGATATACGTTTCAAACGGTTCCACAGCCAGCGTCCAAATTGATGGAGATGTTTCGATCATCAACAATGGGACAGGAACAACGAGCCAAGTTTATGTGGGGAATAGCGGTTCAGCCACCATCGCTGGTGGTGTCGAGGTATTTAACATGGCCTCTGCAACAAATTCATATGCATACATCGGGGCTGGGACCAGTTCTTCCGTATCCATTGGGGGCGTGACACGACTAGAGAACTCCGGGACGGGGAATATTAGTCGCGCGTATCTTGGCGAGAACGGGGATGTCGTATGCGGTGATTCGGTCTACTTGATCAACCAAAGCGGATCTAACGGCTCAGAAATCTATGCAAACAACAGTGCCAATAGCAGCAACACTTACGCAGGAGATATTATCGTTGAAGCGTCTACTGCCGGTTGCGATGGTGTGCTTTTTGGGGCTGGCAATGGTATGGGAACATTGGCAGCCGGACAATTGGTTTCGGTGGGCTCAGGTGGATTCATCACCGGGCAGTTGTACTTCAGAAACTTCACACAAACCGGAGCTACCCCACAATCAATCACGCTTACCGGAGATGCGATCATTAATAATTATAACTCCCGCTGGGGTGGGAATGTAAATTTCGTTGCACCCCAGTTTTATACCTACGCAACAAGGTATTCCGGTACAGCATACTTTGAAAAGACCGGAGCCACAGCCAACGCCTCCTCGGGTGCAAACGTTGTGGTTGGTGCTGCTGAATTGGTAAACAGCGGAACTGGTTATTTTTTGATGGGGAATGGAGCCCCCGATTCATTAATGTCCACGGTAACCTTCACGAATAGTGGGACCGACAACATGTACTTTGGCCACAACAGTGCAGGTAATTACATCGGTGACGATGTGGTAGTCAATATGTCCACCACAGGATCAGGAACGGACTACTTCTATGTGTCCACCACTTCAAATTCTACGGTGCAGATTGACGGAGATGTGAGTATCACGAACAATGCCGCGGCAGATGACTCCAGGATATACCTTGGCAATGATGGGGATATTGACTTAAACGGGTCACTGTCGTTTAACAACTTATCAACTGGTACATCGAGCTATGCCTACGTGGCAACTGGGTCAAATTCAAGCGTTATTATTGACGGTGTCGCTCGAATAAACCACGCGGCAACCGGATCAGCAACTCATAGGTTCTATCTTGGGGAAAATGGTGACATCACCTTCAATGATAGTCTGTACATCACCAACGCCACAACCTCGACTAACAGTGAATTTTACGCGAATCGAGGAGGCAATAGTGACAACATTTATAATGGCCACATTGTATTAGAGTGCTCCACTGCAGGGGCTGACGGAATTCGCTTTGGAGAGGGTAACGGGGATGGTACAATCAGCGCTGGAAACACGATAAGCATTGGTGCTGGAGGTTTCACTCAGGATCAACTTTACTTGAGAAACATGACCCAACTTGGAGGCACCGCTCAATCAATCAGTTTGGGTGGTGCAACTACAACGTTGAGCATTTATAGCGGTACTTGGAGTGGTGACCTGGACTTCGATGCCCCTCGCATTTATACGGCCTACGCAACATATAACGGAGCAGTAGATTTCGAGAAAACCGGTGCGAATAACGATGCTTCCACAGGTGGGAATACTTACAATGGAGATGTGGTTTTTAGAAATACGGGCACAGGGTATTTCATGGTTCCTAACAATGTCGCGGATGACTATAATGCTGACCTGACTTGGGTCAAATCATCCTCAGGAATAGCTTATCCGAGCTACAGCGTCACCTCAACTTTGGCTGGGGACCTTAATATCAATGCAAACGCGGAAATAACCTTTGGTGCGAATTCAGGTCGCATTGAATTTGACGGAGCAGGTCCTCAGAGTATCAATGATCTTGGAGCTTCTACCACCCCAAACATGAGGCGGATGACGATGAATAAGGCCGGGGATACACTCACATTGAATATGCCGGTTGAGGTGCAAACAAATGTGACTTTTACGGATGGAATCCTGGCATCCGATGTGACGAACATTCTGCGATTACGAGATAATGCCACAGTATCCGGAGTGTCGCATGCTTCATTCGTTCAGGGCTATGTGGAAAAGGTTGGCAACGATGCATTCACCTTTCCGGTTGGAGATTCGCTCTACAGGCCAATCAGCATTTCAAATCCTTCAAGCACCTCAGCTGCATTCCGTGCAACATACAGGTACGAAAATCCTGCGCCACCTTATACTTATGGTGCCAACGACCCGCCTATCGATCACGTCAGCACCAGAGAATATTGGATTTTGGATAGAACGAATCTGACCAACAACGTCAGTGTTACCCTTAGCTGGGATGTGAATAGCGGGGGAGTGGATAACCTAAGCGATTTGCTGGTCGCTCGTTGGGATGGAGACTCTTGGGTAAGCCACGGCAATGGCGGAACCACCGGTAATGTTACTTCTGGAACCATCGTTAGTTCCTCGGCTGTCACAAGTTTCAGCCCATTCATTCTCGCTTCCAGTTCGAGCAACAATCCACTTCCGATTGAGCTACTTGACTTTAGTGCGACACCAAAGGACAAGCAAGTCCTTTTGCACTGGGAGACAGCCAGTGAAATCAACAACGACTTTTTCACCTTGGAACGCAGCAGGGATGCAAGTGTCTTTGAATCAATCGGAACGATTCCGGGAGCCGGAAGCAGCAACAGGCCGTTGGAGTATCAATTCGTGGATGACCAACCAATCTCAGGAGTGAGCTACTACCGACTCAAACAAACCGACTTCAACGGGGAGTTCGAATACAGCGGGGTGGAACAGGTGTATCTTGGAGGTGAGAAGTTTGTCCGCATTGGCACGGACTTAAACCACGTTTTCATAGACTTGAGTTTTGAGGGTGAGGAGGGGCTTGATTTACTCGTCTATGATGCCACAGGATCACTGGTATATGGAACCACTGTTGCAAAAGCTCGACAGCAGGAGCGGTTTCTGATCCCTCAAACTGAAATTGGTGCAGCAGGCCTCTACTTGATTTCGGTGCGAGGAGCTTCAACCCAATTCACGGATCGGGTGTTTATTCGATAAGGATCAGTCTACCATTACCTCTTCCAGAAGAGCAATCGCCTTTTCAAGCGTATTCACATTCGCGAAGACCATGCTGAGTCGATCATTTCGTTCGCGCATCTGTACCTTATTCGAGTTGATTTGAACGTACATGATCACTTTCTCAAACTTTGGTGATTGATAGAATGATGAGTCCTTGTCCGCTACAAAGTATCCGATCAGCTTCTTCTGTTTGTAGACCACCTTTTCCATTCCGATGTCCTTCCCGGCCCAAATCAATCGTTTGGATTGAAGTAGTCGGTCCACAGCTGGGGGAATAGGCCCAAAACGGTCAATGAGATTGGTCTCAAACTTCTGCAATCCTTGCAGATCATTCACTTCGGCTAATTGACGATAGACGGTCATTCGCTCGGTGATATTGTTGATGTAGTCGTCCGGAATATGAACTTCCAAGTCAGTTTCCAATTGACAGTCGCTGACGTATTGCTTGTCCTTTTCCTCCGCAAACAGGTCTTTGAATTCATTCTCCTTTAATTCCTGAATGGCCTCTTCAAGGATCTTTTGATACGTATCGTAACCAATGTCAGTGATGAATCCGCTTTGTTCTCCACCGAGCAAGTTACCTGCCCCACGAATGTCCAAATCACGCATCGCGATGTTGATTCCACTTCCCAAGTCACTGAATTGTTCGATGGCCTGCATCCGCTTTCTTGCTTCGTTGGTCAATTGTGACATGGGCGGACATAGCAAATAACAGAACGCTTTTCTGTTCGATCTTCCAACACGTCCTCGCATTTGATGTAAGTCACTCAAACCGAAATTCTGCGCCTGATTGATGATGATGGTGTTGGCGTTCGGAATGTCCAGTCCGCTTTCGATGATGGAAGTAGACACCAACACATCAAACTCTCCTTCAATGAAACGCAGCATAATGTCCTCAAGTTGATGACCTTCCATTTGTCCATGGGCAAATTCAACAGTCGCTTGCGGAACGATCTTCTTGATCATCGCACATACATCTCCAATGTTTTGAATGCGATTGTGAATGAAGAAAATCTGGCCATTTCGGCTTAGTTCGGCATATATCGCATCGCGAATCACCGCTTCGTTGAACGTGTGCAGCTCTGTTTGCACAGGAAATCGGTTGGGAGGCGGAGTATTGATCACACTCATATCGCGTGCACCCATTAGAGAGAATTGTAATGTTCGTGGAATTGGAGTGGCAGTCAAAGTGAGCGTATCTACGTTCACTTTCATCGTCTTGAGTTTGTCCTTGACACCCACGCCAAATTTTTGTTCCTCGTCAATGATCAATAGTCCTAGGTCTGCAAACTTCACGTCCTTGCTCACCAATCGGTGGGTTCCGATGAGGATGTCAATCTTTCCTTCAGCGAGCTT
>JAWKNJ010000022.1:0-105060 GCA_041391765.1 Flavobacteriales bacterium | reverse complement strand
CAGGGCTTTCCTGACTTTCCAGTTTCGCCTGTGTTGATTGACTTGGTTTACAAACACATGAGGGAAGGTCGAAATCAATACCCCCCTATGGCTGGTGTGATGTCACTTCGGGAGCGGTTGGCCGAAAAGATGGAGGCGGCCTATGGAACGAAGTATAATCCGGATACAGAGATTACTATTACAGCCGGTGGAACTCAGGCCATTTTCACTGCAATCGATGCATTGATTGGAGAAGGGGATGAAGTCATTTTGTTCACTCCAGCTTACGATTGTTATGCGCCTGCAGTTGAATTGGTTGGTGGCAAGCCTGTTTATGTCCAACTTAAATCAACGGATTATAGCATTGATTGGAAGCAGGTGAAGAAGGTGGTTAGCCGTCACACGAAGATGATTTTGATTAACACGCCTCACAATCCTACTGGAACGGTCATCAGCCAAAAGGATATTCAAGAACTCATTAAGATCACCAAGGACAGTGGAATTATCGTGTTGAGTGACGAGGTGTATGAGCACATCGTTTTCGATGGAGAACCGCATTTAAGTGTTGCTAAGTATCCGGAATTGGCCGAAAGATCCTTGATCGTCTACTCTTTCGGAAAGACATTTCACGTCACGGGTTGGAAAATGGGATATATCCTAGGGCCGGCAAACCTTATGGCAGAATTCCGGAAGGTGCACCAGTTCAATGTGTTCACGGCGAATGCTCCGATACAATATGCCTTGGCGGACTTTGTTGCCTATCCTGATAATTACTTGCACGTGAGCGCTGAGTATCAACACAGACGTAATGTGTTTTTGGACGCTGTGAAAGCTTCACGATTTAAGATGAAGCCAAGCAAGGGCACTTATTTTCAGCTACTAGATTATTCCAAGATTTCGGATGAGGAAGATACAGAGCTGGCTAAAAGATTAACGGTTGAGTTTGGGGTCGCATCCATTCCTGTCTCCGTATTTTACCACAACCCGGTTCAAAACAAAGTCTTGCGCTTTTGTTTTGCAAAGGAAGAAGAGACACTTTTGAGGGCAGGAGAGATCTTGTCCAAGATATGACCGCCAAAGACCAACTCGCTGTCACCATAGTTCAAAGTGAACTGTATTGGGAGATTCCTGAGACGAATCGCACACATTTCCTTTCCTTATTGAGAGCATCAGATCCGAAATCTGATGTCATTGTATTGCCCGAAATGTTCACTACGGGATTCAGCATGAAGACTGAACTGGCTGAGGTGGGCACAAATACATTGAACTGGATGCGATCAGTTTCCGTTGAATTTGATGCAGCGGTCATCGGCAGTGTAATGACGAAAGAAGGCGAACAAAGCTTCAATCGGCTTTACGTAGTATTTCCATCAGGCGAATACCAGACTTATGACAAGCGCCACTTGTTTTCATTCGCTCAAGAGCATGAGCATTTCACCGCAGGTGAGGACCGCTTGATTGTTGAGTTTAGAGGCTGGAAAATATGTCCAATGATTTGCTACGACCTTCGATTTCCTGTGTGGTCGCGCAATGCCGAGATCAACGGTGGCGACATGAGCTTCGTGTATGACTTGTTGATATACGTTGCCAATTGGCCGGAAGCACGAAGGAGGCCGTGGACCACGTTGTTAGAAGCTAGAGCGCATGAAAACCAGGCATACGTGGTTGGAGTGAATCGAGTGGGTAGCGATGGAATGAATATTGAATATTCAGGTGATTCTGCTGTTTTTTCTCCTCGAGGAGAACGCCTTAGCAATACCGAACCGTACATGGAATCAGTGGAAACTGTGATCCTATCAAAGGTTGACCTAGATGCGTTTCGTGAGAAGTTCACACCGTGGAACGACAAGGATCGATTTGAAATCAAGTAGGGGCTAGTCCTCTAGAATCCACTCTATCTCAGATGCCCAATTGCTTCTGATTTCGATTTGCTCGTCATGGAATCGAACGCGTTCAGGTTGCCGTTTCCCACGGTAGTATCCGGTGTCCCATTTTCCGTTTCCGTTCTCATCGTAGGTAATCTTGATCTGATACTTGCCTGTCTTCAAGTGCTCGTATGCAATCTGCCCGATAGGATCAACCGAGCGTCTATCAACCAATTTTCCATCAGCGGTCAATAGCTCCCAAAGAAATGGGTGATCCACGTCATCTAGTTGATACTTAATGACTAGTTGGCCATAGTCTTCATTACGCGAAGCCGAGAAGGAGAATTTTAGGGAGTCGTTTGTATAACCAAATCGATCGAAAATGCTGGAATCAGGAATGAGAAGACTGTAGGATGCGTCTTGCTTCCAAGGGTAGCCTAGCGTGAATCCGTAAAATGTCTGTTGGAAATACGGCTTAAAGTCAACGGTGTCTTTGTTTTCAGTGAAAACGAAACTATCCAATGGTCCAATCTGAACAATTGGGGTTTCGCT
Organism: Flavobacteriales bacterium; assembly: GCA_041391765.1. Taxonomy (GTDB): domain Bacteria; phylum Bacteroidota; class Bacteroidia; order Flavobacteriales_G; family Salibacteraceae; genus SHAN690. Next base: position 102,664 of record JAWKNJ010000022.1, on the reverse strand, counting down.
GCGCACATGCCATGGGCTGAAGTGTGGCTGTTTTCCGCTTAGGCTGTTGGTTAGCGTGAGTCGTTCCTTTTCAGAGTCTTTAGCCCGCCTGCCTGAAGCTATTTCTTTAGGCTTTCGAAAGAAAATGGTGTCAATGAAATTTTCACTTTCCATGACCAGTTTCAAGGAATCATAGTCGTTTTTGGCCTGAAACCAGTAGGTTACCGAATCGCGATCTGTAGACCAGTTTTCCGTCCATGTCTTGACATCTTCATTTCCCGTCAATTCTGCAAGCGTCAGGCTATCCAGAGGTCGGTTGAATTCCAGAATCAAACCTTGATTCTTTATCTGCGCAAAGCTCTTGACATATTGGGTGGAATCATCTTCGATGAACATTCGAATTTCTAATGAACGCTGATACTCCATAGCCGTTGAATCCTGTGTTTCTGTGGTGTCCCTTATTTCAGGCGCAGCTGCTTCAATCATCCCATCAGCAAATCCAATTCCTTCTCCTGTAACATCATACGTATATCCCGCATTGATTGGCTTCAACGCGAACAATTTGTACTCTTTGGGCTGCATGTACTTTATCTGAAAGTCGCCCTTTGAATCTGTTTTACCGATGTAGCGTGGGATTTCTTTGTAGGGCAGTGAATCGTTATCTTCCTCGTAAAGCATAACCCATATATCCGGTTCAGCCTTGCGATCGAATGCGTTGATGATGTTTCCACTGATTTCAAATGAGTCGAGGTAGGGTCCGGTCGAAAACACGAAGACATTACTGTCAAGTGGATTGTTTTCATTCAGGTCAACAATGCCCTTTCCGAATTGAAAAAGGTAGGTCGTATTTTCTTGAAGGGTGTCTTTCCAGCTGATGAACAACTTTTTCTTTCGTTGCTTGAACTCAACGGGATATTTCAAGGGAGGAGAAATGATCAATTCTTTCGAAGCACCTTGCAAAACCACGTACTCATCAAATTCCATTACGATTTGATTGTCGTTGAAATTGACCGATTCATTAAGGGGTTCGGAAGCCAGGATTTTGGGTGGTTCCTTGTCCCGGTCACCACCTTGAGGTGAGCGCTGCACTGCACATGATGTCAGCATCAAGGCAGTCAATACAAATAGCAAGTATTTACGAAAAGCAGTGATCACCAATCCAATTACACAGGGTTTCCAAATAGTTCTTATCGCGCTCGTCAAAGCAGGCAAGCTGTGCACTATCAATGTCCAAAACAGCCATTACAACTTCATTGCGAAGGATGGGAACAACGATCTCTGATTTGCTTTGACTGCTGCAAGCGATGTGCCCAGGGAAGAGATCAACATCGGGGACTACCTGCGTTAATGAGTCTCTCCAAGCCGTACCACAGACGCCTTTCCCAAAGGCAATCCGTGTGCACGCCACAGGACCTTGAAACGGCCCAAGTACGAGCTCATCGCCATCTACCAGGTAGAATCCGGTCCAGAGAAAATTGAAGGACTCATGCAAGGCGGCAGCAACATTGGCCAATACGGCAACCATGTTTTTTTCCTCACCAACCAGCGCCTTGATTTGAGGAATCAATTGCTCGTATTTAAGCTCCTTCGGAGCACCTGATTCAATAGAAATTGATTCCGCCATGAGGGCGGCAAAGATAGTACTGCGCTTGTAGGGCAATTCACAGAATGCGTTAATGAATTACAGCGTCAGAATGGAGCAGGGCAGGCAATGGTTGCAATACTGACCCGCGTGTCTGGAACTTGCAAAAGGGCACCTGCGCACGCTTCCAATGTAGAGCCCGTAGTGACAACGTCATCGATGAGCAAGACGTGCTTGCCACGCACAAACTGCGGCTCAACGACTTTGAACAGCTCTTTCACGTTGATCCAGCGCTCATAGATTCCCTTTTTGGTTTGTGTTTCGTTGGCTCGAATTCTGGCAACGCAGTTTACATTGTAGGGCTTGCCCATGCTCTCAGCGATGCCACGCGCGATGAAATCGCATTGATTATAGCCGCGTTTTTTCAATTTGGATGCGTGAAGCGGAACAGGAACAACCAAATCAATTTTATCATACATGCTGTCCTTCAATACTTCACCAAAGTATCTGCCCATCAAGAGTCCGACATCGATCTTACCATTGTATTTGAGTTGATGCATCAGCGACTGCACAATTCCTCCTTTGGTGAAAAAAGAATAGGCAGCAGCACGCTCGATTTGGATTTTACCCCAAAAGAGCTTTTCGACCGCATTGTCATCGTGTTCCCAATAGCGGGTGAGCGGCATGTGCTCCTTGCAATGGTTGCAAATGGGCTCTTCGCCTTCATCCAACGCCACGTTGCATCCAAAACAGTTGAAAGGAAATGCCAAGTGGCTGAAGTCGTTCAGGTATTGAACTACGGTAGAGATCATTGCACGACCAATCGGGAAATAAAGTGCTGATCAACGGAGCTAGCTCTAATCAGATAAATTCCTCGATCGAAGTCCGCTGCGAATTCAGTTGTCCCTTTTGGAAATGTCTTAACAATGCTGCCATCAATGGAATACACCGTGATGTTGTCACATTGAGGTTGGTTTTTAAACCTGACCAATCCGGACACTTCTATTGGGTTCGGGAAAATGCTAGTGCCATGAACTGAATTATCATCGATGCCACCGATGTTTATGTAGCCGAGCAATGTGTCGCTATCGCAGCCATTTGAAAGGATGACGGAATATGTATTCTCCACAGATTCCGTTGTAGTTGAAACAATCGCTCCATGAAGTGTTTGCCCTTCGAGAATCCAAGTCACAGAATTAGTCCAGCTTAGGTTATCTGCTCTTAAATCCACATAATTCTGATCGCTCACCGTAATCAATCCAAAATGATTTCCCGTAGGATGTTTATCCGCGAGGATTTGAATGGTGGCTGTAGCTCCCAAACTTTCATTGAAGTAGGAGCCGGAATAATTCTCGATGAGTTTGACGGCTTTGACCATGTAGGTGTAATCTCCTGCGTCCAGCACACACTCATCGATCCAGCTTGTTCCGGTAATTGGGGTGCTGTTCACACGAATCCATTCGGCATCGGTGCGTCTGTAAACGTTGTATGAAACACCGTTTTCTGAGCTCGCTTGCCAACTCAGCGAAACATCGAATGTGTCTATGGTATCGATTTTCAGCACTGTAGGAGGCGCCAAATACTCCATGCGCAAGGACGGATCTCCAAGCAGTGCCACATGCACCCATTGCGCTCCATAGTTGACTTCATTTTGGTATGTAGAGGCGTTGTTTTGGGTGAGTTTGGCAGAGTATCCGATGGGGTGTCCCATTCCCATGCTGTGGTAAAACCAATGCGGTCGGCCTGACCAACTTATGCTCATCGTGCGGCCTTGGGCCAGAGCCGCTCGCATGAAGTTATCCTGACGATCCCAGTCACCAAAATAGCTACCAAACAGCATCGTGAAACCGGTATGTAGCGAATCCGTAGCTAGTTGAGCAGTGTTTCCAATTCCACCGGCTGAGGTGTATGACCCTCCACCACATCCATAGGAGAAGAGGTGGCCTTCCGAGTTCAACGTGGTTCGATAATCTGCGGCTGAGATATTGGCTCTTCCAACCAACGGGCTAAACGTCCTCCAACCACTTGCTGCAAATGCTTCTCCACTGAACCAACCAAAATTGTCATCGACAATTGCGGATTTTGGCAGTGTCCAGATTGCATGTTTGAATTCGTGCGTGCGATCCAGATAGCGCTTGGTGAGGGTCATTTCATCCTGAGAGAATGAAGGCATGTTTGCAAAATCGACTCGCCCGATCATAATTTCCACTGCGCTTGGAAGTAAACTGTTGTCAAACTTTCCATCATTGGGAATGTTGTGGTTGCGAGAGTCTGCGGAGGTAGTGTTGTTAACGCTGTTATCCTTCCACAAACCATCTATTTCGGCATAGTAAACATCAGCCGGCCATGCGCCTTTGTGATCTTCGTGCGCATCTGGATTGATGTCTCCCGAATAAGGCACAGGAACGTGTCCAAGGAGATAGATCATTTCGATACCGTCCAAGGCATCATGTTGGTCAATGATTTCGGTCTTGACATCGGAAGGGCTATCCGTTGCGCTCACTACCATGGTCACCACCCGCCATCCATCGGCATTCAAGTCCTCCACCAGGCGAATCACTTCGTTTGACAGATGCATGTTTATGGAGTCGGTGACGATGAGGAGCAAATTACCGCGATCAGCAGGTAACGAAACGGCCACTCCCGAATGCGCATACCCATAAGCGCTGTACGAATTTGTGGTTCTTCGGATTTTGTATTCGTACTCAATTTTTGGGTCTATTCCCGCGTCAAGGTACTGGGTGTCACCAATAGCCGGTGAGGCGATCGGTGTTCCCCATAAAGATTCAGAAGGTTTTTTGCGGTATAGCGAATAACCAATTGCGCTGGCATTGGCGTCCCAAGAAATAAGTATGCTGGAATCCTGTTGAACTTCTGCTTCGATCAAAACAGCAAAGTCCTTGGCAGTTTGAGCTTGCGCTAAAAATGGAATTCCGAGAATTGAAATAAGTAAGAGTCTTTTCATCGCGGAAGGATTAAGTGAACAAAATATGATTTTGGATTTAAATTATTTTCATCCATGAAAGCAACTATTAATGCGTGATAATAGACTAACAATTAGTTTGTTTGCAGTAATCTAAGATTGATCAAATGAAAGCACTTATATCAATATTGTCATTGGCGGTTCTTGTGTCTGCCGGTGATCCGAAAAAATTTTATGACTATTCAGCCATCGACATTGATGGCAACTCCGTGAACTTTTCGCAGTATGAAGGCAAGGTTGTGATGATCGTGAACGTTGCAAGCAAGTGTGGATTCACGCCTCAGTACACAGATCTTCAGGAGCTTTACCTTACCAAAAAGGATGAAGGGTTCGTGATACTTGGCTTTCCATCCAACGACTTCATGAAGCAAGAACCAGGAACCAATGCAGAAATCAAGGAATTCTGTTCTTCGAAGTATGAGGTGACTTTTCCGATGTTTGAGAAGATCAGCGTGAAGGGCAAGGAAATGCATCCGTTGTATCAATTTCTCACTCAAGAGAAACTCAATGGAGTTAAGGACAGCGAGGTGAAGTGGAATTTCCAGAAATATCTTATTGACAAACACGGAAAGCTGCGTGAAATTTATCCTTCTGCGAAGTCATGCATTGATCCTGAACCGATCGTGCTTATCGATGAGCTTTTGGCGGAGAAGTAAATCCAACTCCAAGCATCAACACTAAATAAAAAAGGCGAGGTGCTAGAAGGAGCGCCTCGCCTTTTTTATGCCGATTTGGGTATGGCAATATTATCTCGAAAACGGGGTCAAAAATTTCTGATTGCTCTGGAATACTGATACGTACCCGTTTTTTCGTAAACAAAACTTTTTCCTGCATTGCTTCCGTTGCCGAAAAACACTCCGTAAGCAAGGTTTTGGTTCGAACCTTCCGTGCTGCTACTCCAGTATGCGATTTCCGCAAAACCACCGATCGTTTCCCTTTGGGCATATAGGTCTTCAAGCTCGTTCAGGCTGGGGAGACGCCATTCGTCATTCCCTTCAAGTTCATAAGAATAGCAAGCGTCAAATGCTTCCTGCCAGGTAGTTCCGGTGGTTACGTTTACAGGAGAAGCTAACAGACCATGTTCTCCGGACGCATCTAGATAGTAAACGATTCCACCCTCGAAAACGTCTCCGAGCGCAAGCTTAACTTCTTCTACCGTTGTGAACGACTTGGTTTCACTTTTAGAGAATGCACCATCACTGTTTTCAGCGTATGCGGCATAATAATATTCGGTGTTTTCATTAAGTCCTGAAAGTGTCGTTTCAATGTCTCCGGTTTTCGTTCCCGGAGAGCTTTTCGTGCTGTTTTCTGTAAGCGGGGTCTTGGTTCCGTAAACAAAACCAACTTCCACAATTTCTTCCCCTGTTACAGTCGCTGTGAGCAGCGCACTGTTCGTTGTTACACTGAAGGCCTCATTTAATACAAATGAAGGCGGGTCAACCTCTTCGACCACAGGTTCTTCTTCCTCAACAGGTTCACAGGCGATTATTGCACAAATAAGAAGTAATGGCATTAGGCGATTTCTGAATAACATAATTGTAGGGATTAGTATGAATCTCAAATGTAGATTATTAAGTCAAGATAAGTCTGATTATCAGAATGATCATCGTTGAAAGTGAGCACCTTTGGAAGAAAGCTCTATCTAAGGGAATAAAAAAACCCAACGCACTGCGATGGGTTCTTTGACCATTCCGTGGTCCCACCTGGGCTCGAACCAGGGACCACCTGATTATGAGTCAGGTGCTCTAACCAACTGAGCTATAGGACCGGATGATGCGTTAAGAAATCATCCAGTGGATGATTTTAGCATCGAGCCAGCTTGTGGGCAGGCTCTTTTATGTCGATCTTTTTGAAGCCAGTGCTAATCTGCCGTGTGCTACACCGACCAAGTCACCTTTCTTCAAAAAGGAGTGCGAAAGTAATCATTCGTACATTTCGCAAATCAAATGAATAAGACTAGTCTTGACGCCATTATTTTTGATCTCGGAGGAGTCATTCTGGAGATCGATTACGAGCGCACCGTTAATGCGTTCAAGGCGCTTGGTTTTGATGACTTTGATCGACATTATAGTCAGCTGAAACAATCGGGACTGTTTGATGAATTGGAGTGTGGCCGTATCGATCGAAGTGGGTTTGTAGATCGCATTCAAGAGCATATTCCCGAGCGGTCCTCAGTGGAAATTTTGGATGCATGGAATGCTATTATTCTTGACTACCCCCTTGGTAGGTTGGATTATGTGATAGGACTGCGTGAATTGCTTCCTGTGTTTCTACTCAGTAATACCAATGAGATCCATTTCGAGTTCTTTGATCGAATGTTGCACAATACATCTCACGGTGGAATAAAGCAGTGCTTTGACAAGGCCTATTTGTCGCACGAAATCGGAGAGCGCAAACCCAACCTCGGAGCATTCGAAATTATTTTGAATGAAAATAATCTGTCAGCAGGGAGCACATTGTTCGTTGATGATTCACCTCAGCACATTGAATCTGCAAAACGACTTGGCTTGCAAACGATTCACCTGACGTCTATATCTGATCTGGAGAAGGAACTAAAACCGTTCCTGGCATAATTCTACCAGCACTCCGTGAGCGGATTTAGGGTGGAAGAAACAGACTAGCTTGTTGTCTGCTCCTTCTTTGATTTCGCCAATGGGTTGAAAACCTTCATCAATTAATCGTTGCCTTTCAGATTTAATGTCTTCAACATCATAAGCGATGTGATGAATACCCTCTCCTCGCTTGTCGATGTATTTGGCAATGGCACTGGATTCGTCAGTCGCTTGCAGCAGTTCAATCTTTGATTCCCCGATTTGATAGAAGGATGTGGACACAGCTTCTGACTCCACTGTTTCGAGTTTGTAGGGTGGCTTTCCAAACAGCTTAGTATATCGCTCGTTGGCAGCATCAATGTTTGATACTGCAATTCCGATGTGTTCAATTTTGCGCATGAGTTGGGAGCAAAAAAAACCCCTCAACAGAGGGGTTTAATCAGGGTTTAAAAATCGAATTAATTCTTCTTCATGAACTCTGCAGTTGAATTATCATAATTCAGATAGTAGAGTCCCTTTTTCAAATTGGTCGCGTCAATCTTATTCGAGTAGCCTTTCTTAACTATGTTTCCATGAATGTCATAAACCTCATACATGGTTTCAGCACTGAAATCAATGTTGCTTTCCACTTTAACCGGGCTAAATGTAACGGTTGCTTGGCTTGAAGTGAAGTTTGCTGTTGGCGAATAGCGTGGGATTCCGGTGTAGTCAACCTGCTTCACGCGAAATTTGTTTTCTCCGGAGTGAGGGGTGATTTGAAAAGAGTAGTTGTTCGTCTTTCCGGTTCTTCCTGCTCCTTCCACTTCTCCAACATAAACCCACTTGTTCCAGCGATACTGCTCAACTGTGTAAGTCAATACACCAGCTTCTTCGGTTGTGCTCCAATTCAATAAACCGTTTCCGCTGACTGAAATGCTTTGTGTTTTGTATGTGCTCTTTGGATTGAGGACTTCGGGATTGAGGACCTTTGGGGATGGGCAGTCATCCTTATGCTTGATAACCACTACGACTTCATCGCCCAAATCAAGATCGTGAATGCTAAGATCGATTTCGAAAGCGCTGGAGTTCCACTCATCGGTGGTCACGCTTCCATTAACGGTTACTTCAAAAACGCAGAAACCGACTCCCGCTCCTGAGTAAGGATTCTTGACATAAAGATTCTTGCCCTGATAGTTTCCCTCCAGAACAATGTTCCCGGCAAACACAGGAGTAACTCCAAGCGCTAAAATCAGGAACAACAAATTTCTCAGAACAGCAGTCATTCGGGTCGTTTTGGTCAATGTTTCAATCTGTAGCAAGCACAAATTTAATATTAGATTTAAACCATCGTCAAGATGCTGGATTATTTGGTTGTAAATGATTTACACTCTCCAGCATGAAACGCGCCTGCGACTCAGCATATCCGCCTTCCTCGCTGTAGTCGTGAATCTCGAAGTTCGTTCCTCCAATGGTCTTGATTGCGTAGAAATGAAATACTGGATCCACATACGAATCAGCGATCACGGATTTGTACAAAATGAAGTCCGTTCCTTGCTCGACAATCTCATTCTTATACATCAAATCTTCACTAAGCTCCTGTGTCTTTGATTGAATGGTACCTTCCAAATGCTCATTGATCACGATATTGTAGGAATTGCCAACGGTCAACTGCACACCACCGAAAGCATTTTCTATCACCTCTGGAATGCCGCGTGATGAGTCTGGGATAATGAAAGTAGCATTCACAAAGTACTCGCTCATGTCGTAGTTAGTGACTCTGTTTTGAAGCACGGCCGGAAGGCTAGATACTTCTTCCGTTCCTTCGCCAGCTTCACCTTCATTGCTTCCACCACCGCAAGAGCAAAGACCAGCGACAGCCAAAACCATGAACACATTGAATAATCTCATAGTGGTTGATTTGAGGCGAAAAATAGATGTTTTTTTAGACAGGCAACATCGCGGGACTAAAGAACCAACAATTGAAGAACACCTGTGAGCATAAGCACTTTGTGAAGGGTGCTTTGCAGTGAATGGGATTTCGGAGCAAAAAAAGAGATTAGAATCAAGCTTAAACACATGATGGTGATGACTCCCGCGAAGACTGAATTACTTGCGTTCAAACTCAGGTTTCCGATGAAATAAAGTTCGACAGCAATGGAGAGAAGCAATAAACTGCTTGTGATAAATCGTGTGTTTTTTGGTCCGATAAGAACGGCTAGGCTTCGTACGCCATTCAACTTGTCTCCTTTCAAGTCTTCATTATCCTTGACTATCTCGCGACTCAAATTCGAGAAAAACATAAGAGCTGCGTATGTGCAGATAGCTCTGATGATGTTGTTGAATTCTTCATGAGAGATAGAAGCCAGTTGATGAAGCGAGGGTAATTCTGAAATCAAAATTAATCCCGGCAATATTGCAATCATCACGCTGACGAGCACATTCCCGATGAATCCGGATCGCTTCCACCATTTGGCATATACCATAAGAAGGACTATACTTATTGGAAAGATCCAGACATAGCGCAGGTTGTCGGTTTCCACGGCAATATTCAAGGTTAGTGCCGAGCCAAAACACAACATGGCCAGGATGAGAAGGTAGAATGCGTTTTGCTGTAGGTCCAGCCGAACCAATAAACGATTCGGTCGATTGATTTTATCTATTTCACGATCATACCAATCGTTGATCCAATAACCAATGAGTGTGACGATCAAAACATCAAATACTAAGAAATTGAACTGAGCGTTTGAGAGGCAAAATGAAATCCCATGGGTGACAAAAGCACCTTCCAACTGCGACCAACGAATGAGCCACATGAAGAGCACAATCAAGAGCAGATTTGGAAGTCTTACAAACGAAATAATCGTTGTTACGTCTCTTGGTGTTAATTGATGACGGCTCATTGATAATGACAAATCCGTTAATCACCTTCGCGGTGAAATCGAGAAGATTTCAAATGTAATTGCCCCAATGCACAATCGCTTAATGTCTCTACCCACTTCTTGGGTATTCAGGGTAATGTTGACCACCCTGCTCCCCCATTTATTAATAGCTCAAAACTTTACAGTCAGCGGATTTGTGGAAGATGTCAAGAGCGGTGAAAAGCTCATCGGAGCCAACATTTATGATCCGGTGACTTACAAGGGAACCTCCTCAAACGCCTATGGATTCTACAGTTTGACCCTCCCAAAAGGAGACTACGAATTGCGTGCATCTTTCGTTGGATATGGCGAGTCATCGATGAAAGTTTCGCTAAATGCCAACATCACGATGGACTTCAAAATGAGCGGAGTTTCTGAACTGCAAGAGGTTGAGATTGTAGCCAGTCAATCCAAGAAAATCCAGGAAGAATCGCAGATGAGCGTGATTGAGATTCCGATCCAGACCATCGAAAAGATTCCAACATTTTTGGGAGAACGGGATGTACTTAAGACGCTTCAATTGCTGCCCGGAGTGCAAAGTGGAAGCGAAGGCACTAGTGGACTTTATGTTCGCGGTGGCGGTCCTGATCAGAACTTGATGCTGTTGGATGGCGTTCCCGTTTATAACGCATCGCACTTGTTTGGGTTTTTCTCGGTCTTCAACACAGATGCCATCAACAGTGTTGAATTGATCAAAGGCGGCTTTCCTGCCCATTATGGTGGGCGGCTTTCTTCTGTTGTGGATATTAGAATGAAAGAAGGAAACATGAATGACTTTCACGGATCAGGAGCGGTGGGCATCGTTGCTTCAAAACTGACCTTGGAGGGGCCTATTGTGAAGGACAAAGCCTCTTTCATCATTTCCGGCAGAAGGACTTACATTGACCTACTGGCAAGACCACTCATTAAGTACGGGTTTAAGACAGAGGGGGTGGACGGAGTAGCCGGATACTATTTCTCGGATCTGAATGGAAAAGTAAATTGGAAGATTTCGTCAAAAGATCGCATATACCTCAGCTCATATTGGGGTGATGACAACTTTTATTTCAAGTTGCAGGAAACTTATCCATATGATCCTTCTCATGACATTGAGACAAAAACGAAAGCCGGATTGCGCTGGGGAAACTTAACCACAGCTTTGCGATACAACCGCATCATTACCAGCAAGCTATTCGCCAACTTTACGGCAACATATAGCCAATATCGCTTCGTCATCGGACAATCAGACGAAACCAAAAGCAAGCCTAAGATTCCGGGATATGATCAGGATTTTGAGTTTGAGTATATATCCGGAATCAACGATTGGTCAGGCAGGGTTGACTTTGACTACCTGCCTTCTCCGAATCATGCAGTTAAGTTTGGTGTGGGCGACATTTACCACACATTTGTTCCCGGAGTCAACGTGTTTAGTTCGTCCTTTGGAGGCGCTGCAGGGGTGGACACGACCTTTGGTGCTGACCCGATTTTTGCGCATGAGTTTTTTACCTACGCTGAGGACGATGTGAAAATTGGTGCTCGGCTCAAGGTGAACTTTGGACTGCACTATAGCGGATTCGTGACCGGAAAGTCATATTATCAATCACTCCAACCGCGGGTCTCCAGCCGTTTTCTCATTAATGAAAATCTCAGTATTAAAGCATCCTATGCGCAGATGCAACAATACATTCACCTCCTCACCAATGCCACCATTGGATTGCCAACTGACTTGTGGGTTCCATCTACTAGTAAGGTAAAACCCGAAGACTCCAGACAAGTTGCCCTTGGCATTGCGCAAACAGTTCGAAACAAATATGAAATCAGTGTAGAGGGCTATTACAAAACCATGGACAATCTGCTTGAATACAAAGAGGGCGCAAGCTATTTCTCCTCTGGGGGTAACTGGGAAGATCAAATCGAAATTGGTCGCGGATGGTCTTACGGAGCGGAGTTTTTTGTTCAGAAGAAAGTTGGAAAAACGGCTGGCTGGATTGGGTACACGCTCAGTTGGACTACTCGTCAATTTGAAAATCTGAATTTCGGCAAACCCTTTCCTTATCGATATGACAGACGCCATGACTTGAGCATTGTGTTGACTCAAGAGATTTCCAAGAAGGTTGATTTTGCGGCTACGTGGGTTTATGGAACCGGAAATGCGGTCACACTTCCAATCTCCAGGTATGCGGCTCCTGATGCAAACGCGTTTTCATATTATTCCAGCGATGTGTACAATTACGGAGATCGAAACAGCTATCGGATGGCCGCCTATCATCGATTGGATTTTGGATTCAATTTTCACAAGGAGAAGAAGCGATACACCAGAACATGGAGTGTAGGTGCGTACAATGCATATAGTCGCAAAAACCCATTCTACTTGTACTTTCAGGATAAGACCGTTTTCTATGGAAATGGAACCTCCGAAAATTCAAAGGAGTTGATTCAAGTGAGCTTGTTCCCGATTGTTCCCTACGTTACCTATAGTTTCAAATTCTGATGAAAAAACTGCTCAAGATATTGTTGTTTACCGTGGTGGTTGGATGTCAAACGGTGATTGAAATGGATATCGATGAAACAGAAAGTCGCCTGAGTGTGTACGGTTTTCTTGATCCATCTAGTGAGGCTGTATTTAAGATTGACGCAAGCAAGGGGATCCTAGAATCAGGAGATTTGGAATCGATTCACAATGCCGTGATCAGGGTGGAGTCGGATCATGGAGTCATATACAATTTGCAGGGTAGCACTTTCGAACTTGATCCAAAAACTGGTGAGCCTCTATACCTATATAAAGCGGGATTCAACCCGATTCCAGGTGAGGGTTATACGGTCTACGCGAGCGCTAATGGTTACGAAAGCGTTGTTGCTAAAACCGAAATTCCTCAACGCGTGAACATTACGAGAGTTGATACAGGACGAAGGAAAATTTACGGATATGATCAAGCATTTCTCAATATCACCTTTCAAGATGATGGGGCCATTAAAAATTATTACAAGGTGAGCGTGTCGCTGGCTACCCTTGTTCCGATTCAAATTGATAGCGTAACGACTGTATTTGAGCCATGTGTTGGGGACGCCTATGCATATCCTTCGGATGAATCATTGTTGGGAGGTGGCTACGGACAACTGATAATTTCAGATGAACTATTTAATGGACAGGAATATACCATAGGAATGCTGTTTAGCAGCGTACTTGATGCCTGTGAAATAGACTCACAATACATTGACTCCGTTCCGGTGTATGTGATTGCCGAGGTCACCAATTTGTCCGAGGATAGTTACAAGTTTTGGTCTTCGTATTACAAACAGTTAGGAGCAGGCGGGGATCCATTTGCACAACCTGTTCAGGTCTATTCCAATGTAGAATCAGGGTTCGGATGTGTGGGCGGACAAGCTACCAGCGCAGATACCGTTTTGGTGACCACCAATTTGGTCACCATCTACAACTACAACGATTACCTTATTTATGAAGGGCCATAGCGAGGTCGGTAATCAAGTCATCGACATGCTCGATACCAACGCTAAGGCGAATTAGGGAGTCGGTGACACCCGTTTTTTCTCGCTCTTGTTTTGGAATAGCCGCATGGGTCATCGAAGCCGGATGACCCGCTAACGACTCAACGCCACCAAGCGACTCAGCCAAGGTGAATACTTTCAGTTTGCTCACCACGTCAAAGGCATCATCCAGTTTGTCGCCTTTCAGCGTAAAACTGATCATGCCGCCAAATCCGCGCATTTGCTTTTTCGCGACCTCGTGGTTGGGGTGCGACTCAAATCCAGGCCAGTAAACCTTGTTCACGCGTGGATGGTTTTTGAGCCAGTGGGCCACTTTTTCTCCATTTTCGCAGTGGCGCTGCATGCGGAGGTGCAGTGTTTTGATGCCACGCAACACGAGAAAGCTGTCCATCGGGCCGCACACCGCACCCACACTGTTTTGGATGAACGCCAAGTCTTCGCGAAGTTTCTTGTCATTCAGTGCCAAAAATCCCATGACCACGTCACTGTGTCCACCGATGTATTTGGTGACGCTATGCATGACGATGTCTGCACCCAAATCCAACGGATTTTGCAGGAATGGTGAGGCAAACGTGTTGTCCACCACCAAGATTAGGTTGTGCTTTTTAGCTAGCGCTGCAAAAGCAGTAATGTCGATGATGTTCATCGTTGGGTTAGTAGGAGTTTCTACCCAAATCATGCGCGTTTTGCTGTTGATTAATGGCTCTACATCGGCCGGATTTTGCATGCCGGTGAAGTGAAATTTCAAGCCGTATCGCTCGTGGACTTTGGTGAAGAGGCGATATGTCCCTCCATACAAGTCGTTGGTGCTGACCACTTCCTCCCCAGGATTGAGCAGGCGAAGGCATGCATCAATGGATGCCAAACCACTTCCGAAGGCCAGACCAAACTCTGCATTTTCTAATGCAGCAAGGTTCTTCTCCAATGCGTGGCGCGTGGGGTTAAGCGTGCGGCTGTATTCATAGCCTTTATGAACCCCGGGGCGCGGCTGAGCATAAGTAGAGGTCTGGTAAATGGGCGTCATGATTGCGCCTGTGGCATAGTCCGGCTCAATGCCCGCGTGCAGGGCCTTGGTTTCGAATTTGTGATCCTTATTGTGCATGGCGCGAAGGTATAATTGACTAAGAACTTTTTAGCGTCAGAACATCAAGACTTAAGTTGACTTTGTCAAAATATGTGGATAGGAAAGATTTTGCTGATGATCGTCTCATGCTGGTAACAGCGGAAGTGGCTTATACCCAACGAATGAGGGTGTATTTGGACTCTGCTTGGAAAGAAACGGATCCACATCGAGCGTGCTTGCAGCGGGTTCGTATTCTATCGAGATGAAAAATGGTCACGCGACACAGCCGCTCGCCATATAATGTTTCTAAGCCGTCATCTTCCTCGCCTGCGTTTCCTTAAACACAATCACATAACGTGTTCCACCGGCAGTCTCCCAGTGCAGTGTTCCTTTCAGCTGTCGCGACAAAATACTTACGAGCTTCATGCCCAGTGATTTGCTTTGTTTGGGGTCAAACCCCTCCGGCAGGCCACAGCCGTTGTCGTTCAATTCGAGTGTCAAGCCTTCGGGAGTTTCGCTGAGCTTAATATCGATCCTACCCAGGCTTTGGTTGACAAAGGCGTACTTGTAGGCATTGGTCACCAGTTCGTTGATGATCAGTCCGAGCGGCACGGCCGTGTCGATGTCGAGCTGAATGCCCGAGGCATGTACGCTGCACTGGATATCCTTGCCCTGCACCCTGAACGTGCTGGAAAGGAACGAAACCAATTGCTCGCAGTATTCCTGAAAATCGACTTTGCTAAGGTCTTCCGTTTGGTAGAGCTTTTGGTGGATCAAGGCGATGGATTTCACACGGTGTTGCCCGTCCTTGATGGCATCCAAGGCTACCTGGTCGCTGAGGCTGGCGCTTTGCAGGTTGAGCAGCGATGAAATGACCTGTAGGTTGTTTTTTACGCGGTGGTGGATCTCTTTAAGCAATGCCTCCTTTTCGGCATTGCGCTTTTCAAGCAATTGGTTAGTCTTTTCTTTTTGCCGGTAGGCCCGGAAAATCAGCAGTGTCGCGATCATTACTAGGATGATCCCCGCAAGCATGGAGATGAGCAAGGTTTTTTGCTGCTGTGAGCGCGCCTCGGCCAGTTCTTTTTCAGCGCTCAATTCCATGATGGCCTGGTCTTTCTTTTCGGTCTCGAAACGTGTTTGCATCTCGCGAATGGAATTTACCTTTTCGCGATTGATCAGTGAATCATTGATCGCCACGTAGCGCTTTTTGTAGTGCAGCGCATTCTTCAAATCACCTTGTTCCTCATAGGCGTTGGAGAGTGCGAGCATCACGCTTGCCTGAAGCGGAAGCACGTCCAGCGTATCAATGAGCGTTCGTGCTTCCTGCAACTCGCTGATCGCAAGAGCCGGAGCGCCAAGGCCGAGGTGCGCGCGTCCCATGGCCAGCAGGGTGGAAGCCGTGGCTGAAAACCGCCCTGAACCCGCCACGCGATTTAATCCCAACGCCTTGTCAAAGAAGAAAAAGGCAGAGTCCTGACGATTAAGTTTCAGGTTGATCTCACCCAGCTTTTCAAAAATGTCAGCTTCATGCCACGTGCGGGTTTTACCGTCATCGGGCTTGATCAATGCTAATGCTTGTCGGAAGTTTTTGATGGCGTCATGCCAATGTCCCTTTTGCTGCTGCAATTCTGCGATAGCACAGTAAGAATCTTCAATCACGTTGTATTCATCGCTCTTCCCGGTGATCTCTTTGCGCAATTCTAGCGCACGCGTATGGAAGTGCATGGCGTCATCCCAGTTTCCAAGCTTTTGGTGCAGCGAGCCGACATTAAAACACGCATAGGCGATGTGGATGGTATCCTGAATTTCTTCGCGAATTTTCAGGCAGCGTAGGGCAAACTCAAGGGCCTTTTCGAAGTTGCCCACCTCTTCGTGCATCAGCGCAATGTTGCCCACCATAAACGATCGCTTTAGCAGCGGCATGCTGTTCGAGTGATTCAGGCATTGCTCAAAGCGGTAGGCGGCTTCTAGGTAGTTTTCGCGCGTGTTGCTGATCACGCCCAGTTGAGAATAGGCGTAGGCTTGCCCTCGCTCATAGTCCAAGTTTTCAGCAAACGAAAGTGCCTTGTATGTCCACGATTCCGCACTGTCAAGTGAAGCTTCCATCCAATCTGCCCCAATGTAGTAGTAGATCAAAAAAGCGAGCGTGTCTTCCGAGTCGGATTGTTGCAACTCGATGAGCAGACTGTCTCGGGTGGATGACTGAGCGCACGTGAGGTTGAACCAAAGAACAAGGATCGTAAAAAGAGCTAAGACGGCTCGCCTCATTAGATCGTATTGAGCTTTTGAAGCAGGTCGTCCCTGTAGTTTCGACCCATAGGAATGGTAGTGTTGCCAACTATGATACCATCACTGTTCACGGCATCTATACATTCGAGATTTACTGCGAAAGATTTATGAACCCTATGGAAGCGTGGAATGCGCAGCTTATCAAGAAAGTCGCGTAAACTGGATCGAATTACATAGCGCTTGTGTTCCGCATGTAGTTCAAGGTAATTACCATCTACCATGATCCAACGCAATTCATTCAAATTAACCTTGACAAAATGGTGTCTCTCTTTCACATAAACCGAGTCACGCACCAACATTCCTTCCGGTTCATTTCCCGCATGTTGAGTGTTGAGCTCCGCGCCAGCGAAGTTGGCCAAGGCCACCTCTATGGCCGCAAATAAGTCTTTTTCGTCAAAGGGTTTGACCAAGTAGCCGTTTGGTTTTACTTCCTTGGCCCTATCGAGTGTGAACTTGTCTGAGTGTGAGGTGGCAAAAATCAACGGCAGCTCATACTTCTTGCGTATTTCCTTTGCCAAGTCCACCCCATCTTTGGATCCCCCAAGCATGATGTCTGCCAAGACGATGTCGGGGGTATTCTGTTCAAGCAGCTCCATTGCTTCTGAATAATCCGTAGCAATTCCAAGAACCTCGTATCCTAGGCCTTCCAATATCATACGCATGTCTTCGGCAATAATCAGTTCGTCCTCTATCAGAAGTATGCTGACTTTCACATTTTTGTTTTTCGGGATGCTAAATTAGGCTTTCGGATTAAAGGCTGCGTCTGAGGACAGGGCCTGATAAAACACAACAAGGAGAAGTTGCTATGTGGGGTGCCCCTTATTCCAATTTTATTACCCTGAACACTTCAACGCGGGCATCTGTTACAATCTCCACCACATACAATCCAGCATCTTGGCCTAATTCAAGCTGAACAAGGCTTCGGGATACATTTGGTAAAACATTCACAAGCTTGCCGTTCATGTCGAAAACGCGAATCTCTGCGAGCTGAAATTGGCTGCTCAGGTCAATGGTGACAGACCCTATCGATGGATTGGGATAAAGAAGAAACTCTGATGAGGAAAATACGCTAGAAACGCCAACAATTTTCACATTGACGCATGCGCTCGTATCCATGCATCCGGCTTGTGTTACGACCACCGCGTAGTTTCCGGTTTGTGAAGGTTGGTATGATTTGCTTGTTTCTCCCTCAATCGGCTCGTTATTCTTGCAATCAATCCACTGGTAGGTTGCAGTATCAGCACTTGAGGTTAGCATCGTACCGGTTTTGGTCACACTCGTGTCCACGGTTCCAATGGTCAAGTCAATAGATACAATGGAATCACATCCAACGGAGCTGGCGAAGGTGTCTGTGTATATGCCGGACACGTTCCAAACGTACAATCCGCTTGGTGAGGTGTAGCTGAAGCAGGCCGTTTCTTCTATGGATGTGGAAACACTCATTCCAGTAATGGTCAGATTGATTTTAAGAAGGGAGTCGCAACCTGCCACGTTGGTTAATGTGTCTGTATAAATTCCCGGGGTTGTCCAGATGTAATTTCCACTGGGTGAGGTGAAACTGTCACAGGCAGCTATTTCTATTGTATTTGAGGTGTTGTTGATTTCAAGATTTACAGTGATGATCGAGTCGCAACCCGAAGCATTTTGAAGGAGGTCCATGTAGGTTCCGGATGTTGTCCAGGTGTAGTTTCCGCTGGGCGAGGTATAGCTCTGGCACTCACTCGCATTGATTGTGCTTGTTGTAGAATTGTTGATGGAAAGAAAAATGGTGATCGCGGAGTCGCAACCTGTTGTAGTTTCAATAGTGTCATAATAGGTGCCAGGCGTGCTCCAAGTATAATTTCCACTAGGGCTTGTAAAGCTGTCACACTCAGTTATTGCCAAAACAGCGGTGGATGTTGTTGTTCCTAATGTAACTCCGCTCACCCAGTTTGATGTGCTTCCGCTCAATGAAAAGCCTGAAAGCGTTCCGCTGTTTCCGCTTCCACTGACATCCGGAGCGCTCGTTAAGCCCGTGTTTGTACCCGCGGCTACGCCTTCATTAAATTTGTAATAGGCCACCAACCCCGTGGGGATGGAACAAAATTCATCGTTCATACTGGCATTGATTTCCGCTGAACTTCTGGCATAGTTCCAAATTCGAACTTCATCAATAGAACCAGGGAATGGAATGCTTCCTCCCGGCACACGCTCACCTATCCTTAGATTAGTATTTCCTGAAGGAGTGTTTACAGTGCTTAGGTTACCCGTAGCAACCTGTGTTCCATTCACATACAGATAGCCTGTTCCGCTATTCAAGACAAACGCAACATGCGTCCAAACTGCCGGTGTAATTGCATTGCTCGCGGAGGAAATGTTGGCATTCGTTCCTCCAGAAATAAATGACAGACTATAACCGGAACCCACATTGAAAGTGTTTCTCGAGCCAACGGCATTTAATCCATAGTCAGAAATGGCACAATTGGATGAAATGCCCGAATTCACCTTAATCCATGCTTCAAAGGTTCGATCCGTGGTTCCAAGCACTCCACCAAACGAGGTTTGAACCAGATCATTTGTACCATCGAAATTCAATGCGTTTTGAGCGTTAACAGTTTCGATAAGGGGGATTAAAAAAAGGGCGCAAAACGAAATGGTTAGTAGTGAGTGACGTGTCATAGATAAGGATTGAAATCGTAGTACTGAGATGCAAAGGTATCAGCCTTGTGCGGTTCGGTGAATGGATTTTGTAATGCCTTCGGTCAAGGGATTGTATTGAATGAGTGACTAAATCAGGTTCAGAGAAACAGCGCATTAGCATCCAATTCCATAGAATTGTAAGAGAATGCTACGACCTAAATTCATCTGCATATTTTTTCTGAACCTATTCATTCATTCGATCGTTGCACAAGTTGATCGAGAGGAGCTTTGGTCCAAGTGGAGTGAGGCGAAGTCAGTGGATACTGCCAGGGCCAGCGCACTTTTCGCGCTGGTCGATGATGAGCGCCAGTCACACGAATATGATAGCGCGTTGGTGCATGCAACGTTGTTGCTTGAGTTTTCTCGAAGAATCAAATCAAAACCGCACGAGGCGAATGCGCTTCATATGATAGGTCGGATAGAGTCCGGACTAGGATCGTATGAAGAAAGCCGCGATGCGCAACGCAAAGCTCTGAAGATTTACAGAGAGTTGAAGGATTCAACACGCATAGCTTCCAGTCTAATAAGTCTAACCTATGCACTCACTTCCACAGGAGAAAATCACGAAGCCGTGAAAGCGGGAAAGGAATGTCTGAAAATTGCTCAAGCTACTGGGAATGAAGAAATCACCAACGAGGCTTACAGTGCTTTGGCCGGTGCATATGAGGAACTGGGTAACTATGCGGATGCCGTCAATTATGCATACAAGTTGTTGACGGTGGCGGAATCCTCGAATGACATGGAGAAGGTGGCCACAGCATATGCAAAGATCGCCTGGCTTTATTTGTTGCAAGACGAAGAAGAAAAATTCGTGGAGCTATCAAATAAAGCTGTTGAAGCTCAGAAGGCACTCGGCAACGAATTGGCTCTGGCATCGCTGTATAACAACATGGGAAACGCCTATCGCTGGATGGGCGATTTTGAAAAGGCGCTCGATTACCACTACAAGGCCTTAGAGCTTCGAATGAAGAACAACGCAGAGGACATTGTGCTGTCGTTTTCCTACAACAACATGGGCGTGCTCTACGGAGCTATGGGGCAATTTCAGCAGGGGATCAATTTGGTCGGAAAGGCTCTGGAGATCAGAGACCGATCCGGTTTTAGTCGGGGAGTGGTTGTTTCAAACAATTGTCTGGCGAACCTTTACCTGAAACAAGGGGACTCAGCCTCGAATGCACATGACATAAGTCTTGCGAGAAGTAAGTATCAGAAATCTGTGGGCTACGCGTCCAAGGCCATTCGTGGAGCGGAAGAGATTGATCATATTATCGAGATGCGAGATGGAGCACGCATCGCCTATTTGGCTCAAAAGAACCTTGGTAATCCGGCAAAGGCATTGGAGTTTTATGAGATGTTCGTTGCGTATCGGGATAGCATCGAAAGCGAGGAGAATGAACGTGAGTTGATTCGAACGGAGTATAAATATGCTTATGAAAAGCAGGCTGCTGCAGACAGTGTGCAAGCTGCTGAGGCCCAGCGTGTGGCTGAAGCGCAAATTGCTGCCCAGGAGGCTCAGCTCAGCCAGGAGCGAACGCAGCGATACGCACTTTTTGGTGGATTGGGTTTGCTGGCACTATTCGGAGGTTTTATGTACAACAGGTTTCGGGTGACTCGCAAACAGCGCGACATCATCGAACATCAAAAGGTGGAGGTTGAAGAAGCACACGAGCAGTTGGCCGAAAAGAACAAAGAAGTGCTTGATAGTATTCATTATGCAAAGCGCATTCAAACCGCAATTCTGCCGCCCGATCCACTGGTTCGCGAATCGCTGCCAAATAGCTTTATTCTTTATCGCCCGAAGGATGTGGTTGCCGGAGATTTTTACTGGCTGGAGCCCATTGGCGATGAGGTCTTCTTCGCTGCGGCAGACTGCACCGGTCATGGTGTTCCGGGGGCCATGGTGTCTGTGGTGTGCGTGAACGGGTTGAATCGTTGCGTGCGCGAATTTGGGCTTCGTCAGCCGAGCGACATACTGGACAAGTGCCGTGAGCTGGTCATAGCCGAGTTTGAAAAGAGCGAAGAAGAGGTGAAGGACGGAATGGATATTTCTCTTTGTGTCTGGAATAAAATGATCAACGAAATTCGTTGGGCAGGTGCGCACAATCCGCTTTGGGTAGTAAGAAAAGGTGCCGAGGAAGTGGAAGAATATAAAGCGGACAAGCAGCCAATCGGGAAATATGAGTGGCCAACAGCATTTACCAATCACATTGTTTCCCTGAACTCCGGAGACACTATTTATGTGTTCAGCGATGGATTCCCGGATCAGTTTGGAGGTGAAACTGGTAAGAAATACAAAAGCGGAAAATTTAAAAAGACCCTGTGTGATTTAGCGCAAAATCCGATTGAAGAGCAAAGTCAATTGCTTGAAATGGAATTCAATCAATGGCGAGGTGAAATCGAACAAATTGATGATGTTTGTGTGATTGGTTTAACCATTGTGTGATTCAACTTGAATCGGATTTACGTTAAATACTGATGCTTTTATTGTCTCTCATACAGAGTCGACTTGTTCGGCTTCTCGTCTTGTTTCTCTTTCTATCGATTGCTTCTGGCTGTAACTATCAGAAGTTGGTGGTTAAGAACATTGAGGGAACACCGTATCGAGCGATTTTGCAAATCGATGATCCAAAATATCCTTTGGTTGTTGATTTTCCGGAATACGCAAAGAGAAATTCTACAAAGGTTGAGTTAAAGGATAAAGGGTTTCTATTCCTATTAGTTTACATGAGATATAAGCAAGAGTTTTATTGCAAACCGAAAGGAGAAGTCTATGAAGAAGTGAAAAATACGATTGAAAATGAATTGAATCAAATATTCAATAGCGTGGCGCTACCCATCCCGGATGGCGCATCATTATATCTTACAATTAAGGATTTTGACGTTAGTTACAATTACTGCGTAAAACATCATACCGTTTATACGGGTATATACGCGCCAATTCCTTATGTCACATGGGTTCCATGGAATAGGGAGAAGATGTATGACTTTAAGGCATCAATGGACATTGAACTGAATGTTTTACTTGGTGATAAGGTTGTCGACTCTTATGAACTTTCTAAGGCAATCAAATACGAGGAATTGGAGAAGAATTTCAGAGGTATTTCTTTTTTTAGTTTTGGAACCGCTGCTACAATTCAATACATACAGGACTACCATGCAAAACTTCGTGATGAACTAAAATTGTGGTCTGAAGAAATTTCTTTGGAAGTGAGAGGCGGAGAATAATGCTTGCTGGCTTAGTTGTTTAAATCGGGTTTCTTGAATCGAATCAATTTCCTGCCCAAATAGACGCGCTGAACCCAGCGCGGAAGAATGATAGCTCCCATAAGCAAGTAGGGATAATAGCTGATGATGCGCCACAATACTCCAATCGAAATGGCCAAGCCAGCTGGGGCAATGAATTGCTGAAGAAAACCGCTGAAGGCGACCTCTGCCACTCCGCTACCACCCGGTGTTGGGGAGATGAGTAAAATAACCCACATCACTAGTTGGCGGGCATAAATCAGGAAGTGATCAGCAATACTTAGGTCTAGGACCGTGAAAGAAAGAATCAGGAAGTTTACCACCCAAAATCTGGCAGTCCAACTCAAAAAAGTAGCAGTGAATGCCTTCAACCAGAAAGATTTTGGCTTCGTGTTCAATTCAGAACTCGTCACAACCAGATCATCACCCGTTTCCGTTGCACCTTCTTTCCATCGCTTCAACAATCGAGTAGAGAAGACTCGAATGATCAGCGCTCGCGCTGCTTTGGGATATCTGAAAATGCCTAGATATATTGCGGTAATAAGAATGAGAATAAAGACGTAGCCTACAATGAAGATTTCTCTTGCCCCCAATGTGATCCCAAAGAATTCCTTTTGAAGTGCAACGGGAAACAAATTCGACCAACCGACAATCAGAAGCAATAAGGGAACCATCAACACATAAAAGAGTTCATCCAAGAAGGCAGTAATCATAACCACGGCCGTGCTCCTGCCCAAGGAAATTTTTTCGCGATTCACGATAAAAATGGCCACGCTTGATCCGCCCACAATTGAGGGAGTAACAGACGAGGCAAACTCCCAAAGCATGATCACATCGAATGCCTGTCGCCAGTTCAGCTGATAGTCCGTTAGGATGCGAATACGTATCATGTAGCCAACATCGCGAAGCGCAACCATGATCAGCGCCACGCCAAACCATCCTGCAGATCGCCAACCCCATGAAATAGCGTGAAACGCTTCTTGCTGCTCTTGAAAGTCGCGGTAAAGGAACCAAGCCACAATGGCCAGCCCAATTCCGATCGGGATGAAAATCTTGCTGGGACTCAGTAATTGCCGGATGGGGTTAGAACGTTTCGCCATTGGAACCGTGAAAATCTACTTTTGCCCCCTAAATTTCCACTTTGGCGTGAAAAAGATTTACTTCCTAAGCACTTGCAGCACATGTCAGCAGATCATGAAGGAAACGGGAACCGAAGGGTTTGAGCTGATTGATATCCGACAAACAAATATTTTAGAGAAAGATTTGGACTACGCAAAGTCTGTGATTGGAAGCTATGAAGGCCTCTTTAGTCGCAGAGCAATGAAATTCCGTGAGTGGGGTCTTCATGAAAAAAATCTTGGCGAGGCAGACTACAAAAAGCTTATTCTGGAAGAGTATACCTTTTTAAAGCGACCTGTCTATTTTATCGGCAAGGATGTGTTTACCGGAAACACAAAGGCCACAGTAGAAACTATTAAAACCAGAATGGGTGAGTAAGGCGACACAGGCGCATTTGGCCCTGCTTGTAGTTGGCATATTCTATGCGGTAAACTACATCGTGGCGAAAGGCATCATGCCCACCTATGTCGGTCCATCGGGATTCATATTCTACCGTGTTTTCGGAGCCACTATTCTCTTCTGGATTGTTCATCGTTTCATGTCAAATGAAAAAATCGACAGGAAAGATTTTCCAAAATTCATCCAGTGTGCCCTTTTTGGTGTGGCGATGAATCAATTGTTCTTTTTCAATGGATTGAGTCTAACTTCCCCACTCAACTCATCCGTGATCATGACAAGCAATCCGATTTTGGTTTTGCTTGCATCGGCTGTGATCCTGAAAGAAGCGGTTACTCCAGCCAAGGTGGTTGGTGTAAGCATGGGCATTGTGGGAGCGCTGATGCTCATCATTTTACCCGCAGCCATTGGAGGCGATGAATTGGACTGGGGTCATGGAAATCCGCTGGGCGACTTTATGATTCTGATTAATTCATTGAGCTATGGAATCTACCTCATCTCTGTGAAGCCATTGATGGCAAAATACGAGGCGATGACGGTGATCAAATGGGTCTTTACGTTCGGTTGTGTAATGGTGTTTCCATTTGGGTATGATCAGGCGCTGAAGGTCGATTGGCAAAACATGCCGACTGAAATTTTCTGGGGTGTGATATACGTAATTGTGGGGGTTAGTTTCTTGGTTTATTTCCTAAACCTGTTTGCCATGAAAACGCTCAGCCCCACCATTGTGAGTTCATACATCTACCTTCAACCCGTTTTGGCAGGATCGTTAAGCTTGATGCTTGGGATGGAAAAACTCCATTGGATTCAAGTGGTCGCGGCCATCCTTATTTTCAGTGGAGTTTATTTGGTGAGCATTCGAAGGGTTACCCTAGCGAACGATTAATTGCTTCGTTTCTCTTTGACCGTTTTCTGTGGTGACAGAAACTATGTAAACACCACTGGCCAAATCTTGCGTTGATAGCGCAAGAGAGCTGTTTGTTGGCCTTTGCTGCGTCATCAATCTTCCTGTGAAGTCATAAATTGTGACTTCAGAAATTCGGTTAGTTGAAGTGATGGTCACCATATCCGTTGCCGGATTCGGGAACATTCGAATTTCATTTTTAATGACTTGTGCGGACTCTTCTATGCCGACTCCGGTCTCGCTAATGGTAAAATTCCAGGTTTCACTCCAATCGGAAGTGTTTCCTGATTGTACGTATCGAACTCGCCAATAGTAAGTAGTAGAAAATTCAAGACTATCCGTTAGAAACTCAGTGTCAACATCGTGTGGGTTTTGGCTGATGTAGGTCGTGGTTCCAGTGATCATGTCTTGTGAATCGAAGTTTACACTTTTGTCGATCTGGTATTCGTAGGACTCAAC
This sequence comes from Flavobacteriales bacterium, assembly GCA_041391765.1. Classification (GTDB taxonomy): domain Bacteria; phylum Bacteroidota; class Bacteroidia; order Flavobacteriales_G; family Salibacteraceae; genus SHAN690. The sequence continues at coordinate 77,033 of JAWKNJ010000022.1, read as the reverse complement.
ATAGCCAACGGATTTCCAATCGATCAAAACTTGAGCAGCCATACCTTTTTTACCGTTAAAAGGAGCTCGAAGCAAGAGGTCTCCGCTGTATGTTCCACTGATCTTGAAGTCATCAATGTAAAGATTGTTTCCGCCATTTCCATTGAACTCAAATTTGAATAGCGCCCCTTCTCTCAACGTTTCTTGATTGGACGTTGATATGGATTGAGATTTCCATTCCGATTCGCCAGGAACGAATGGTGATGTAACATATCCTGATGTGGATGCTAAATTACTAGAGCCTGCAACCCATAGGTAGTCCCATGTTTCTCCACAGTTACCACTCACATAGAGGCGAAGGAAGTCTCCATTGTCACCTGCGGTTTGCGCAAATGCCTGTTTAAAACTGACGGTTACGGAAGAATAAGGTGATAGGTCAAAACTTTGTGAAATCAATTCATCCACACGGAAGCCACAACTTCCATAGTTGTCCATTTTGAAGGAAGAGGTTCCTGTAACGGCCGCTTCATTGGATATTTTCCATTCCAAATCATCACCGTCTTTGTTCACAGCGAACCATTCATCAGTCGACAATGCGCTTTCGGTGTTGTCCTCGTATGGAATGAATCTGCCTTCATTGGAGACAACAAAAACGGACTTGGTCATCGACACAGACTCTGTTCCGTCACCAGCCGTAAGTTTAACATCATGTACACCTTCATTGGGGAACATCACGCTGGGGTTTTGATTGGTTGAGTTTGCCGGAACAGCACCTCCTTCAAATTCCCAATTAAATTGGTTTACATCCCAAAGGGAAGCATCGTTTATTGTGATGCTGTTTCCAGAACAAATCACGTCATTGGTCAATTCAAAGTTGGCAGCGATCACCCCAGTAACGCCTGTCGCAACAAGATTGTCTTCTGACACCAAATCCTTGAGGCGACTATATGTCTTCAAGCTGGCTTGCATCACGTCCACTTGCCCTTGGGTGAATAGGTTTTGACAGCTGTTGTAGCTCATGTAGTTTTCGATCATGTCCGGAACATTCTCGCTGAAAGCTGAGCTGCTCCCGGATGCATCGTTTGAGCACGTGTTAGTAGAAAATGCACAGTTATAGGTGACATCACCTGTAGGAGGGGTATCACAAATACCATCACCGGAAGTAGAACAATTACCTCCGCAGCCATCTTGGAATGTATGGTAGAGACCGAAGCAATGGCCAATTTCATGTGTCAACGTTCTGCCATCAGAAGACGAAGTACCGATGGTTCCAAAGGCATCATTTCTGATAACAACACCGTATGTAGATGATCCTCCTCCAGAAGGAAACTGGGCGTACCCAAGAACAATTCCGCCTCCTGAGCTTCCAACGTCAATCGTTTCAACAACCCATAGGTTCATGTATTCGTTGCTTGGCCAGTAGCTCACCGACTTCGCACCATTATTGTCGTTCGCGTTTACTGCTTTGCTAGTTTTTATTCGATTAACACCATTTGTCGGCTTTCCGTCTGGATCAATTTGCGCCAGGCGGAATTCAATGTTAGCGCCTGCTGCCATAGGCTTAAAAATGTCTCGTGTCAAACTCGTGTCAGGATTTGTTCGGTTGTAGTCTTCATTGAGAATGCGCAAACCATCACGAATTTGCTCCATGCTGATGTTTGCATCACAGTCATTGTAAAGCACGTGAACTACAACCGGTACGATGTATTTTTCTTCTGATCTCGCAACGCCAATGTGGCCTGCAGTTTCGGTGAGCTGTGCTCGATATGTTTCGAATGCTGCTCTGTTTGCCGGGTTGGCATTCAAATATTCTTCGAGGACATGGTCACTTCCACACCAATTTTCTTGTCCATTGGCACTAACAATCCCAAGACTGGTTGCTATAAAACCAGCCCACATCAATTTCACTATTCTCATTCTTTAATAAACCTAATTACTGTTGTTTCGGAGGATCGTGACACTCTGGCAAAGTATAGCCCACTGGGTAGGTGAGTCACATCAATTTCAACCATCGAATTACCTGAAACTGATTTTTGGATTCTAAGTGATTGTCCATCAGTGTTGAAAATTTCCACGTTTAAGTTACTTTCCATCAACGTCTCGGCCGTCTGAATATATAGACGGTCGTTTACTGGGTTTGGATAGAGCATCAGAGAATTTTGCTCTTCCACTGTATTAATACCAACACCATCATCTGCAACGGTAAACGACCAAGTCTCACTCCAGTCAGAAGCAGTCGAACCGCGAACACTCTTTACCCTCCAGTAATAAGTTTGACCATGTTCCAGATCTGCAGTTTTGAATTCGGTATCAGAGTTATATGATTGGGCATCGATTGCGCTTGTTGTTCCTGAAATCAACCCCGCTGAATTGAATTCGGTAGCGATATCAAGCTGATAATTATAGGAAGTCGCATCCTTGACCGCATGCCAATTTAAGAGCACATCATCATTCATGGTGGCTGCGTTATTCTCCGGATAAGCCAACCGAGGAACATCATCAAAGACGCCATCGATATTGATGTTATCCAAATAAAGATTGTTTCCATTGCCGCTGGTAAAACGAAACCTCAAAAGCGTGTTAGACTTAAACCAACTGACAGGTAGGCCTGTCTTTGTAATCTTTTCCCAATCACTTGCTTTTGGTGTAAATGCAGATGTAGTTAAGCTTGATGAACCAGCAAGAGCAGATCCTGATAGCGACCATATTGACTTCCAAGAGGCGCCACAGTCTGTGCTAATCTCTAGCGCAAGTTGATCAGTGTTAGTATTAGCAATTTGTGCATATGCTACCATAAATGATACACTCACACTTGTTGCTCCTCGAAAATCGAGGCTGCTATAAATTAGATCGTCATTAGAATTGGGGTCGGCTCCGAAATTGTCGACATAGTAACTGACGTTGTCATCATATCCCACTTCAGCATTCAGTTTCCAAACATGATCGGACTCGGTGCCTCCATTATTATCCGTGGCCCAGCCAAAGTCATCTGCGAAATCTTCAAAGAACGGAACCCCTTCGCCATATGTAGCAGTAACTATAATCGCATGTCTGTCTGTCATGGATTTACTTGTCGACCCTTGGGAAACGGTCAATTCTAGACTATAGATCCCAGGAATTTTCAGATCAAATATTGGGTTCTGATCATTAGAGGTTAAAGTAGTAGGTCCACTAAGGGTCCATTCCCATGAATCAGGATCATACGTAGATGCATCAAAGAATTGAACCGAACTTCCCGCACAAACAACCTTAGATTCGAGATGATAGTTTGCCGCGGTTAATACAGTGACACCTGTACCTTCAAGATTGTTTGATTTCCACAGATCATTTCGGTCTGCTACGGAGCTGTTTAGCACGTTGCGCATAACCGCTACCTGTCCTTCTGTAAACATGACATCGCAGGAAGAATAGTCCATGAAGTTTTGAATGTTATCCAAGGTGTTGCAAGTAATTTGACTCTTATTACAAGAACCATTTGCCACCCCTATGCAATTTGGAGTGTCACTGATTTCATCATCTGAGCTGCAATTGGTTGAGAGGCCGGGTTCATTAGATGGCCCCCATGTGTGCGGCAGGCCGAGGAAGTGACCAATTTCATGAGTGAGTGTTGTTCCACCAGTGGACGATGCCGTGCCAATAGAGCCAACATAGCGATGATTAGCAATGATTCCATCAATGGACTTACTGCCACTTCCTGCGACAGAGGGGGGGCGGTAAGCGTAGGCTGCTGCGCCTGATACCCCAATGACATCGGTTACCCAAATATTTAAGTATTCATCCCTTGGCCAGGGATTCAATTTTGATCCGTCATCACCAACAGATGTTTCACTAGACCGAATGCGATCAATGCCCGAGGTGGCGTCACCGTCAGGATCAAGTTTGGCTAAACGAAACTCAAAATCTGCGGTTCCAATGATGTCCGTGAATTCACTAATTACTTCACTCAAGCTTGCATTCATGGCAGTATAGTCTTCATTTAGAATCCTCATCGCGTCAAAAATTTGAGCATCAGAAATATTCTCGGGACCATCAAGATGGATCACATGAAATACAACAGGGATGATGATCTTTTCATCTCTGTTTGCGTTTGAATGCTGATTTGAAAATGCCCATTCATTGAATTCCTGAAATTGAGCTTCGATGGTTGGATCATTGGCTCTTAATTCTCTTTCGATGATATGTTGCGCACAACTTTTCTGAGCATACGACTGAAAGCTGCCAAAGGCTGAAACCAATAGCATCATGAACAAATTCCTCATGGCTGTCTAAGTTAGGGCTGACGAAAATAGCGATTGACCTGCGTTAAATGATGGTCAAGTCATTGTAAACATGAAAGTTCTAGGCGAACTATTCATTTATATCGGTAAACCGCTTGATATCCTTTACCTGTCCGAAAACCATTAAAGTATCATTTTCGGTGATCATTGTTTTGGAACTTGGCACACCCAAAACGTGTTGTTCGGTGATTGTTTCCCCGTTGCGAATTTCTTGAAACTCTCGTTTGATGGTGATCACAGTAAGCTTGTATTTGTCTCGAAGACCTACATCCTCCAGCGATCTATTAATAATTCCCTTCGGAGCGCGGATTTCAACGATTTCGAAATCGTCTGGAAGTTCAAGATAACTTAGAATGTTCGGATTAAGCAATCGCTCAGCTACCAATTTAGCTACCTCATCTTCCGGAGTCAGAATTTCTTTTACTCCCAATCGTTCCAGAATCATGCGCTGATGCTTGCCATGTGAACGAGCAATAATACGCTTAGCGTTCAACTCAAGCAGATGAGCGGCACAAAGCAACAATGCTTCAAAATCCTTTCCGATGGCTATGACTACAGCGTCAATTTCATGAATTCCATGTGCACGCAAGGCTTTTTGATCTGTAGCATCCATGGCAATGGCAAGCGCAACATCATCCTTGATGGCTTCAATGTGAGCGACACTGTTGTCAATCGCCACCACTTCGGCACCTTTTGACGCCAGCATCGTGGCAATGGCGCGGCCAAACTGACCTAATCCGATAACCGCAAATCTTCCAGACATGAGATCAAAATTTTGGCAAACCTAATTGTTTTGTCATCGCTTATATGGATGCGACTTCTGAAAGGAAATCAAAATAAATTTGAAGTCGCTGTAACATTCTATAAATACTCTCGTCTCAACAGCGCAATCAACCTGAACATTGAACGTAAACCGTTATAATCAGATTGTCGATCAATACGCTGATGGACTCTACAGGTTCGCCTATTCTATGTGTCGCGATAAAGATGACGCGCAGGACGTTGTTCAGGATTCGTTTGCCAAATTGTGGGAAAAGAAGGATTCAGTAGATGTCGAGAAGGTGAAGTCATACTTGTTTACAACGGCACACAACAAGATGATTGACATGTTTAGGAAGAATAAAAGATCCATTGAGTTTGAGAGTCAGGTTGATATGGTGCGCACCACAAAACAGGAGAATCATGACATACAAGCCGTTTTGCACGAAGCGTTGAACACCTTGCCTGACATACAGAAGTCCGTGATTTTGATGCGAGATTATGAAGGCTACAGCTACGAGGAGATTGCAGAAATGTGCAACATCAATTTGACGCAAGTCAAAGTTTACATATTCAGAGGAAGACAAAAATTGAAGAATTACATCGGTCGTATGGATTTGGTTTTATGAGCTTGCAGATCAACATATCGAACTATGAAGCTTATGTTATGGACTATCTGGAAGGCAGTTTGACTCCAGATGAGCGTGCTGCGTTTGCAGCGTTTATGCTTGCCAATCCTGAATTAGCTTTGGAGATCGAGGAAATGGCGGAGGTTGGAATTGATCTGCAATCTGAAGTCAATTCTTCGAATTTTGAAAGTATCAAATTGCAGGTAAAGCCTGTGTTGGGTGTTGATGAGCATAACTACGAGGAGGCTTTCGCTCTTGCCGGCAAAGCGGAACTTCAAAAGCTCAAAGCATTCGTTGCTGATAACCCCTTCTTAGCAAATGATTTCAAACTGTATCAAGCGGCTCAATTAGCACCGACATCTCAGAAATTTGAAAATAAGAGCGCGCTTAAGAAGCCCATTCCGTTGTGGGAGCAAGTACCGTTTTTTGCAGTGCGAATTGCAGCTGCAGTGGCATTAATTCTGGGATTGGCAAGTGTGTGGCGATTAATGGATGATTCGGTGTACAATCCGAGAAACGCTGGTGTAGAGTTTGCAGAAATGGAAGATCTTACAGCGTCAAATGCCATTGCTCAGCTTGGGGAAATTACTGAGAAGAAAGTTGATTCAGGGGTTCAGTTACCACGTGTCAAGGAGGTCCGCAGAGAGATGATTGCTTTGATGCCCGTTGCGCAGGTTGTCCAAAAGGCGTTAACACCGACCATCGAATATCGCAACGATGAATGGATTGCACATATAGAACCGGAAGAGGTAACCGTTGCGCATCATAGTGCTTCCGAATTGTCGGTGGCGCAGTTTATCGGAAAGCAATTTTTAGGAGTCGATCCGACTGAAGCTCCCACAACGAAGGATGTATTAAAGCAAAGTGCCAAGAAGGTTATAGCTAATAATGATCAAGTCGCACTGAATACTTCTGTGGGTGATGACAACAAAAAAACGGTAGAAGTTCTCGCAGGATTGTTCGAATATAGAAGGGTTACCTACGCAGTCAACTAAGTTTTTGGGGAGGCCTGTAACAATACGCAATGGCCACCGTCACAATACCAAACAAAGAAAACAAGGAAAAGATGAAAACGATTTACCTTACCATCGCAAGCATCCTACTAACAGCAACACTGGCGAACGCACAGGAAAAAGTTGAGTCTGACAGCAACAAAATCAAGAAGGATGATGTGGAAGTCGTAATCTCTCCAAAGAAGGGACAGGACTCAACCATCGTTCGGGTGGCGGGCATGAAGATCATTGTTTTGAATGATGAAAGGACAGGCACGGATAACATCATAATAGACAACGAAGTGAATGGAGATTCTACGGACAAGAAAAATTGCGAGGACGAATCCGTTAGCCACTGGGCCGGATTTCGTTTAGGTGTGAATGGCTATTTGGTGAATGATGGACTTCCGATTCCCTCATCCCATGATTTTTTAGAACTAGATTATGCCAAGAGTATTAGCGTGGATCTAAACCTTCTTGAACATGATTTCAGATTATATAAGCAATACGTTGAGTTGGTGACCGGCTTGGGATTGCATTTTGCAAATTATAGTTACAAAAGCGATTACGCAACGCTTTCGAATACTGATCCGCTAAGTGCCAAGATTGATTCAACTAGGATTTTAAATAAGAACAAGTTACGTGCAACATACGTCACTGCACCCTTGATGCTTGGTTTCAGCACCAACAAGGACGAGGACAAGGCATTTCGCTTTGCAGCCGGAGGACAGATTTCATGGCGTATAGGTTCAAAGTTGAAGCAGGAATACTCCTTAGCCGGTGAAACATTCAAGCCGAAAGTTAAGTCGGATTTCGATTTGAACCCCTTCTTGTTTCATGCTGTGGCATCAGTTGGGTATGGGCCAATAAATATCTATGCCAACTATGGTTTAAACACACTGTTTGAAGGAAATAAGACACTTGCATTAACTCCGTTCGATGTCGGACTTCAGTTTATGTTCTAAAAAGCTGTTTAGTTAGGTTGCCGAAGATCCCGTTGCTTTCAAAGCGCGGGATTTTCTTTTTTGTCTATGCTGGGCGAATAACTTTGCGCCCTTCCAAAACAATGTGTTCATGAACGAAAAGCTCCAATTTCTCGCATCGAAGATCAACGAAGCCAAGCAGGGCGGGGGTGAAAAAAGGATCGCATCCCAGCATGCAAAAGGTAAACTAACAGCCCGCGAACGCATAGAATTGCTATTTGATAAGGGATCGTTTGAGGAAATCGGGATGCTGGTTCAGCATCGTTCTACCAACTTCGGTTTGGACAAGCAAAAATTTTTGGGCGATGGAGTGGTAACTGGATATGGAAAGGTAAATGGTCGGATCGTTTACGCTTTTTCACAAGACTTTACTGTCCTTGGCGGTTCGCTGGCTGAAGCACATGCGGAGAAGATCTGCAAGGTAATGGATCTTGCCATGAAAAACGGAGCGCCTGTTATTGGACTGAATGACTCTGGAGGTGCAAGAATTCAGGAAGGAGTTGTGTCCTTAGGCGGCTACGCGGATATCTTTTACAGGAACACATTAAGCAGCGGAGTGATTCCTCAGATAAGCGCTATCATGGGCCCTTGCGCGGGAGGAGCGGTTTATTCACCAGCACTAACTGATTTTATCCTGATGGTTGAACATACCAGTTACATGTTTGTCACTGGACCAAATGTGGTGAAGACAGTGACAAACGAGGATGTATCCGCAGAGGAACTGGGCGGGGCAGATACCCATGCGATGAAATCAGGAGTTACGCATTTTGCCTGCGAAAATGAAGTGTATGCGATCGAGCATATCAAACAACTTCTGAGCTACATGCCTTCCAATTGCGAAGATGAGGCACCGAGGTTGGCATATGATTCAGCAAATGAATCTCGACCAACACTTAATAACTTGATACCCGACAACCCAAATCAACCCTATGACATTCGTGATGTTATAGGTGATGTCGTAGATGGGGAGTCGTTTTTAGAAGTGCATAAAAATTATGCAGAAAATATCGTTGTTGGATTCGCACGGATGGCAGGGCGGAGCATTGGCGTTGTAGCCAACCAACCTGCCGTTCTTGCTGGCGTGTTGGACGTGAATTCCTCCAAGAAAGGGGCGCGTTTTGTGCGCTTTTGCGATTGTTTCAATATTCCACTGCTTGTTTTTGAGGATGTTCCAGGATTCTTGCCAGGCACCGATCAGGAATGGAACGCCATTATCACGAATGGAGCCAAGTTGCTCTATGCGTTCAGCGAGGCCACGGTTCCAAGAATCACGGTGATCACAAGAAAGGCATATGGTGGAGCCTACGATGTGATGAATTCCAAGCACATAGGAGCAGATATGAATTTCGCGTGGCCCACGGCAGAAATTGCCGTTATGGGAGCAAAAGGGGCAGCCGAAATCATCTTTAAAAAGGAGATTTCTGAAGCCGCGGATTCTCAGGCGAAGTGGAAAGAAAAAGAGCAAGAGTATGCCGAATTGTTTGCGAATCCCTACAACGCAGCGGCTAGAGGTTACATTGACGAGGTGATCCGCCCTGATCAAACGCGTGAGAAGCTCATCAAAGCATTCGAAATGCTTGAAAATAAGGCGGCAAACCTGCCCCGCAAGAAGCATGGGAACATACCGCTGTAGCACTAAATTGCTTAGGCTTTTAGTTGTAATTTTCTTCTCCCTTTTTACCCCGAGGTTATCCAATTCCCAAACTGTTGAGGGAAGGTTTCTTGATTTAGTCGTCAATGGTGGAGACTCTGCACAGTGGTGGCAGGCTGCCGAACTGGAAGACTCCGACAGTCCGTGGCGACACTTCGCAATGGGAATGGTATTTCAGGGTAGGGGAGACTATGGCATGGCCGAACGCGAGCTATTATTAGCGTTCGATGAACTGGAAAAGTCGAATAAACTAGGCAGTCTGTTGGTAACCAGTCAATTAGGGGCTCATTATGCCAAAAAGAGTGACCATGAAAAGGGACGGCCGTTCTATTTGCGATGTATAGAAAAGGCAAAGGATTATCCTGCCATATACGGCCATTGCGTATTGAATTATGCCTCCGAAAGGCGTCACCGCAGCGATTATGACTCAGCGTTGTTCTTGCTCAATTCCGCCATTGATATTTTCACTGAGAATGGACTGGACGAAGGCCTTGGAATGTCAATGATGAATGTTGGAACGTTCTACCATCATCATACCGCCTATGATAGCGCCATGCACTATTATTTAAAGTCGATTTCAATTTTCGAGCAAACACGAAACCTGCGTCAATTGTCGAAGGCATACAATAACATGGCAATTATCGCTACGTCAGTTGGCAATATTGCACTTGCTACGGATTATACAAACAAGGCAATCGACATCAGAACCAAAACGAATGACTTTCATGGGATGGCTGCTTCGTATTCAACGCTGGGTAATTTATACTTGAGTAAACAGCAATGGGACTCAGCCTCAATTGCGTTTAATCTGTCCAATGAGAGTTACCAGAGATTAGGGGATAAAAAGGGGATGATGTGGTCTGAAAACAACATTGCAAATGCGGCATATTATGCAGGGGATTTTCAACTTGCTTTCGATCATTTTAATCAGGCGAGGTTACTAGCCACCGAAATCAAGGACACCGCAGAATTAAGCCGCATCAACTCAAATTTGGGATGGAGCTACATTAGTTTGGGTAAAGTCAAAGAATCCAAAGCGTTTTTTGATGCGGGTCTAGACTTGGCTATGAAGTGCAAGGAGTTGGAGGTAAAAGAGATTGCATACATAGGTCTTTCGGACTATTATATTGCTATCGGCAACTATGAGAAGGCGCTGGAATCATATGCAAAGTCACGTGACATCCGAGATCAGATTGTAAATGAAAAACTGACACAACAGTTTGCAGAAATGCAGACCAAGTATGACACCGAGAAGAAAGAACGTGAGATTGCTGATTTGGCTAAGGAGAAGGCCATAGCAGAAGTTAAGATTTCAAATCAGCGTGGATGGATCATCGGTATTGTTCTTGGAGTGATGATGATTGCTGCTGTTGGCGCGATTGTTTTTGTTCAACGAAAGAGAAAATCCGAAGTGGAATTGGCAACTAAGGAACTCGAGTTCCGCAAGCAGCTGTTGGATGCAACCGTTTTAGCTGAAGAAAATGAGCGGCAGCGCATTGCTAAGGACCTTCATGATGGATTGGTGCAAACACTGGCTGTCCTTAAGTTGGGAGTACAAAGCGCTATGAATAAAGTAGGATTAACTGACATCCAAAAACCGGAATTCGCTCAGCACATTCAACAAATTGATGCGGCCGCTGATGAGGCGCGAAGCATAAGTCATCAAATGATGCCTAGAGTACTGATGGAGTCGGGTTTGATTGTGGCTTTGGAGGACATGCTCCATAAAACTTTGGGTAACACGAGTATTAGTTATGACTTTGAACAGTTTCACCTTGGTGAAACACGATTTGAGACCCGCATTGAGGTGAGTGTTTATCGAATCTGTCAGGAAATGGTGAACAACATCATTAAGCATAGTGCGGCAAAGTCCGTTTCCTTGCAGCTCTTTAAGACCAAGACCCACTTAGTTTTGCATATCGAAGATGACGGACTTGGTTTTGACTTGAATGATCGGCAGCGACCATCAGGAATAGGATTGAGTAATATCTTCAGTCGGGCAAGTGCTGTTAATGGCGAGGTTAATTTTGAGAAGGGGCAGCCTAAAGGAACGGTGGCAAACGTGCGAATCCCAATCGTTTAGGATAAAAGAACCTTTAAGAAGTTAAGGACTTCTCGCATAAGTACCATGGGCCCCATGGAGCTGAATTCAACGTTTGGGCGCAGCTTAACAACTACGGGCACAACCTTCAACGCGGGGTTTCGTGTGGCGATTTTAATGAATTCCATGTCCACCATGAATCGATCTATGTTCGTCTTTAGGAATACTTGACGCCCATCAGAGCTCATTCCTTTCAATCCACACTGAGTGTCTGTAACTGGAAACTTCAAAATGGATTTGAGTATAAACCGAAATGCTTCTGAAAGTCCTTTTCTGAACCATGGAACACTAGCGTAATAGTCCTGTTCACGGTATCCTAAAGCTACATCTGCACCACGGTCAATGGCTTGTGCAATATCTTTCATGCTCGAAACCTCATAAGGGAAATCGGCATCGGTGAATAGCGCTACATCTGAATTCGAAAGCTTAAAACCGTGTCTTAAGGCGCTGCCCTTGCCTCGGTTTTTTTGCAAGCGCTCAATGCGAATTGATGGAACAAGTGTTTGCAGTTGTTCCAGTTCTGCTTGATTCTTTGAACCGTCATCGACTATGATCAGGTTAACAGTCTGGCCGAGTTGAGATTGAAAATCAAGAAGCGAGGTTTTCGTCTTCTCCGCCCAGCCCACAGGAGGATTGAATACCGGAATGATGAGGTCTATGCTGGTTGTTTCTGACAAGACAGTTCAAACGTAGAAGAAAACTCTTCTGACTATTTTACAATGATGAGTTTTTGGCGAAATGTTTCATGTTCCAATGTTAGCGTCACCAAATAGGTTCCAGAAGATATAGAAGTGATAGAAACAGTTCGAGTGCCGCTAACCAGTTCGCTTTTAAGCAGCTGTCCTTGTAAATCATGGATGAACAACTGAGCTGTCGTTTTGTTTTCCAGCGCAAGTGAAAACTGATCCAATGCCGGGTTTGGGTAAATAGCTACTTCGTTATCGGGTTGAGAATGTTCATCTACGATCCCAACATGAATGTTTTCTTGCCTATCGTAGAACTTAAGTCCGCCTTCACCGGTGCCGCACAAAAGGTCGGATATTTCGTTATTGTTAACGTCTGCAATAGCTGGAACGATACGGTCAGCTAACACGAATATGGAGTCAACCAAAGGAAAAGGATCGCTAAGGGATTCTGATACTCGATAAATATAGATTTGGTTTTCTGAGCTTCCTACAAAGAGGAACTTTCCTTGTCCGAAAGCTACTTCATTTTCTATAAGTCGTGGTGAAGCGTGGCCAATACAGCAGTAGTAGCTGACATCAATTGAGCCGAGCGCTGCATTTGTTGGGATAGGAGAGAAGTTAGCGGCAGCTGAGCTGCCTATGTTTTCAAAATATAAGATTGTCCCTGATCGTTCACCAACTATCAAATCCAGCAAACCATCACCATTGAGGTCCGCCAGTTCGGGTGAGGCGTTTTGACCAATGGAATTGATGCCCATGTAATTAGCTTCAACGAGGGAGAAGTTTGCTACGCTGCCGTTGGGAATATTCTCAAAATAATGAAGACTTCCATCGGCCACACCTATGATCATGTCAAAATCGCCATCGCCATCCAAATCGCCCAGAGTTGGTGAGGCAGCATTTAAGTGCAGCGAAGAAAGGTCTGCATAATCACCATTTTCGTGAATGAAAGAGGGGTTTGCTGCGGTTCCGTAGTTCCTGAAATAATGAATGCGACTTTTTGTATTTGTTGTTGGTGATCTGTAGAAATCTGTGGCTACAAGCAAGTCCAAAAGACCATCTCCGTTGGCATCGAAGTAAACAGGAACGCTACCGGTTCCAAGGTCAAGCATTTCTCCCGAAAGAAAGGCATCGGTTGTTAGCTGATATGCAGTTCCGATAGTGGCGGAGTTCTCATACAACCACGCCTGCTCAACATTGCACGAACTATCAATATTGTTATTAGGGGCTACAATCACGTCTTGTTTCCCATCATGGTTAGCATCAATCTCATATGCTCCAAGCATGTATTGAAAGTGTGATGGATTGGCAGCATTTGGAAACTGAGTTGATTGCTGTTGCGTGTCGATTTGAGCGTTCAATGCACTGCCAACATTGATGGCAACAACCAGCTCTTCGGTTTGGATGTCACCGACCACCAAGTCTTTGTCATTATCTCCATCTACATCGATAAGAGTGACAGAAGAGCCCGGGTGCATACGGTTTGAAGCCTGAATTGTGATAGCTTGATCACAGAAATAACCGATCAGAAGATTTGAATTGGGTGGCTCCTGAATATTCCCCCAGCACTCAGTTTCAGCAACAAAAATCAAGCTGTCACAGGTCGCAAAATCGTCCGTTGAAGTGTTTCGATGCCAAACGATGCTGTTTTCAGAATCACCATTTCCAAAGGCAAGAATGTCGAGGTCACCATCGTTGTCGACATCCGTTATGGCTGGCAGGTCACCCGGCAGGAGGTAGGTGGAGGTGATGATTGAGCCATACTTGGTTTGAAGTTTGTTGCTGGCCAATTCGAATCCGGGAGGGAAGTTACCATTGTTTCTATAAACCCTGAAACCACCATCGTGGTAGGTGAATACATCACTGTGGCCATCGCAATCATAGTCGCGGAGAAGAGCCATTTCCTCTAGATCCTTAGGGAATGATTTTTCGAACTCCGGCACGTAGTCGTATTGCTGAGAGGAAGGGTTATAAACAAACGTTCGCCAGGTGTCGTTGCCCCTGTCAAAAACGAATAGATCCAATGTGCCATCACCGTTAAAGTCAATTTCAGAGAATTGAGGATTGGTGAAACCACCAACGGTTGGTATGCGAAGACTGCCGTTTTTGTTAAATGGCAGATCAGTGGATTCCTCAAAGCCAAGATTGTATTGAGCAAAGGCAATTGAGCGAATTGCAAGCGAGAAGGTGAAAAGGATTATTCTAAAACAAGCTTGGCCCACGAAACAGCGTCATTTTCTACAACAGAGACGAGGTAAACACCTCGCGGAAAGCCGCGAAGGTCAATATTCTCATTGTAGTAACCGTTTGTCGGATTGATATGTTTTTCGGAAATCACATTGCCTTGAATGTCAGTTACTCGCATTTGTGCACCAGCTTTGCTTGAGGCTTGCATTTTCACAAGTGTTTGATCGTGCGTAGGGTTCGGTTGAAGTCGTATTTCGCTCCTTTTTGACACTACATGGCTCATTCCGATCGTAATATTATTGGTTCGATTGAGCAAATAAAGACCACCCGATCGCTGTCCAACGCACAGTTCATCGCGCTTGTCTCCAAAAAGATTCAAGCCAGTAATGGATGTTTGGTGCGCTTCAACAACGATGGAATCGACTAGAGTGTAATCTCCTCCGAAATCCGTGATTGGACCATAACCATTAATGATTCCATCTTCAGTGCCAACAAACAGGTAAAGCAAATTGGTGCTGTCTAGGTTGCGGGTGAAATATGGGCAGGTCATTCCCCCGCGAGTTTTGAACAAGTCAAGACCACCCATTTTTGTGATGGTTGGATTTTGATCAAAATCAAATTCTGTGTCTGAACCGTCATTCTCGAAGTAGTGAATTTTACCGGAGCCATCACCAATAATCAGGTCAAGCATTCCATCACTGTTCATGTCAAAGAGTTGTGGGTGCGCCTCTCCCTGAAGATGAATATTTTTATACTTGGAAGCCTTCAGTTCAAAATATAGTGCAGTGGCGCTTCCCGTGTTTTCATAAATGTGAATGTACCCTTGCCCGTCACCTACAACCATGTCCAAATCACCGTCATCATCTAGATCTCCAAGTGTCGGATGGGCAATATAAAGGTTCAACAAATTGACTTCGGCAAAATTCGTATTAACTAATTTATAGACTGGGGCTTCCTTAGATCCCAAATTCTTGTAGTACTGCAAAAACGCTGGCGATAAATCAGGGTTAAAAACGCTATAGCCGCTGTTTCCGACAACCATGTCTGGCAAGCCGTCACCGGTTAGATCTCCAAAGGCAGGAAAAGAACGAATGCCTACATCGATCATATTTCGTGAGATATAGCCTTGACCTTCTAGCTCGAATTTTGGTTCAGAATCAGAGCCGTTATTACGATACAGCAAGTCAGTGAGTATAGTTCCTGATGTATCATATTCTAAGTTGGAATACTTGCTATAGTGATTTGCGCCAATTAACATGTCATCATCTCCATCGTTGTCTATATCCAAAAAATACGGATATGGTTCATTCGCCAATGAAACTTCGATGTCATTCACTGGAAAGTTTGTGTCCATGGTGGCAAGATCAATTTCTCCAAATTCATTCGTGCCAATATTATTCATGGAGAAGATGGAATTATGATGATCGCTGGTAATAAGTAAGTCAAGTTTCCCATCACCATTAATATCATGCATGGCGTGGGTTGAAGTGATATCTCTCACCACATTCCCATTACCTCCATCACAATCATACTCTTGCCAGTTCGTAGGGTCAAAAGGGGCGGCTGGAGCGCCAACTTTACCCCAGCAACCATTGCCAACTATGAATAAAAAAGAATCAGGAGTTCCATAGTCATCCATTCCCATATTTTCGAATACAACAACTGTATGAAAATTGGGAACTCCGGTCATATTACCAGGTGAGAATATCAAAAAATCCAGATCCCCATCCTCATCTAGGTCGCGAATTTCCGGAAGCTTATTTCCTGCAGAAGAAAGTGTTCGATATCCACCGGGGACCTTGACTCTGAGTCTTGGAATCCTTAGCTCGAATTCCGGGAATGCCGCTCCAACATTTTCATATGCAGCAATGCCCTCGAGCTCCGTTCCACTGAAAATGTCTGGTTTTCCATCACCATTGTAATCTCTTAACAAGCAAAAGGAACTTTTGCCACTTGTGAGTTTTGGAAAATGGTTTCCAAACGGGATGCTGTCCATGTAGGGGACCCAAATCATTTCTTTGTTGAGGGCATTGTACTGAAACCCCTTGAACAATGCTCCGTCACGGTCGAACGAAAACAGCTCATCACCTGCGGACGGTAGAAAGTTAAGGGGGCTGAATTGCGGATTATTCATTCCTCCAGCCCAAGCCATGGAAATGGTATCAGATCCTTTAATTACTGGTATATCATTGCTTAGTGTGAACCCAACATTGAATTGAGCGAACACTGGAGCACTCATAATGGTCAGCAAGAGTCCGGCAATCTGAAAAGCCCTCATTGGTTTTTCAGACGCACAAAATGATCGTGTCGTTGTATCTATTTCGCCCTGAACATCGTCAACCATTACCTTTGACCGCGATAAAAGATTCATGAAATACCTCCTTTCTGTTTTCCTGGTAGCAATTGGTGTCTTTGCACTTGGCCAAGATACGCTCAATATTGAAAGAAGCTCTTCCGAGAAATCGGATGACAAGAAGCCTCATCAAGACATGATGTTAGTTGATTTTAACTGGGATCGACTTTTGGGTTTAAATGGTCCTGTGAAGCAGAAATGGTATGGGAGAGGAATATCTGTGGCGTTGATGTACGACTATCCACTAAATAGAAATGGTAACTATAGCATTGCAATCGGTGGAGGGTTCACATCTCATAATTATTACACAAATGCCCTTGTTGTAAAGAATGCAGCGCTGGATGTGGCGGAGTTTCAGGCGCAGCCGTCAACCATCAAAGACAAGGGCAAGATTTCATTAAACTATCTGGATGTTCCAGTGGAGCTTAGATTCCGCACCAATGAAGACAGCCGAGAACATCGATGGAAGGTGGCTGTCGGAGGTCGAGTTGGCTATCGCATTAACGTTCATGAGAAAATCATAGATAATAACGATTTCAAGACCAAGCTGTATTATTATCCTCATACCGCATTATTCAGGTATGGCCCTACCTTGAGGTTCGGATATGGCGCGGTTATGTTAACCGGATATTATTCGCTTTCTACGTTCTTCCAAACTGGAAAAGGCATGAAAGACATGAATGCCTTGAGCATTGGGCTAACCATTTCCCCGTTTTAAAATTTGGTTCATATTTGGGTAACGACTTCGTGAACCAAGCATAAGCTTGTTTTAAGGTTATTCACTTCGCTTCGTTTGAGCTTTGCGTCAACTAAAACAAGCGAAATGAAGAAACTATACTTTTTGGCCGCAGCGGCTTTTTTTTCACTGACTACTGGAGCGCAATCACTGTCATTAGAACATGTCTCCACCTACCATTCTGGCGTATTTGGAGAGGGGGCCGCTGAGATTGTAACATTTGACAAGACTTCGAACAAACTGTTCTTTTCAAATGCAAATGCAAACTCAGTTGGAATCATTGATTTCTCTGATCCTACCAATATTTCTCTTGTCACCGAAATAGACTTGGACGCATATGGTGATGGAGTGAACAGTGTAAGCGCATACGATGGTTTTGTCGCTGTGGCTGTTCAAGGTGCTAGCACCATGGATAGGGGAAAAATCGTATTCTTCGATGCAAGTGGAACATTCAAGAGCTCTGTTGAAGTCGGATATCTTCCTGATATGGTGACGTTTTCACCGGATGGTAAATACGTCTTGGTCGCCAACGAAGGTGAGCCTAGTGACGATTGGAGTGAAGATCCTGCAGGATCCGTGTCAATCATAGATGTTTCAGTTGGTATTGCTTCTGTAGCCCAAACAAACGTTACTGACTTGTTGATCACCGATTACACCGGTTCTTTTGAGAACGTTAGAAATTTTGGACCTCAAACCGGATATGATTCAGCCGCAAACTATGAACCTGAATACGTGACTATCTCAGAGGATAATTCCACCGCATTTGTGACCCTCCAGGAAAATAATGCGGTGGCGGTAATAGACATCGTTTCTAAAACAATTACCGACATTCAGCCGCTAGGTTTTAAGGACCATTCGGTTTTAGGTAATGGCCTGGATGCCAGTGATAAGGATGACGTGATTAACATTACCTCCTATCCTTTCCGAGGGTTGTACTTGCCTGATGCAATCACTACAATCGACATCAACGGAACAACGTACTATCTGACGGCCAATGAAGGTGATTCAAGAGATTATGATGGTTATTCGGAAGAAGAACGACTGAAAGATGTAGACCTTGATTCAACCGCATTCCCAAATGCAGCAACCCTTCAAGCAGACGAAACGGGTGGTCGGATTAAGATAACCTCATCGATGGGTGATGTTGATGGTGACGGTGACTTTGATCAGATCTATACGTATGGAGCAAGATCAT
Source organism: Flavobacteriales bacterium (assembly GCA_041391765.1). Classification (GTDB taxonomy): domain Bacteria; phylum Bacteroidota; class Bacteroidia; order Flavobacteriales_G; family Salibacteraceae; genus SHAN690. The sequence goes on along the minus strand of JAWKNJ010000022.1, from coordinate 58,505 downwards.
TCAGCATCTGGTCAGCAAGTGGTTCATTGATATATGATTCAGGTGATCAGTTTGAGCAAAAGCTGAAAACAATTGAGCCTGATAACTTCAATTCAACCAATGATGAAAACGATTCATTCGATAACCGGTCGGACGATAAAGGTCCTGAGCCCGAGGCCATTGAAGTGGCTGTAATTGATAGCGTACCTTATGCATTTATTGGTTTGGAGCGTCAGGGGGGTGTGATGATGTACAATATCGCTAACCCAACCGCTCCAACATTTGTGGATTACATCAACTTCCGCGACTTCAACGAAGTGGATCCAACTACTGAAGCGACTGGTGATTTAGGTGTAGAGGATGTGTTGTTCATTCACGGCATGTATACTACCGATAGCAACTATTATATCGTGACCTCAAACGAAGTGAGCGGAACAGTAAGTGTTTTCCAAATTGTTGGAGCAAAGTACAACCCACCGGTTGATACTACAGACACCAACACAAGCGTTGCTCAAATTAATAAAACCGCGAATTTCCGAATCTATCCAAATCCTGTGTCAGATGTGTTGACGGTGTCTAAAAAAGGAAACTTTACTGTTTATGACATGACCGGACAGATTGTTCAAACTGCGAACAAAACGGCTCGCATCGAAGTAGCAACACTTCCTGAAGGTCTTTACATGATTCGTGATGAACGCGGTGTGACTATGACGTTCATCAAGCAATAATTTTCTTCATCATAGTTAGGTAGGGAGGGGCTGCGCTTTGCGCGGCCTTTTCTATTTTGTCTGAGCTTCTTCTAAAGCCTGCTTAAGCTCTTTAGGGCGCTGACTGCCCAGTAAAACCGTCTCTCCTTCAGCGGTGGTGAATTCAACACACCATTTCCCGTGAGTGTAAAACCTGCGGGCGTCTTTGCGATGGAGGTTAAACATGGGTCGGCTCATCAGAAAATTGGAGTAAGGCTTTACACTAATGTCTGTGATTCCCTTGACCTCCATTTCCACCTGGCGAAAGGTCATGGGGCCAATGAGTTTCAGGGTGGTTCCGGTTAAGGTTGTGTCCAAATGGGAAACGAGCATGGCTCCGGCACTCATGGCCAAGATGATCAATCCCAAATAGAAGAACAGATCAGCTGTATTGCCAGTGTTATCCTCAGAAACGAGGTAAAACACGAAGCAGAAAAGAACAATCACCATCCTTCGAACCAATCCGAATCGATTGAACCCAAGGTATTGTCTTTCGTGAAAGTCGGGGTGCGTAGCCATGGATGCTAAGTTAGTTGATCTTTATCGAAACTACCATTCGCGTTTCATTCGTGCACTTGAAATTTTCAGAAATCGTGTAGCCGATGAGCCATGCAATCTCCCCTTTGCCTGAACATAGGACGAGCGTATTGGCTTTGCTCAGCCTGTCTGCGTGCTTGTCCTTCAGGTAATCACTTACCAACACTTGGTACTGCAGACCAAGGGGTTGAATCCGATCCCCATTTCGCCACGGTCTAAAGGTGAGGGGAAATGAAACATGATCTGATCGGAGCCAAACATCATATTTCGATCGAGGTAACAAATGAGGTTGAAATTCATTCGATGACACTTCGATGTTCAACCCTTCCATTTGATATGTACCTTCATGTTGGATGATTAATTCTTCAGGTGGTGCAGACATTGGCGCAATCCTTAATTCGCCATCCTGAATGGTTGCGCGATGGGTAGCAGACTTGATGATCGAACCTGGATTGCCCTGAAAGAGATCGTCACATTGCACTCGGTTAAATCCAAAATCTTTGATACAATGGTAAATCCAAGTGGCTCCGCAGGATCGAGGAATACGATCGAGAGAAACACAATGACCGTCCGGAGTGTTTTCAAGAATCAAGCGGGCCATGGATGAAAGTGCCTCGCTATCTTCCTGAATCAACTCCAAGCTCTTTGTTATTCGACTAAGACTGTTCTCCGTTTGTGTTTTCAATTCTGGTAAAACATGATGCCGAATCCGGTTGCGTGAGTATTTATCGGAGTCATTGGATGAATCGTCTCGATACGTCAAATGATTCTCACGGATGTAATCTTCGATTTCGGATCGTGGGGTGGTAAGAAGTGGCCTAATGATGCTGTTGCGCATGGCGCTGATGCCACCCATGCCCAGAATTCCAGTGCCTCGAGTAAAATTCAAGAGCACAGTTTCGAGGCTATCTTCCAAGTGGTGACCCACAGCTACTTTGGTATAACCGTGTTCATCGCAAAGCGATTGGAAGTATGCATATCGCAGTTCACGCGCTCGCTCTTGAATGTTTGCGTTGGTCTGCATATCAGCCGTTGCATTAAGAATGTGAAGTGGAACATCCCATGTCAAAGCAATTGATCGAACAAACGCTTCATCATCGTCCGACTCTTTGGCACGCAGACTATAATTGATGTGCGCCAGCGCAATTTGAAATCCTTGATTCTTAAGAAAGTGTGCCAACGCAACACTATCTCGCCCGCCACTGATGGCCACGAGAACGTGGTCGGCCATGGTTAAAAGATTCTTTTCGCGGATAAGGGCTATCGCCTTGTGCATCCGACAAAGCTACACCACAGCGATGGGTTCCAGCAGTTGTCGAATAGGCTCAAATTTTACGAGACTCTCCGCATATTCTGATTCAGCATCACTAAGGGCTGTGATCCCTCCACCCACGTGACACGAAAGCGACTTTGCAGACTCATTGTAGATCAATGATCGAATAATGACATTGAAGTCTGCAGATTTATCGGGAGTGATAAATCCAATGGTACCTGAAAACAGTCCTCGTTTCGAGTTTTCAATCTCATCAATGATCTCCATGGCTTTGATCTTTGGAGCGCCCGTCATGCTTCCCATCGGGAAAGCTTTTAGCAATGCATCGAATAATCTTGTGTTAGGCTTTAAAGTTGCTTTAACCGTACTGTGCATTTGATGCACACGCGGATAGGCTTCAATGGCGTAAAGTTCAGGCACTTTCACAGATCCGGGAACCGCATAATGGCTAAGGTCGTTTCTAACCATGTCCACGATCATTACGTTTTCACGCCTGTCTTTCTCGGATGATTTTAGTTGATTATAATGCTGACGGTCTTCGGCTTCGCTCAGCCCTCGGGGACTTGTGCCTTTCATCGGTTGAGAGAGAACATGAGAATCGAAAAAGGTGAGAAATCGCTCTGGGCTCCAGCTGATGCAATAGCAGCCACCAAATCGATACAATACCGAGAATGGATTGGGGTTTTGATGAAACCCGCGGTTGAATTCCGCTGCTGGATTCATTATTTGTACGTTCCAGCTAAACTCTTGACAAACGTTGGCTTGATAAATATCACCTCGTTGAATGTGTTGTTGACATTGTTGGATTTTCCTCAAATAGTCGGCCTTTGAAACCTCGGGAACCAATTCTGACAGAGAACGTTCTGCCGAGGTTGGTATGATCTCAACGATTTGTCGAAAGATTAAGTCAGCATCGCACTCTGTGGCTAAGTCAGATGGCCAACCAATCTCCAGTGAGTCTCCATTTAATCTTATTGTCCAAAGGGGAGAATAGAGTCCAAACTCGGGGAAGTCGATTTTGTCTGGATTTTTTGATTTGAGTCGCTCAAGTCGGTTTTTGAGGTCGTAGCATAGATGGGTTATGACAAAGTCATCGCAAGTATGGATGAATTCTGCGGCTTTCTCAAAAGGAATAATCTCAGAGCTTAACCCCATGCCGGCAAATGCATTGAACCGGAAGTCAAAGTGCTTGGCCCAGCCATTTCCCCGAAAGCAAAACCCGTGATTGTCTTCCATGGCCCAAAGCGCCATTTTTTCAGCACATTGGGTTGGGGCATCGTAGGATTTGTATTCGCGTTTCATGTTCGGGTTGTCACCATGTCGGCCAAGGCCTCAATCCAAATCGGATGATCGTTGAGGCTTTCCACCAGCTGCACTTTTTCTCCTCCATGTCTTTCAAAGATCTCTTGGTATTCTACCCCAATTTCTATGGTAGTTTCCAGACAATCAGCTACGAAGGCGGGAGAGAAAATGAGCAACTTCTTAGCGCCTTCCTTTCCTTTTTGCTCTACAACCTGATCGCTAAATGGCTGAATCCATTTTTGGTCCAGTCTGGATTGAAATGCTACGGTGTATTTTTCAGTAGGAATGCCAAGCTCCTTTGCCAAGAGTCGTGTGGTGCCGTAACATGTGGCTTTGTAGCAATATGTATTTTCATCGTTCACTTCATGCATGCAGTCCCGATCAGCGCACAAACCGTCATTGTAAATCTTGTCAACGTGTCGTTCAGGCAGACCATGATAGCTGAAAATCACGTGGTCGTATTCACGCCAGTCATATTGACGTCCGCGTTCAGCAAAAGCCTTGATGAATCCCGGATGATCCCAATACTGACTGATCATGCTCAACTCTGGGATGACCCACCAATGTCGAACAACATCCATCACTTCCTGCAATGCAGAACCGGTGCTGGCTGATGCATAGTGAGGAAACAATGGCAAAACGATAATCTTGGTTGGATTCGATTTTCTAATGCGATCGAGCACGGATGAAATACTCGGGTTTTTGTAGCGCATGGCGAGTTCAACGGTGTACTCTTGGCCTAGCTTCTCCTGAAGAAGAGTCTTCACGCGTTCACCATGAATAATAATTGGAGAACCCTTATCTGTCCATAATTCCTGATAAATCTTCGCGCTCTTAGGCGCTCGAAAAGGAACGATGATCAAATTGACCAGCATCTTTCTCAGCAACCAAGGGATATCGATCACACGCGGATCGTTCAGGAACTGGCTCAAATAACTCCTCACGTTGGAGACGCTTGGACTATCCGGAGTGCCTAGATTAATGAGAAGTACGGTCGTTTTTGCCATGCGCCAAATGTAAAGTCTCCACTAGTTTAGTGGTGATTCCATGTATCGGTTATCCAGATTCAGCGGCCCTGGTTTGAAATAGTGCCGATTTACCGGTCGGATCATCAATTCGTCAAACCATATTTTCATGTTGTCACCATCGCGATGGGCAATAAGTTGAAAAGTATTGTCCTTATGTGCTAAGGATATCGGAAACGACACCAAAATCCAGTCACCCATCACTTGGGCGATATGGTCACCAATTTCTGTTACCTCAAACCTTACTTCTTCTCCATCGCTGCGTTCCCAAAACCACAGCTGAGTGTTGACGGCATGCTGAGCTCCGGCATAAAACCAGAAGCTAAGCTCGTGATCGGTGGTATCCTTCAGACGAAACCCTTGGTGGATGATTTCTGTCCATGCTATCCGATCCACTCCCAAAGCTCCTGGCTTTACGAAAGCTCGCTGACTTTCCATGTCATCAAAGGAGTAGTAATACATCCCATCCAATGGTCCGGTTGTGCTGGTTTCAGCGCTGTCAGCTTTTATTTGCATCACGTTTTCACGTGGAATTTCCGCAAAGGCGGTAAGTTCCAATTCCCGCAATTCGAATTGACCGTTCCTGGCCAGTGGCTTGGAATGATCGATCAGCTTTTGCTGTTCGACATTCAATGGCTCACCACGCTTGACTAAAATCAACAAGGGTAGGTTGTTGTATTTACCATCTAGAATAGTCTTAGGCACATCAGCCAAATACGTGTGAAACTGAAAATGCTCTAGGGTTTGACTGAGCGAGGTTCTGCTCATTTGAACACTCTGAAGCGGAATTCCGGTTTCAAGGCTCAGCGAAAATGCTTGTTCGGCCATACCATCAACTTCGGGAGTTCTAAAATTTTCTGACCCGACATGGAAATAGGGAATTGGAATAATGCACTGATGGGTTTCTCTAGAATATTGACTGATTGCGTCAGACCAATTAGGGTTGTGAAGCAGTTGGCTGCCGCTCATGGTTTTCGTCAACACTTGCAAACGAACCCCCCAAGCCTCCGAGATCAAAACCAAAATCACTAGAATTCCAGCTACATATTTTTTGGTTCCTTCCAACTTGCCAGCCAATCGTCCGATCTCAATAGCCGCAAAGAGGTTGATGGCATAAAAGAACACGAAGGAAAAACGGCCAATTCCTCGGAACTGGCGGAATGGGCCGATGTATTCCACGAGTCGTTCAAGCTTCCAGATATAGAATGGAAATGCAACTGCGAGTAGTAGCAATGGAATGGAGGCAATGAGCAGTTTATGGTGAAAACTTTCGATTTTCCAGTTCCTATTTCGAATGGCTATAACAACCGAAATTATAGCTCCAGAGACTGCCATTAAACCGATATAGAAACTACCCTCAGTGCTTTGGTCAAAGCTTTTTCCGAAGTCCTTGAAATAGTCAAATTCCAATGGAAGAAAAATCGAGGGCCAAGTAGCTCTGTAAAACATGAAGCCATATGGATTAGTCGGCCTATCGCCAACTGGGTCGGTCATGAGCATCACTAGTTGAAAGAGAACAATAGGCGACAAGGTTTTGCCGATCACTATGACCCATTTCTTCCACAACTTTCGATCGGCAGAAATCAGAAGCTCAAGCATCAGAAAGCAGCCCCAAAGCATAGCGAGCATCATCATGAAATACGGGTGAATGAATGCGGAAATGAATACAAAACCCATTATGACAGCGAGGCGCCATTTGGTCGGATCCTTATGGTTTTCATATAGCAAAAAGAGAAAAACAGGAATCAATCCCACATAGGCCAGAGAGTAGTGTCCACCGAGCCGCAGCAGTTGAGGGCTAAGTAGCATGATGCCAATTGCCAGAAAGCCGCTAAGCCAGTATGAAACTCCCATTTCCTGTAATAGGAACAGATAAACCAAGACGCCAATGAGAAGTGAGACTAACACTAAAAAAGGTAACCAGTGAGCCGATCCGCCAAGTAGTTTTAAAATGTTTGAAATGAAGGGTTGATTGTCTGTGTACACCACATGGTCGCCATCTGGATAGTTCATACCGCTGAACCACATGAGGTTCTGGTCATGCTTGATGTGATATTCAACGGTGTAGAAATTTTTGGTTCCATCTTCACCCGAACCCGGAATCTGTGTGGTCCAAAGCAAGAGTTGACCACCGTAGAAAACCCAAATCACAAGGATTGCAATAGCTGCAAAACCAAGGTTTCGAAAAAAGTGCCTTAGGTGGGTCATCGGAGGTTCCGCGAAACTAAGCGGTGTCGATGAATGCGCGGTACGATTGTTTAATTCAACCAGATAACTTGTCGATAACTGTCGTCAATGAGCATTGATTGACCTACACATTATTTGATGGACTGATTAAATTAGTGCCGTGATACGGATTGCTTTAGCGGATGATCATCAGCTTGTTTTGGATGGGCTTAAGTCCCTGATCAAGGATGAGCCGTCTTTCGAATTTGTCGCAGAGGCAAATGATGGAAAGCGATTGGTGGACATTGTTTCTGCCGTGGATATTGATGTGGTGCTGGTTGATATTGACATGCCGGTCATGAATGGTTTGCTGGCCATCGAAAAGATCAAAAAGGAAAAGGCTCACGTCAAGTGTATTGCCCTTACCATGCACAACGAAAAGGGAATGATTCAAAAGGTTATTGCTGCGGGAGCATCAGGATACCTGCTGAAGAACATTGATCAGGAGGATTTGATAGCTGCCATTAAGAAGGTGCATGTCGGAGGAAGTTACTTTTCGGAGGATGTAACGTTAACCTTGGCGGGAAAGTCAGCTGGCAGCGCGTCATCGATCCTACCAGGTATCGGATTATCCAGTGAGCTCACCGAAAGAGAAGTGGAAGTGCTTCGTTTGATTGCACAGGGCATGTCAAACAAGGAAATTGGCGAAACATTGTTTATTTCCCATCGAACAGTAGACACACATCGAACCAATCTTATGAAAAAGCTTAACGTCCATAACATTGCCGGATTAATTCGTCATGCGATCAAAGAAGGTTACGTTGAATAGTCGGCAACTAAATCTATATTTAGCGTCTCATGAGAGATTCGGAAAAATCAAATTAGAAGAGCTATGAAACTTTTGAAATTATCAGCATTTGTTGTGCTAATGGCAACTGCGGCAGTTGGCCTAACTTCGTGGAGCAATCCTACACCTGAAGGAGGTGAGTTGAATATTGGGGAATTCGCACCAATGCTACATCAGCAAATGATCGGGGTGAATGGTGAGCAAAAGATGTTACGTGAGTGCCTTGGTGAAAATGGTACGCTGATCATTTTTTCTTGCAACACTTGTCCATTCGTTCTTCAATGGGAGAATCGTTACAATCAGCTTTACGATCTGTGTGAGCAGAACAAAATCAAAATGGTGCTTATCAACAGCAATGAGGCAAAAAGAGAAGGGGATGATTCCTATGAAAAAATGAAAGAAAAAGCAAAGGCTCAGGGTTACAAAATGCCCTACATGCTTGACGAAGATCACATTATTGCTGACGCATTCGGAGCACGAACGACACCTCATGTTTATTTGCTTGATAGAAATGCAAAGCTTGCCTACCGAGGTGCCATTGATGACAATAACGAAAACGCTAACGAGGTTAAGGAACACTACTTAGAAAGTGCGATCAAGGCTATGATGGCTGGTGAGAAGATTGAACCGAATGTGACAAAGTCTATCGGTTGCAGCATTAAGCGTGTAGGTCAATAAGCGACAGGCAAACTATTTTGAAGGGAGCAAATAGCTCCCTTTTTTGTTTCCCAAAAATGTGACGAGTACACATATTTGCACCCTGTTTGAAAGCGGCTATGGATAAAATGAATGTTTTGTTGCTAGGAGGTGGCGGACGCGAGCATGCCCTTGCATGGAAGATTGCTCAAAGCCCGCAACTGGGAAGATTGTGGGTAGCACCAGGAAATGCCGGAACCTTATCTGTTGCGGAAAATTTGAATATTAGTGAAACGGACTTTCTCGCCATCAAACAGGTGATTTTGGACAACGATGTTCACATGCTGGTAGTCGGTCCTGAGGCTCCACTCGTAAAAGGAATTCGAGAGTACATTGAATGCGATTCGGACACAGAGCATGTGAAAATCGTAGGCCCAGGAAGAGAGGGTGCTAAGCTTGAAGGAAGCAAGTCTTTTTCAAAGGACTTCATGCATCGACACAAGATTCCTACGGCAAAATATGGAAAGTTTAATGCCAAAGATCTTGATTCTGCAAAGGCTTTTCTTGATTCATTAAATCCGCCATATGTGCTGAAGGCAGATGGATTGGCTGGGGGAAAGGGTGTGCTAATCATCGATGATATTGATGAGGCTAAGAAGTCGTTGGAGGAAATGCTTGTTGGAGGAAAGTTTGGTGCTGCCAGCACCACGGTTGTGATCGAAGAGTTTTTGAAGGGGATTGAACTAAGCGTATTTATCTTAACCGATGGAAAGACGTACGTATTGCTTCCTGAGGCCAAGGATTATAAGCGTATTGGAGTCGGTGACACTGGTTTGAACACGGGAGGCATGGGATCCATTTCACCTGTCCCATTTGCGAATGAAGCCTTTATGCAAAAGGTGAAAGACAGAATCATCGAACCTTCGGTAAATGGCCTAAAAAAAGATCGCATACCTTACAATGGATTCCTGTTTATCGGATTGATGAACTGTGATGGAGATCCATATGTTATTGAATATAACTGCCGAATGGGGGATCCGGAAACAGAAAGCGTAATACCTCGAATTGACTCAGATCTTGTGTCACTTCTAGCCAAGTGCGCGGATGGGGAATTGGAAAATGCCCAAATTGAAGTGAATCCTGAAACGGTGACATCTATAATGCTAGTTTCAGGAGGATATCCCGAAAATTACGAGAAGGGAAAGCAGATTTACGGACTGGAGAATGTAAATGGCTCCTTGATATTCCACGCGGGAACTATGGTCAATCAGGAAGGAGCAGTTGTTACCAATGGCGGCCGTGTGATGACCGTGACGTCTTACGGAGATGATATTCAGTCAGCTTTGAATCAGAGCTATTCGGAAACGCAAAAGCTCTATTTCGAAGGGATGTACTTTCGAAATGATATTGGGTTTGACCTAGACTAGTGACTATTTCAAAGTGCCATTTTGCTTGGCCTCTTTGTTAAAGTCACCCATTTTCTTGATCCAAATCACACCTAGGATAGACATGATCACAATGATGAACCAATTGAAGTTATTGCCCAATGCGCGTAAAATTCCAAATGTCCAGGTAAACAATTCGCCTAGCAAGTCCATCAATTCATTTAGTCTCATGGATGATAAGTTTGCTGCGAATTTATAAATCGCATTCGTTCACAAGCACAGGGCGTTTAAGTTTGCTCAAATTCAATTTTACTTGATAGGTTATTTGAGACGAAACGATGCGGCATTAGTGATTTGGATGCCGCTGCTGCTATTTGTAGGTAACCTTGTGAAAACTGCTTTTGAACCAACAGCGCCAAGGTCCGACCTGTTTCCGTTATTTTCGTTGGTCATCCAGTTGTTTGATAACGCAATTGGAATCTGGCTCAATTCGATACTGTCATCCATCACGGCTATGCTGGTTTTCTTTTTTGTGAATCGAATCATACAGTCGCTGGGGTTGATGTCCAAGCTCTCAAACATTCCAATGCTTGTCATGGGGTTGTTCTACTTTTTGATACCTACGGGAATCAATAGCCCGGTTCTATGGTTGATCCTGTGGCTCACGGTTTTATTCATGCGACAATGCGTGGCAATTATATCGGAAGATCGCAGCAATGTCACCATCGTCAATGCGGCATTTATATGCGGTGTTGCTACTCTTGTATATCCATTCGCAGCCGCAGGAGGTTTTGTGTTGTTGGCGGTAGTTTTGTTGTCAGGCGCGGCAGACCTGCGAGCACTTATGTTGACTTTGGTAGGATTTAGCCTTCCGCTGTACATAGTTTGGGCTATTCAATACATTTTTTGGCCGGATACACTGAGATTTTGGGATGTGCCCTTTGAAAGCTACAGTTGGTTTAGTAATCAAGCGATTGTAAGCCTAGGGTTATTCACATTAGTCGTTGTGTCTTCGGTTGCAAACAATGCAAGAATTCTTGCGGTGGTGACCTTGCGCGAAAGAAGAAAGTGGCAGCTCCAGTTGATAATGTTTGCTGTTGCCACACTTGCCGGTTTGATTGGTGGCATTAGCGTTTTTATTGTACTTGGATTCATTCCGGCTGCCATCATCTTGTCACGAACCTTTGCGAGTTACCCGGGAAAATGGTTCCCAGAAACGATTTTTATTGCCTTGGTGTTTTTAGTTGTAATTACACCGTTGCTTTGACCTCTTCCCCGATCGGGATTTCTAACTTTGCCGTTTATTAATTGAACATGAAGTTTGGAGTAATAACCTTTCCTGGATCCAACTGTGATCAGGACATGATATATGTTTTGGAAACAATTATGGGGCAGAGGGTAGAGCGTCTTTGGCACAAGGATCACGATTTGAAGGGTTGTGACTTCGTTGCGGTGCCGGGAGGTTTTTCATACGGTGATTACTTGCGATCCGGAGCCATTGCCCGCTTCTCACCGATCATGGAAGAAGTAGTTGCCCATGCTAATCGTGGCGGCTATGTTTTTGGAGTTTGCAACGGTTTCCAGATTCTTTGCGAGGCTGGACTTTTGCAAGGGGCTTTGATGCACAATGTGAATCAGCAATTTATCTGTCGAAATGTGTACTTGAGAACCGAAACTTCAAACTCGCTGGTTACAAACGACATTGAAAAAGGTCAAGTGTTAAAGATTCCGATAGCACACGGAGAAGGGAACTTTTACGCGGATGCTGGAACCATTAAGTCATTGAATGATAACGAACAGGTGCTTTTCAGATACTGCGATCAAAATGGTAATGTTACTCCCGAAGCTAACCCAAATGGGGCGCTCGAAAACATCGCGGGCATTTGCAATCCCGGGCGAAATGTCTTTGGTATGATGCCTCATCCTGAACGAGCGGCTGACGCTGAACTTGGGAATGAAGATGGCAAGCAACTTTTCGAAAGTATTTTGGCACATGTTGCAGTTTAACGATGTTTGACAAGTAATACAGACAAATTGGTCTGAATCAGAGTTTATGGTTCATCCATAACAATAACAAGATCACGATGGCGGAGCAATCATTTCAAACAGGCGAATATCTTTCTCAGATCAACATCCCAAGTGATCTACGGGAGAAGTTTGGAATTGAAGATTTGCCTTCAATTTCAAATGAACTAAGAGATTTCATTATCGATGTTGTATCTCAAAAGGGCGGGCATTTTGGTGCCAGCCTTGGAGTGGTTGAAATGACTGTGGCACTTCACTATGTGTTCAATACACCCTATGACCGTATTGTTTGGGATGTTGGACATCAGGCATACGGTCATAAGATTATTACTGGAAGACGGGAGATCTTTCATACCAATAGGAAATACAAGGGGATAAGCGGGTTCCCAAAGATCAAAGAGAGCGAGTATGACACCTTTGGGGTAGGTCACTCGTCTACTTCTATCTCTGCTGCTTTGGGAATGGCCGTGGCCAGTAGGTCAAAAGGTGAAGCAACAAGGCAGCATGTTGCGGTGATCGGTGATGGAGCTATGACTGCAGGTTTGGCATTTGAAGGTCTGAATCATGCAGGAGTGGAGAATACGAACCTATTGGTCGTTTTGAATGACAACTGCATGAGCATTGATCCGAATGTGGGGGCACTTAAGGAATACTTGACGGATATTACAACCTCACACACTTACAATCGAGTGAAGGATGAAGTTTGGCATTTACTGGGTAAGATCAGCAAGTTTGGTCCGAATGCGCGTGATATTGTTGCTAAAGTTGAGAATAGCATTAAGTCAGCTTTGCTACAGCACTCGAACCTGTTTGAAAGTTTGAATTTCAGATACTTCGGTCCAATTGATGGACACGATGTCATCCACATGGCTAAAGTAATGCAGGACCTGCGGGATATTCCAGGTCCAAAGATTTTACACTGCATCACAAAGAAAGGAAAAGGCTATGGTCCGGCTGAGGCAGGAAGCGCTACCAAGTGGCATGCACCAGGAATTTTTAATAAAGACACAGGAGAAATAATTAAGGTTACTCCTAACCAACCTCAACCCCCGAAATATCAGGATGTCTTCGGTCACACTATTGTTGAGTTAGCCGAGAAGAATGACAAAATCATGGGAGTCACACCTGCCATGCCCACCGGAAGTTCATTGAATATCATGATGGAAGCTATGCCAGATCGTGCGTTTGATGTCGGTATTGCTGAGCAGCATGCGGTTACCTTTTCTGCTGGATTGGCATCGCAGGGATTGCTACCTTTTTGTAATATCTATTCCTCCTTCATGCAACGAGCCTACGATCAGGTGATTCACGATGTCGCTATTCAAAATCTACCGGTTGTTTTTTGCTTGGATAGAGCAGGATTGGCCGGAGCCGATGGCCCTACGCATCATGGCGCATATGATATTGCTTACATGCGTTGCATCCCAAATTTGGTGATCTCCGCACCTATGAATGAAGAAGAATTACGCAATTTAATGTACACCTCGCAGTTAGAGGAGAACGCATCGCCATTTGTCATTCGTTACCCGCGGGGAGAGGGTGTAATGCCCGAGTGGAAAACACCATTTAAGAAAATTGCAGTTGGCACAGGTCGCAAGGTCCGAAACGGAGAAGATGTTGCGATTTTGAGCATTGGCCACATTGGTAACGAAGGATTGATAGCTGCCGAAAATCTGTCCAAAGAAGGAATCAGCGCGGGACTATATGATATGCGATTTGTCAAGCCAATCGATGAGTTGCTCTTGCACGAGGTATTCAGCAAGTTTGACAAGCTGATCACGGTGGAAGATGGATGTATTCAAGGTGGCTTTGGAAGCGCAGTGCTTGAATTCATGGTTGACAATGGCTATAAAGCCGATGTCGTTCGCTTGGGGATACCGGATAAGGTGATCGAGCACGGTTCTCAACCACAGTTGTGGGCTGAGTGTCAATACGATGCAGACGCTATCGTAAGAGAAGCAATCAGAATGACTGATGCATCTAAAGGTTCGAAAAAAGGATTAATCGGTTAGGATTAACCCTTCTCCAGGTCAGCTTTATAGTCCCATTCTTCCATGAATTTCGTGGTGATTTTACCCTCACGAAACTTTGGTTGCTGCATCAGTTTTTGATGGAAAGGAATTGTGGTTTTAATGCCTTCGATAATGTACTCTCCTAAAGCGCGCTCCATTTTCGTTAAAGCCTCTTCGCGAGTTTGAGCCACTGTGATCAACTTCGCAATCATCGAATCATAAAATGGAGGGATCGTGTAACCTGCATAAACGTGTGTGTCAATTCGTATTCCGTGTCCGCCTGGTGAATGATACTCAGTGATCTTGCCCGGACTTGGACGGAAATCATTCAAAGGATCTTCAGCGTTGATTCGGCACTGAATGGCATGACCAACGGGTTCGTAGTTTTTCCCGCTAATTGGCATTCCTGCGGCAATCTTGATCTGCTCTTTGATCAAATCATAGTTGATGACCTCTTCGGTGATGGTGTGCTCCACCTGAATACGAGTATTCATCTCCATGAAGTAGAAATTTTTGTGCTTGTCCACCAAGAATTCAACGGTTCCGACACCTTCATATCTAACGGCTTTAGCTGCTTTAATCGCAGCTTCGCCCATTTGTTTACGAAGTTCTTTGGTCATAAATGGAGAAGGAGTTTCCTCAACCAGTTTTTGGTGACGTCTCTGAACGGAACAATCACGCTCACTCAAGTGGCATGCTTTTCCGAATTGATCTCCTGCAATTTGAATTTCGATATGTCGTGGTTCTTCTATGTACTTTTCCATGTACATGCCATCGTTACCGAAAGCCGCTTTAGCTTCTTGACGTGCTGAACTCCACGCTTTTTCAACTTCCGATTCATTTCTACAAATTCTCATACCGCGACCACCACCTCCTGCAGTAGCTTTCATGATCACCGGATACTTAATTTCTTTGGCAACTTTCTTTGCCTGGTCCAAGCTTTCCAATAGGCCTTCTGAGCCGGGAATGGTAGGAACTCCGGCATCCTTCATGGTCTTCTTAGCGCTTGCCTTGTCTCCCATACTTTCAATCTGTTCAGGAAGGGCACCAATGAACTTGATGTTGTTTTCTTGGCAGATTTTAGAGAATTTGGCGTTTTCACTCAAAAATCCATATCCGGGATGGATGGCATCTGCGTTTGTAATCTCAGCTGCAGCAATGATGTTTGGAATGCGCAAGTATGACTCACTGCTTGGGTTTGGGCCAATACATACGGCTTCATCAGCGAACCTCACATGCAAGCTGTCCGCATCAGCTTTTGAATAAACCGCTACGGTTTGAATGCCCATTTCCCTGCATGTGCGAATTACACGCAAAGCGATTTCACCGCGATTTGCGATTAGAATCTTCTTAAACATAGAACAAGGTTTTTTTGTTCGTTACGATGGATCAACCAAGAACAATGGTTGGTCATATTCAACCGGAGTGGCGTCATCCACCAACACCTTCACAATCTTTCCTTTCACCTCGGACTCGATTTCGTTGAACAACTTCATAGCCTCGATGATGCAGATTACCTTTCCTTGACTTACTTCATCCCCAACATTCACGAATGCATCTGATTCAGGATTCGCAGATCGGTAGAAGGTTCCAATCATTGGAGATTTGATGGTTACATACTTGCTATCATCAGCAGCCGCTGGTGCAGGGCTCGATGGCTTGGCAGGCTCAGCTGCTGGAGCAGGCGCTGGAACTGGAGCAGCAACCTGTGCCGGAGCAGGGTTGTAGCTTGTCGCGGGAACAACAACTTGCTGAACTTCTGGTTGAGCAGTTCCTGTTTTTATGTTGATCTTAAAGTCCTTTGTTTCTAGCTCAACCTCGTTCACACCTGATTTTGAAACGAATTTGATGAGCGCTTGAATTTGGCTTAAGTCCATAAGTTCTAGTTAAAATTTGAAGGGGGCTAAAGTATATTTAATGATGAAATGACCAATACCTAAGGGGTGTCATATGCCCATTTCAGGTAAATCGATCCCCAGGTAAATCCTCCGCCAAATGCTGACAGAATTATGTTGTCACCTTTGTGCAGTCTGCCTTCCCATTCGGCCAAGCAGAGCGGGATAGTACCATTAGTTGTATTGCCGTATTTATCAATATTGATCATCACCTTATCCTTACCAACTCCCATGCGGTTTGCGGTGGCATCAATAATTCTAAGATTCGCTTGGTGAGGTACTAACCACGCTACGTCATCTGCAGTCAAATGATTGCGTTGCATGATCTCATAGCTCACATCAGCCATGTTGGAGACTGCAAATTTGAACACTGTCTTACCTTCTTGGTAAACATAGTGCTGTCTCTTGCTCACGGTGTCTTCACTTGGAGGATATTCTGAACCGCCTGCCACTTGATGAAGATATGGCTCTCCATTGCCATCGCTGCGGAGGATGGAATCCTGTACGCCAAATCCTTCCGTGTTTGGCTCTAATAAAACAACCCCAGCACCGTCACCAAAAATGATGCACGTCTGACGGTCGGTGTAATCAATGATCGCGGACATTTTATCAGCACCAATAACGATCACTTTTTTGTGTGAGCCACTTTCAATGAACTTAGACCCCGTCACTAATCCGTAGATAAATCCCGAGCACGCAGCATTTAGATCATAACCAAAGGCGTTCTTCATTCCAACCTTGGCGCTTACAATATTGGCTGAAGCGGGAAAGATTTTGTCAGGAGTTACGGAACAGAAGATGACCATGTCAATTTCTTCAGGTCCGATGCCGCGTTTCTTAAGGAGTTTCTCAATCGCAACCTTGGCTATTTCTGTGACACCTTTTCCTTCGCCTTTTAGAATTCTTCGTTCCTTAATGCCAGTGCGGCTAGTGATCCACTCATCGGTGGTGTCTACTAGTTTTTCCAATTCTGCATTGGTCAAAACATATTCAGGAACATGTGATGCAACGGCTGTAATTGCAGCGGTAATCTTACTCATAGGGCTATTTAAACACTTTGCGAATGCGGTCGGCAAGCTTCGCTTCGGCTGTGTCAACTGACAATTTTATCATGTTTTTGACCGCGTTCTCATTTGAAATACCGTGGCCAATAATAACATTTCCATTTACACCTAGTAATGGAGTGCCGCCATAAATTTCATAGTTGAAGCGATCAAAATACTCGTCCTGAATCTTACGCTTTCTAATCAGGGTATAGAAGGCTTCAGCTTGTTTCAGTACAATATTGCCAGTATATCCATCGCACACAATTACGTCTGCCTTTCCGCTAAAGAGGTCACGACCTTCGATGTTTCCAATGAAATTGAAGTCCTGAGTGTCCTTCATCATGGTGTGAGCAGCTTGGCTTAGCAAGTTGCCTTTTTCTTCTTCCTCACCGATGTTCAGTAAGCCGACTTTAGGATTTTCAATGTTATAAACTTGCTCAGCAAGTAAGCTTCCTAAAATGCCGAATTGATACAGCACGTCAGGCTTGCAATCTGCATTGATACCAACATCCAAAATCACGCTCACTCCTCCGTTTAGAACCGGCAGGGCGGTCGTGATACTGGGGCGTATGACTCCGGGAATGGTGCGTATGGTGTACATCGCACCAACCAGCATAGCACCACTGTTGCCCGTACTGGAAAAAGCATCAAGGCTTCCGTCTTGAAGCATCTTGAACCCAATAGCGATACTCGATTCAGGTTTCTTTAGGAATGCTTTGGTGGGATGTTCTCCCATTCCTATAGAATCGGGAGTGTGTACAATATCGAAAGCGTCTTCTTTTAAACCCTCTCGTTCTAAGACAGGAACAATTTCCTCCCTATTTCCGATGAGGACAATGGAAGCGCGATCGCCAAGTTCTTGAGAAGCAAGGATGGCCCCTAGAACGTTGGCTTCAGGGGCGAAATCACCTCCCGAAACATCAAGGCCGACTCTCATGGCCATGCCGCTAAGTTAAGCCATTGAAGCTTTCTCCATCACAACTTTTCCCTTGTAGTAGAGTTTTCCCTCATACCAATGGGCACGGTGATAAAGATGAGGCTGGCCTGTAGTTGGGCAAGTAGCCACGGTTGGCATTTCCGCTTTGTAGTGTGTTCTACGTTTGTCTCGTCTTGTTTTGGAGATCTTGCGTTTAGGATGTGCCATTTTTTATTATTTATTTTTCAATGTTTCAAGCGCTTTCCAGCGCGGATCATTCTGTTTATTTTCCTCTATAAAATCAGCCTTTTCTAAATACTGTTCGGCTTCCGGATTACACTCGCCATGTTTGTGTACTCTTCTTGCCGGAATTGAAAGAATCGTGAATTCAAAGATGTATTGTGAAACATCGAACTTGAATTCACTTGGACCTAAAACAACGACTTCATCGCCAGTGAGGTCCGTTTCAGTTCCAAATTTTGCTATCAATTCATCCGATGTTTGAATGTCGAGCCAGAGCTCTTCACCGCAATGGTCACAGATGGTTTTAACCTTACCAGAAATGTTGAAAATGAACATCAACATTCGGTCGGTTTTTTCCATCAAAACCTCTGCCGTCAAATCGCATTCAGTGATTTCTTCGGCATTGCGTTCATCGAAAAATCCAGGTTCCAGTGCCCAATCAAATTCATGTTTACCGGTACTAAGTCCGCTAAACTGAATTTCATATGTGGACGCAGGTTTCAAAGAGCTGATTCAAAAAGGGTTGCAAATGTAAATATTAGTCAAATACCAATCGCGCTAATCTTTTCCTTTCTGTACATTGATTTCCAGAACGTTGGCGACTAGGTCTCTGTACTCCCTACGCTGATTGTAAATGTCGCAGGCCGCAAAGATGGCATTTCGCATGGATGTAGCTTCTGCCAATCCCTTCCCTGCAATGTCATAGGCCGTCCCATGATCAGGCGATGTTCTCACGATTGGCAAGCCTGCCGTAAAATTTACACCTGCATCAAATGACAACGCCTTGAATGGTGCCAGGCCTTGATCGTGATACATGGCTAATATTCCATCGAATTGATTGCGTTGCGCTGAACCAAAAAGTCCATCAGCAGGGTAGGGCCCGAATGCAAGTATGCCTTCTGCAATTGCCGTTTCAATTGCTGGTCTTATTGTGATTGACTCTTCATCGCCTAAAAGTCCATTATCTCCGCTATGAGGATTCAATCCAAGTACTGCAATTCTTGGCCTGTTGATTCCAAAATCTTGCATAAGAGATTTGGAGAATGCTCTGAGCTTGTTCAAAATTTTATCCCGTGATAAGGACGAAGCAATTTCCTTTAGTGGAATGTGCCCGCTAACCAATGCTACTCTCAAATTATCATGAAAAAGTATCATCAGCGGATTCTCCTCATTAGCGTAGTTAGCTAAGTATTCGGTGTGACCTGGAAATTGGAATGACTCCGATTGAATGTTTGCTTTGTTGATGGGTGCAGTAACGATAACGTCTATTTTATTAGACGCTATGTCTTTGACAGCCGTTTCCAAGGATTCAAAGGCACACTGTCCGGCATCTTTTGTGACCTGACCAAATTCAATGTATGGTTCGCTCTTCCAGATGTCTAGAACGTTGATTTTGTTAAAATCGATCTTGTCAATGTCAGCCGCTGTGTGAAAATGCAGTCCCTCGAGCCCCAGGGTCTTCATTTGAAAGTTCACACACTTTTTTGAAGCGTAAATAACAGGAACACAGTGCTCATAAACCCTTGCGTCCGAAAGCGCCTTTAAAGTCACTTCGAGCCCAATACCATTCACATCGCCACTTGTTATCCCTACTCGTATCTTTTTGTGCTTACTCATTCGTTAAATTGTTGCCCCGTTTTCTAAGTCTATCAACATTTGCGTGTTGATATTTGCGTTATTTTGAAGCAAGTCGCGAAAGTAGAAGAATGCAACGTCAACGAATCATTCAATTATTGCGTCTTACAATTATTCATGCGTAACCTTTTCCAGTCAACGGCTATAGCTTTTCTGATGATATTATCAGTTCCGGTTATTGCGACTCACAATCGTGCAGGGGAGATTACGTATCGCAGGATTGCGGGTGAGCAATTTAAGTATGAAATCACCATTACAACATATACCAAAACGGGTGGAGCCAGTGATGATGCTGACCGTTGTTTCCTAGAATTGAATTTTGGTGACAATTCTCCAACAGAGGACGTCTATCGTGTCAATGGACCATCTTCTGGTGATTGTAATCATGATGGCGAATACCTTGGTGGTAACATCAAGAAGAACGTCTACATCACAACTCATACCTTTCCGGGAGTAGGAACCTACACCGTTAGTATGCAGGATCAGAACCGAAATGGAGGAGTCAAGAATATCCCGAGTTCTGACAACGTCTGGTTTTACATAGAAAGCGAAATTGTTATTGATCCAAATTCTGGGGGAAATGAGGCACCAACCTTACAAAATCCACCCATTGATAACGGCTGCATCAATCAACCTTTTTTGCATAATCCGGGTGCAGTCGATCCTGATGGAGACAGTTTAGTTTATAGCATTGTGGCCTGTAAGACCATGGACGGAGCCGCAATTCCCGGATTTAAGTTTCTGGATGAGGTGGCTCCTGGTAGCTCAATGACGATTGATCCTCGCAGCGGAACACTCACTTGGGACTCACCAATTGATCAAGGTGAATACAACGTGGCGATTCGAATTGAAGAATGGCGTTACAATGAAAATAGTGGCGATTTGGTTTTTGTCGGTTCCACTCTCAGAGACATGCAGGTCAATATTCTGGTATGTGAGGATAAAAACCCTCCTCAAATCGCAGGTTTGAAGAAGACATGCGTTCAGGCTGGCGATCAGCTTCGGCTATTAGCAGTTGCCACAGATCGGGACGATGACAACCTTGAATTTACGGCTACCGGTTATCCCATAAACCCTGATAAAACGGGTTATATGCTCCCAAATGATACAATAAGGGGAAAGCAACCGTTACAGATGGAGTTTGTCTGGAATACCGAGTGTCGACACGTGCAGTTTGAATCTTATTGGGTCTACTTCAAGGCGAAGGAGGATATTTTCAATTCGCAAGAAGAATTAGTCGATTTCGAGGAGCTTGAAATTCAGGTGATTGCTCCGCCAGTAACCATAACAGAGGTCGCGCCTTCAGGTGCATCCCTCAAGTTGAATTGGACTCCAGCACCGTGTTCGGGAGCCGATGGCTATGATATTTATAG
This sequence comes from Flavobacteriales bacterium, assembly GCA_041391765.1. GTDB lineage: Bacteria > Bacteroidota > Bacteroidia > Flavobacteriales_G > Salibacteraceae > SHAN690. Next base: position 37,464 of record JAWKNJ010000022.1, on the reverse strand, counting down.
ATTTAGCGATAGCACCGGTTACGTTGGTGCGAATTGTAATACCGGTGTTCCTGAAGCACTTGGCTATGTCAAGGTCGGTAGAACCGATGGGATCAACTCAACCTTTTTTCAGGATGACGACAACGGAAAAGGTCTAGTGCACGGACAGCGCTATTGTTACATGATCGTGGCTACATATCCAGATCGTTCCGAGAGCTATGCCAGTTTGGAGGCGTGTGGCGAGCTAATTCGCGATGTGCCTATTTTGAACAGAGCCAGCGTGAGCGTAACAGATGTTTCAACTGGTGCAGATTCCATTGCGTGGTATCCACCTATTGAATTAAAAACGGATGTATTCCTACCTCCTTACCAATATAAGCTTTCAAGAGCAGAAAGCGAAAATGGATCATATGAAGTGATTTATGAAGGGCCTACCGCCTCTGATTTCCTGGATTTAGACACTGTTTTTACAGATACTGATTTGAACACGGAAAACAAGCAGTATTACTATAAGATAGAAATGCTTGCCGGAACCGAACGCGCCACGGTTGGAACCTCTAAAAAAGGGGCTACAATTTATTTGACCTCAAAACCATCGGATAATACACTCACCTTAGAATGGAGTGTGGATGTTCCATGGATCAACGATGAGTATACGCTGTATCGATTCGTGGAAGACACTGTTAATGATTTCGTCAAGATTGCCACCACGACCAACACGACATATAAGGATACTGGCTTGGTGAACCTAAGGGAGTATCGCTACTTCGTAAAGTCCGTGGGTAAGTACAGTTCACAGTCATTGCCTGAAGTGCTGGTAAACTACAGTCAGATTCACACTGGAATTCCCGAGGATAAAGAAGCGCCATGCGTCCCACCCGGTCAAATCATAGACGGTGATTGCAATTTGGATGAGGTTTATATCAGTTGGCGAAATCCAAACAACTTATGTAAGGAGGTGGATGACGTGCTTTCGTACAATGTCTATTACACCCCTCGATTGGGTCAAACGATGGAGGTCATCCAAGTAAATGACGATCCGATGGATACAACATTTGCTCAGGCTAACTCTGAATCGATTGCCGGCTGCTATGCAATCACGGCAGTTGACAGCTTTGGTAATGAAAGTGAGCTGAGTGAATCGCTATGCATTGATAACTGTCCGATCTATGAACTGCCGAATGTATTTACACCAGGAAACGATGGCAGAAATGATTTCTTTCAGCCATTCCCTTACAAATTCATTGAGTCCATCCATATTGAAATCTTCAATCGTTGGGGATTGAAAGTGTTTGAGACAGAGAATCCGGATATTCTTTGGGATGGTACAGATCAAAAATCGGGCAACCCGGCATCTGATGGTACATATTATTATGTGTGTCGAGTGCGTGAAATTCGTCTCACGGGAGTCGAGGAGCGCGAGCTGCTTGGATATTTTACCTTGCTTCGCGAGCAGAAATCAGAATTGGCGAAGTAGATGTTCACCGGAATTATTGAAGCGCTGGGTACCGTCAAGCGCGTTGAAGAACACGGAACAAACAAAGACTTTTTTGTACAAGCCGACTTTGTAGCCGAGCTAAAGATTGATCAAAGTGTGTCTCACAATGGGGTTTGCCTTACGGTAGTGGAGATCAACGATGCTGAATACCGAGTGACCGCCATTGATGAAACCTTGAGGTTGACCAATTTGAACGACTGGCGCGAAGGAACACGTGTAAACCTTGAGAGATGCATGGTGGCCAACGGTCGTTTTGACGGACACATTGTTCAAGGCCACGTAGACACCACAGCCAAGGTTGTCTCAATTGAAAATGTAGATGGGAGTTGGAACTTCGGGTTTCAATTAGCTCAAGCGCACAGCGGGCTGATTGTTCACAAGGGGAGCATCTGTATTAACGGGGTTAGTCTCACCGTAACATCTGTGGAAGAAAAGTCATTCTCGGTGTCCATCATTCCTTACACCTTCGAGCACACGAATTTCTCTCAATTCAAAATCGGAGATCGCGTGAATATTGAATTCGATGTTCTTGGAAAATACGTTCAGGCCCAGCTTTCTCGCGCTTAGAACACAGACTCTGCAATGCCACGAACCGCTTCCGACTTGCCCATTGTATAGTAATGAATTCCCGGAACGCTCTTGGCTTTCAACTCCCTACTTTGTTTAATGCCCCATTCCACACCAACTTTCGTCACATCTTCATTGGTTTTGCATTTTTCCAGCGAATCGCTTAGTTCCTCAGGAAAGCTGATGTGGAAGGTTTTAGGAATGAATTGAATTTGATTCAAAGTAGTAATTGGTTTCAACCCGGGGATGATGGGCACGTTGATACCGTGCTCACGACAGCGATCCACAAACTCAAAGTACTTGGCGTTGTCAAAGAACATCTGCGTTACGATGTAATCTGCACCTAAGTCCACCTTGTGCTTCAGATGCTTGAGGTCGGCTTTCAAGCTCATGGCTTCGAAGTGCTTCTCCGGATAGCCTGCAACCCCGATGCAAAAGTCCGTAGGCGTGGCGTCCTTCATTTCTTCCTCTAAATACTGACCCTTGTTCATGCCCACGATTTGTTCCACCAAATCAGAAGCAAAGGCATTTCCATTTTCTTCTGGAACAAAACTGGTTTCCGCTTTGCGCGCATCTCCTCTGAGTGCGAGAACATTTCGAATTCCTAGAAAGTGTAGATCGATCAATGCGTTCTCCGTTTCTTCTTTAGAAAAGCCACCACATATAAGGTGTGGCACAGCTTCCACATCGTATTTGTTCATAATGGCAGCACAGATTCCTACGGTCCCGGGACGCTTTCTAATGCTCACCTTTTCGAGATAGCCCTTTTCGCGCTTCTTATATATGTACTCCTCTCGATGATAAGTGACGTTCACGAACTTGGGCTTGAATTCCATCAATGGCTCAATGCCTTCATACAGTGAGTTGATGCCCTTTCCTTTCAGCGGGGGCAGAATTTCAAACGAAAGCACGGTGTCTTTCGAATTCTTAATTGCGTCAATTACTTTCATTCGGGCGGCAAATGTACTTGTAGCGCCTTTTCTTCCTAGATAAAAATCAGCTTATTAGCATCGATGCGTGAGGCATAAAATAAATCTACTTTTGCGGCCAATTTTTTAAGTGCATGAAGCACATTCGGAACTTTTGCATCATCGCCCATATCGACCACGGGAAGAGTACGTTAGCAGATCGTCTGCTACAGGTGACGGGTACAGTTAGTGAACGCGACTTGAAGGAGCAGACGCTGGACGACATGGATTTAGAGCGTGAACGTGGGATCACCATAAAGAGTCACGCGATTCAGATGAACTATACACACAAGGGTGAGCAGTACGTGCTTAACCTGATCGATACTCCGGGTCACGTTGACTTTTCCTATGAAGTGTCTCGTGCCATTGCAGCTTGTGAAGGCGCACTGTTGTTGGTGGATGCGAGCCAGGGAATCGAAGCGCAGACTATCTCCAATTTATACTTGGCGATGGAGCACGACCTGACCATCATTCCAGTATTGAATAAAATGGACCTTCCATCGGCCATGCCGGAGGAAGTGAAGGATGAAATGGAAGACCTGTTGGGATGCGATCGCGATGAAATTATCGGGGCGAGCGGAAAAACTGGAGTGGGTGTAGACGAACTTTTGGCGGCTATTGTGGAGCGCATTCCACCTCCTGTAGGTGATCCAGCGGCACCACTTCAAGCCTTGATTTTCGATAGCGTATTCAATCCTTTTAGAGGAGTCATAGCCTATTACAAGGTGGTGAATGGAACGTTGAAAGAAGGTGAAGAAGTGAAGTTTTATCACACTAAGAAGGGCTATCATGCCGATGAAATTGGTGTGCTGCGTCTGAAGCCCGAAAAGCGCAAGGACATAAGTGCTGGCAATGTCGGGTACATCATTTCTGGCATCAAGCAAGCGAAGGAGATCAAAGTGGGTGATACCATTACTCACAAGGAAATTCCGTGTGAAAGGGCAATCGAAGGATTCGAAAACGTGAAACCAATGGTATTTGCGGGCATCTATCCTGTTGAGACAGATGAGTACGAGGAATTGCGTGATGCCATGGAAAAGCTTCAGCTAAACGATGCTTCGTTGACATTCGAGCCTGAATCATCTGCTGCCTTAGGATTTGGATTCCGTTGCGGTTTCTTGGGGATGCTCCACATGGAGATTATTCAAGAACGCTTGGAGCGCGAGTTTGACATGACGGTAATCACTACGGTTCCAAACGTAAGTTACCACGCATTTTATACCAGCGGAGAAGAGAAGATCGTAAACAACCCATCTGATTTACCGGATCCGGCTAAGTTGGCGAAGGTGGAAGAGCCTTTCATCACTGCGCAGATCATCAGTAAGTCCGAATACGTAGGTGCAATCATGAACCTGTGCATCGAAAAACGAGGAACGTTGAAGAATCAGGTGTATCTGACCGCGGATCGCGTGGAGCTCAGCTTTGACATGCCTCTGGCGGAAATTGTATTTGATTTTTACGACCGATTGAAGTCAATTTCCAGAGGATATGCCTCATTCGATTATCATCCAATCGGTTATCAGGAATCGAATTTGATCAAGCTTGACATCATGTTGAATGGCGATCCTGTCGATGCCTTATCAGCTTTGATTCACAAGGACAATGCCTTTGATTTGGGTAAGAAGATTTGCCTCAAGCTGAAGGAATTGATTCCACGCCAACAGTTCGAGATTGCGATTCAGGCGGCCATTGGTGCTAAAATCGTAGCACGAGAAACCGTGAAAGCACTTCGAAAGGATGTAACCGCCAAATGTTATGGTGGTGACATCAGCCGTAAGCGCAAGCTATTGGAAAAGCAGAAGAAGGGAAAGAAGCGCATGCGACAAATTGGAAGCGTTGAGGTTCCGCAGCAGGCGTTCCTGGCAGTATTGAAGCTGGATTAGGTTTGCAGCTAACAGCTAACAGCTAACAGCCTACTGCCTACTGAAACACTGCCCACTTTTACCTCTTTTCTCTTAACTATTTCCTCCTCCCCACCCAACCCCAACAATCGATTGTGCGTGAATAGCCCTACGTTGCGTCAGAGCAGCGTGTTTTCGCCATAATTTAGCGTTTTCGGATGATGCCTACTATGACCCCTATTATCAGAAAAGGACTCAAAGCCTTCCTATCTTCTTTTGCGTTTTTGTTGCTGTGGCAGGGAAGCCAGGCTCAGTTGACGATAATTACCAGCAAGATTGCCGGAGGTAATATTAGCTATACTCATGTGAATGGGGATACATTCAGTGTATCTGCAGAATTTTATGTGGAATGTGGTGAAACCGTCACCCAGCTTCTCACTTCGGTTGGGGTTCGACCATGTGGTAGTAATAGCCCAACTGCGACTGCAACCATGGCGGTGACTTTAGTTTCCTCGGCAGAGATCACCACTTCGTGCGGAAGTACTACGTGCAGTGGGGGGTCTTTTCCTGGAAGGAAGAAATATCTCTATTCCGCCACATTTATTGATACAATGGCGGCAGGCTGCTGGGAATTGTATGCTGTTGGCTTCACGCGAAATACTACTGTGAATGTTTCTGTAAACGGCAATAATTCACTTCAAATAAAGGCGGAATATAATCAGGTGGTCGATTCCACTAATTCCTCTGCAAAATTTCTAACCACAGAGACACCATATATATGCGCTGGACAGTCTCAAACCTATGATCCACAGGTAATTGATACAGATGGGGATAGTCTATTGTTTTTACTAGATACTACGGTTAGACATATTGGAAGCTTACCGATGCCTTATGCTGCCGGCTTTAGTGCATTGGCTCCAATACCTGGTATTACTATCGATGCTAGCACAGGTGTTCTCAACTTCACCGCTCCAGCAACGGCAGGCAATTATCAAGTAACTATACGAGTCGAGGAATACGATAAAACCACAGGATTTTTTAAGGGATCATCACTGAAAGACTTTCAATTTATTGTTCCAAGCGGTGGTTGCAGCAATACAGCACCCGTGGCCAACGCATCTTTAATGAATTTATCCGGCAGCGCCACACTGGATGCCAACTACGAAGTGACTTTAACCACCGGAACAAACGGATGTTTCGAGCTTGCCTTTGTAGATCCAAATGCGGGCGACACCCTTGAACTTGACATTACCGGTATCGCAGCAAGTATGCCAGGTTCTGTTGTGGACACATTCTACTTTGGTGATTCAGCGATTGTACAGGTGTGTTGGAATGCCACCGCAGGGGATGTTGGAACATATATAATCATCCCAAGTGTTACGGACAACAAGTGTCCGGTGGAAGGAACCACTTCCAAGGCGATAACGGTGAACGTGGTTGCTGCAACTGGGCCGTTTTCTATTGACAGTATTGCGTTTACAGATGAAACTTGTGATGGAAGCGATGACGGTACGATTACAGTAATCACTTCTGGAGGTACAGGTCCGTTTACATACATGCTTGAATTTTTTGCGCCATTTCAGGATTCGATCATTCAGAACAATGGCAACTTCACGGATCTTCCACCAACATTTTACAATGTCTACGCGATTGATCAAGGGACGAATGATACGATCATTGATGGTAGTGGAGTATTTATCACTCCGGGGGTGACCATGTTGTTTAACCCAAGTCAAAAATTCAATCAAATTGTCAAATCCTGCTTCGGAGATTCTACTGGAGACGCACGAGCCAACATCATTCCGGTCGTTGGAAACCCACCAACCTTCTTTGCTTGGGACAATGGAGAAACTACTCAAAAGGCACTAAACCTTAGCCCTGGTTTCCATGTGGTCACTGTCACAAGAAGCCTTTGCGTTCGCATAGATTCTGTAAACATTTTGGAAAATTCAGCCCTTTTGCTGGATACCATCATCACCACTCCATTATGCAATGGAAACGCAAATGGCCAAATCGATCTAAGTGTTTCTGGAGGAACCACTGCATACAGTTACTTATGGAATGGAGGTCAAACTACACAGGATAGGACAGGATTAGCAGCAGGAACATACACGGTAACAGTGACTGATGCGATCACTTGTACCTCTTCCATGACTGTGGTGATGAGCCAACCAGCTGCCTTAGTGTTGAACATCCCCTCTAAGACCGACCCGACATGTCCGGGGGCAAGTGACGGCACCGCAACCGCAAGTCCATCCGGAGGAACGGTAGCGATCGACTACACTTACTCTTGGTCTAATGGTGATGTAACCGCAACCGCTGACAGTCTTGCTGCCGGAACATATACGGTTACGGTAACCGATGACAACGGTTGTACGATAACCAGTTCGGTGACTTTGGTTGACCCTGCCGCCTTGACTATAACTTTAACGCCAACACACGTAGCTTGTAATGGAGATAGTACGGGTGCCATCACCGCTTCTGGTGCTGTAAGCTATGTCTGGAGTAATGGAGGAACCACAGCTACAATTACAAACCTCCCAGCAGGTATGTACACCGTAACCGCGACCAGCGGTGTGTGCACTGCTGTTGATTCTGTCGAAATTACAGAACCGGCAACAGCCATAGCCATGGTCAGCATAGATTCAACGGATGAAACGTGCTTTGGAGCGGGCGATGGAGCAGTGACGGCCACGGCTTCTGGTGGCACCGGAGCGATTACCTATCTATGGAATCCTGGAGCCCTATCTGGTCAAACACAAAATTCACTTAACGCAGGTACATATACTGTTACCGCAAGCGATGCAAACGGATGTACCGTTACGGCATCCACTGTGGTTAATGCTCCGGCAGCGGTAGTCTCCGTTTCCATCATCGACAGCGGTGACGTGACGTGCAACGGTGATGCCGATGGTTTTGCCGAAGCGGGCAATGCTTCGGGCGGAACTGCACCGTATGATTATACTTGGAACTCAGGTCAAACCACACAGTTGATCACCGGACTTTCAGGCGGCACGTTCATCGTGACTGCCGAAGATGCAAACGGATGCCAGGCAGTAGATTCTGTAACGATTGACGAACCTTTAGCTGTTGGCGCTTCGGCTTCGGCTTTGTTGCACGAGACATGCGCAACCAATGATGGTCAAGCGACAGTGACCGTCACAAATGCCGTTGGAGTGCCAACCTTCCTTTGGAGCAACACAGACTTCACCCAAACAATCACAGGACTTGATGCAGGAAACTACACGGTTACGGTAACAGATGGTAACGGATGTACAGCTACCAGCAGCACCACAGTATTAGATACTTGCACGTGTAGTCTTGACGTGACTGCAACTTTAGCCAATGACGTGCTTTGTAACGGAGATGCAACGGGAAAAGCATTTGCAAGCACTACAGGAGGAACTGCTCCTATCACTTTCGCATGGAATTTCAATGATGGCATTCAGGACGACACGCTCTTCAATGTGGTCGCTGGCACATATACTGTCACAGCAACGGATTTAAATGGTTGTACGGATACTGCTTCAGTAGTAATCAGCCAACCGGCCACTGCCCTCGTGGCCACTGCCACCGCCTTCCCAACTTGTGTGGTTGGAGTGGACTCAGTGGTGGCAAGTGGATCGGGAGGAACGGGTGCTTACCTTTTTGGTTGGAATACCGGAGCGACCACTTCTTCTATCATTAATCAAGGTGCCGGAACATATAGCGTAACAATCACAGATGCGCTCGGATGCACCGATAGCGCCTCAGCAACCTTGGGAACATCTGGTGCCTTGACCATGATCACAGCCACGGACAGCACGAGCTGTAACGGTGACTCAGATGGCTCGGCTTCTGTAGCACCTGCCGGTGGTGTAGCGCCCTATACTTTCTTATGGTCAACCACCAGCACGAACGATACGATATTGAATGTCAGTGCAGGTAATTATACCGTCACCGCCACTGACTTTAACGGTTGTCAGGGAGTGGCCATCGCCACGGTGGGTGAACCGGCTGTGTTGGTGGCCGACATCAATTTGGACAGCGTGGTGGGTTGTAACGGAAAGTTGGGTGGACTTACGGCCAATCAATCCGGAGGAACAGCGAACTACTCGTATCTGTGGTCTACCACTGCGACTACCCAAACGCTCACCGGCCTTTCCGCAGGAACATACACCGTGACCATCACGGATGCTAATGGATGTCAAGACTCGGATGCGCAGGTCGTTGGAGTTGCAACTGCCGTTGACCTTTCATATAATGTATTGAATCCAACATGTAAAACCGGACCTCCCAACGGTCGAATAGCAGCTTTCGGCACCCCTTCAAGTTCATTGAACACATTCTTGTGGTCCGATGGGTCAACAAACGATACGTTGTCCGGTTTAGATACAGGGTTATACTCAGTCACGATTACAGATTCTAACAATTGTCAGGATAGTGCTGTTGTACCAATTATCGCTTATGATAATCCCATTGAGCTAACGTTTGATGTGATCAATGAGTCATGTGCCGGCAACGGAGATGGTTTGATTGTGGTATCATTTTCAGGTGGTGTAGCGCCATTGACCATAGAATGGTTTGATGGCACTACAAATGACACGTTGGCCAACCTCAATGGAGGCGTATTTTATGATGTGACTATTACGGACTTTACAGGGTGCGAAGAACCCGGGGGAGATAGTGTAGCGGTGGATCCCGATATTGCATTAGCAGTGAACATGGTGCAACCCAGCTGTAATGGTGACTCGGATGGAAAAATATTTATTACACCAAGTGGTCAAAAGAGCACTGTATCTTACACGTGGGATCCTGCTGTAAGTGCGGTAGACTCTGCTGTAAGCTTGAGTGCAGGATCGTATAAGGTTACTGTTTCGGACGATTCTACGGGTTGTTCAGTAGATACTACACTCGCATTGGCCGAACCTGCCGTCTTGGCCATTAACATGGATTCAACAGCTCCCGATTGCGGGGGAGCATCAACAGGAACAGTGACAGGACATGTCACCGGAGGAACGCAGCCATACACATTCACCTGGTCGAATAACGGAGCGCTGAACGATAGCATCGACACTGCGTTGGTGGCAGGAACATATACCGTGACCGTGACAGATGCGAACGGATGTACCATTTCCGGTTCAGCAAGCATCAGTTCTCCTACTTCAGTGGTGGCTTCGATTACTTCAACAAATCCTCTGTGTAACAGCCAAACAAATGGAACTGCCACGGCCAATGGAACAGGTGGTACAGGCACTTACTCGTTCGGTTGGGATTATCTGGGGGCCACATCACAAACGATTTCAAGTCTCGCCCCTGGAACTTACGCGGTAACGGTTACAGATGGAAATGGTTGCACAGATAGCGCTAGCGTTATTATTACAGACCCCGCTGTTTTATTGGTTAACGTTACTGGAAATAGTCCACAATGTAATGGAGATACCACTGGTTCGGCCATTGCAACTCCATCGGGTGGAACAACGCCTTATACATTCCTATGGAGCACAACCGAAACCACCGATTCCATTGGAGGCTTAAGTGCCGGAACATACACTGTTACCGTAACGGATTCGAACGGCTGCACCGCAACCGGTTTTGCGATTATTGCCAACCCGACTGTATTAAGTGTGGCGATGTCATCTAGCAATAACGATTGCTTTGGCGATTCTACGGGTAGCGCCACAGCCAACGCGTCCGGTGGCACAGGTGCATATTCCTTTGATTGGTCAAATGGTGTAGTTGGGGCTGTTGGTGACCCAAACACGATCAATACTCTTCCGGCAGGAACTTACACCGTTACGGTCAGCGATGCCAATGGGTGTCAAGTCATTGACTCGGTTACATTGACCCAACCAACGGCTATTAGCATTGTATTTGCAGGAGATACAGCTGTTGAATGCAATGGCGATGCTACAGCGGACATTATCGCTACCGGCAGCGGAGGCACCGGAGTAATTACCTACGCATGGAATACTGGAGCAACCACACAATTCTTATTCAACGTTGCAGCAGGAACGTACACAGTGACCGCAACCGATGGAAATGGATGCACTGCTGTTGATTCTATAATTATATCTGAGCCTGCCGTTGTTGTTGCGAGTGCATTGCTTGATTCAAATGCAAGTTGTAACGGAGCGGCCGATGGTGGCGCAACGGCTTCAGGAGCAGGAGGAACTCCTGGTTACACCTTTGGTTGGAACAATGGGGCCACCAGCGCATCTCTGGCCGGAGTAGTTGCCGGAACGTATTCAGTGACAATAACTGATGTTAACGGATGTACCGATTCAGCTTCGGTAACCATAAGTCAGCCAACGGCCCTGGTCGCTACCGCAACATTGGATTCAAATGCAGCCTGCAATGGCGGATCAACAGGCGGAGCGACAGCGACCGAAGCAGGCGGTACAGGCCCATACGCGTATTTGTGGAGCAACGCAGCCACCACCGCATCGATCACTGGTGTAGTGGCTGGAACATATTCAGTAACTATAACCGATGTGAACAGCTGTACAGATTCGGCTTCAGTGACGATCAGCGAACCAACGGCTTTGGTTGCTACTGCAACATTGGACTCTAACGCAGGCTGCAACGGAACAGCCACGGGTGGAGCCACTGCGACCGAAGCAGGCGGCACCGGCCCATACACGTATTTGTGGAGTAACGCAGCTACGACCGCATCGATCACAGGCGTTGTAGCCGGAACCTACTCAGTAACCATAACCGATGCGAACAGCTGTACAGATTCGGCTTCAGTGACAATCAGCGAACCAACGGCTTTGGTTGCAACAGCAACATTGGACTCTAACGCAGGCTGCAACGGAACAGCCACGGGCGGAGCCACAGCGACCGAAGCGGGAGGTACCGGCCCATACACGTATTTGTGGAGCAACGCAGCTACCACCGCATCGATCACAGGCGTTGTAGCCGGAACATACTCAGTAACAATAACCGATGCGAACAACTGTACTGATTCAGCTTCAGTAACGATCAGCGAACCAACAGCTTTAGTTGCAACCGCAACATTGGACTCTAACGCAAGCTGTAACGGAACAGCCACGGGTGGTGCTACTGCTGCAGAAACAGGCGGCACTGGACCATACACGTATCTGTGGAGCAACACGGCTACCACAGCATCCATTTCAGGAGTTGCGGCAGGAACATATTCAGTGACAATAACCGATGCGAACAGCTGTACGGACTCGGCTTCGGTAGTTATTTCAGAACCGGCAGCGCTGGTTGCCACGGCAACGCTAGACTCCAACGCAAGCTGCAACGGAACAGCCACGGGTGGCGCTACTGCCACAGAAACAGGCGGCACTGGACCATACGCGTACTTCTGGAGCAACGCAGCTACGACCGCATCAATCACAGGCGTTGTAGCCGGAACATACTCTGTAACAGTGACCGATGCGAGTAACTGTACCGACTCTGCATCGGTTGTTATTAGTGAGCCTGCGCTGATGACGGTTGCTGCTAACATTCTGGCACTGGACTCCTGTGATAACTCAACGGGTTCTGCACAGGCCGTGGTCACGAACGGAACAGGGTTGATCCAGTTCTTGTGGAATAATTTAGCGACCACTCAAACCATTACCGGACTGGACTCAGGACTGTATGAAGTAACGGTCACGGATGCCAATGGGTGTACCGACTCTGCATCTGTATTGGTAGGGGACACGTGCGAGTGCAGCGGTAATGCGGTGGTGACCATTACTCAGCCGGTTAGTTGTTTTGGCGGTAGTGATGGTGAATTGGTTTGTGACTGGCCTGCGGGCATTGGACCATTTACGCAGGTTTGGGTTACCGGAGCAACTACGGACACCATCAGCAACCTGGTATCCGGTACATATGTGGTCACAATGACCGATGCGAATGGCTGTACCGATACTGCATCCGCAACAATGACCGATCCAACTGCGATTTCATTCAGCGCATTTACAGGAATCACTCAGGTGAGTTGCGATGACGCTTGCGATGGTGCGGCTACAGCCAATGCTTCAGGAGGAACGGGAGCCTTGAATTATGCTTGGAGCAGTGGAGCAACAACACAAGCTGCCTCAAGCCTCTGCGGTGGTGGGCACACTATTACTGTAACGGACGCAAACAACTGTACTGCAACAACCATATTGGGGTTGGTTGAGCCACCATCCATTTGGGTGGTGCTAGACAGCATTGACAGCTCACACTGTGGCAACGCGGATGGGGAAGCATTCCTCAGAGCATTTGGAGGCTTTGCCGCTTCAACATCAACTACATCTTACATTGTTGATCAAACGGAAGGCGAGTTTGAGCCCTATCCGAAAGGTCAGCCGTTGAATGCGACAAACTATCAAACGTTGACGCTACAGGATGATGCAAACTCTGCCGCGATCAGCATATTCGGCAGCGGTTCGTTCCAATTCTTTGGTCAGAACAAAACGCAGTTTGTCATTTCATCTCAGGGCTTGATCACCTTTGATTTGAGCCAGGTGAGCACAGGCCAAGTCAACGGAATGTTCTCCACGACCAATGCGATTCCGTTCAATGGGACAACCCAAGATCCAAGAGATTTCATCGGTGGTTACTGGGAAGATTTGGATCCGAGTGTTGGCAATTGCACCATTGAAACCTACGTGCTTGGAACGACTCCAAATCGCGTGAGAGTGGTCAATTACATCAACATTGATCACTTCGGATCAGGAGGTCCCGGAGATGAGAGCACATTCCAAATTGCTCTTTACGAAACCTCAAACATCATCCAAATCCACAGCGACTCGTTGCGTTCAGATGGAGGAAACCACGTTCAGGGTATTGAAAATGCCGCTGAAAACAGTGCATTTGCGGTCACTGGAAGAAACAACAGCAACTTCAATGCTACCAACGACTACGTAGCGTTTATTCCATCTCAGCAGAACTTTACATTCACTTGGTCAAGTGTTGGATCAGGTTCTTCATCCACCAACCTTCCTCCGGGAACTTATACCGTAACGGCTTCGAATGGGGTGTGTTTTGATGACACTACCTTCACCATTCCGTCTACGTTGAACACTGTGGTGGCCACCATCACCGTGGATCAGGATATTTTGTGCGGAAGCGCACCAAACACGGGTGAGCTAAGTGCAGCAGGTAGTGGTGGTCAGGCTCCTTACACCTTCGAGTGGAGCACAACTTCCACCAACGATACGATCTTCAATTTGACTGCCGGAACCTATTCCGTAACAGTGACGGATGCCAACGGATGCACGGATTCTACTTCCGTGTTGCTGACTGCGCCTGCAGTGATTGCATTCAACGCTTTCTCCTCGATCACCGAAGTGAGCTGCGATGACGCCTGCGATGGTGCGGCAACAGCAAACGCTACCGGTGGAACCGGATTGTTGAGCTACGCTTGGAGCAATGGAGACATTACGGCAGCGGCAGCTGCACTCTGTGGCGGGACACACACCGTCACTGTGACCGATCAAAACGGTTGCACAGATTCCGCCATGTTCGCATTGGTGGAGCCACCGTCCATTTACATTTCGCTGGATAGCACAGACAGCGCCAGCTGTGGAGGTTCTGATGGAAAGGCATTCCTTTCTGCCCACGGAGGATTTGCAACTTCCACTTCCACCGCCACTTACATTGTCGATCAAACAGAAGGCGAGTTTGAACCTTACGGAATCGGACAGCCGCTGAATGCCACAAATTACCAGTCGTTTACCTTAGGAGATGATGCTCTTTCAGGTGTGGTTAACATCGGCTTCAACTTTGAGTTTTTTGGAAACACACAGACGGCATTCCGCATTTCGTCCAACGGTATTATCCAATTCCCGGGCGGTACGAGCAACCAATGGGCCAACGTTGCCATTCCAAATCCAACGGTACCTAACAATTGGATCGGACTCTGGGATGACTTAAATCCGGGTGCAATTACCAATGAAATTATTGAAACATATTTGATTGGAACGGCACCAAATCGAGTTAGAGTCATCAACTATGTGAACGTGCCTCACTTCACTCAGAACTCTGCCAGATTCACTTTCCAGATTGTGTTGAATGAAACATCAAACATTGCTCAACTATTCACGACCAACGCCCCAAGCGTTGCCGGTGACAACAGTCCGGGTAAGACCTTTGGTATGGAAAACGCTAGCGGGTCAGCTGGAGCTCCGGTTCCGGGACGTAATCCATTAGCTGCCGCAACAGCCGTTACGAACGACTACGTGGCCTTCATTCCTTCCACGCAGAACTTCGCGTTCACTTGGTCAAGCGTAGGTTCAGGATCATCATCTACTGCACTTCCTCCGGGAACGTATACCGTAACGGCATCCAATGGAGTATGCTCGGATGATACAACATTCACGATAGAGGAAAAGGCCTCAAATCTTGCCGCGAATTTGACTGTCCTGCAGGGCGTTTCATGCACCGCTCCGAGCAATACAGGTGAATTGACTGTCGCGCCTACGGGTGGAACTGGGCCGTATGACGCACTTTGGAGCACAGGATCAACAGCGGATACAATTTCTAATTTGTTTACGGGAACCTACACTGTTACTGTTTCCGATGCCAACGGCTGTGAAGACTCGGCTCAGGTGACCCTCGCCAACATTTCGACTTCGATTGCATCTCCGACAATCCTCACAAGTGACACGTCCATTTGTTCCGGAGACACGTTCACGTTGAACGGGGTGACCAATGCAACCGCAACGTTTACAGCGAGCACATCTACCATATGCACCTCCACATTTGGTGGACAAGTGTTATTGGTCTTTTCAAACGTCCCTGCAACCGCTGTAGGAAATGGAACATTAACCATAACAGCAGCGGGTGACTTAAATGATTTTGGAATCCTGAATAAGGATCTGATCATTATGAACGAGAGTGGTACATCCTCCGGAACATTTGAAGGTTCAACCACTCATTGCGCTTCATCCTCCGAAGGATTTACCATTTCTCAAGCAAACATCAATACCTGGGCTGGAGATAATGTAGTCGTATTTACACTGGGACATTCGCTGTTTGTCGGAATTGGTGGACTGTGTTCAGGAAACCTTTATTGTGCTTCTGCAACCCTGTCGTTCCCAACCACGCCTGACACATCCTATTGGTTTGCTGATCCGCTTAATCTCGATACGGCACTGGCCATCGGAAGTGGAAACACTGTGGATGTGAGTACGACAGCGGCTACTAGCTTCTATTACTCGACCTTCAACGGATTGTGTTGGAGCGAGCCGGATACCGTGGATGTGGGAATTCTTCCGGTGCTCACCCCAAGCATTACACAGAACACCAACATCGCTTGTCCGGGTGATTCAGCCAGCCTGACAGCTGCCGGTGCTGGAGGAAGCGGAACATACGCCTTCGAATGGCCTGCGGGAGAAACTACTGCCACAGCCAACTATCCTGCAGGAACTTGGTGTGTGACGGTGACCGATGTAAACGGAAATTCTTGTCCTGATACGGCTTGCATCACGTTGGTGGATCCGACAGGATTCACTGTGGATGCGGACAGCACACCAATTACTTGCAACGGAGGTTCAGATGGAACAGCCTCTGCCAACGCAGTAGGCACCGGATTGACATTCTTGTGGAGCACGGGCCAAACTTCTGCTACCATTGGCTCTTTGAGCGCTGGCGTTTACACAGTGACGGTCACTGCCACCGGTGGATGTGAAATTATTGATTCAACGGAGGTGACGGAACCCGCAGCCATTGACCCCAACCTGACCTCGCTTGCGAATGGCGTGTGCGGAGCGGGAGCTACAGGAACATTGACCAGCGCGCCAACCGGTGGCGATGGCGGACCATACAGCTTCCAGTGGAGCGGCACGGCTTCTACCAACGACACGATTAGTGGCTTGGCAGCCGGAACCTATACCGTCACTGTAACCGATAACTCAGGTTGTACAGCTTCGGAGCAGGCAGACATTTTTCCAACCTCAAGCACTATTACCATGCCTACCGTGCTCACGGCCGATACTTCTGTATGCCCCGGCACGGCTTTAACGCTGAGCGGTTCCAATACTTCTACGGCTTATACAGCCACTACGGATACCACGTGTAGCAGTGGAGGTGGTGGAGGTATACTGAATATTAACTTTAGTAACACCCCGGGTAATGCCATTGGAACTGGGACGCTGGAAACAAGAGACATGGGTGACTTGAGCAGTGTCTTCGAGTTCCTGGAAGTATTTGATGAGAATTCAATATTGATGGACACGCTTCAAGGAGGTAATTTACCATTCTTTTTTGCCTGTGACTGGGTCACCGATAGTACGATAGATGTTTCATCAGCTCAGATTAACACATGGTCAGCAAATTCCTCAATAACATTCACATATGATGCGAATCCGGCTGTTGGAGCATTTTGCGAAGGAGGTACTGTTGCATATTGTGTAATTTCAACCTTAAGCTACACCACATCGGATGCCGGCCTCTTCTGGTTTGAAGGCACGTTTACGGCTGATACGAACGATGCCATTGGTGAGGGAACATCGTTGAATGTAACCCCAACGGTCACCACGACCTACTTCTACGCTAACTTCAACGGAGAGTGTTGGAGCACACCGGACACGGTGGTGGTCACGATTCTGCCTGCCCTGACAGCAAGCGTAGTTGAAACGACACCTCCTTCTTGCACAGGAGATTCTGCCCTGTTGAATGCTTCTGCATCAGGAGGCACAGGAACGTATACCTTCTTGTGGCCAGGCGGAGAAACTACTGCATCGGTGTTGAAGCCTGCGGGATCGTATTGCGTGACCATTGACGATGGCATATGCACGGATACAGCGTGCATCACAGTCGTTGATCCAACTCCGGTCAGCGCCACCTTTGCAGACGTGTTGCCTACGTGTCCGGGTGGGGCAGATGGTGCTATCACAGCTTCGGGAACCGGTGGAGCAGGGTCTTACACCTATCAGTGGGTGGCAGTGAACAATGCTACCAATCCGAATTTGAGTGCCGGAACCTACACGGTAACGGTTACAGATGCCAACGGTTGCACAGGCTCTGCATCACACGTCTTGCTTGATCCTGCCGGCATGTCTGCCACCTTCTCCAACATCGGACCTTCCGGCTGTGTGAACTGCACCGGTGATGCCACGGTGAACGTCACTGGAAACACGGGAGCATTAAGCTATTCATGGCCAAGCGCGGAAACAACCGTTTCGGCCACTTCACTGTGCGATGGCAACAACCTTGTCACCGTAACCGACAACGGAACGGGATGCATTGACTCCTTCAACGTATTCATTCCGAGCGACAGCGCAGATACCGTATTGGCATTTGGAACGGATCCAACGTGCAACGGAGGATCGAATGGAATGGTGTTCACCACCAACACGTGCAACAACGGTTGCTCATTCGTTTGGATTGATTCAGCTTCAGGCCTAACCGTTGGAACAACGGATACCGTTACAGGACTTCCCGCAGGAACCTACATCGTTCAGTTGACAAATGCGGGTGGCTGCGTAGATGCAGACACGGTGAGCTTGGGAGAACCAACGGCTGTCGATGTCAGCATCACGGCCTCCACACCGGTTTCATGTTTGGGTGGAAGTGATGGAACGGCATCTGCATCAGCGAATGGCGGAACGGGGGTCATTACTTACGCATGGCCTGGCGGAATAAATGGCCAAAACATTGGTGGACTTAGCGCAGGAACGTATGTAGTAACTGCTACGGATGCTAATGGCTGCACGGACACTGCAAGCGTGGTTATCACGCAGCCGGCAACCGGATTAACCGTAGTTGCGACCACAGATTCCAATGCGAGCTGCAACGGATTGAACGATGGGGGAGTCTCTGCCTTGGCGGCCGGAGGAACCGGAACGGTGACCTATCAGTGGAACGGTGGGGTTCAATTTGGTCCGACATGGAGCGGCCTGCCTGCTGGTGACTACATCGTGATAGCGAGCGACCTGAGTGGTTGCACAGCTACTGACACAGCGACCGTCACTGAGCCAACAGTTGTCTTAGGTGCAATTGATTCTACAACGAATCCGTCATGTTTCGGATTGACTGATGGCGAAGCCACGGTGCACGGAACTGGAGGAACACCTGGATATACATATACCTGGGCTTCTGGTGGAACAGGTACTACGGAAACTAACTTGGGAGATGGAATTCATTGTGTGACCATTGCCGATGCAAACGGCTGTGAAGGAATCCTCTGTGTGACCATCACAGAACCGGGAACAATGACCAATACGTTCACAGGAATCGTTGGAGCTACTTGCGGGTTGTGTGACGGTGTTGCCGTTGCGAATCCTTCTAATGGAAATGGATTGCCTTACACCTACGCTTGGGATAATGGTGGAAGCACGGACACAAACAACACGCTTTGCGCGGGTGTGAATACTGTAACCATCACCGATAGTGCAGGCTGTGAATTGATTGATGCCATCGGAGTCAGCAACATTGGCGCTGACACCGTAGAAGCAGACAGCATTGATGCAAGTTGCGGAGCATGCGATGGGCAAGCCATAGCATCTTATACCTGCACTGGATGCACGGTTGAATGGTTCGAGTTAGGATCAGCGACAGTAATTGGAACTGCGGATACAATAACAGGCTTGTGTGAAGGAACTTATTTCGTTGAATTGACCAACGGCTCAGGTTGTATCAGCACGGCTGAAACGTTTGTGAATTCGCCTGACGTAATCGATCCAAACGATACGGTCTCGAACGAATCATGTGCCGGTGCCGGTGATGGCAGCATCACACTAAACCCAACAGGAGGAAGTGGTGGCTTTGTTTACAACTGGAGTAACACGACCGCCAACACGCCAAACAATACCGGGTTGAGCGCAGGTACCTACACCGTCACCATTTCTGATGTTGCAGGATGTGATACGGTAATCACATTCGTGATCACAGCGCCAAGCAGTATTAGCTTGAATGAAATCATTTCTGATGCCTCATGCTTTGGAGCATGTGATGGTGAAATCGCACTGAATCCAAGCGGAGGAGCTACTCCATACTCATATAACTGGAACCCGGTTCCGGGTAATGGCCAAGGTGTTCAAATCGCCATGGGACTGTGTGCCGGTGACTACGAAGTGACCGTGACAGATTTGAATGGTTGCACTGCTTCCGACACGCTCACCGTGGATGAACCTGCGGCCATTGTTCAAACAGCGGTTACGGTAACCGATGCAACATGTGGAGTATGCGATGGGTCGATTTCACCGACATTCGTTGGAGGAGCCGGAGGATTCACATTTGAATGGTCAAACACCGCCACTACGCAGAACATTGGTTCCTTGTGTTTCGGACTCTACAGCGTTACGGTGACAGACATCTCTTCGTGTACGGAGTCATTCGACTACCCGGTATCAGAAACAGACGGACCTGAGATCATACTCACCGGAACTAACCCAACGGCAAATGGCGCGTGTGATGGAGAAGTTAGTGTGGCAGTGGTTACCTCTCAGGGAGCCGTAACATTTGCATGGAGCACCGGAAGCACCAACGACACCATTACGGGCCTTTGTGCAGGTCAATATGTAGTTACAGCCACAGACATCAATGGTTGTTCTACTGTCGACACGATTACGCTTATTGATCCTGCCTTGATGACGATATCCATAGCTGTTTCAGACATCACGTGTGCAGCTGGTGGATGCGATGGACAGGCAATAGCTTTGGTTTCAGGTGGTGTGGCTCCTTACACATTCGCTTGGAACACCGGCAATTCGAATGATACCATTTCTGCATTGTGCGCAGGAACGTACACGGTCACAGTGACTGATAACAATGGTGTTCAGGTGGTTGATTCGGTGACTTTAGTTGATCCAACTCCGTTCACAGTGACCGTAGTCAGTAGCAATCAAAGCTGTATTGATGTGTGTGATGGAACCATCGACTTGACGATTACGGGAAGCATGGTCGCTTCCATCACATGGAACACGGGCGATACAACGGCCAGCCTGGACAGCTTGTGTGCAGGTACATACGTGGTGACCATAGTGGATACAAGCGGTTGCGAACAAATAGTTTCGATAGGAATCATCAGCCCACCGGCATTGAGCCTGAATGTGGTGAATATGATCGAACCTGATTGTCAGGCATTCAACGGTTCCATCGAAGTAGCTGCCGGAGGAGGAAGCGGAGGTGCTTATTCCTACAACTGGTTGGATGCCCAAATGAATGCGTTGATACCGGCTCAAACCACGAGTACAGCGGTGAATTTATTCGCGGGTATTTATAACGTGGCGGTCGAAGACATAAACGGATGTCCTGATACATTCACGGTGATCCTCAACAACAACAATGCACCGGACATAACGCTGGACAGTATTCACAACGTAAGCTGCTTTGGCGCATGCGATGGTATGGTGGAAATCTCGTTGACAGGTGGGACGTTGCCATACACCTTCATCTGGTCAAGCGGTGGAACCGCGGAAGACGACATCAATGTGTGCGCTGGAGCGGACACGTTAACCGTGGCAGACTCTAACCTATGTCTGGCATTCGATATTTACGAAATCACCGAACCAACGGAGTTGGTAATTACAAGCATCTCGGCCACTTCCGTGCTTTGCGGTAAGGATTGTGACGGAGTAGCGACAGTGACTGCAACTGGCGGGAATTTGCCTTACACGTTCAGTTGGAGTAATGGATCGATAGATACTAACGCCACGGGGTTGTGCGCAGGAACCTACACGGTAACCATTACCGATGGAAATGGCTGTACTGTAGTAGATTCAGCTCAGGTCTTCGGGCCGGAAGCCTTGACCTTGGTCTTGGATTCTACCGATAGCGCAACATGTGATTACACCGGAGATGGAAGCATTTACGTCACCGTAGGCGGAGGCACACCACCATACGCTTACAACTGGGTTAGCGCAGATGGATTGACAACGCTGAGTGGGGCTGATTTGACCAATGTTACTGCAGGGAATTATGGTCTGACCGTTACTGACTTGAATGGATGCACTATCAGCGGGACATACACCATTGGAGTTATCACTCGTGTGATCGCCAATGCCGGACCCGACATCATTGTTTGTCCGAAGACTCGGGGTATTCAGGTGGTAGGTGTTGATTCCTTTGCGACATCCGTAAGGTGGCTTGACCATCGTGGTGTGGTGCAAACGAAGACCCACGAGGTGGAACTTGCCGCGACAAGGGACACGAACATATTCGTGTTCGAGGCGAAGAACGGATTGTGTGTAGCCAGCGATACGCTACTGGTGTTGCAAACACCTGGTCCTGGCATCGATGCCGGTCCTGACCATACTATTGAGCCTGGTGGCGAAGTAGTTATTGGTGGAAGCCCAACCGCCAACGCGGGTGTGAGTGTCACATGGACTCCGGCTCAGGATTTGAGCAGTGTTTCCGAAGAGAATCCATTGGCATTCCCATTGAAAACAACCGTTTACTATGTGAGTGGAACGGACGCAGATGGATGTTTCGGCATCGACAGTATGATTTTAACCGTAGAGAACTTGGTTGATCCGGTGGGTGGATTTTCGCCAAACGGTGACGGGGTCAACGACTACTTCTACATCGACAAGATCGATCGCTATCCAAATGCCGTGGTAAGCATCGTGAACCGATGGGGCAATCAGCTGTTCGTGTCCAACCCGGGATATACAAATCCGTGGAATGGAACATTCAACGGCAAGGCATTGCCTGTGGGAACGTATTACTACATCATCGACTTGAACGAGCCTAGTGTAACCAGTGAACTGATCACCGGACCGGTGACGATACTCAAATAATGAAGGACCGGAAACCATGAAAAAACTACTGATCATATCGTTTCTCATCGCATCCGGCCTGAGTCTTAGCGCACAGCAACTGGAGCAGTGGACGCAATTCAGCCTGAACGAATACACGGTGAATCCCGCAGTTTCGGGCTCGGATAAATACTTCTATGCCAACGCCATGTTTCGCCAGCAGTGGGTGGGCGTGGTGGATGCTCCTCGTACCTATTACATGAGTGTTCAGGGGCCCATTTGGCGAGATCGAATGGGAATTGGTGGTTCGCTGATGAGTGATGTGGTGGGGGCGTTGAGTAAGAACGGCATTCAGTTGAGCTATGCATATCACTTGCCGATAGATAAGACACAGCGATTGAGTTTTTCGCTTTCCACATCCATCTATCAATGGGCGGTGAATGGGGCAGAGCTCAAATTGGAGTCAAGCAACGACATAGCGCTGAGCAATGGCAACATGTCGGCTTGGGTGCCCGACTTTGCTTACGCCATGCGATATGAGTGGAAAGATCTGCACGTGGGCATATGCATTCCGCAAATCACCAATTCCAAACTTCGATTGTTTGAAGACTACCGACTCACTGAAAGTCAGATGAACCGACACTATTACTTCAATGCCGGGTATGGATATAATATTAATTCCGACTTCAAATTAGAAGGAAGTTACTTCGCTCGGTTTGTAACGCCTGTGTTCAATCAGGATCTTCAAGTGAAATGCACCTACAAGGAAATGGTTTGGCTGGGAACGGGCGTCAGGATGCCAATGGCGAAAGGTAATCGCGTAAATGCGCTGTATTTCATGACGGGCTACCAATTTGAAAACAACATGGTCATTGGTTACAGTTACGACCTTAATTTTCAAAACGTTGGTGCGGCCACCTCTGGCTCGCACGAGGTGTTGGTGGGCATCCGATTCAACAGAAGAAACAACAAGCCGCTGTTGCCACCGGCTGAGTTTTGATCTATTCTATATAACCGGTGAGCCAATTAGCCAAATAGGATTCATCTACAATTGTCCATGAATGGCATTTTCGATTGCCCTCGCGATCAAAGCCTTTGCCGGTGGTGGTGATCAATTCCACCTGATTGTTGCCAAGTAAACGTAGTTGGTTCGTAAATCCGGCTAGATCGAAGGAATTAATGTCGAAGTAATGCGCACCACGTTCATTGATCCACCAGTCCATGTCCGGCTCGTGATAGATCAGCAGAGGCAATCTGGAAAAGTGCTTGGCATTTCCTCCATTCTCGCTGTTCCATGAATAGACGGATGCTGATCTGTACTGCTCGGGCCTTTCTTTTGAAGTTCCGTTAAAGTGCTTTTCAAAGTATGGTTTCATATGGTGTGCTTCCCATAGCATACCGTCTTTGAAATGGTCACGGTTTTGAGTGGCAGAGAGGTAAAACCGCTCCATGTCTAGTGGTGAGTCAACCACGAAGGCAGCTTTGACGTGATGTCCGAATTTGGACTTGCCCTCCAGGCAATACTGTGTGTATCGCAGTGCGCGGGTTCCACTGGCGGAGATTCCACCCACGAAAATGTTATTTCGGGGAATAGAATACTTCACCAGTACTTCTTCGATCATCTCATCCATTAGTGAAGGACCATTGTCTGTAAAGAAAAGTTCTGGAAAATCTTCTGTGGTGCAGGTATAGAGAACCATCAGCCCTTTTTCTAGCAACAGTTCCTGCCATTGATAGGGACTCTTTTTTGATAGGTCGGGAAGCGAGGTATAATCTCGCACCACCAAGCCCCGCAGGATGCCTGTTTCCGGTTTCACCGTCAGATAGCAATTGTAGGTGCTGTCACCGGGTGTGCGATATACGTATTCAGCGATTTGGGGAAATCCGTAGACTGAGAAAAGTAAAAATAGAAGGGAAAGTATTGAGCGCATGAGCCGAAAATTAGCCAATAAAAAACCGCAGCGCGACAGCACTGCGGTTAATGTTTCCAAAAAACGGATAGCCTATTTGTTGGCTGCGTAACGAGCCGCTACTTCGTTCCAGTTCACCACATTCCAGAAGGCAGAAATATAATCCGGTCTGCGGTTTTGATAGTTGAGGTAGTAAGCGTGTTCCCAAACATCCAATCCAAGGATCGGGTGACCTCCACATCCGATGCCGGGCATCAGTGGATTGTCTTGGTTTGGAGTAGAGCACACTTCGACCTTTCCTCCTTTGTGAACACAAAGCCAAGCCCAACCTGATCCAAATCGAGTCGCAGCTGCTTTATTGAATGTTTCTTTGAAAGCATCAAATGAGCCAAAGGCGCTATTGATCGCATCAGCAAGTTCCCCTGTCGGAGTTCCGCCACCATTGGGTGACATGACCTTCCAAAACAGAGAGTGATTGTAATATCCACCACCATTATTTCTAACGGCCATGTTGTTCATGTCCAACCCGGTGATGATGTCATCGATAGATTTTCCATCCAAGTCAGAGCCTGCAATTGCAGCGTTTAGGTTATTGGTATAGCCCGCGTGGTGCTTTCCGTGATGGATCTCCATGGTGCGGGCATCAATATGTGGTTCTAGCGCATTGTGCGCATAGTCAAGATTCGGTAATTCAAATGCCATAATACCTTTATTAATAATTCAACTTTAATTTCTAATGAAGCAAAATCATTGGGATTTCCAAATTTGATCTTACTTCGCGTCAAATATTTTAATTCTATACCACTTAAAACCTAATCTGAGATGAAAAAACTGTTACCGGCAGTGGTTGCACTTGCAATGATCACGGCTGCATGTGGCGCTTCAGGCGAAGAAAAGCAAGCTCAACAAGAAGAGGCTGAAGCTCAAGTTGATGAAAAAGTTAACGAAATCATGGACCAGCTCGATGAGAGCGGAAACGCAGAAGGCGCAATGGAAACTGATAGCGCTTCTATGGATGCTGGAATGGAAGAGCACTCTCACGAGGGAGAAGGTCACGACCACGCTCACTAAGCCAAATATGATATCAGATATTAAGCCGGGGTTTTAAACTTCGGCTTTTTTATGTCCGAGAGAATCCTCTTCACGGCAGCGTCATGTGGATTGATAATTCGATAATAGCTTTCTTCATCATAAAGACTACGCGCAATCGAAGCTCGAATTCGCTCAGCAATTGTTGATTTAGATCGCTGAAGTTCATGCTCATTTATTTCTACTCCTTTAATCTCCAAATATTCACGAAGAGCTGCGATGATGACCTCGTCATTTAAGTAATCCGCGAATGCGCCAAACGGCATCGAGCGTAATATTTCGAGTTGAACATCACGATAGTCGTATGCGAACTCATTGATCAAGCCTCGGTGAACCAGTTCAGCATAAAACCATGTGATGCCGGTAGTATCGCGATTGACAATCACGTTAGGTGTTATACCGCCTGCTTGGAGTGAGTCTGGTGCGATTGAATAATAGTCGAGGTCTGTCTCAAATGACTCGTACGGCCGCTGTATACTCCGTCCGTTTGGAGTGTAATAGCGAGCTACGGTGAGTCGAGTAGCGGAGCCATCCGTCCATTCATTTTGTTCTTGAACTAACCCCTTGCCAAATGATCTTTGCCCATAAATTCTGGCGCGATGATGATCCTGCATGGCGCCAGCAAAAACTTCAGAGGCACTTGCACTTCGACCATCAATAACCACATACAACGCGATATCTTCGAAGCGCCCCGAATTTGTAGAGAAATAATCTGCTCGGGGTCTTGACTTACCTTCTGTGTATGTAATGAGCAATCCATCTTCTAAAAACTCATCTGCCAAGTCAGAGGCCGCATCCAGATAACCGCCCCCATTGCCCCGTAAATCAAAAATGAAATGCTTGGCTGCCGGAGTATTCAGCGGATAAACCTCTTGCTCAAATTCATCGATTGTGGTTTTGGAAAACCTTGCAAGCTTGACATAAATCGTTGAATCATTCAACATGTAAGCTGCGTCAATACTCCGCAGTGGAATTTCCCCACGCGTGATGGAATAAGTCAACCAGTTAGAGTTTCGCAGCAATGCAATTTCAACACTTGTTCCGCTTGGACCCTTCAACAATGACATCACGTCAGCGCTCGATAGGTTCTTGCCTGCAAGGGAGTCACCATTTACAACAAGGATTCTGTCACCCGCCTGAATTCCAGCTCTCTCTGAAGGGCCTCCCTTCACGGTTTTTACAACATAGATGGTGTCGTGATCGAGATTGAATTGAATGCCTACGCCTTCGAATCCGCCATTCAATGGCTCATTCATGGCTGCAACATCTTCTTCAGAGATGTAATAGGAGTGTGGGTCGAGTCGCTGTAACAAATATGCAATCACCTCTTCCTCCAGTTGCGCACGCGAGATGGTGTCAACATAATCATTCTCAACATACTGAAGGATTTGATCAATTTTTTGCCAATTCGCATTGTTTGCGCCAAATCGTCTACCACCAAGACCCAGGCCCAGTAGTAATCCTACAACAATAGCTACTGCGAGCAATGCGGGTATAGCGGCTCTGTTGCGCATCTAATCCAAAACTTCTATTTGCTGAACATCAAGTCCGGCTTTCTCCAAAAACTCAATGCCACTCGCGTCCTTGTAGCGATTCACATAGACGAGTCGCTTTATGCCCGCTTGTAAAACAAGCTTGCTGCAGTCTTTACATGGTGAGTTTGTTAAATACAGGGTAGCCCCATTAGCATTGTTGGTAGTTCGTGCGACTTTGAGGATGGCATTGGCCTCAGCGTGCAACACATACCACTTAGTTTCGCCATTCTCGTCTTCACATTCGTTTTCAAAGCCCGTAGGAGTGCCATTGAATCCATCCGCTATGATGGTTCCTTCTTTCACAATGATGGCGCCTACTTGTTTCCGCTTGCAATGAGAGAGTTTAGCCCACTCTTTGGCAAGCCGTAAATACGCCTTGTCGTAGCGCTGCTGCTTTTCGGGGTCGTTAAATGTCAACGTATCTTTCTGCACAGGGCAAATGTAGCTTCAATTAAATGGAGATTACACTTTTGGTTTGATTTCAGAGACTGCGGAGCGTTACTTTGCCGAGCGAAAATTAAAGTCATGAATATAATTGCAACCAATATTCTTAAAGCTGCCCTTGTCCTAGTAATTATGGGAAGTATAAATCATGGGTGGTCGCAAAAAACAAAAATTGACATGGATGAAATGATGGTGCCACCGATGCCGGCTGAGGAGTTTTTCAGGAATCCTGATCGTACAGCGTATCAAATTTCACCCGATGGAAAACACTATTCCTATTTAGCTCCGTTTGAGACTCGAAAAAACATTTTCGTTGAGGAGATTGAAACAGGACGGATGAAACAACTCACCTTTCAGGTCGATAGAGATATTTCCGGCTATTTCTGGGCAAATGAAGACCAATTGATATATGTACGAGATGACGGTGGTGATGAGAATTGGTATTTGGTGATTACAGATGTAAAAACTGGAAAGGAAAGACCGTTGACTAAAATGGAAGGAGTGAGAACCCAGATCATCGATCATTTGGAGGATTTTCCAAGTGAAATGATTGTCGGTTTGAACAATAGAAATCCTCAAATATTTGATGCTTATCGCTTGAACTTGAATACGGGTGAATTGACCATGATTGCTGAAAATCCAGGCAATATCACCGGATGGATGACAGACCACGAAGGAAATCTCCGTGTCGCTACATCCACAGATGGTGTGAACAGTTCCATTCTTTATCGAGAAAAAGAGGGGGATGAATGGAAAACCGTGCTAACGACCAATTTCAAAGAGTCACTTGATCCACAGTTTTTCACGTTCGACAATAAAAACATTTACGCTACATCGAACATCGGGCGTGACAAATCTGCCGCCATTGTCTTTGATATTGCTAAGGGAAAGGAAATTGAAGTGTTGTATGAAAACAAGCATAATGACGTAAGCGCTATTGCCTATTCAAGGAAGCGTAAGGTCATTACATCAGCCATTTATACGGCTGAAAAAACAGAGCGGCAGTTTTTTGATCCGGAAGTTGAGCACATATATAACAGACTGCGTGATGAAATTCCGGGTTATGAGGTTGCGATTACCAGCCTGGATCGTGAGGAAGAAAAATACATTGTGCGTGCCTATAGTGATCGAACCATGGGGTATTACTATATCTACAATAAAGTGACGGACCAAATTCAGCGCATTGCGGAATTGAGCCCATGGATTGACGAAAACTTCATGTCAACCATGCAGCCAATCAAATACACATCCCGTGATGGACTGACCATTCATGGTTATTTGACGATGCCCAAAGGAGCCAAGGAAGAGGGAAAGGTTCCACTAGTAGTCAATGTCCACGGGGGTCCTTGGGCACGTGATCATTGGGGATTCAATCCGGAAGTGCAGTTTTTGGCAAACCATGGATATGCGGTCCTTCAAGTAAATTTCAGAGGATCTACCAGTTATGGAAGAGCTTTCTGGGAAGCGTCATTTGGCCAATGGGGTTTGAAAATGCAAGAGGATGTGCAGGATGGCGCCAAATGGCTTATTGATCAAGGTATTGTGGATCCGAGTCGCGTTGCGATTTATGGAGCGAGTTACGGAGGATATGCAACGCTGCAAGGCTTGGTCAAAGATCCGGATTTTTACGCGTGTGGGGTTGATTATGTGGGAGTTTCAAATCTCTTCACTTTCATGAACGGTATTCCGCCATATTGGAAGCCATACCTCCAAATGATGCACGAAATGGTGGGCAATCCCTCTGATGAACAGGACTCGTTGCGAATGGCAATGACTTCTCCCGCCCTGAATGCAGATAAAATTAAGTCGCCATTATTCATTGCTCAAGGCGCTAACGATCCTCGAGTGGTAAAGTCAGAGTCAGATCAGATGGTTGAAGCTTTGAGAGACCGTGATGTGAAAGTGATCTACATGGTAAAAGATAATGAAGGACACGGTTTTCACAACGAAGAGAACAAATTCGAATTCTATCGCGAAATGCAACGGTTTCTGATGGCAAACATTGGCGGTCGTTAATGGATCAAATAAAAAAAGGGACTCGAAAGTCCCTTTTTTTATTTGATCACTACGAACTCAACCCTTCTGTTTTGGTGTTTACCATCTTCAGTATCGTTCGAGGCAATTGGCTTGGAATCGCCAAATCCCTTGTGGGTCATTCTATTGGTGTCAATGCCTTTTGAAACCAAATAATCCTTTACCGCTTTCGCTCTGTTTTCACTGAGGGTTTGATTCGTTTTTGAATTACCCGTGTTGTCCGTGTGACCGGAAATTTCGATGCGAACGGTTGTTTGTTTTTTTAGTTCTGAGGCAAGTTTGTCCAGCTCCGTGTATGAACTCTCAAGCAAGTTTGCAGAACCTGAAGAGAAGAGTATGTTCTTCAACACGATGGTTTTGCCTTCTTCCATTTTGGTGAAGTCCGATGGAACCTGCATTTGAGAATCGCGCACTTCCATCCGTTTCATTTCTACCACATCGGCTGGTAATTTTTTGAACTCAAAAAATCCGTCAGCACCAACATTGTTTGAATTGGCAAACAGGAACGGGACATTCAGTTCGTCAACAACCACCATTTCTGAGTATTTTCCAGTGCGATCGCCCTCAACCCTAACGGTATAGTCTCCCTTGTCAACGTCACGAAATTCAAATCGCCCGTTTTTATCCGTGTTGGTGGTAGCCATTTTTTTCTTCGCCAAATTGTAAAGTCCAACTTCTAAGTTGGCCTGTCCAAACAAGAATGTTTTTGTGTCCACAACTTTTCCCGTAACACCATGTTTCCCTGCCGTTACGTTCATCGTCCAGTCCTTTTCGGAGAGAAGTCTTAAATCGTTGAAGCCATTTTCATTCGCTCCAAAACCATAAAGGCGCTCACCGATGCGGGTTGCTCTACTTGAAATGTTTCCCTTTTCATCCAACAAGAAAATATCAACCATGAGGTCGGTGTCGTCCTCCTCGATGCGGGTCATGACGGATTGCTCGGGTGGGAGTTTTTCGAAGTGAAACATCCCTTCGTTATCGGTCTTAACGGATTCGAGGGATTTCTTCGACTCATCTAAAAGGGTCACGAGCACTCCGACCTTTGGTTCACCATTTACCTTGCGCAGACGGCCCATGACCACCCTCGACTCTCTTTGAGCCTCCTCGGCTTTTGGCTCCTGAAATGCATCCGTGAATTCGATGTCAAACATCAATTCAGGGGCGGAGGTAGCCACTAATACAAAGTATTCTCTCTTCAGGGTTGAATGCGTTGTGTCCTATTGCCAGCACGGTCTCGCCTTTCTTGTTTTTTATGACTGCACTTCCTTGTCGAGGTACCTTATCTCAACAAGCTTTTTCTCTTTCCGTTGCCTTTACTTCACCCAGATATGGCCTCTTCTGACCCTTGTTTTGTATTTTTGATTGTTTTGAATTTCGAGCGTGCCGGTGGAACCCTTAGGTTTCAAAGCGATCCACTTACCAAATTTCACAGGCTCCGATAGGCATTTTGAATCAACAGCTCCCCATATCAGTTGCTCTGTGCGCATGACTGGTAGCTTTTGACCCGTTTTAATCTCATCCGTTCTCGGAATTTGGTGCACTTGGGCAGCGATCGAAAGGTGAACGAAAGCAAGAAAGGTGATAACTGCGATTCTCATATGATTGGGCTTCTCGCAAAGTTAGAATTGTGATTGATCTGGCTCGGATGAAGGTGTGATTTCTGTATAGTTCTATTTTCGGGCCCCTTAACCTCCTGACTATGCTCAAAATTGACATGCACAGCCACATAATCCCAGCCAAGCTTCCCAGGTTTGCGGAAAAGTTTGGTTATGGAGACTTCATTTACTTGCGTGAGCGGGAAGATGGCGCAGCCGACATGATCAAGGGCGATCAGTTTTTTAGAACGATTCAACCAAACTGTTGGGATGAAGAGCTCCGTATTGAAGAATATGCAGGCAATCACACGCAGGTCCAGGTCGTGTGCACCATTCCCGTGATGTTCAGTTATTGGGCTCAACCGAAAGATTGCCTTGAGCTTTCCATGTTCCTTAACGACCATATAGCTGAGGTGGTTAAGCGTCAACCAAAAAATTATATTGGGTTGGGAACAGTGCCGATGCAGGATGCTGGTTTGGCAATTAAGGAACTCCAACGACTCAAAGAACTTGGAATTCCGGGCATTCAAATTGGCAGCAACATCAATGACAGGAATTTAAGTGAACCGGAATTCTATCCAATTTTCGAGGCGTGCGAACAATTGGATTTGGCAGTGATGGTGCATCCTTGGAACATGATGGGCATGGAAAGCATGCGGAAGTATTGGCTTCCATGGCTTGTTGGTATGCCGGCCGAAACTTCTCGAGCCGCCTGTTCCATGATTTTTGGAGGAGTGCACGAGCGCCTTCCCAATCTAAGGGTTTGCTACTCTCATGCAGGAGGTTCCTTCATTGGAACCATTGGTAGGATCGAACACGGCTTCAATTGTCGTCCTGATCTTGTTGCCATCGATAATCCAGTGAATCCCAGGGAATACTTGGGTGATTTTTGGGTCGATTGCATTACCCATGACGAAAAAACACTGCACTTCATTTTGGATCATGTCGGATCGAAGAGAGTCTGCCTAGGTTCTGACTATCCTTTTCCATTGGGCGACCTGACCATCGGTGAGTTTATCGAGAAAGGGGATTTCGACACTCAAACCAAAGAGGACATATTTCACAACTCAACACTTGAATGGCTGAAGTTGGACAAGGAGCAGTTTCTTTGATTGTGAATATGAAGCACGTTTTCTGGATTCTAAGTTGTTTTCTATCTCTTTTCGTTGATGCTCAATGCTATTGGCAACAATCGGTGGCGTACGAAATGGAAATTGATTTCGATCATACAAAGCATCGGTTCAACGGAGCGCAGAAACTGACTTATACAAACAACTCACCGGACACCCTGAATCGGGTTTTCTACCACTTATATTTTAATGCATTCCAGCCGGGAAGCGCTATGGATGTGCGTTCTCGCACCATTGCCGATCCGGATGAACGTATTAAAGATCGCATAGTGGCATTGAAACCGGATGAGATCGGATACCACCATATCAAATCACTGAGACAAGATGGAAAAAAAGTGACCCACAAAGTGGAAGGCACTGTGTTGGTCGTTGAGTTAGCAAAACCGATTCTTCCTTTAGAATCAACTGTTTTTGAAATGGAATTCGAATCCCAGGTACCTGTACAGATCAGAAGATCGGGCCGAAACAACAGCGAAGGAGTGGATTACACGATGACGCAGTGGTATCCAAAGATGGCGGAGTATGATCGGGATGGCTGGCATTCGGATGCGTACATCGCGCGGGAGTTTCACGGGGTATTTGGATCGTTTGATGTCAAAATAAAAATCGATCCTACCTATGTGATTGGAGGAACGGGTGTTTTGCAAGCAACGGAGACCAATTCCGATAAGAAACAATGGCACTTCAAAGCAAATAATGTACACGACTTTGCCTGGGCAGCTGATCCCAAGTTTGTTCGCAAGCAAGCCAAGACAGCTCGCGGCACGGAGTTGAATTTTTATCACTTAGACGATGAGAAGTTGCATGCCAATTGGAACCAGATGATCCCCAAAGCGGTTGAGATGTTCGACATCATGGACGCGACTTTTGGGGAGTACCCTTACCCGCAGTTCAGCGTCATGCAGGCTGGTGATGGAGGAATGGAGTACCCCATGTGTACCATGATTTCAGGAACGGGTTCATTGGGCGGGCTAACAAGCGTGACTGTACATGAAGCCATACACAATTGGTATTATGGGGTGTTAGCTACCAACGAATTGAAATACCCTTGGATGGATGAAGGGTTTACCACCTATGCGCAGAATTTCGTGCTCGATTCCATTTACAGAAGAGGCTCGGTGAATCCGCAGATAAGAAGTGTCGCGAGCTATGTGAATTACGTAAAAAACGCGGATGAAGAACCTTTAACGACCCATGCAGATCACTATGAATTGAACTCAGGATATGGCAACGCAGCCTATTCGAAGGGATGTGTTTTTTTGAATCAGCTGCAGTACATCATCGGTGATCAAGCCTTTTTCTCAGGCATGAAGCAGTATTTCAATCAATGGAAATTCAAACATCCAACTCCGACAGACCTCAAGGGAGTGATGGAGTCTGTTTCCGGGCTCGAATTGGATTGGTATTTTGAAGCATGGATAGGAACAACAAAGCAAGTGGACTACGCCATAAGGCAAGTGATCTTTGATGGGAAATCAACCAAGGTACTTATTGAACGGGTTGGTGGAATTGCTTTACCACTGGAGGTTTTGGTCCGGACAGAAAAAGAGGAAGTGCTTTATTACATTCCATTGGAATCCATGCGAGGTGAGAAACATTTTGATAAGGACCAGAAAATAGTGGTGAAACCGGATTGGGTCTGGACATACCACTATTATGAATTGACCATTGATCAAAAATTTGATCAGGTCAAATCCATTATGATCGACCCGCTTGTTATGACAGCGGATGTGGATAGGAGACAAAATTCTTATCCGTGGGACAAAGAAGGTACTGTGATTCAATCCAACTGATGAAACCTTCAATTCTAGTTAGCGTTTTATTGCTGCAGGCTCTTTTGATCTCAGCTCAGAGTCGGTACCAGAACGTAATGATCATGCAGCAAAGCGGGTTGAATTACCCGCCCTGTGAGCCTAGCATCTCGATCAGTAAAAAGGATCCTTCCAGAATGGTGGCCGGAGCCGTGTTGAGATACGTGAGTGTATCTACCGATTCAGGTCAAACTTGGAAAACGAAAAAAATGAGATCGAGACACGGAGTTTATGGGGATCCTTGTATTGTTTCGGACGCCAATGGTCGGTTTCATTACTTCCACCTCAGTGATCCAACCGGCTTGGGTTGGGCAAGTCCTAAGATTTTGGATCGAATAGTATGTCAGTCCTCCAGACGCGGGGGGAAGGGTTGGACGCGCGGCTCAAGCATCGGGATGAATCATCCAAAGGATCAGGACAAGGAATGGGTAACCTATGATCCGGTCAATGATCAACTCATCGCCACATGGACACAGTTTGATGAATACAACAATCCAAGTCCTGAGTGCCAATCAAACATTTTAATTTCCGTAAGCAAAAAAGGAAAGACTTGGTCTGAAACAGCTACGCTAAGCACGCTACCCGGAAATTGTCTGGATAACAGCGGAACAGCTGAAGGCGTTACCACTGACGTGGACGGAGATGGAAATATATATGCAGTTTGGAGTATAGATGGAAAGTTGGTGATGGTCATTGGTTTTGTGGATAAGGCTACTGGTCAGATCACTGGATTTTCGGAGGAGAGAGTAATTGTTGATTCATTGGCAAATTGGGCCTTCGAAATTCCAGGTTTGGGAAGGGCAAATGGAATGCCCATCATCAAATGTGACAGAAGCGGAGGGCCGAACCATGGAACGCTCTATGTCAATTGGGCAGATCAGCGCAATGGAGCTGAAGACACGGACATTTGGTTGATCAAGTCGGCCGATCAGGGAAAGACATGGTCAGATCCAATTCGCATTAACAATGATCCACCCGGACGACATCAGTTTTTTACTTGGATGGACATTGATCAGACCACGGGTAGGTTATACTTCGTGTTTTACGATAGAAGAAATCATGATGACAATCAAACGGATGTCTATTTAGCCAAAACCGAAGATGGAGGTGAAACCATCGTAAATGAACGGATTAGCGAAAGACCCTTTGACCCTGCGAAAAGCGGCTTTTTTGGTGACTACAATAACATCTGTGTGGAGCAGGGAGTCGTTCGTCCGATATGGGCACGGTCGGATAATGGCAAGAAGAGCATTTGGACGGCCATAATTTCTGATTGAGGAATCGAACTTTGCTTATTTTCGCGCCCCGTTCTTAAAAAATGCCCAGGTGGCCCCGCGACATAGTGCGGGATAAACTCCACCATTGGGCGTAGGAGTTTGAAATGTACGCCCAGGTGGCGGAATTGGTAGACGCGCTGGTCTCAAACACCAGTGATAGCAATATCGTGCCGGTTCGACCCCGGCCCTGGGTACATAGAAAGAAAAAACCGGTTGGAAACCCAATCGGTTTTTTTGTGTTTTAGCTAGTGAGGTCGGGGAGAAGTTAATCCTGAGCAAAGCCAAAGGAAGCCCGGCCATGGGTGCAAATAAAAAGGCCTCGCAAAAGCGAGGCCTTTTTATTTGAGTATCTAAACCGTTATTCAATCGAGGAGCATTCCCATCCATCATCTTCTAGGTCGTCAACCTCTGCTTCTACGTCTTTCTTCTTACCGCATTCTTCTTTTTCATCGTCTTCCGATGTATCGGTGAATGTGCAGAAACCAGTGGAATTACAAGCTGTTTTCGCTTGGCCAAACTCAGACTCTGAAATATCATCATAGTCAATATCTGTGGTTCCTAATGTTCCAAAGTTGCAGCTGCAGGTGCCGCTATAATTAGTTATTGTGCAAGTCGAGCATTTTTCGCAACTGTATAAGGCGAATACAGCGCAAATGATAAGTAATGAGCTAAAAGATTTCATGTGTAAATAGGATTTGAGTTTGGTCAAAAATAGTCGCGAAATCATACGAAAAGTGAAAAACTCAAGTTCTCGATTTTTGAGACCATCCAAATGTCTAAATCTGAATCAGATAGTTACATTTGCACCCCTTTTCAGAAAAGATGTCCAAGGAAGTTAAAATCTGCGCAGGTACTGCATCGATCGCTTTAGGTGAGAAAATCGCCACAAGCTATGGTTTGAGCCTTGCCAACGTAAACATTCTTCGGTTTAGTGATGGTGAGTTCCAGCCGTCATTTGAAGAGACGGTAAGAGGGGCAGATGTGTTTATCATTCAAAGCACTACTCCACCTGCCGACAATCTTTTCGAGCTTCTGCAAATGGTTGATGCCGCAAAGCGTGCCTCTGCGAAGAACATCATTGCCGTCATGCCATACTATGGTTATGCACGTCAGGACAGAAAGGATAAGCCGAGAGTTTCGATTGGTTCCAAACTAGTAGCCAATCTGTTGAGTGCAGCAGGGGTTACTCGGGTGATGACCATGGATTTGCACGCAGACCAGATTCAAGGATTCTTTGAGGTTCCGGTTGATCACCTGTTTGCATCCAGTATTTTTCTTCCTTACATTGAAAGTCTGGCACTTGACAACATGGTGATGGCTGCTCCTGATACGGGAGGGACCAAGCGTGCCAATGCCTATGCCAAATTCCTGAACTGTGACCTGGCCATTTGCTACAAGCAACGAAAAGTCGCGAACCAAGTGGAATCGATGACCGTAATCGGTGACGTAGAAGGCAAGGACGTAGTGTTGGTGGATGACTTGATTGACACTGCCGGAACATTGACCAAGTCAGCGGAAATGATGCTTGAACACGGTGCGAAAACGGTGCGTGCGATGATTACGCATGCAGTATTGAGTGGTCCGGCTTATGATAGAATAAACAATTCAAAACTGACCGAACTGGTCGTTACGGATACTATTCCTTTGAAGGAGCAATCCGAAAAAATTAAGGTACTGGGCGTGGCAGAATTATTTGCGAACACCATGCGCAGTGTCGTTAACTACGAATCAATTAGTTCGCAATTCATTATTTAATTTCTATTAATCACGAATCGATATGAAAACGATCGAAATCAAAGGACATCTGCGAGAGTCAGTAGGTAGCAAGACTGCTAAACAGCTGCGCAGAGAAGGTCAGGTTCCGTGTGTTCTTTATGGAGGTGCTGAAAACACACACTTTCATGCAGACTTACGCGAACTCAACAAACTCATCTTTACTCCAAACGTGTATCAAGTTAATCTTGAGCTCGGAGGAAAATCAACCATTGCAGTAATGCGCGAGCCACAGTATCATCCCGTGAGTGATGATCTGATCCACCTAGACTTTGTTGAAGTGGTTGCGGGAACACCAATTTCAATGCGAATTCCAGTTCACCTGCATGGCAACTCAATTGGAGTAAAAAATGGTGGTGTACTTCGTCATAATGCTAAGAAGCTTCTTGTTA
>JAWKNJ010000021.1:0-110688 GCA_041391765.1 Flavobacteriales bacterium | reverse complement strand
AAGTCCTCCTGATGCTGCTCTTCATTCTGATCCTGTTGCGCCTGACTGAGCGATTTACTCGCCTTGTCTAAGGCATCTTTAGCTTGATCCTGCTGCTGCTGTGACTTGTTTTTATTTTTTTTCTGCAACTCCTCCCCTGCCTTTTGCATGCTTTCAGATGCATCCTGAGCGTCCTGGCTAACATCGGGAATGTCCATAGGGTCTTCCAATGCCTGGTTTAACTCCTCAAGTTTTTCAAGATCTTTTTTTAGCTGCTCCGTTTCCTTCTGAAGCTTGCTCTGTTCATCCATCAATTTCTCTGAGTCAGCATTTTTTTCACCAGTCTTTTCCTTAAGCTCCTCTTGCTTTTGCGAGAGGGCGTCTGTTTTCTGGATGGTTTCTTCCAGCTTTTGTTCAAATTCAAGCTGCTTGAACAACTCAAGTGTTCTATCGAGTTCCTTTTCAAGTTGTTCATTGTCCAATTTCATTTGATCAACCTTGTCCAAAAGCTGATCTTTATTCATCATCTTTTCCATGAGCTCTTGCATTTCCTGATACTTCTGCTTGTATTCCTCATCGAAGAGGTTTTCAAACATTTCTTGGATTTGCTCCTGCTTTTCTATGAGTTCATCGGAATACTCCATAAAACGATTATTGAGCTCGTTTTGTCTGCGTTGTTCCTCCGATTTTCGCTCAAGCTTTTCCATCATTTTCCGTTGCTTTTCGAGCATCTCTTTTAGCTTTTCCTGATCCTGCCAATCGGGCCTTTTCTTTTGCAAGAGCTCCTTCCGAAGTTGTTCAAGATCCATGTCCATCTTTTCAAGCTCACTAAGCTCATTTTCCATGGATGACTTGGATTTTTCGGCTTGTTGTGAGCCCTTGACTGATAGTTCTTCCAATGATGGGACCTTGTATTCCCAAATGGCAGAGCGTGCTGATTTAGATCCATTTACTTCGTCATTGTCCCAGACTTCGAAGAAGTATTCGATGCTTTGACCCAGCTGAAGTTCGAGATTATTCAAATTGAATATGAAGTTGAATTGTTGCTTGACAGTATTAGGTGTGATATCAATTGGATCCACTATCGTTTTTGCAACCCCTTGTTTATCAAGGATATTCGCGTTAAACACGAGCTTGCGGAACCCGTAATCATCGGATATCTCGCCTGAGAAATACTTGACTTCAGTGAAGGTTGAATCAAACATCTCTTTGGCATCGATATCAGGAAAGTCATCTGGAATAGAGGTCAGCCTGATCAAAGAGGAGTCGGTCAACCCATTTCCGTTTTTCATGGCAAGAGTGAGCTCTTGGCTTTCATTGATGCTTAGGTCATGAAAAAACAACCCATCAGACATTCGCAATTCTGTCATAGCCGCGGAGCCAGGATCAAATACCATTGCTTGATCCACATTCTTCAAATCAAAGGACCAACTGATCTTTGAGCCTTCAGGCACTTTGAATTGGTTTCGATTCAGGAGTTCTTCATCTTTCAAACCGGTATATTCAGGGTAGTCAACAAATGCGCGACTTCTCAGCAACTTCGGAAGTGGCAACACGCTGATTAGCATAGCTTCAGACGTGATTCCCGCAGCGTTCAGCTCGAATTCAATGTTTGACCGGACATTTTGAAACGTGTATTCGAACCGGTCAGAGCTCAACTTCTTCATCCGAATCTTATCATCTTCCAAATCAATGAAAACATGCTCTGGCAGTTGATTACCGCTTGTTTGAACGTGAAGAATAAAGTCTACTCCTTCAGCTACATTCAGAGAGCCGTTTTCAACACGAAATGTGAAAGGCGCAGGTGGCGCAAACGATCGGTTGTATTCAATAACTCGAAGCGAACTATCGTTGATAATAGCTGGATTCCAAACGGACAATGTGATAAACACGAATGCGGGAATTATCAGGTATTTAAGAAGGGAGGTCACTTCTCTAATGTTGATAATCATTGCAAAATCGAAACGATTCAGATCGGCTGCCTTCTGATTGAGGCTTGCAAGAAGAAGTGGACTGGCATCCCCCATTGCCTGTAGCGCGAGTGTATTAATCAGCTTGTCTTCAACAGTCTCAAGTGATCCGCCAATTTCTCGAGCCGCTTCACTAAAGTTTTTCCGGCTTAAGAGCCCGTTCATTTGAGCCATTGGCTTGGCAATCCTAAAGACAATGAGCGATGCACCAAGGGCCAGAAACGAATAGAATAGAAATGCCCGTGTCGACTCCGTGAAGTTGCCGAAATATTCCAAGATCGCTATAAACAACCAAGCTGAACAGAGCATGATTAACGAAAGAACAAGTCCTTTCAAAAATTGGTTCAGGTAAAAACGCCTGACATATCCTTCAAGGTTTTGCCTGAGTTGATCGAGATTGCTCATATAATGATCAAAGATATTATCCGATTCATGGCTTCGCTGTTAATCGAGGTTAACGGATGGATTTAACTTGAATTGTTTACCGGCAGTGTGCGTGTATCTTTGCGGCCTTTTTCAAATCAAGTTAGAGTGACAAAAGTACGAGTCAGGTTTGCGCCAAGCCCAACAGGGCCGCTTCACATGGGGGGTGTGCGGACGGCATTGTTTAATTACCTTTTTGCAAAGCAGCAGGGTGGAGATTTTTTGCTGAGAATTGAGGATACCGATCAGGGTCGTTTCGTGCCCGGAGCAGAGGACTACATTCGAGAATCATTGGCTTGGGTAGGAATGGAAGCCGTTGAGGATCCTTGGAAGGGAGGTCCATTTGGACCGTATAGACAATCTGAGCGAAAGCCGATGTATCGTCAGTATGCCGATCAATTGATTGAAACTGGTCATGCATACTATGCATTCGATACCACAGAGGAACTTGAGGAAATGCGCGAGCGGTTGAAGCGGGCTAAGGTTCCGAATCCACAATACAACGCTGCGGTTCGCATGACGATGAAAAATTCGCTCACGCTGTCGGCAGATGAGGTAAAGGCCCGGTTAGATGCTGGTGAGCCTTATACAATTCGGGTTAAAGTGCCCAGAAACGAAGAGCTTCGGTTTAATGATATCATTCGTGGTTGGGTTCAGGTAAACACCAATTCATTGGATGATAAAGTCGTGTTCAAGTCAGACGGAATGCCCACGTATCATCTGGCGAACATTGTGGATGATCATTTGATGCAAATCACCCATGTTATTAGAGGTGAAGAATGGCTCCCCTCTGCCCCACTCCATGTGTTGTTATACAGGTTTTTGGGTTGGGAAGAATCTCGGCCGCAGTTTGCCCACCTACCACTCATCCTTAGACCTGATGGAAATGGAAAGCTGAGCAAAAGAGATGGTGATCGTCTTGGGTTCCCGGTTTTTCCATTGGAGTGGATTGATCCTGAAACTGGAGAAAAGTCATCCAGTTATCGTGAAAACGGGTATTATCCAGAGGCATTCATCAACATGCTGGCATTCCTTGGTTGGAATCCGGGAACCGAGCAAGAACTGTTCAATATGGACGAGTTGATTCAGGCATTTTCTCTGCAAAGAGTTGGTAAGTCAGGGTCAAAGTTTGATGCTGATAAAACACGGTGGTACAATCAACAATACTTACGTGTGCAGCCGACCGAGCAGTTGGCTAATCAACTAAGACCGCTTTTGGAAAAGGAAGGGTTAAGTATTCCAGAAAACAAACTTCCGGGTTTCATAAACCTAATGAAGGAACGGGCAACATTCGCTGGTGACATGCTCGAAGGTCGATACTTGCTTGAACCGCCAGCTTCTTATGATGAAAAACTCATTGAAAAGAAGTGGAATGATAAAGCACCGGGGATAGTGACAAAGTTGATCACAGACTTTGAGGGAAAAGAGTTCGATCCTCAAGTGTTGCAGCAATCATTCAATATGTTTCTGGAGAGCAATGGACTTGGAATGGGCGCAGTTATGCCTCTGTTGCGCTTGTTGATGACTGGCGTTGGTGCCGGTCCGGGTGTATTCGATGTTATGGCGTTTCTCGGAAAAGAGGAGAGTCTTGAGCGCATGAGAATTGGGCTACAAAAGCTGGGCAGTGGCAACAATTGAAGTAAAGGGACTCAAGTTTCACGCATTTCACGGCTGCCATCCCGAAGAAAGAAGGGTTGGAGGGCCGTTCGAAGTGGATGTTCAAATTGAAGCAGATATTACCAAAGCAGCTGGTTCGGATAACCTTGAGCAAGCTATAGATTATGTTCGAATTATGGGTTTGGTTCAGACAGAAATGAATAACCGATGCGACTTGATAGAAACCGTTGCGGTGAACATTGGTAATAGCATTCGGGCCAATCTTGGGGTTGTTGGTTCCATAAGAGTTGCCGTGCGAAAAATACAGCCACCCGTGGGTTACGAATTGTCCTCTGTTTCTGTAATTCATACAATCTAAATTCGCATAAATAAATAGTTACTTTTGCCGCCCTTAATGGTCTCGTGGCCGAGTGGCTAGGCAGTGGTCTGCAAAACCATCTACAGCGGTTCGAATCCGCTCGAGACCTCTAAAAGACCAAAAATCAAAACCCCGAAATTCCTCGGGGTTTTTTCATTTCATTCGTCCCATGCATCGCGGAATTGTCTTTTTGATCGTATCCATCATACTTCTGGGAATTGATCTTTATGCCTATCAGGGTTTGAAAGTGGCTATAGGCCCGCTGCCGCTGGTTGGACAGAGAATTATTAAATCCATTTTCTGGGGACTCACAATAGTCACCATAATCGGGTTCTCTTTATTCGAACCAATGTCACACCACCCGATTGGACGAAAGCTACTGACCATTATGGCCACGATCGGTGTGGCGAACATTTTGGGTAAGTTGCTATTCGCACTATGGTTAGTAATTGATGACCTTATTCGCGTTGCCCGATATATTTGGGCGAAATTGAATCCGCAACCGCATGGCCTTGGGGAAGAACCAATTTCGAGGAGTGAATTCTTGACGCAAGCCGGCACAGTAACGGCAGCGGTTCCGCTGTTGGCTATGGGCTGGGGTGTTGTTAGCGGTGCTCACGACTATAGAGTAGAGAATCGTGTAATCAAACTACCTAATCTTCCCAGAACGTTTGATGGACTCACCATCACTCAGATATCTGATATTCATTGTGGCTCATTTTGGTCGAAAAGTGCCGTCAAACGTGGCATTGAGTTGGTGAATGAGCAAAAATCAGACGCCATTTTCTTTACCGGGGATTTGGTGAATAATGAAGCCACTGAACTTAATGGCTGGACGGAAATTTTTTCGACACTTAAAGCCGACCTTGGAGTTTTCAGCGTCCTTGGAAATCACGATTATGGCGACTATGTTCCTTGGAACTCAGCGGAAGACAAGCGGAGAAACCTTCGAGCATTGATGGATACCCAGCGTCAAATGGGTTGGGATTTGTTGATTGATGAGAATCGGAAGATCACGGTAGATGGGGAGTCTATATCGGTTGTGGGAGTACAGAACTGGGGAGGCAGAGGACGGTTTCCTAAGTACGGGG
This sequence comes from Flavobacteriales bacterium, assembly GCA_041391765.1. Classification (GTDB taxonomy): domain Bacteria; phylum Bacteroidota; class Bacteroidia; order Flavobacteriales_G; family Salibacteraceae; genus SHAN690. Next base: position 105,250 of record JAWKNJ010000021.1, on the reverse strand, counting down.
ATTTGAACAAAGCTCTCATTGGAGCCGATGACACGGAGGTCAAGCTGCTGTTGTCACATGATCCAAGTCACTGGAAGGGTGAAGTTTTACCAAAGTATGATAATGTGGATGTCATGTTCTCTGGTCACACACACGGCATGCAGTTTGGCATTGAAGTGGGTCAAATTAAGTGGAGCCCGGTTAAATATTTCTATCCGGAATGGGCAGACTTATATGAGGAGAATGGAAGATTTCTATACGTCAACCGAGGCTTCGGTTACATTGGATATCCAGGCAGGTTGGGTATCTTGCCCGAAATCACGGTGATTACACTTAAGAGCGCGTAACAATTGGCATATTCAAGGAGATGGTAAACTCGGTCCCCTCCCCTAATTTGCTTGTTACGTTTATTAGACCACCCATTTGCTCTATGAGCTGCTTTGAAATGTATAAGCCTAATCCGCTACCTCCAAAGTCCTTGTAAATTTCATTATTAGCCTGTTCAAATTTGTTGAAGATCACTTCCAACTTTGATGCTGGTATACCGACACCCGTATCAATCACTTTTAAAATGAAATAAGGTGCTGAGGAGTCTTCTTCTTCAATTCGAAGAGTGAGCTTTACATACCCCTCACGAGTGAATTTAAAGGCGTTTCCAAGCAAGTTAAACACCACTTGGCTGATACGTCTTGGATCACCTAAAACATTTTCATTTGGCACCTGAAAATCAGTAATTAAGTCCACTTCCTTTTCATTGGATATGAATTCGAAGGATTTTACGATTTCGTTCAGCAGATCAATAATGTTAAAAGTCTTCTGCTCTATCTGTAGTCTTCCGGACTCAAGGTTCGAAAAATCGAGAATATCCTCTACCAAAGAGTTTAGCGTTCGAGATGAGTAGTCTAATACCTGAAGCTCATCATTCAAGCCAACCAGTTCTTCTTGTTTTAGCATTTTTACGATGGAACTTATTGCACTGATTGGGCCACGCATGTCATGACTTATGGTAGAAAAGAACACTTCCTTGTCTTTTCGTGCCTGCTCAAGACTTAAGGTGGATTCTTCGATTCGTCTCTTTTGCACCTCTATTCTATCCTTCTGGGCTTTGATGGCGTCATTTTGTTCCTGGAGTTTTTTGTTGGCCTCGCTCCTTCTTTTATAGGACTTGTAATACATAAACAAAACCAAAAGCAACATGGCTACGCATACGATCAAAAACACCAAAAAGGCGTCTTTTCTATAAAGCTCAGATTCAGAAATCTCTATGTCCTTTTTGAGAATTTCATTCTCATTTAGAATCAGTTGCCGCTCATATCGGGCTTCAAGCTCATTGATAACGGATTGCTTATCAGCGCTGGCTATGCTGTCCTTGTGTTTCTCAAGACGCTGCATTATTTCAAATGCACTCTTGAAGTCCCCTTTTTTGGATACCAGCAAAGCCTTTTGACCATATAAAATGGGCAATATGGATGCGGTTTGGTACTTCTGAGCCAACTCCAATCCTTGTTCCACGTAGTTCAAGGCCACATCTTCTTTACCCATTTTCAAATAAACCAAGGCAATATTGCTGTAACTCACAGCAAGGCTTGGTTTATCCCTCAGGATTTTTTTTAATTCTATACTCTTATCATGGTAGATGATGGCACTTTCTAAGTCACCAGTCTCCTCATAAATGTTTGCTATATTATTGTAGTTGTAGCTTAGGTTCTGCTCGTTTCCAATTCGTTTGTTGATTTCGAGTGCGAGAAGAAAAAATTCTTTAGCTCGTGCGTAGTCTTGCTTAAGTTTATGAGAGGACCCAATGTTGTTGTATAACGAGGCAACTCTGCTCTCATCCTCAATCAAGATGGCTATTTCAAGCGCTTTGTCAAAGTAGGCGATCGCTTCGTCCAACAAACCCTGATCCTTCTTCACAATGCCTATTTGCGTATAAATCAAACAAGAGCGATCATTGTCGTGAAGGTTATCGGAAATTGTCAGAGCTTGGAACAGTGATTCCAATGCTCGATTCTGAATACCAACATTATTTAATGCCACGCCCTGATAGTAAAGCGCGCGAGCCCGGTTTTTGAGATCCTTGGAAAGTTCCGTTTTCTTCGCCAGTCGCTCGTATATGTCCGAGGCAAGATTGTAGTGATGTAGTTCACGATATGCGCTACCTATTTCGAAGGCATATTTCATGTAAAGCGAATCGGGGAGCCTGTCGAGAACTGATTCCAGAGAATCCAGCAAGTTCAATTTGTCCTCTTCACTTTCAGATGCCTTTATATGCCCTGCCAATTCTTCAGCGCTTTTAGCAACATTCGATATTTGGCTCACCGCTTCAGCAGCCATAATGCTGAATATGGCAACAAGTAATACTGGGTGTTTATTCCTCATATAATTGAAACGCGAACATAAGACGATTGCGTGTATTCCAAGGAGTTAAGAGATCGAGCAAGATCACTGAGTGAATTCTCCCTTACATTCGTAACGGATTTACGTCTTTGGAATTCATACCAGTGAGATCGCTCATCCTTACCATATCGGCTGTATTTGCTTTTCAATTCTTCAATGCGCAAAAGCCAAATTTTGGCAAAGAGCCACGCGTGAAAGATGAGGGAAAGCAGATCAGATTATATAAAGAACCGAAGCTCAAAGAGCAATCAACAGATTGGAAGGCAAACAGGACAGAATATCTAATCGGTGTTGGTGCAAGCTTTTTTCTTGGCGACTTAGGAGGACAGGATGGCCCAGGTAAGCCTCTGCTTTATGATTTAGACCCTACCCAATCACGATATAGCATTACCGCAGGAGCAAGATATTATGTTCGCGAGTTTCACGCCATTCGAGGAACCGCTACATATGCTAGGGTTCGGGGAACAGATGAAGTAACCAGCTACCCTAATCGCAGGTATAGAAATCTCAATTTTAAATCTCCCATAATTGAAGTCTCGGGAAGCTATGAGTTTCACATTTTGAAACCCAAGACGATTCACTTCATGGGCGCTCGCACAACCCACCTTTTTGACGGCAATAGATTTGGTCTTTATGGCTCCATTGGGGCAGGGGCGTTCATATTTAATCCAAAGGGTAAATTGGGAGATAAGTGGTATGCGTTGAAACCGCTCGGGACGGAGGGTCAAGGCCTTCCTGGAGGACCTAATCCTTATAAGCGTATTGCTCTCGCTTTTCCAATGGGGGGCGGAGTTACGTATCTCTTAAACTACAACTATAAGATTGGGATTGACATAGGATACCGTTGGACAACAACTGATTACGTAGATGACGCCAGTGGGTATTTTTATGACAATGATGCGATCGTATCAAGTCGAGGAAAGCTGGCAGGCGTTATGGCAAATCCAAGCGTATTGCTTGATAATGTGCCTAACAGAGAATGGTACACGGAAAATCAGCCGAGAGGGGGAAGCAAGAGTAATGACACTTATGTGTTCACCCAATTGACGCTGAGCCACACGTTTACAAAAGGTATTTCTAACAAGGAGTTTAAGCCCAAAAAGAAAAAGAAGGCTAAGAGTTTTGATAAAGGCAGGGATAAGACTCACAAGAGGCGAAATCGCGAAAAAAAGGCGAAATCATATAAAAACGATAGGATCAAGAACAAAAAGAAAAAGTTCAAGGCTCCTAGTCTTCAGTTCAAGCGAGCCAAGAAGAGTAAAAACAAGGTCAGAACCTTTTAGAGGTGAAACTTAAGACCTAATTGAAGATCAAGGGGTTTGTTGGCCTGATCAAATTCCTGATAATCAGAATTAGCATCTACAGCACTGTTGAATGGAGGAAATGTAATGGTCGCATTCGCTACAATCCGCTCACTTATCTGACGTTCAAGTCCAGTGAAGAATCCAAAGCGTACACGGTTCAAACCAACAACATTATTCCCGGCCTTTGTTAGGGGATTTAGTTTGTATTCTTCGCTGTTGTAGATAATGTAAGCCTCGTTATCTGCGGTTAGCAGAATATCTGTGTATCCTCCTAGTGAAACGTTCCACTTATCTGAAAAAACAGGCAAGTTGGAGAGCAGTTGATGATAGGCCACTGGAATGTGCATGTAATCAAGGCGCGTTGCAATCAGCCCTTCGTGAACAATGAGTTGGTTGACATCGGTGGAGTTACTGCCGGAAATGGAATTAACAAAGCTGGAAACGTTGATTTGTCTTGCACGTTCAATGCCATTCCCTGACTTGCGAAGCCAACCGAGTTCAACTGTGATGAATGAACGATCGGACAGCGCGTATCCAAGCCCTATCGACAATAATGGATTAAGTTTTGGGGATGCTTTTATCTCATACGAGTTTGATTCGCCTGTTCCGGTTCTAGCCGCGACACGAGCATAAACAGCAAGGCTGCTATTCCAAGCATCAATGGTAGGGTCCTCGATCTTAGGAAATTCGCGCTCCAACAATGCAGATTGATATTCGTAGGATTTGAAGCAATCCATCAGATTAAGCGGAACGATGTTCCGGCTGGATTCCGAGTTTTGACTGGAAAAGAACGCGTCTTTTTCCACTGTTGTTTCTTCGGTGGAGGCATGTGAAGTAGCAAGGTCAACTAAGCTGTGAGTAGAGTGGGAATTTGCCGTACGGGAATTGACCGAAATCTTCGTCAAATAGTTGGAATTGTTGCCAATGGCTTCCCCAGGTCGAGAATCACTTGCAGTCAACACCTTTTGAGTCGTATGGCCAATCGCTAAATCTGAGGCAGTTGCTCTAGACGATTCAGTTTGGCTGTTAGGGACAAAACTCCCTTCATGATATGCACTCGAAGTGCTCGTTTCTGCTGCTACAACTGAAGAGTCTGCGGACGATGTTTTTGAGTTAGATAGCTCAAGAAAGGCAACTGTGACTAACGCAATGCCAGCAACTGAAGCGGCAATCTTTAGCCAAACAGTTGTTTTAAGACCTGAGCTAAGGGAGTCCTGCCTTGCAACATTAGTAGCGTTATTGAGTTCGGATTCTAAGCGCAGCCATCCAAGATCAGCATTCTGAGAATGATCCTTAAATCCCTCAAAACGATCGCGGAATACTTTATCTATTTCGTGCTGATGTTTAGCCATATGCGAATTGAACATCTGGGTAGGCAAGCTTAATCTTAGCTTGAATCTGCTTCCTGGCGGATGACAAATGCCACTTTGATGTTCCAACTGAAATATTCAATGCTTCAGCAATCTCCTTGTGGCTATAGCCATCAATTGCGAACATGTTGAAGACAAGTTTACTGACCGGAGATATAGTGTCGATGATGGACATAAGTTCATCAATGGACATATCATTTAAGCCATCGTTGTAAACCTGATAAGACGGCATGATGGCATCGAATGCAAAAAAGTCGCGGTATCGCTTGGATGATCTGAGATGGTCTAGCGCTGTATTGATAACAATGCGTTTGCACCAACCTTCAAATGAATTCTCAAAATGGTATTGATCAATTTTCTTGAAAACCTTGATGAAGCCTTGGTTCAATACGTCAAGCACCTCTTCGTCATCCCGAATGTATCGCCTGACGATGGCGAGCATCAAAGGGTAATAAGTCTCATAAACGATCCTCTGGGACTTCCGATCGTCTTTCAGACACCCTTTTATGACATTCTCTGTGATCACACCAAGTTAGTATGTATCAGACGCAATAAACGTTGAAGGAGTTTGCTATTGTTCGATTTTAATGATATCCGCTTTGCGAAACTGGCTTCCAGGCTTGAATACAATACCATTCATTTCAGGATAAGTTTCTCTGGCGGACATGATCATTTGATCCAACATCTCTTCATATTTCTCGGTCTCAAAATTTTGAGGCATTTCTAGCTTGCCTAGTAACGTAAATTTGGCCGTAGGCGTGTTTTCAACAAAAAGGTTAACTCCTTTGTGCAAAACGGTTTCTGACTTTCTAAAATTTTCATTCACTTCTTCACCATCACGCCTTGATCTTTTGCGGCCATCTTCGGAATAGAATTGAATCAGATCAGCCTTACAAAAACCTGTACCCGGTCGAAAAATCAATGCATCGTACTCTATTTCCTCATGCTCTTCTGATTCGGCACTTTCCTTAAGTGCCTTTTTTTCAATCATGTGATACATCATGCGCTCAAAATTGTCTGGGGCCGCTATAGAGCATTCGATGGTTCCTTGGTGACGATATTGTTGCGCAGGGTTCGCTTCAATAAATACGATTTTTCCGTGTATGACATTAGCCATACCGGCCACTTTCTGGGTAAACCCATAAGACACAGAAACACAGAAAATAACAACAGCAGTGATCTTTTTCATTAATTCAGATTATCGATTATTCGGCCTTTGTCCAAGTGGCGGTTCTTCCAATGATGGAAATTCCGATATAGCCTCTTACATTTAGTTTGTTCCCTTCTTTCGTAATATAGCAAGAATACGTTTCGCCATTCTTGGGGTCATAAATGGTACCGTCATCCCATTCATCATCATCCCATTCAAAGTCATTCAAAATCTGCAAGCCCATAACCGGGCGAGAGCGAAGTGATTCTTCTTCATTGTTGATGTCAAGTTTTGGCTTTCCATCGCGCAAAGGCTCGTCCAGCCAAACAATTTTACCGAAATATTTATCGGACTTTTTGAATATCTCAACCTTTGCGGTTTTCTCTTGATTGTACCACACACCCAATATGTCATCGGCCTTTTGAGCAACGCCCGCAAGACACCAGATACAGGTTAGTAGTGTAGCCAGAGTGAGTTTCATTGCCTTCAATTTTAGAATAGGTAAAGAAATGATTTTTCCTTAAGCTATCAAATATAGCCTCAATTCCAACACAAGAAGATCAGCCGTAAAATTGCTAATGAATGACTGAGAGTGGAATCAACGAGGTTCCATTCACTCGAATTATATAGTAGCCCGATTCAATATGTAAAACGTTGAGGTCAAGTTGGTTTGAAGCGCTCTCAATGTTCATCTTCCTAACCAGTTCACCTGTTGATGAGAATATTTCCATATTTTGAATTGGGAAATTCATTTTCAGATGAAGTTCATCTGATGCCGGATTTGGGAACACGTATATGTCGTTATTCCTGGCTTCGATACCCAATGTTGAAAGGGCTTGTATGGATGCGTCAGAACCAAATTGATTGAACACAGTTTGCTTCACCAAGTAACCCTGAGCTTGTGCATAACTATGGCTCAATGGGAGACTTCCATAGGTGAATCCGTCACCAGTTTCAAAGGTCATAGTGTCGGCATAGGTACTCAGGTCAACGAAGTCAACAGTCAGTCCATCCAGCTGAATAGAGTAGGCAAACTTTGAAACCGGAGGATGGGTGATGCCGATATCGTCCAAGGCGATGTCACTTTGGAAACCGTTTCCGGTTGTTCCTCGGAACCGAATCACAATGATTTGGCCGGTGAACGCGCTGAGATCCACTGAGGCAAATTTCCATTCCGAACCTTGCTCCCCGTATAAGTTGAAAATATTGAGGTTCCACCCTGAACTGTCCAAGACATCGACATTCAATGAACCAACCGATCCACCATGCATGTGATACCAAAACGTCAGAGTGGGTGTGGTGGCATCATCTAGATCGATGCACGGACTTGTCAGCATGGCCGTTTTGAAATAACAGTCGCTTGATTCCAAATAGATGTATTTTCCATTTGAGCTGCCAGTCGTATGGTCTGTGACAGGTCCTGTGAATTCGGTCGGAGTAACTCCGCTACTAACTCGCCAATCTATATCATCCGCCTCTCCATTTTTCTCGTTGAACCATCCATTTCCTATCGAACACTCAATGGTTTCGCAGAGCGGATCCATTGAACAGTTTGCAAAGGATTCAAAGTCTTCAGTCACTTTTGGAATCGTCAGCGCTGATGCAGGGAATTGATATATATGGATAATGGTGTCATTGTGTGAATTGCCATCTTGTGCCACATCGACTCGGGCAAAGACAGTGTCGAAAGTGGAAAGCAACGCCAGCGGTTGGGTCATGACTAGATTGATTGAATCTCCAGCGATCAAATTCAACGCGAATGTTTCATTGAATGCTTGTCCGCTGCTTGAGTTGATATGAACGGTTGCGGAGTTAATGGGCTGGACGGCCATATTTCTCAAGGTTAACGCCAGCGGCATGCTATCACCAAAACAATCCCTGTAGCTTCCTTGCTCGGGAGATAAATGAACAATGGCAGCATCCGTGTTTATTATGCATTCGAAGATACCAGCTGGCTTTTGTTCGGCATCCATCCGCTTGCCCGTTGCATCGTTAGGGCCCATTGCTGCCACACTGTACCACAACTGGGTAGAAAATGGGTTGGCAGTATAATCAACAAAGTGGTTTGTCGTTAGTCCCTATTTCTTCCATGTATTTCTGACTTCAAGCCGGTAAACAATATAACCTGTGGCTTGGCTCACGGAATTCCATGTCAGACCAATCGAGTCTGGACACTTGAAAATTCAAAGTTCAAATTAGACGGACGTCCAATGACGTGAAGTTATCGAGGTGACCACTTCAGACCCATAAGTTAGCCGAACGCGATAATTTCCAGAGCGGTGAATAGTGAGCCATTCCTTATGCTTGGGAAACCGGCACTGAGAGCTCGAAAATATTTGTCCGAAGACACCGTTCAAGCTGTACTCAATACTCAAATCGCCAGTTTGATAAGGCGAATCAACGTATCTCCTGTGTGAACGGAATCAAATGTTCGCCCCCAACCCGGATACGTCAAAACCAGTTCACCGGCTCGAACCAATACACTAAAGAAAGTATTTCCTGAGGGCCGAACGGGTCCAATGACCTTGATTTTGATGGAATAGCTTCCGGAGGCAGGACTGAAAATTTCCACTTGCTCCATATTGTTGATCAGCACCATTAGTGGCTGCATTATTCAGTGTGGCTTGTTCGGGTGTGATCAAGTAGATAGGGCAATAGTTCTGAGGAACGAAGGAGGTGTGACCGACAGATCCAAATCGTTAACCAGAGCCGTGCTTGCATTTACCGCAGCTTCCTGGTCTGTCCAGTAAACCATGAATCGCACCTTAGCTGTATTGCTAGGAACTTGAATGCTATGAACAACAGAATCGCCATCACTCAAACTTCCGGAGAGGAATGCAGTATCATTGATCACCTCAAATGCTTTTCTTGCATTTATTCTACCCCAGCCATGCTTAAAATCAGGGCCGGTATTACCCAAGTCATCGGCAGTATTGAGCACAATGGCTTTCATCAATCCGGATTCTGGTAAAGAGCCATGAACGTCTTTATATCCTTCATATAAAACTGCCAGCGTTCCAGAAACGCCAGGACATGACATAGACGTTCCTGTTTTGGTGTTGTATGTATTGTCCTCTCCAGTTGAAAGGACACTTGTTCCCTTCGCACTTATATCCGGTTTGATGCGACCGTCATTTGCAGGGCCGCGACTGCTTGAATTCGCAAGCCCATCGTATTTGTCAAGATTTGCAACAGTGATTACATTCTTGCCCATCTTGTGGCCACCGGTAATGTTTCCCCAGAAGCTGCCAGCTCCGTAACCACAATCGGATGTACCGTTGTTTCCTGCAGAGAACACGTGCATCAAACTTTCCATATCATACACCTGCTCGTCCATTTCTTGGGTAAACGAAGTGTATCCCGCATTGCAGCCATTGCTATAAGAAGTGGATGTAATGACAATATTCTTTGAATAATAGGCTAAAGGAATACTGTCAAAGCCTGTGTATTGGGGCGATGCTTTGTAAACATGTAAGTCTGAGCCCTTGGCCTGACCTTCGTTAAAGGGACTGAGATTTCCAGCGCCACAGATGATACCAGCACAATGGTCTCCATGGTCTCCTGAACTGGTTGGCCAAGTTTGATCCAGTCGACCCTGAAAGTCAATATGCGGACCGATTTCTCCATCATCCTGCAACATCACATTGATTCCCGATCCATCATAATTCAGTCCGTTGGTGTTTTCAGGCGAAATAAAATTAACCCGGTGCAGCGTTCTTCCCGTGTAGTTTTCCGGCTCCCCCGGATCGTATCTCCAATCTATATAGTGAACAAACGGAAGCTCAGACAGGGTCTTAAAATCCGACTGCTCACAGCGAATAATCACTGCGTCCTCAGTAAACTCCTCCGCAGTTATCTCAAAGCCGCTGTTTTTTAGAAGCGATCGAACCTTGTTCATTTCAATTCCCGAATAAGGATGAACATTGACCAAGACTTCTGAACCGGAAACGACAGCATGTTTAGGTGATTCCTGCTGATGAAATGCATTCTTGAATTCGGGGAGGAAGGCGCTGCTGCCCATCACACCAAAATGATTCAATGATTGCAAGGTTGCATTTGCTGCAATGCGAACCAAATAGGCTTTGGGGGGGATAAACTCAAGAATAAATATTCCTTCTTGTTCCAGTTTCAGCCGTTCATCCCTTTTGGGATATTGCTGCAAGCTGACTAAACCATATTTGAATCCACCAAATGAATCCCAATCAGAAATCTCATCCATCGTAATCTTACCATCAGCGTCTGCGTGAAGTTTTGCGATGCCGCTAGTAAAGTTCAGCGTGAGTTGATCTGTTTGCGAGATGATGGCCGAAATGGAAAAGCAAAGGCTCAAAATCGTGAATGCGATGCGAATTGAGAGATTGTTCAATTAGGTTCTTTTTGGAAAGTTAAATTCAAAAATAGTTTCCGCGATACTACATTTGACTGTTTACGGGCATTCATTGACAGAGACGTTGGAATGCTGAGGAGATAAATAAGAAGCAATGAAGTTTAAAGGTTTCCAATTTTTAGTGTCAACGGTGTTGGCGCTGGTTTTTTGTTCTTACATACTTTATGAAGCCCCCTCGTCAGTCGTTCCTGATTCTGCCGCTGGCAGCGATCTTGCGAAGGACAAGGTGCTGATGTCAATGTTGATGGAGAGCACTAAGAGCAGCCACTTTTCTCCTAAGGCAATCAATGATGAATTCAGCAAGGGTGCTTTTATGCTATATATGGAACGCCTAGACTTTTCAAAGAGATTTATTCTGGCCCAGGATGTAGAGGCGCTTCGTGCCTATGAGACCAAAATAGATGACCAGATCAATAACGCTGACTTCACCTTCTTTGAGTTATCCTTTAAGATTTTACAAAATCGGTTGAAGGAAGCTCAAGGTTACTACAGAGAGTTGCTTGCCGAGCCCTTTGACTTCAATGTGGTCGAGGAAATTGAACTGGATGAAGAAAAAAGAGAATATGCCAGAACAAGGGAAGAGCTTAAAGATTACTGGCGCAAGCTGCTTAAATACCAGACCTTGGTAAGAATTACTGAAGCTCAGGAAAAGCAGGAAAAGGCTAAAGCCGAGAACGACACGGTTACCTTGAAAAGCTTCGAACAGCTTGAAGAAAAGGCACGGAAGAACTTATTGAAGACGAACGATCGTTACTTCGAGCGCATGGAAAAGTGGGAGCGCGAGGATCAGAAGGAGGTCTATCTTAATGCGATCATGAATGTCTTTGGGCCACATACAGGCTACTTTCCACCTAAGGACAAAGAGAATTTTGACATCAGCATGAGTGGCCAATTAGAAGGAATAGGTGCTCAGCTGCAAGAAAAGGATGGGTTCATTAAGGTGACTAAGATTATTCCAGGCAGCCCGTCTTATCGACAAGGCGAATTAGAGGAGGAAGATGTTATCCTAAAAGTGGCACAGGCAAAGGAAGAGGCGGTCGATATCACCGACATGCGATTGGATGAAGCAGTTAAACTGATTCGCGGAAAAAAGGGAACCGAGGTTCGATTGACTATTCAAAAAATCACTGGTGTCATCAAGGATATAACAATCATTCGTGATGTGGTAATCTTGGAAGAAACCTACGCAAAGTCAGCAATCATAGAAAATGAGACCGGAGTGAGGGTAGGATACATCAATCTTCCAAAGTTCTACGCAGACTTCAACGGAACAGGCGGAAGAGCTGCGGGTGATGACGTGAAAAAGGAATTATTGAAGCTGAAGGACGAAGGAGTTCAGGGAGTTGTGTTGGATCTGCGCGGAAACGGAGGAGGTTCATTAAGGGATGCTATTGAAATGACAGGTCATTTTATCGATGGTGGACCCGTAGTTCAGGTAAAGAGTCGTTATTCGATGCCAGACGTGATGAACGACAGAAAGAATGGCCTTGTGTACGATGGGCCGCTTGTGGTGATGCTCAACCACTTTAGCGCATCTGCTTCTGAGATTTTGGCAGCAGCTATTCAGGACTATGATCGAGGGGTTATCATGGGTGCGTCCGGAAGTTTTGGAAAAGGGACGGTGCAGCGCTTTGTGGACTTGGATCGTATGCTGACATCGTCCAACGCGCAGTATCGACCAATGGGTTCGGTGAAAGTAACCACCCAGAAGTTCTACAGAATTAACGGTGGTGCCACACAGTTAAAGGGCGTTGAATCCGACATCATGCTTCCGGATCGTTACAACCACTTAGAAATGGGCGAGCGGGAGCAGGAATTCGTGATGGAGTGGGATGAAATCGCACCCGCTGAGTATGATTTGTGGAAAACACCATACAACGAAAAACAGGTGATTGCAGCAAGCAACAAACGAATTGCTGAAAATGGCGTGATGTCCTTGATCGAAGAAAATTCAATGCGGGTCAAGAAGCAAAGCGAAGACACCAAGGTACCTTTAAGCTATGCCGCGTTTATGGACAGAAAGAAGTCCTTGGATGAGGAAGCAGAGAAGTTCGAGGGCATGACCCCGGAGATAGAGGCATTGTCCGTCCAAAACGTGAAATTCGATCTACCGGCTATCCACAGCGATAGCGTAAAGACCGACTTGAATGAAAAGTGGTTGAAGCGCTTGAAGAAGGACTACTACTTAAATGAAGCCGTTAATGTGATCAGTGACATGAACAAGGGCGTTTAAACCCGCTGATCCTCGGGTAACTCGTACAAGAAGTTATTGTACGGATATCTCTTCACATGCAGCTCTTTTACTTTATCGTAAAGCATTTTGCGCAGCTTGTCCAAGTTGATTTTTTCTTTGGCTGAGATGAAAATCGTTTGGTGATCTTGTCTCGCCATCCATGATTTTTCCAGATCGCCTAATCGCATGGCCGGGTGAATTTCCCCATCCCATTTCCATTCTTCTTCAGGCGGTTCAGGATATTGGTCAATCTTGTTGAACACCAAAATCGTAGGCTTGTCAATGGCACCGATTTCGGCCAAGGTCGATTCTACCGTTCGGATGTGATCTTCGAATTGAGGATGGGAAATATCTACCACATGAATCAACAAATCAGACTCGCGGGTTTCATCCAAGGTGGACTTGAAGGATTCCACCAATTGGTGCGGAAGCTTTCGGATGAAACCGACTGTGTCAGCCAATAAGAACGGAAGATTGTCCACGACTACTTTTCTAACTGTGGTGTCTAATGTTGCGAAAAGCTTGTTCTCAGCGAAAACCTCACTTTTCGAAAGCACGTTCATAATGGTCGACTTACCAACGTTCGTGTAACCGACAAGCGCAACGCGAATCATACTCACGCGGTTCTTGCGCTGAACCATCATTTGCTTGTCAATTTTAACTAGCTTCTTTTTGAGCAATGCAATTTTGTCCCGCACGATTCTTCGGTCGGTTTCGATTTCTTTTTCACCGGCACCACCTCGCGTTCCCGTCCCGCCTCGCTGTCGCTCTAAGTGCGTCCAAAGGCCGGTCAATCTTGGAAGCAAGTATTCATATCGCGCCAGTTCCACTTGTGTTTTTGCCTGAGCGGTTTGCGCTCGCATGTGGAAGATGTCCAGAATAAGCAAGCTTCGGTCGTAGATCTTACGCTTGATTTCTTTCTCCAAGTTGCGGGTTTGCGATGGACTCAGTTCGTCATCAAAAATCACATAGTCCACATCGTATTCGTCCACGTAGGAACGCACCTCATTGACTTTACCGCTTCCGATGAACGTGTGCGGATTAGGTGCGTCTAATTGCTGAGTGAACTTGGCAAGCGTCTTCACCTTGGCGGTGGTGGCCAAGAACTCGAGTTCTTCCATGTACTCTTCGAGCTTCTCGAGTGGCTGCTCGCGATGCGCCAATCCAACAATGACAGCGGTTTCTTGTATTGCTCTCGTAGAAATTTCTCCCATTAAATCTAATCCTCAGCGATTCTTACATCCATGATCCAAATTCCTTCAGGAATGGCCAGGGAATACTGAAGAAGATGATCAACAAACCAATGCCGTAAAAAATGGCAACAGTTGAATACTTTTTCTTGGCAACTTCTTGTCGCTTTGCCTTGCTATATCCCATGGTGATCAGCACGATGGCGATCAACATACCAGTGATATGTTCCACTGCAAAGAACCGCGCGGGAGCCATTCCCATGAATCCTTCAACGCTCGTGATGACCTTCAGGCCTTTATCTCCTAAGAAATAAAGCAACAATCCAACGAGCAGTTGAGTGTGCGTAAAAATCAAGCCCAAAAGCGCAAAAAGCTTGCTTGCCTTCTTGTATTCCTTGTCGCTTGACATGTTCATCACCGCATCGACCACTGCCAATACGATGAACAACAAAACGAGGTAACGTAAACTGCTGTGAAGGTGTGTAAGTCCGGTGATCATCAATTAAAATTTGCGCAAAGGTAGCAGTGGTTAACGATCGGTTGTGATTAACCTTCTTTTTTAGCCTATCAAGTGGTTTTGCGCGCTGTTACATTTGGATGGTTTATGACGCGACAGCTTCTACTTTTTGTCTTTCTTTTCTCCTGCACAGCTATATCCGCGCAGGAAACCTTTCCGGTGAATGGTGTACATGACAAACGCCATACAGTTCACGCTTTTACGAATGCCGTCATTTATGTGAATCCGGATAGGCGTATGGATTCAGCAACGCTGATCATTCAGGATGGAAAAGTGGTGGAAGTGGCCAAGGGAAGGAAGCCTCCAAAAAATGCCGTGGTGCATGACTGCAAGGGGAAGGTCATATACCCATCGTTTATTGATGCCAACTCAGGGCTCAATGTGGAAAAGAAAAAGCCTTCAGATAAAGAGCAGAAAACGGTTGAAGCAGGTAATTGGAACCCAGCCATTCATCCTGAGTACAGCTACTCGCAGTCATTTCCAGTTGACAAGAAAAAATCAGAAGACTGGTTGAGCAGCGGATTTGCAGTAGTCAACCTTCATGAGCGAGATGGGATCATGAGAGGTGCCTCCCAGCTCATTGTTCTCGGGCAAGAGGAAGCAAATGAGGCCGTTTTGAAAAACAAAGCCAGCGATCATTACAGCTTTTCAAAGGGATCAAGCAAGAACGACTACCCATCTTCATTCATGGGAGCGATCGCTTTGATCAGACAAACATTCTATGATGCGCAGTGGTATGCCAATGGCGGAAAACAAAAGGAAATGAATCCATCTCTGGAGGCATTGGCGCAGGTTTCTCGCCCTCAAATTTTCGAACTAAATCACAGTCAATCCGTGCGCAACATACAGGCTCTGGGGCAGGAATTTCAGCGCAACTTCATCATGATTGGAGCAGGGAAGGAGTACTCAGTAATCGATGAAGTTTCCGGAGGAGCTCAGTTCGTTTTACCAATGAACTATCCAAATGCGATGGATGTTTCTGATCCATACATGGCACGCATGGCATCGCTGGATGACCTAAAGCACTGGGAATTGGCACCATTTAATGCACGAATTCTGAATGAGCGGGGGATTAATTTTTCATTGAGTCGCGATACGCTGCGCAGCGCAAAAGACTTCTGGTCCAACCTTAAGAAAACGACCGATGCGGGGCTGAATCATGAAAAGGCGCTGGATGCTTTAACGCGCAAACCGGCTGCCATGCTCAATGTGAGTGATAAGGTCGGGACTTTGGAAGCGGGTAAACAAGCCAACTTTTTCGTGGCGAACAAAACGTTTGTAGAGGAGGGTTTTCGAGTGGAGCAACATTGGACGAAGGGTGAGAGCGCCTATCAGACAAAGTCATCGTACGATGCAATGGTTGGCACCTACAATTTGGTGATCAACAAAGTCGATTACAAGGTAACTGTGAAAAGTGCGGACGAGAAAGGGGTGAAGGCCGATATCACGAACGGTGGAACGAAGCTGAACATCAAAATTGAGCGGGAAGTTGATTTGATATCTGTTCAAATCACGACCAACGATTCTACTCCAAAGGTCATGTATCGCCTTTCCGGAAAAATCACACTGAATGGAGGAGTGTGGGATGGAAAAGGTCATGATGAGGATGGGAACTGGATCACATGGGCAGCTATTAAGGATCGCAAGAGTGAACAGGTAAAGAAAACAAAACCAGAACCAGCAAAGATTCCTGAAGTGCCGAAAATGAGCCATCCTAACATGGCCTATGGTTGGGATTCATTGGTGAATGAACGAACGTTTGTGATTACCAATGTGGTGGTTTGGACGGCCTCGGACACAGGAACGTTGAAGCGCGGAGACGTATTGGTGGAAGACGGAAAAATCAAATCGGTTGGAGCGAATTCATTGTTTGATTCTAGCATCAAACGCATCAATGGAAATGGGATGCACCTCACTCCCGGAATCATTGATGAGCACAGCCACATTGGAATTCGTGGTGGTGTGAATGAATGGGCGCAAGCATCCTCTGCAGAGGTTAGAATTGGCGATGCAGTTGACCCATGGAACATCAACATATATCGACAGTTGGTTGGAGGCGTGACTACCGCTCAATTGTTGCATGGCTCAGCCAATCCGATTGGAGGTCAGAGCGCGATTGTGAAACTGAAGTGGGGGCAGAGTGCAGATGAAATGCTCATTGACGATGCGCCCGGATTCATCAAGTTCGCGCTTGGTGAGAATGTGAAACGATCACATTCAAGAGATCCGAAGGGTCGTTTTCCACTCACTCGGATGGGCGTAGAACAAAGTTTCGCTGATGCGTTTATACGAGCAGGGGAATACAGTTCGCTGGCATCGGCACAGCAAAACAACGGGAAGCGAAAGAAAGAGACGACCTCCGTTTCATTGAACAAAAGGCGTGATCTGGAATTGGATGCCATCAGCGAAATTCTCCAAGGCCAACGGCACATCACATGTCACAGTTACGTGCAATCGGAAATCTTGATGTTGATGAATTTGGCGGACAGCTTAGGATTCAAGGTGAACACCTTCACCCACATTTTGGAAGGCTACAAAGTGAGCGGGGAGATGAAAGAGCATGGTGTCAGCGCCTCTACATTCTCCGATTGGTGGGCATACAAGTATGAGGTGAATGACGCCATTCCCTATAATGCCGCAATGCTATACAAGGCAGGGGTTAACACGGGGATCAATTCAGATGACGCGGAGATGGGAAGGAGGTTAAATCAGGAGGCGGCCAAAGCGATCAAGTACGGAGGGTTATCAGAGGAAGAAGCGATTAAGTTGGTGACGATTAACCCTGCTAAAATGCTGCATCTGGACCATCGGATAGGAAGCATTGAAGTGGGCAAGGATGCTGACTTGGTGTTGTGGTCCGGCAATCCATTGTCGGTTTATTCGCATGTGGAAAAGACGTGGATTGAGGGGATGTTGTACTATGACGCACATAAGCAGGATGCAATTGCCGCAGCCATGCAAAAGGAACGGGCGCGATTGATTCAAAAAATGCTTCAGGACGGAAGCGAAAACAAGTCGAAGCCTAAGGCGAAAGAAGAAAAGCACATGCACTGCGATACCCTACTGGAAAACTATTTAGAGGAATGAGGCTTAATATGAAATATAGCTCTGCGTTGATGCTCGTCCTTCTTTCATTGGTGGGTATGTCTCAAATACCTTCTCCTGGGAAGAAGAATACCAAGAAAGTTTTGGTTCGATACGCAACGGCTCATGTGGGCAATGGGGAGAAAATTGAGAATGCCTATCTCGCATTCAACGGAGATGAGATTACCATGCTTGCAAATGGCAACAACATGCGTATCAATGTGCTCGACTATGATTCTATCATTGATGCGGAGGGCAAACACATCTATCCCGGATTCATCATCATGGACAGTCGGTTGGGTTTGACAGAAATTGATCAGGTCAATGCCACGCACGACTTCAATGAAACAGGAATGTTGACCCCTAATGTGCGCGCACTTCCTGCGTTTAACGCAGAGTCGAAAGTCGTTTCAACTGTAAGAACCAACGGAATTCTAATGGCGCAAATTGCTCCCAGTGGGGGAGTTCTTTCAGGCACCTCCGCGTGCGTTCATTTCGATGGTTGGAACTGGAAAGATGCAGCAGTTAGGGGAGAAGAAGGGGTGTATTTAAATTGGCCTTCGCGCTATGGATATCGAGGATGGTGGGCAGAACCAGGCTCATCGAAAGAGAACAAAAAGTATGAAGAACAGCAGCGGCAGATCTATGACTATTTTGCTGAGGCAAGAGCCTATTCGGTCGACTCGAGCCAACAGGAGCAGAACTTGAGATTCGAATCGATGCGCGGTTTGTACAGCGGGTCAAAGCGACTCTATGTCAGAGTGAATTGGGCAAAAGACATTTTGGATGTTGTTCAGTTTCTGCGTCAATCTGGAATTGAGAATTATGCGATAGCTGGTGGAGCAGAGGCGCACCTGGTGACCACCGAGTTGAAAGAGAATCACGTTCCCGTGATCATCGATCGCGTGCACAAGCTTCCGGCTCACGAAGATGATCCATTGTACAAGCCATTTGAATTGGCTTCGCAGTTGGTTGAAGCAGGAGTGGAAGTTGCCTTTGCAACTAGCGGTGACATGGAAGCCATGATCAGCAGAAACTTACCGTTTCAGGTTGGCACAGCGGTTCATCATGGGTTGGAATATGAGAAGGCCATTCAGTGCATAACACAAGTTCCTGCGAAGTTGATGGGCATTGAAGAAAATTACGGAACCATTGAATCTGGCAAAAAAGCCACGTTCTTCATTTCTAGCGGAGACGCATTGGACATTACCACGAACAATGTAGAGGCTGCCTTTGTGGATGGTCGCCCGGTGGATTTGAATAATTCGCAGATCGAGCTTTACAAGAAGTATTCGAAGCGCTAGTAACCCAATGCCTTCCTTACCCGCTCCAACGTCTTCGCTCCAACGGCCCGTGCTTTATCAGCTCCTTTTGCCAACTCGGCATCCAAGGCACCTTTGTCGCTCATCCATCTATTGAACTCAGCACGTTCCTTTGAATAGAGTTCGGTCACGTGCTCCAACAGGGCCTTCTTAGCATGGCCGTATCCAAAGCCTCCTGCCAAGTATTTTTCCCGCATTTCAGCTGTTTGTGAATCGGATGCAATGAGTCTGTACAATGCAAACACGTTGCACGTGTCCGGGTTTTTAGGTTCTTCTAATGGGGTGCTGTCTGTAACAATGCTCATCACCTGCTTTTTCAGCTCTTTTTCGTCCGCAAAAACGTTGATGTAGTTGTCGTAGCTCTTACTCATTTTTCGTCCATCCGTTCCGGGAACGATCATTACCCGCTCGTCATATTTTCCTTCTGGAACTACTAGCACTTCTCCGTGACGATGATTGAATGCACCCGCCATGTCCCGTGCCATTTCCAAGTGCTGGCGCTGATCTTTTCCTACGGGGACAAAGTCTGCATCGTAAAGAATGATGTCGGCAGCCATCAACACGGGATAGGTGAACAATCCGGCATTCACATCACTAAGGTTCTCAGACTTGTCTTTGAAAGAGTGTGCATTGGCTAGCATAGGATATGGTGTGAAACAGTTCAAATACCAAGTCAACTCACATACTTCAGGCAAGTCACTCTGACGATAGAAGGTTGATTTATCGGTATCCAATCCCAAGGCTAACCACGCTGCGGCAACGCCATATGTGTAGTCACGAATCACTTCCGGGTCTTTGATCGAAGTGAGCGAGTGAAGGTTGGCGATGAAAAAGAACGAGTCGTTCTTGCTGTCATTCGCCAATTCAAGTCCCGGTAGGACAGCACCCAAAATGTTTCCCAAGTGTGGAATTCCTGTGGCTTGAATACCGGTTAAGATGCGCGCCATGTAGCTTTTTGCGGCCAAACCTACACGATTTTGAGTTAAGGTTTTGTCAATGATTGATGACAAAAGTTTGATTGTGCTAGCCAGCGTACATTTGCCACGATGTACTACATCTTTCAGCCGTTCAGAATTCTGTGGAAATTATGGTTGATGGCTTGGTTTGTAAACACCATGATCATCGGCTATCCTTTTATGTCATGGCTGTTGAGTAGTCCGAAGAGATACTATCTGGCCTTTAAGATCATCCGATTTTGGTCTACGAGCCTGATGTTTCTTAGCGGTATCATAGTGCATGTAAAGAAGGAAGAAAAGGTGCCTAAAGGCCCCTTTGTAATATGCCCGAATCATACATCGTACCTGGACATCCTCACGATGTTTACTGTATTCAAGCAGTATTTCCTTTTTATGGGAAAGGTTGAGATTATGACTTGGCCTCTGTTCAATGTGTTCTTCTCAAAGGGGATGAATATCTCGGTAGATCGCGCCAGTCGATTGGGCTCACACGAGGCCTATGAGCGCGCCAAGGAGGAAATTGATAAGGGTCACAACGTGGTGATTTTCCCGGAGGGAACCATTCCGCACGAGGCACCCAAGATGAAGCCCTTTAAGAACGGAGCCTTTAAGTTGGCGATGGATAAAAACGTTCCTATCATTCCTGTCACATTCGTGAATAATTGGAAGCGTCTTCAAGTGGGTCCGGCACTTAAGAACTCTGGCGGCCCGGGTTTATCTAGGGTGATCATTCACAAGCCCGTCTATCCAGCTGATTATGCGGAAAAGGGTCTTGATGCAATGAAGAAGGATATCTTTGACGCCATTCAAAAACCGCTGATTGAGCGATATGGAAATTGATGACAAGTTGATAGACAAGCTGGCTGATTTAAGTCGCTTGAAATTTGAGGGAGAAGATCGCGTGAAGATCAAGGCCGACTTGGAGCGGATGCTAAAATTCGTGGACAAGCTCAATGAAGTGGATACGGATGGCGTGGAGCCGTTGGTGTACATGACAAATGAAGTCCTTAAGCTACGCAAGGATGAAATAGTGGATGAAATTCCGCAGCAAGAGGCGTTGAAAAACGCACCGTCTAAGGACTCTGACTACTTCAAGGTGCCGAAAGTGCTCGACAAATAGGCATAAAAAACCCCGTCCAAGAGTGAACGGGGTGTTCTTTTCTGATAGTTTTTCCTAGCAGTATTCGTCAAACGCAGCCACGAGGTTTTCGGCTATCATTTGTGCCGGACGGCCTTCGATGTGGTGACGCTCAATGAAGTGAACCAACTTTCCATCTTTCATCAAGGCGATGCTTGGTGATGATGGAGGATAAGGCAGGAAGTATTTTCTAGCCTGAGCAGTTGCCTCACCATCCACGCCTGCGAAAACAGTCGTGAGCTTCGCAGGGATCTTGCCGTGCTGAATAGCCATGCGCACTGCAGGGCGAGCATTAGCTGCTGCGCATCCACATACGCTATTCACCATCACAAGAGCAGTTCCGCTCATATCGTTCATCAGAGAGTCAACAGCATCTGGAGTAGTAAGTTCTTCAAACCCCACATCCGTTAACTCAGCTTTCATTGGTGCAACAAGTTCTTCTGGATACATGTTTTAAATATTAGACCGCAAAGTTAGTCATTGGCTTAGAGACTGTTTCTATCTACGTTCTTTGAAAAACTGCTTCAGCAATTCGCTGGACTCTACCTCCATGACACCGTATTCTACCTTGGTTTTTGGGTGCAACATTTTTGGATTGACCGTCAGGAATCCGCGCTTCTGGTCCCGTGCTCCTATAACCAATCGCTCTAACTGAGACCAATAAAGCGCTCCGGCACACATAACACACGGTTCTAGAGTAACGTAAAGCGTGCATTTATCGAGGTATTTGCCGCCAATGTGATTTGCCGCTGCCGTTATGGCCTGCATTTCTGCATGAGCGGTTACATCATTCAATTGTTCTGTGAGATTGTGTGCACGGGCAATCACTTTATTTCTTGAAACTACCACGGCTCCAACAGGAACCTCTTTTTTTTCATAGGCAAGAACGGCTTCATTGAATGCCATTTTCATGAAATACTCATCTGAAAAAAGAGGTTGATCAATCATTTTGCTTGCCGATTTCTAAGCGCTTCAGCGAATTGCTTGGCGCATATATTAATAACAGGTAGATTTGCGATCTTACACAAATTTCTAACTATGAAGAGAATTGGCTACTTGATAATGTTCTTGCTTATTTCGGCAAGCAGCCAAGCAACAGGGCTTACCATCGATACAGCCGCCACGAGTGCATGTTCAGGAGAGTCCATTTTGATAAAGGCATCGGGATATGATTCGATCACCTATGAAAGTTCTGCAACACTTTCAGCTGACACAGGAGATAGTGTTTACGCCACCGGATCAGCAGGAATTCATCTCGTAATTATTAAAGGATATAACTCAGGGTCATCTACCGTTCAAGATTCGGTAGCATTTAGTATTGAGTTTTTTGCCGATCATTTTATGACGGTTACTGGTTCAGTTGCAATGAGTAGTCCTGGTTGTGGAGTCGATACAATTTACATTGACAAGTGTCTGGACGGATCGGCTTTCTGGTTCACCGTTTCGGGTATGGATGAATACCTGTGGGCTTCGGGAACGTTGGCCATTGACTCAGTGCACTCGGATTCTGTCAACATTATTCAGGTGGCCGACACACACCAAATCAGACTGACAGGAAAGGATACAGCGACTAATGATGAGGACACTATCTATTTGTCGATCATAATCAAACCAAGACCTTCATACACACTAGTTAATACTGCTGCATTGGATAACGGATTTATTTGCCTAGGCAAGTCAGCAACATTCACTGTAACCACCGATGGTTCAAATACTATAGGATGGGCACCAAACATTGATTTGGATACCAATGCGGGATCGGTGGTTATTGCTACTCCGGATACGATTAGAACATATACGCTAACTGTAACTGATATGTATGGATGTATTGCTACCAAGGCGGAACAGATTCAGATCGGCAAATTGAAACCTGTAATCAGCATAACTGCGTCAGCTTCTGAAGTTTGCCCTGGAGATTCTACAACATTAGCGGGTAGTGCGCCTCAAGGAATTACAAGATGGGAATGGTCACCAGCTGGAAGCTTGAATTCAAATTCGAAAGCAACCGTTAGGGCAGCACCTATGGTTACAACAAAGTACACAGTTGTTGGAACGCTACTTGGATGCAAGGACACGAATGATGTCACCATTAATGTGCTTCCTATTCCAGATATGACCTATTTCCAGTCTTCCGGTGGGGCTCCAATTGCGTTAGATCAAGAGGATAGCATTGTTGTCACATGTGCTGATTGCAAGTCATACTATTGGAAGCTTCCGAGCTCTCAGCTTTACACGACATCAAATGTGCAGATCGTATCACCAAACACTCCTGGCGATCATATAATCAACGTTCGTGGAATAGACTCTAATTCATGTTCGAATTCACTTTCAATCACGGTGAAAGTTGATTCTACTTGGGTTGGTGATCCATGGCCGCCTCTTGCGATCGAAGAAGATGTTGTGGAAGGAATTCAAATTTCGCAGAGGTCCGGAGCTATCTTGATTTCTTCTGTAGAAAATATTCAATCAGCACAGCTTTATAATCTGCTAGGCGAGCAGATTGTCAATCAATCGAATGTGAATGCTAATAACCACAAGATTGAGACGAGCCAGTTTGCAGAAGGAGTTTACATTGTTGTTGTTAAGAGTAATTCGGAGACGATATCACAAAAAATATTTATACGATAGTTCATTCCGTAGAACAAAAAAGCGCACCAATTGGTGCGCTTTTTTTATGCCTGGAAAAGTTCTGTTAAAGTCGGATTACTTTTAGTGATTGAGACAGTCCATTCGTGGATGCAATCGAGATGGTGTAAATGCCGGGATGGCATTGGCGCAGGTCAATTTCATTCGTTAATCCTAAGGCGCGGGTATCGCTGATGGTCCTCCCTAGTTGATCAACCACCTTGATGAAGGTCTGTTCATCTATAAATGGTAACGTGACAACGAGTATTCCGCTCGTGGGATTTGGATAGATAGTAACGCCTTTTGTCGGGGTCTCATAAATACCAACAAACAAGATATTTACCTCAAGGCTATCCATGCCCACACATCCATTTATATCCGTTTCCTGAACTCGAACAACACCATCTGGTCCAGCGTGCCAAAGGATGCTTGAAGCGTTGCTCGCTGAAGCGGTGACCTCTCCACCTTTACTTGACCATAGGAATGCAGAACCTTGTGTCGAAGGAACGCTATAGCTGAATTCTTCAAAAGATTCAACTGAAATTGCACCCGTTATAGGGCCGACAGTGGGGTCAGGATGAATAGGATTGCTTGACACACTAATGGATTCGGTAAGTGTTTGTACTGCCCCGCTGTCGGACACGGTTACTGTATATGTGCCTGAGGCTAATCCGGTCAAATCCTCAATGGTGTCACCTGTATTCCATAGAATGGAATATGGGAGTACCCCGCCAGATATTGTAAGACTGACAGATCCGTTGTCTGTGCTTTGACACGTCACATCGCCTGTTACAAAGCTTAGTTTGAGCAGGTCAAGCGTATCCACGACAAATTCTTCTGATGATGAACATCCATTTGCGTCAACAACGGTGATGGTATATGTGCCGGCCATGACGGAGTCAATGCTAAGTGTTGTGTCGCCATTGGACCATGTGTAATCATAGTCAGGAGTACCTCCAGATACAGATACTGTTATAGAACCATCATTAGATGTAGAGGTGCTCGCGCTAATGGTTGAACCAAGAATAGAGAAGCTATCGGGATTTCCAATCGCCAGCGTGTCGATTATTGAATTACCCACGGCATCGTTTAATGAAACCAAATAATCTCCCGCTCCAAGGCCGCTATAGAATTGATCAGGGATTGAGCCCAAGAATTCATCGTTGGTAATTAGAGCATCGCTTGTTCCAGAAGCGATTAAACCACTCTGATAGCTAGACGCATCGCCACTAAAATATCCGGCACAATGAAGCCTTGAATCTGGGCCGCAATACACCGAATTATACTCGTCTCCGGAACCAGCACTTCCACCTATGTTTTTTCCCCAAATTTCGAGCTGATCCTCTCCCAGCATGCCAACAAAGGCATCAGCAACTCCATTGGCTACAAACGAGGAATCAGCAAAAGACCATGACCCTGAGCGAGCACCTGCAAATACAATGAAATCATTGTTTACGCTTTGCAAGTCATAGATGCCGTCAACCCCAATTCCTCCGAATTGATACAAGGAATCGAGGCCACCCGCAGTGTCGAGATAGAGTATGTAGCCATCGCGAGAACCGTTGCTAACAAAGGCTTGCCCATCATATGTCATGGTTCCGCTCCAAATACCCCCAACATATAGTCGATCCCCTGCGCTGTTAATATCGATTGCCAGAGCGTTGTCGTTGCCACCTGTTCCACCTCCTGATTTGGCCCAAATCCAGTTTCCAGAGGAGTCAATTTTTGAAATAAAGTAGTCATAACTGCCGGCAGAGGTGATAGATGAAGATCCAAATGTTGCACCGGGACTTTGAAAATATCCTACGACATATGCGGACGTCACAGGGCTTGCAGAACTTGGGACAATATCTTGAGCAATATCCGTTCCTGACCCACCAGCTGTGTTGGCCCAATAATTTATGGCAAGAGCGGTATCAAAACATGCTACGGAAACATCGTATCCTCCAGCAGTGAAAAAGGTCGTACCACCGAAGCTGATCGAATCGGTGAAGTAACCAGTAACATAAAGTCGATTATCGGCCCCGGCTCTAATATTGTAGAAGCCATCGTCCCCGGTTTCACCAAACTGAACTACTGTCTCAAGATTTCCAGTAGGAATATCATATTTTGCGATATAGGCTTGATAGTAGTTACTGCCTGCCATGACTGTGTCACTTCCAAAAACAGTATTACCGGCTAAGTAGCCCACCACAAATACTTTATCCCCTACCGCTTCCAAATCCAGCCCGTAAATCCATTCTCCTGTACTTTCTATGGCTGAATTTGCCCAGATCAAATCGTTCGTAGTTGAATTGAAACAAGCGATCCACATTCCTCGTCCACCAGCGTTAAGATTATGTAGGGTGATTGAGTCAAATCGAACCGAATCCACAAACATTCCAGTAGCTATGTATACATCCCCGATGGAGGTGCTAGCCCCTTCAACTCCATAGGCTACGGCTTGTGCCGCCCCTGCACCCTGCTTGATTCCGTTGTAGGTGTCATTTTTTAAATGTTCGAAAATGATAGGGGCATTAGTATCAAATACAAACGAAACCGGGGCGAAGCCTCCCATCATTTCCGAGAGGTTAGCTGTTCCGTTTGAATCATTGTGGCATAGCACGTCTGTTTTCGAGGAACTCATGCTGAGTTGTGCTTGAAGTCCGTTAGCCAAGGATAGGAAGAGGGCCAAGGAGAGAAGTAAAGATTGTTTCATTTCCGAGCGTTTTTCAGGATCAATTACGTGAGAAAACCAGGATTGGTTTGCTAGCAAATGTCTTGAAATTCAGGATAACAATAACGCAAGCAACTCGGCCTCGTGAGGAATGTCAGCTACGGCAGCGGGAATTCCAATGCTGGAAAGTCGGTCAGCGGTGCTGCGGCCGATAGCAATAACCTTTGCTGGTGCTGCAATTTGATTACCTGATTCTATGAAGCCGCCCACATTACTTGGACTGGTGAAAATGTATGCATCGTAATCATCAGCGGATGAGATTAACGTCTGCGTTTCATAGCAACCGATATGAGTTACTTGACTTGGTTTCAAGCAGCTTGCAATCGATTTTATTGAAATGGTGGAAGATGGAAATAGTGCTGTTTCTTCACCAATAAACGATGCAAACTCCTGAGCCACTTCCTCCGGTTGGCCAATCTTGGCGGTGAAGTCAATATGATCAACATAGTTGCTCAGTGTGCGTGCAGTAGCTTCACCAAATGCCGCAATTTTTTTGTGTTTAATGGTGTCGAAGGAAACGTGCTCTAAAAATGCACTGACGCCATTCGAGGAGCTAAAGAAGACCCAATCGAAGCTGGAAACGTCTGGCATTTTAAATGGTAGATGGTTAATTCGAATGAACGGCTTCTCGCATAACTCAAATCCAAAAGCTTGAGCCGCTCTTTTCAAATAGGAATGGGGCTCCAATTTTCGAGTGATCAACACGCGATTAGGCACTGGAAGTGACTGAACGTCAGCGAAGACCTGCGTTGCTTCTTCCACAGAGGTGGCGTTAAATCTCATTCGTTTTGGCATGTCATTCCAGTCATTGCCATAAGTCACTCTGACAGCAAATCCCGTTGAACGAGGTTGCGCGCTCACCCCAATGGGAATATGACATCCACCACCAAACCCGGAAAGTATGGCGCGTTCAATGGCAATACTTTGTTGAACATCCCGATGATGAAGCGGTTGGATGGCTTGTATGAGTTCACCATCATTGGATCGACACTGGTAAGCTAAAACACCCTGAGCTGGGGCAGGAATGAACATGCGAGGATCCAGCTCGGCTGCGATTAAATCGCGCAGGTCAAGACGCAGACGCTGAACTCCTGCAGCGGCCAGTAATATCGCGTCAAATTGCTTCTCGCGCAATTTGTTGATACGCGTAGGAACATTCCCTCTTATGTCTTTGATTTCAATATCCGGACGGAGGGCTTTGATCTGAGACTTTCTCCTCGCGGATGACGTTCCAATAATCGCTCCTGGCTTGAATCCCAGCAATTGTGTTTGATCAACAGATTCAGGATGAATAAGCAGCAACTCAGCCGGATTTTCGCGATAGCTTACTCCGGCAATGGTTAGTCCAGGGGTGGGTCGCGTTTCCAGATCTTTGTGGGAATGAATGGCGATGTCGATTTCATTGTCGAGCAACGCGGCTTCGATTTCCTTTGTAAAAAAGCCCTTCCCTTCGATTTTGTCAAAGCTCAAATCCTGAATGCGATCGCCTTTGGTAGTGATGATTTTGATTTCCGTTTCAATTCCAATCCTTTTCATTTCAGATTGAAAAAAACGGGCCTGCCAGAGCGCAAGGTCGCTTCCACGGCTGCCGATGATGATTTTTCTATTCAATGACAGGGTCTTTTAAATCCTTGTCTAAGATCACTTGCTTCGCCATTTTCATTGGCAGCGAAATGTACTTTTTCTCTAGGTGGTCAAGGATTTCGATCAGCAGCTCTTTGCTAGTTTCGTCCAACTCATTGATGCGGCTCGAAAACGTGTGGGTCAATGCGTTGGTCTTGATTTCCTTCATCAATCGAGGCACCTCGGCCATGGCAAGCTCCAACTTGCGAGTTTTGAAGGCTGCTTCAAATTCTTGCAGTCGTTTTTCAACCAAGGTTTCGCATTGAAAAATCTCTTGTTCTCTGGCCTTTAGGTTCTCACGGGCTTCTTCTTTCAGGCTGTCAATACTGATGTAGTCCACATCAAAGTCGCGGACGACTTGCCAATCGATGTCGTGTGGGATGGCTAAGTCAAGTATGATTTTCGGTTTTGCTGAACCTTCGCATATCCGCTCAAATAATCTAGAATCAATGATGGGCTCCTCTGACCCAGTGCACGTAATGAGTATATCAAAATCACCAATCTCGTGCTCCAAATCCTGAAGTGCGTGGCCTCTTCCGCGTAAATTTTTCGCCAGGACTTCGGCTTTTTCCAATGTTCGGTTGAACACTTTGGTGCTCTTAAAATTGTATTCTTTCAGGTTGCCAGCGATAGCTTCAATGGTCTGTCCGGCACCTATGAACGCAACGCTTTGATCGCTGTTCAGGTTTCTTTCCAAAAGCTTTCGATAACCAAGATTCACTACGGAAATCGGCTTGGCGGCAATCTTCGTTTCGGTGTAAACCTGTTTGGCACATTCGATTGCCTTTGTGATGGCGATGCGAGTGAAGTCGCCCGTCATACCTGCATCATGAGCCCGATTGTATGCATTTCGGACTTGGGTAATGATCTCCCGTTCGCCTACGACCAGAGAATCCAGTGAGCTGGCTACGTGGAAAAGATGGCGAACCGCATCAAGCCCCTCATAGGATCGAGCAGACTCATGTGCCTTTTCGATTTGACCGCTGTTCAGATGGGGGTAAAAGGACTGCAAAAAAGCGAGTACGTATTCTGAATTCGCCTCTTCCGTTGTTCTAAAAAGGAACTCTACACGGTTACATGTAGAAAGAAAAACAAACTCTCGAATATGCAACGCATCCAAGTGGGGCGCGAAAAACTCTGCCTGTCGATCCGGTTCAACATGGAACTTCCCGACCAAGTCGAGCCCCAATGAACGATGCGTGAGTGCTATGAGTTTGAATTGTTTCAAAATCGGGCGCGAAAATCTTCTGATTGATTTTTCACTTTGTCACGGGATTGTCAGCGGACAAGATGAGAATTTGCATGAAAACAAAAGAGCCAGATCACAAAGCTGAGCTTTCAGATTTACGCGATCGCCCGTGGTTTACAATCGGAGCAATCTAATAGCATTTATTGGTCCATCCAGCCTATGAACCTTTTCTACCCTAGCTTAAAAACTGAATAGGGGGTTCAAATGTGGTTTCAGAATGCAACTTCTTGAACTCAATTGTATTACAATTCAACCAACGAATTCGACAGTTCACCGGAATTCTTGACGCCAACCGGGCAGGCTGGATGAGTTTTGGCTCACCAAAAAATCCATGCACAGTATGAAATCATTCAAATTATTTATCCTACTGACTCTGGTCACCACGAGTGGTTGGACACAAGATCTCACATCGACCATCAAGGGTACTGTTGTGGACAAACAATCTCAATTCACCATGCCGGGGGTCAATGTGATCCTTGTTGGCAGCGATCCATTGATCGGAGCCAGCACTGACATGAACGGTAAGTTTCGATTAGAAAATGTGCCTATTGGCCGACATACAATCCAAGTCAGTTTTTTGGGCTATGAAATGGCTACAGTGGGCAATTTACTGGTTAATTCCGGTAAGGAACTTGACTTGAACATAGCACTGGTTGAAACCATCGGAGAATTGAACGAGGTGGTCATTACTGGCCAGGCAGATAAACGTGAGAGCTTGAATAAAATGGCGACCGTTTCGGCTCGACAGTTTAGTGTTGAGGAGGCTCAACGCTATAGCGGGGCATTGCAGGACCCAGCACGGATGGCCCAGAATTTTGCAGGAGTTAGTGGAGCTTCTGATAGCAGAAATGACATCATCATTCGCGGGAATTCACCCACTGGCGTGCTTTGGCGCATGGAGGGAATCGACATTCCAAGTCCCAATCATTTTTCATCGCTCGGAACCACAGGCGGTCCCGTGAGTATGCTCAACATTAACAACATGTCTAACTCCGATTTTATGACATCTGCCTGGACGGCCGATTATGGTAATGCCTTGAGTGGAGTCTTCGATTTGAAACTGAGGCCAGGTAATAGCGACAAACGTGAATACCTTGGCCAGGTAGGGTTCAATGGATTTGAATTGGGTGCAGAAGGCCCATTTAAAAAGGGTGGATTGGGGTCATACCTCGTTAATTATCGATACTCCACGTTGGGTGTGTTCAATGCAATTGGGGTCGATTTAGGAACCGGAACAGCCGTGCCTGAGTACCAGGACTTGACCTTTAAGCTCAATATGCCAACGCAAAACGCAGGTAGCTTCACCGTTTGGGGCATTGGAGGAACCAGTTCAATTGAGTTTGCTCCCGATGGAAATGATTCAACCAATTTGTATTCCGATGGGACCAGTCGAACCGAATTTGCATCGAGCACTGCTGTGGTAGGGGCTTCACATCAATTCTATTTTAGCGAAAACGCGTATTACAAGTTGGTTCTGGCAGCAAGTGGCTCTAAGACCATTGGCACGGGTGATTCGGTAGGTTCGGAGACAAATGACTTATATCCTCTTTTCGGATTTGACCGCCAGCAGGTGAAATACAGTGCCAACTTGAAGCTCAATCGGAAGCTTAATGCTAAGAATACCGTTTCGGCTGGCATAATTGGAGACTACTATGCGTTTGACATTTTGGATAGTGTTCGTTTAGATTATGGATCGTTTGTTACCATTTCTGACTACCGATCAGGCGCTGCATTGATGCAGGGATATGCCCAATGGCAGCATAGGTTCAATGAAAAGTGGACACTAAACAGTGGCTTGCATTCGCAGTCATTTTTGCTCAACAACAGTCATATGGTTGAACCAAGGCTGGGCCTGAAGTATGCGATTAACTCACGCCACACGTTGAATGCGGGCGTAGGGCACCACAGCCAGTTGCAACCCATCACCGTTTATTTCATTAAAGAGACAGATGTCAGTGGCGAGTCATACCTCCCGAACAAAGACTTGGATTTTACAAAGTCTATACATACCGTGCTGGGACATGACTTTTTTGTCACTGAAAACATCCGGTTGAAAACAGAAGTTTATTACCAATACCTGTACAATATTCCGGTGGACACCTTCTCCTCATCGTTTTCGATGTTGAATGCAGGTGCGGACTTTATTCTTCCTGATCGGACGGGGCTGGCCAATGAAGGCACTGGTTATAACTATGGATTGGAAATCACACTGGAGCGTTTCTTCAATAACGGGTACTACTTTTTATTGACAAATTCCTTATTTGAGTCAAAGTATAAAGGCAGTGATGGAGTAGAGCGCAACACACAATTCAACGGAAATTACGTTAGCAATGTTTTGGCAGGAAAGGAATTCAAGCTGGGCAAAAAGTCAACCCTTTCATTTGACACCAAGGTGACGTATGCCGGTGGGCGCAGATACACTCCAATTGACTTGGAGGCTTCGCGATTGAGTGGACAAGAGGAGTTGGTTGAGTCTCGGGCATTCAGTAACCAATTTGATCCCTATTTCCGCACTGATTTCAAAACCACGTTCAGATTCAACGGGAGAAAAATTTCTCAGCAGTTCAGCGTGGATTTACAGAACATTACCAATCAGCAAAACGTGTTTCAGCAAGGGTATAACCAAAACACGGGTGAAGTGGGAACGGTCTACCAACGCGGATTTTTCCCGGACGTGCAGTATAAAATCTATTTCTAAGTGGCAATTGGCAAGCACAGCTTCGGTGCTGGGCTTGTTAATGAAACAGGCATACATTTGATCGGAATGAAATTATTGGGCAAAGGGATAAGAGAGCTACTTGGTTTTGACGACACCGCGCTTCAGTTGTCGCTTATTCCGATGATTTCTCTGTTTATGCCGATGGCATTTTTTCAGTCGTTGCCCTGGGTTGACTTTGATGGCTACTGGAGGGATGTCGTTGGTTCGGTCATTTTCACTACCATTTACTGGCAGGTTGATCGCATTGTAATCGCATTTTTCAGGGCTCGTTTTCCTGCATTGCCGGACAATAACAAGCGCATCCTTTGGCAATCAGCGTGGATACTGTTCTTTACCCTAACTCTATGCCATGGCATTGTTTGGATTACTGAAATTCTTGGAGTGTCACATGATGGGAAGGGCCCGAGCAAATTTGTGATGAACCTGGCTAGCATCACTATCACCATCACCATCACTTCTGTATATGAAGCTGTTTACTCATTGAAGCAATGGAAGCAGTCATCCATCGAAACGGAGCAGTTCAAAAAAGCCAGCATGCAAGCTCAGTTAGAAACGCTTAAGAACCAAGTAAATCCGCATTTTTTATTCAATAGCCTCAATACGCTCACATCCATTATTCATGACGAACCGGATAAGGCGGTTGAGTTTGTGCAAAAGCTTTCCAAAGTTTATCGCTACATACTTGAGATCAAAGACAAGGAACTGATCACCCTGCGTGAAGAAATGGAATGCATTGAATCCTACAAGTTTCTACTTCAAATGCGGTTTGGGGAAAATGTAAGGTTTGATATCAACATTCCTGAAGAACGCCTGAGTGACCACATTATCCCGCTTTCTGCTCAGATTTTATTGGAAAACGCCATTAAGCATAATGTGGTCAGCACGGGAAAGCCGCTGCAGATTCGGATGCATATTGGCACTTCAGGGGGCTTGATTGTGAGCAATAATTTGCAGAAAAAATCAGTGGTAAATGGCTCCACACAAACAGGGTTGGCCAATATCAAAAGTCGATATCAGCTTTTGACAGGACAAAGCGTTGAGGTGATTACAACGCTTGAGAAATTTAGTGTATCACTGCCACTCATTAACATGGAATTGACATGAAGCTCCTGATCATCGAAGACGAGATTCCAGCCTCCACGCGGTTGAAGAAAATGATTGCAGCGATCGACCCCGGCATTCAAGTGCTGGACGTGATTGACAGCGTGGAAGATGGCATGGCGTGGTTTCGAAATTTTGAAGCCCCGGACCTGGTTGTGACAGACATACAACTGGCGGATGGTCTCAGCTTTGAAATTTTTGAATCCAATCCTGTGAGCGTGCCATTGATTTTTACCACGGCATTTGACAACTATGCGATCAAGGCGTTCAAAGTGAATGGCATCGATTATCTCCTAAAGCCTATTGATCAGCAAGAGCTGCACCGAGCCATCAACAAAGCTCGAAGGGCGTTTCGCACCCCTGAATTTGATCTTCAGGCGCTGGCCGCCATGATTCAAAATGGTGCCCAAAGACAGTTCAAGGAGCGATTCATGATCAAGGTCGGGGATCAGCTTCGATTTGTAAAGACTACAGACATCGCTTATTTCTTTTCCGAGGATGGGTACACACACATTGTTGCTGCTAGTGGCGAGAAGCACCTGATCGATTTTAGCTTGGATCAAGTGGAGCAAATGGTGAATGATGAACAGTTTTTCCGCATCAATCGAGGCACCATGGTTTGTATTGATCAGATCGCAAAAGTGAGCAACCACTTCAACTCACGTCTCAAGCTCATCATGTCTCCCTCTAAGGCAGACTTTATTGTGAGTCGTGAACGGGTTCAGGCTTTTAGGGATTGGTTGGATCGTTAATCGTTTCGCCCACTCTTATCGTTCGAGGCTTTATTCACTTTCCGAAACTCGATTTTCGTTCGATTGGATGGCTATTCATAATGCCCATCGAGATTTGGTTGAAAAGCGCGCCAATTCATAAAATCTTCACAATGCTGATCGGTAACCAGTGCCGGGTTGCTCAACATGTTTTCACGAACAGACCTTCGTACGTGTTGAATCTGCTGAATATCACCGATGGTGGCTTCTCGAATCACGTTACGATAACTCTTTGGGGACCTGTTGCTTAGTGGCGTTTTTCACAATGATCATCACACGCTTCTCTCGAGTTTCCGGCCTTTTGGCCATCACGACCCAAGCGAGCATTCGCTTTTTGGTGGACTTGCTCTGGGCTTGAAAGAATGCGTTGGCTGCATCTTGTTTGGCTAGCGCTGCTTCAAGGTCTTGCGGAACAACAAGGTTTTCTACGTCATCAAAGAATGACCACGAGCCATTTTCTTTGGCAACGCGAATGCACTCGAGTCCGGCTTCGGTCATGCGGCCTTCCGCTGCTAGTCGCTCCACTTTATCCTTGTTGATTTTGGACCAGATACTTTGCGGTTTTCGTGGGCTGAAGTACTGCTGGAAGCATTCTTCATCCATTGGCCTCCGGATACTATCGATCCAGCCGAAACACAATGCCTCATCAACTGCATCGCTCCACGGGATGACCGGTTTTGAGCTTCCTTTTTTGTATTGAATGAGCCAAACAGCCGCTGCGATTTTATGGTTTTCCTGCAGCCATTGTCGCCATTGTTCGAGGCTTTCGGGGCAGAATTGTTGAGGTTCTTTTTTGCTCAAAACTT
Source organism: Flavobacteriales bacterium (assembly GCA_041391765.1). Lineage (GTDB taxonomy): Bacteria > Bacteroidota > Bacteroidia > Flavobacteriales_G > Salibacteraceae > SHAN690. The sequence continues at coordinate 70,614 of JAWKNJ010000021.1, read as the reverse complement.
TACAAACGTAGCTGACAAAAAGGATGTCTTTGTACTTATTTGAACAGAATAAATCCCGGGAAGCAGGTTAGAAACATCCAGTGAAGTGGAGTTGGAATTGATCATCACTTGATTGCCCGATACATCATAGATGATAGTCTTGAATATTTCTTGATGGGGAATCGACAGGTATAACATATCAGGAGTTGGATTGGGATATACCCGAAACGCGTTCTCAGCATATTCACCACCAATACCTACGACACTAAAAAAATGACAGTTGGAAGTGTCTACACATTCGCTCATGGAAATTTCGACTGCAAAATATCCCGAACTCCCGGGATTGAATGTTTGCGAAGTTGCCCAGGCAATGGGCTCGTATTCGTCCCAACAATCCAGCCACAGATAAGCAGCGCCTGCTTGATTTGCGCTTAGTGTGTTTGATATGTGAGAAACTGATGTGTCAATGGAGGTGACGGTTAGGTCGAGCGTGACGCTTGAATCACATCCGCTGGCGTTTGTAACCGTGGTGGTATAGGTTCCTGAGTTCGTATATTCTAATCCTGTGGCAGCCCACAGGTATGAATTACATGCGGAAATGCTGACTGTTTGTGAATTATTTTGACCGATTGTTAGATCAAGAATGAATGAAGAATCGCACCCCAGCACATTTGTGAAACTTTCAGAATAAACACCGCTAGCCGAATAACTCACGCCATTTACCGGCCAGGTGTAAGATCCGCAAGCGTGCTCAATTTGGGTATTAATTGGATCGTCATTGATTGTCAGTTTTAAAGTAACCGTTGAATCACACCCGTTGCTGTTGGTCGTTATGGCGGTATACACACCCGTTGCAGTGTAGGTCTGTCCATTCAATGGCCAGGTGTAACTGCTGCAAACGCCAATTGAATCGGTGCCTTCATTCGCTCCGATCGTCAGGTGAATCGTAATGATGCTATCACATCCGGCCGCGTTCGGGATGACATCCTCATACGTTCCGCTCGTGTAAAATATCTGGCCACTTGGAGCTATGAAGCTGTCGCATTCAAGTACGCTGATTTGCGATGAACTGTAGCATTGAATTAGCTTGTGTACGAAGCCATCTTGGTAGATCGCACCGGAAGTTAATTCGAAGGTGGATGTGTCTGGATCAAAGTCGATCGTGCTGCGGAAGATTCCCGTGGTGTACACGGAATGATCACTTCCCGTAACAATGGCATTCGCGTATTCTGAATAGGCTGATCCAAATCCGCTCGCCCAGAGATGTTTCCCGCTTGGCGACATTTTTTGGACGTAGTAGTCAAGATTGCCGGCAGCAATCAAAGCATAGGTAGCTGTATCCGGGTCAAAATCAACAGAATCACTGAAGGTGCCTGTATGATATATATTTTTTTCATCATCCACCCAGAGGTCGTAAATGTCATCGAAGCTTGTTCCGCCTAGGGGTTTCACCCAATCCAAGGCACCGGATGAATCGAGCTGCAACACGAACATGTCGCTCGCGCCTGCAGAAGTTATGTTCAAGACTGAGGTGCCGGGATCAAAATCAGTGGTAGTATTAAACACACCCCCCAGAATTACGGTGCCGGAATCATGAACGCAAATGGCGTTTCCCCATTGATTTCCATTGCCTTGAAATGCTTCAGCCCACAGGAAATTGCCGTTCGCGTCAAGTTTGACCACAAATGCATCTCGGTCTTGAACACCGGTGATGTTGAAAGTGCCAGCACTCGGATTGAAATCAGCCACGGAAGCAAAGCTTCCGGTGATGTATCGATTACCCCATTGATCAAAGTCAATGTCTGACACCGCGTTTTGTCCATTTCCTTGCACCACGGCCATTGCTTCAATGAAGTTCCCATTGCGATCAAGCTGCAGCACAAAACCATCGGTGCTGTTAACGGAGCTAAGGGGATAGTAAGCACTTCCCGGATTAAAATCCATCGGACCTTCAAATGCACCAACTATGAATAAGTCAAATGAATCATTTAACACGATTTCATCCGGATTGATGGAATTGCTGCCATCCACTTCCAAGGCCCAAACGAAATTGCCATTCGCATCAAGTTTGCTGATAAACATGGCACCATAACCCCCATTGGAGTTTGTCATGTTAAATGTCCCTGCTCCCGGATCAAAGTCCACGGTGCCAATGTATGTTCCAATGGAGTAAACATTCCCTGAGTCATCCACAGCAATGGAATAGCCTCTATCCGCAGATGTGCTTCCGAATTGTCTCACCCAAATTGGGGATCCATTTTGGTCCAATTTGGCAACAAAGGCATCTTCGGATCCAGCAGAAGTTAGGGAAAGTCCACCGCCTGCCGGGTCGAAATCAGTTGTTCCAGCGAATCGACCAACCACATAGACATAACCTGAGTCACTCACTGCAATATCCTGGCTGATACAGTTTTGAGTGGGATTTTCAAATTGTCGGGCCCAACCTAAGGATATCTGTTGGGCTATAAGTTGTTGTGAAAAGACAGAAAACAGGAATAAAAGAAGGATGTAAGCGTAGCAGTTTTTCATGAATGTGGTTTAGCACGGTAAAGACGTCAATAGAAAACAATGGTTTACCAAAGCACCTGGATATCCATGGATGATGCCAGGGGTTAAAAAAAGGTAATGACTATGGCGAAATTCAATTGACCTTCTCGCATTGTTTTTTCAAAACCTCATTCATGCTTTGAAATCCAATTTCAGTTCTATCCAGCATCTTTTTCATGAATCCGACCAATATTCCAGAGAAATGTTCACCATGGGTGAATTTGACCGAGCCGTTTAGTTGATCCTCTATGATGAAGTAATGTTCACCACTGAAGAGTCCTGGAATTGGCCCCTTCCCAATCCAACGCAATTCCTTCATTGGTTCATAAACCAACACGGTCGGATTGAAGGTCATGGACTTCTCATCCGGTGGTTGAATTTGAACGGTCAGTTTGCCACCTACGCTTTGGTTTCCGTTGATGGATTTGATGAACGGATTCCAATTCGGGAAATTCTCAAAGTCGGTCAGTACCTTCCAAACTGCTTCGGGAGTGGCGTGGATGGTGATTTCAGTTTGCAGATGTCTCATGGTGTTGGTGGCTATGAGACCAAAGCTAAGATGTTATTTGATAATCAATTCCTCGCCAAAACATTGAGTCGAAAGCAATAGAACAACAAAGGTTCCGTATTACCGCTATGAAAAAGTCAAATGTCTATTTGTTGTTATCATCGGTTGGTCTGACAGTCGCTTGTGGTTCAAAAGTGGAATTAGTCAATCAGATTCAAAACAATACAGATCATGATGTGACTGTACAATATCAAACATCTTCTGCCGGTGGCGCACCCGAATTACTTAAACCGGGCGAAACGCGCATTTTTCGAATTAAAGAAGTGGATGAGTCAGAATCTTCCACCAATTGCCCGTTTGACATTGGCAACGAAGACAGCTACCGAATTTATGATGGGGACGACACCATTAGGTTAGAAACCATCATTGATTCACTGCCCTGTGAATATTCGGAAATGGAGAAGAAGGGACTAAGAGGCCACGACCAGCGGATTTGCACCTGCTTTTATGAGTAGCGACCTCCCCACCAAAATATTCACGCATGGATATCACGTTATTCTAAAACGGGCGCCCTGCCCACAAACCGCTCCTTTCCCAGCAAAAACTGAATGGCCCGATGAACATTGCGGTCTACGCTGTCTTCGCTTTTCAAATGGGCGATGTAGCGAATGATTTCTTTTTGTAGCGAAATCGACTGCCGTTCAAACACCGCTTTGGCTTCAGGTGAGCTTTCGAGTGCTGCGGCCAGTTTCGGATGCATGGAAATTGATCGATCTCGATGATCGAACGAAACGCTGATGTGAACCGTTTCTCCAATTCGCTTGGGAGAATCCTTAAGCATAGTCATATTCACGTAAAGCCGCCACAGTCCCCTGAACTTCATCAGCGTTTGGGTGTAGGGTCGATCATTGATTTTCCCATGTATGGGAATTGGTCCTTTATCGCGGCCTGCGGCAATAAATAGTTCATTCAAAATGAGCTCAGGCAAACGAACAAATGGATTAACGCCAATGATCTCCAGCGTTGCACTGAATGTGTGTTCCTTCTTCTTATCAGGCATCAGTGCGAATTAACGATCCACCAACATATTTCCGTACAGTTAAAGGAGGAAATAACTACTTAAGTCTGCGTTTTCTCGGATGCTGCCTTGTATCAAACAACGTAATCAACTCTATCAGCTGGCCATTGATTCTGTAGTAAAGCGAACATTGCTTCACAACCACACAGCGCCTGATGTTAGGCATTCGATCAGAAGCGGGGAATTGAAGCGGATTGTCTTGAATGGATGAAACGGCCTTTTGAAGTTTCTTGTCAAATTTTCGAGCACTACCGATGCCCCATTCTTCGATAAGGTATTCCAGTATGTTGAAGTAATCCTGTCGGGCACGTGCCGACCATCGGATGTCGAAGCTCACAGTCCGTATTTTTCTTTTGCCTCTTGAACAATCTGCTGATGCGAGAAGCTTTCTCCTCGATTCAGTTGTTCGATGCCTTCTTGAATGCTGTTGCGTTCAGCTTCGCTGATCTCGTCCCACCAGTCGGTTTCCGATTCGCGCAGGTTTTTGAGCTTTCCGATGATGGATTCATCCGTAAGCTGGGCGATCCATTCAATCAGGCTGACTTTTTCGGCTTTGATGTCCATGACTAAACAAAGCTAAGAATCTACTGCGTTGAACAGTTCGTTGACGTTGTCTGTCACTTCGAGTGGATTTTGCGTAGCAAAATTTGTATCGAGAAGGACAGTTCCACGTATGTTGTTTTAGCTGTCGATCTCGATACATCCGCCAAAGGCGGACACTCGATCTGACATCCAAAACAACTACCTCCCCACCAAAATATCCACGCAAGGATAATCCGCATGGGCGTCTCGGTAGTGTAGGTCATAGGTTTCGAGCGACTCTCCTAGCCATTCCACGTAGGAGTTGCTTTGATCGAGTTTTTGGCACTTCGAGATTTCGGCATAGACCGCCTCGGCTCTTTTTTTAGAGAGTTCGAGGTTGGCTTCTTCGCTGCCGAGCTGCGTGGCGAAGCCATACACTTTTAGCATGCTGCCGGGGTGCTTTTCCATGAACGCACACACTTCGTGTTGATGCCTTCTTCGCCCAGCGTGTGTTGCCCTTCTTCAAAGCAGGTGAGGAGCTGGAGGGTTTGGCTTTGGGCGCAAATACCGATAACGGCAATGAATAGCAGGAGCAGATATTTCATGGTTTGTTTGTCGAGTTAATGGATGAATTCAATTTGGTGAAAGAAATTATCTATGAATTTCCATTGGCCACCGGGATCACCAAAAATTAAAATTTCTCCATTGAGACCTTCGTAGATGAATCTCAGCGTTAGTTGCTTGTCATGAAGTTTATTTTCATGTTCAATAGCAAGGGCCAAAGTGACTTCTGTAATAGCGGGAGAACAGTCATTGACTTTTGTGATGTGATATGTGGTTAACCTTTTTCCTTGAAAAATCTGCCTAACAGCTCCAGCTTGTTTCTTTTCGTTCATTGGCTTTTTTGAAAACTGGTGGATTTGTTTTGATATAGCTCCGAAATTTCCTTTTGTCCAATACTCTGCGAATCTTATTGCTTCCTGTTCGGGAGTGTAATCGCCATATTCGGTGGATGCTCCTGTATGAGGTATATCGACTCCGATGGACAGTTGTCTCGCTTTCCAGTCAGCAATCTTTTTTCTTACTTGATCATTGCGTTTTTTGTTTTCGCTTAGGCTCGTCAGACTGTTTTTAAGTTGCGTCAAGCTTTCTGTGAAGGTTAACTCTTGTTTAGGTGGTGGTGTAACCTTTTTTCCTTCTTCAATTGCTTTTGCCCAATCCCTTATTGCAAAAAGGGCAGCCCAACATTTAGCTGTCACAGTCTTATTAGCGTACCCAAGGTCTCTACCATGTAGAATTCCATGTCTATATGGTAAAGTAATTTCATCCGAGGTCGTTTTGTGTCTGCCATTGCTAAATACTTCTTTAAGTACTGATAGTCCTGTACTGTGAGCTGCGATGGAATCCCAAGCTGTTAGGTTAGTGTTTTCTGCAAAGAACCCTCGTGCCTTATCTATGTCATTTACAGCTCCATCTATCATCATCAATAAAATTGGGACTGCGGAATGATATCGTTCATCTATTGTATCATCGTAGGCCAGTTGGAAATAATCATATCGTTTGGAAAAGGCGGTGATAGACTTTAGGGGTGAAGCAACCACTGCATTTTTCTGAAGAGTAGTAGTCTATCAGTTCTTTCTCTGCCACATCAATCAGACCTTTTTGGCCAGCTCGATGGAGGTCAACATTAAGGAAGTATTCATGGACTCGTGAGCTATCCAACCTCTTTGCGCAAAGTGATCATTGAATTTATCAGGGCCTTTTGATAGAAGTTCTATTTGTTTTCTCATCTGTGGGAGCTTATCAAAAGCTGCTTCCAATCTTTTGTCCTTTAGTCCAAAAAATGAAAAGAAGTCTGCGACTTTTTTAAATGCCTCCGCACCTTCAATATTTTGCTTTAGTTTCTTGTTGGAAGGATTGTTTGCGATTCTATCGTTATCCATCTTATGTTGATTATAGTATCGATTAACCCATAACAAAAAGCCCCACTTCTTGCGAAGCGAGGCTTAAAATTAGTGGTTGTTTCATTCGGCCTAGCTACCGCACATCTCGCAGTCATCGGGGTTGTCCAATGAGCAAGCGATTTCGGCTTGGCGTTGTTCTAGGCTTACGGCTTCAACTTCTTGGCTCACTTCAGCCGTTTCAGGCTTTGGCTCTTCAAGCTTGCTCTTGTCCAGTGTAAACTTGATCGCATCGCGGGCAGCCTTTGTGCGCAGGTAATACATACCTGTCTTCAGTCCGGCCTTCCAACCATAGAAGTGCATCGAAGTCAGCTTGGCGAAGTTCGCGTTCTCCATGAAGATGTTGAGCGACTGGCTCTGGTCGATGTAGGCACCGCGGTCGGCACTCATCTCGATGATCACCTTTTGGCTGATCTCCCAAGCGGTCTTGTACAGCTCCTTCAGGTTATCCGGAATCTCGTCAATTTCTTGCACGGAACCGTTGGCTGCAATCAGCTTGTTTTTCAACGTGTCGTTCCAAATTCCAAGTCGGATCAAGTCGCGAAGTAGGTGCTTGTTCACGATCGCAAACTCACCGCTCAGCGTTCTGCGGCTGTACACGTTCGATGTGTACGGCTCGATGCACTCGTTGTTGCCTAAGATCTGGCTCGTAGAAGCTGTTGGCATTGGAGCCATCAACAAAGAGTTGCGCACACCGTGTGTTTTGATCTCCTGTCGCAATACGTCCCATTCCCAACGCTTGCCCGGCTCCACGCCCCAAAGGTCAAACTGGAATTTGCCTTGAGAGATCGGTGAACCTTCATACGTTTCGTAAGCTCCGTCCACCTTCGCGAGGTCTTTAGAAGCGGTCAACGCAGCGTAGTAAATGGTTTCGAAAATGTCCTTGTTCAGTTGCTTCGCTTCAGGCGAATCAAACGGATAGCGCATCAAGATGAACGCATCTGCCAATCCCTGAACACCCAATCCGATCGGACGGTGGCGGAAGTTTGACTTCTTCGCCTCAGGCACCGGATAGAAGTTCTGATCGATGATGCGGTTCAGATTCTTCGTAGCCACGTAAGTGATTTCGAACAACTTGTCGTGATCAAACTTTCCGTCAATCACAAACTTCGGAAGCGCGATAGAAGCTAGGTTACACACGGCTACTTCGTCCGGAGCTGTGTATTCCATGATCTCTGTACACAAGTTCGAAGACTTGATGGTTCCTAAGTTCTGTTGGTTCGACTTGGCGTTAGCCGCGTCCTTGTAAAGCATGTAAGGCGTTCCGGTCTCAATCTGAGATTCAAGGATCTTGAACCAAAGGTCTTGTGCCTTGATGGTCTTCTTCACCTTGCCTTCCTTCTCATACTTGGTGTAGAGCTTCTCAAATTCTGCTCCCCAAGTGTCGGCCAAGCCTGGACACTCGTCAGGACACATCAGTGACCAGTTTCCGCCTTCTTCCACGCGCTTCATGAACAAGTCCGGTGTCCACATCGCGTAGAACAAGTCGCGAGCGCGCTGCTCTTCTTTTCCGTGGTTCTTCTTCAAATCGAGGAAGTCGAACACGTCTGCGTGCCATGGCTCCAGATAGATCGCGAAAGAACCCTTGCGCTTTCCACCACCTTGGTCCACGTAGCGAGCAGTGTCGTTGAACACACGAAGCATTGGAACGATACCGTTGCTGGTTCCGTTTGTGCCTCGGATGTATGATCCTGTTGCGCGGATGTTGTGAATGCTCAAACCGATTCCTCCGGCAGACTGAGAAATCTTGGCGCACTGCGTCAAGGTCTCATAAATACCGGTGATGCTATCGCTCTTTGTGGTCAACAGGAAGCAGCTTGACATTTGAGGTTTTGGAGTTCCTGCGTTGAACAGGGTAGGAGTGGCGTGCGTGAACCAACGCTCTGACATCAAGTCATAGGTTTCAATAGCCGCGTCAATATCTTCTTTGTGAATACCCAAGGCAACACGCATCAACATGTGCTGTGGTCGTTCAACCACTTCACCGTTGATTTTCAACAGGTATGAACGCTCTAGGGTTTTGAAACCGAAGTAATCGTAACCGAAGTCGCGGTCATAAATGATGGTGCTGTCCAAGGTCTCCGCATTGTCTTGAATGAGTTTGTAAACGTCATCCGCCAATAGTGGAGCTTTCTTGTTCGTGTGTGGATCAACATAGTTATACAACGCGTCCATCGTTGCTGAGAATGACTTCTCCGTGTTTTTGTGAAGGTTAGAAACCGCGATGCGCGAAGCCAACAACGCATAATCCGGGTGCGTGGTGGTCATGGAAGCTGCTGTTTCAGCTGCAAGGTTGTCGAGTTCGGTGGTGGTCACACCATCGTAAATGCCCTCGATCACCTTCATAGAGATCTTCACCGGGTCGACACTCGCGTGCAGTCCGTAGCAAAGTTTCTTGATGCGACCGGTGATCTTGTCAAACTTCACCGCCTCGCTTCTGCCATCTCTTTTGAGTACAAACATTTGACTATAAATTTAAGGTTATGTTATTTAGGAATAGGTAGTTATGCTAAAAATCTTCATCGAGTTTGAATACCTGGGATTCGCTGCCTGAAGCAACCCCTGCCTTCTGGTATTCAGCCACTCGCTTTTCAAAGAAGTTGGTCTTGCCCTGCAGGCTGATCATTTCCATGAAGTCGAATGGGTTTTCGGACTTGTAAACCTTTGCACAACCCAGTTCGGCCAACAATCGGTCGGCAACGAACTCGATGTATTGCTGCATCAGTTTAGCATTCATTCCGATGAGGGAAACCGGAAGGGCATCGGTCACGAATTCCTTCTCGATTTCAACTGCGTCCGTGATGATCTTGGTCACGGTTTCTTTTGAAAGCTTGTTCACTACATGGCTGTTATAGAGCAAGCAGGCGAAGTCGCAATGCATTCCTTCGTCACGCGAAATCAACTCGTTGCTGAAGCTCAAGCCAGGCATCAAGCCACGCTTCTTCAACCAGAAGATAGAGCAGAAAGAACCGGAGAAGAAGATGCCTTCTACAGCTGCGAAAGCGATCAAGCGTTCCGCAAAAGATCCATTGTCAATCCACTTCAGTGCCCACTCTGCCTTTTTCTTCACGCAGTCAATGGTTTCCATGGCGTTGAACAAGTGATCTTTCTCTTTCTTGTCCTTTATATAAGTGTCGATCAGTAAGGAGTAGGTCTCGCTGTGGATGTTTTCCATTGCGATTTGGAAGCCGTAGAAAAACTTCGCCTCGGTGTATTGCACCTCGGCCACGAAGTTCTCGGCCAAGTTTTCATTTACAATACCATCGCTGGCAGCAAAAAACGCCAACACGTGTTTGATGAAGTAGCGCTCATCATCATTCAATTTGTGTTCCCAGTCGTGCAAGTCCGGACCGAGGTCGATTTCCTCAGCGGTCCAAAAGCTCGCTTCCGATTTTTTGTAGAACTGCCAAATGTCATCGTGTTGAATGGGGAATAGAACAAAACGTCTTGGATCTTCTTTTAAAATGGGTTCTTCTTGCATCGGTTTCTGAGTTTCTAGAGTTGTGTTTTTAGGCAGCACCTCGTTGATGTCGGCCTCGGTTTTTTGTGCTTGTTTTTGCTCCATTTTTCCTTGTTTTTCCAGTCATTTGCTGTTGGCTAGAGACGACAATTCCCCTAGGTCGCTTTTTACCAGCAACTTTTAATCACTTGAACTACAATAAGTTAAAAGCTAATTTTGCTTTAGACGTTGAAGGGGGCCTTGATTCCCCCTTCTCATTTATTGCTCAACAAAGCAAGTCCAAAATGCCTCCCAAGTCAAACCATTTTCATTAACAATCGGTCGAGTTTTTTAACAGTGAATGAAATCTAACTGTGTTTAAAAATTAATTTCCTGAACCTTATGTCAATGTTAACGGGACGTGTAAGGAAATCAACCTGTTAATTGGTAAAAAAATGAGGGAAATCATTTTGATTTCTCATCCTTCTGATCCATTTTTTTAAGCTCCTCGGCCGCTTCTTCCAGAGTAGCATACCACCGCTCCCCGTACTTCCTTGTCAGCGCGTCTTTCAGGAATTTATAGACCGGAACTTTCAATTCTTTTCCAAGCGAACAAGCATCGGAGCAAACTTGCCATCGATGATAGTTGACTGCTTCGAATGTTGGGTAGCGTTTGGTGCGAACCGGATACAAGTGACACGAAATCGGTTTGCGAAAAGAGGTCTTACCGTCTTTCCACGCCTTTTCAATGCCGCACTTTGCGGTTCCGTCTTCGTCAAAGATGGTATAGGCACATTCTTTTCCTTCTCTGAGAGGAGTCACCCATTCATCATCGAAGTCTTTGACGGCAGTCCCTTGCATTTCTACCGCCTTGATTCCTTCGGGTCTCAAATAGGATCGAAAGTTTGGGAACTCCTTCGCTAATATGGCTAGTTCCTTTTTCTCTAATGGTGCTCCTGAGTCTCCTTCCACACAACAAGCTCCTTTGCATGCGCTGAGATTGCACACGAACTCTTCTTGCAATACTTCGAGGGAAATTAGCTTATCATCGATTTGGATCATGGTGCAAAGGTGTGGTTCTGATGCACAGCGTTACTGACAAGCTTTAAACAAACAGGGCCAACGAAACGAGGCCTTTCAATGGGAGGAACAGGAGCCCAACCACTTCGATTCTCTTTACCCATTTTGTGATTGTTCAAATTGGTTTATGATTGGATGGTTTGGAGATATTCTCTGAACAAGAACACTCGGTTCCGGCTTTGACCCGTCACCTCGCTGAGAATTTTGTATTCAACCATTTTGGCGATTAAATCATTTGCTGCTTTCGGGCTAAGTGAACAAATGCTTCGTGTTCGTTTGACATCGGTAAACGGGTGCTTGAATAATTCGGTTAACAGTGTTATGGCAGAATGACTTCTCTTGCCAAAATTCTGATGGATTAAGGTTTCCTTCTTTTCCTTAAGATCTAGAATTTGCCCCAGAGTAAGTACAGCTTGAGTGGCTGTTTGTTCTACTCCAACTAGAAAGTATTTGAGCCATTGAATCATGTCATTCTTTTCCCGTACACGTGTGAGATTATCGTAGTAAAGATTCTTGTTCTTTTCAAAAAAGACTGACAGGTAGAGCAACGGCTTTTCCAGAATTCCTTCGCTGACCAAGAATAATGTTATTAGTAGTCTTCCAATTCTGCCATTGCCATCTAGAAATGGGTGTATGGTTTCGAATTGGTAGTGGGCGATAGCTATGCGAATCAGTTCTGGTACATCAATATCTTCGTTATGTAGGAAATTCTCGAGGTCTCCCATAAGGGGCTCAACATAACTATGGCTCGGAGGAATGAAAATGGCGTCAGAAAGGCTGTTTCCACCTATCCAGTTTTGACTTCTTCTAAACTCTCCTGGCATTTTTTGCTCTCCTCGAACATTATCCAAGAGTGTTTTGTGGGCTTTTTTCAATAACCTTGAAGAGATTGGCAAAGTGTTTAGTTCTTTGATAGCCTCGTTCATGGCCGTAATGTAATTGCGAACTTCTCTCCAATCATGTACTCGTTCAGGATTAACCTCCTCTTCCGGGAGCATGGCTTCATCCATATTGGTTTGTGTTCCCTCAATCTTTGATGAAACAACGGCTTCTTTGGTTACGTGAATCTGAATGAATAAGTCAACGTTAGGAACCAGATTCGCATAGGAATTTAGTTCACCAAGTTTTATAGCGGCTTTTTCTAATAATTTATTGATGGCAGGAGTCTTCCAAACCCATTGTTCGTTGATTTCCGTTGGTACAAAATATCGATAACCGACCCCTTTTTCTGACCTCCCGGAAACATAGTTTTCTAATTCCATGTTTGTTTTAAAGTTTACTTAAGGTAAATCAGCGCAACGCTTAGTTTACTTTTTGCAAGTAAAGTAAAATAAAAAACTATTTGGTTTATTTTAATCAAGAGATTAATAATTAGCAGATAATCATACAGATGCCATTCTACATTTGCGGCCATGAATCAGGAGGATCTGTTTAAGAATGTGATTAGCCACGCTAAAGAGTATGGCTTTGTGTTTCAGTCGAGTGAGATTTACGATGGGTTGAGTGCTGTTTATGACTACGGCCAGCTGGGTGCCGAGTTGAAGAACAACATCAAGCAGTATTGGTGGAAGAGCATGGTGCAGATGCATGAAAACATTGTGGGAATAGATTCTGCGATTTTCATGCACCCAACCACTTGGAAGGCATCAGGTCACGTGGACGCATTCAACGATCCGTTGATTGACAATAAAGACAGCAAGAAGCGCTATCGCGCAGACGTGTTGATCGAAGACCACATTGCCAAGATTGAAGGCAAGATCAACAAGGAAGTGGAGAAGGCCGCCAAGCGCTTTGGCGACAGCTTTGATTCGGAGATGTACAAGAAAACCAATGATCGGGTCAAGGGATACTTGGATAAAATCGAAGCCATTGAGTCGCGGATGAAGCGTTGTTTGGAAGAGAACGACCTGGAAGATTTGAAACAGCTTATCATCGATGAGGAGATTGTTGACCCAATCAGTGGTTCACGAAATTGGACAGACGTACGCCAGTTCAATCTAATGTTCAGCACCGAAATGGGTTCGGTGGCGGAAGGAGCCAGCAAGATTTACTTGCGTCCGGAAACCGCACAAGGAATTTTCGTGAACTATTTGAACGTTCAGAAAACAGGTCGAATGAAGCTTCCTTTTGGAATCGCACAAATCGGAAAAGCGTTCAGAAACGAGATCGTGGCACGTCAGTTCATCTTCCGTATGCGCGAATTCGAGCAAATGGAAATGCAGTTTTTCGTGAAACCGGGAACAGAAATGGAGTGGTACGAAAGCTGGAAAAAGGAACGTATGCAATGGCACTGGAGCCTGGGAGTTCCTGAAACAGAATATCGTTTTCACGATCACATCAAGTTGGCGCACTATGCCAATGCTGCCTGCGACATTGAGTTTAACTTCCCATTCGGATTCAAGGAGTTGGAGGGGATTCACTCACGCACTGATTTCGACTTGAAGCAGCACGAAGAACACAGCGGGAAGAAGCTTCAATACTTTGATCCGGAAACGAACGAACACTTTGTGCCTTACGTTGTCGAAACGAGCATTGGCTTGGATCGTATGTTCTTAGCCACGCTTTGTTACGCTTACCAAGAAGAGAAGTTGGAGGATGGTTCAGAACGGGTTGTGCTTCGCATCCCGTCTAAGCTTGCTCCTTACAAAGTGGCGGTATTGCCATTGTTAAAGAAGGACGGTCTTCCAGAAAAAGCGCGTGAAATTATTGACAGCCTGAAGATGGACTTCATGTGTCAGTATGACGAGAAGGACGCCATCGGAAGACGCTATCGCAGACAGGATGCCATCGGAACGCCATTTGCGGTGACAGTAGATCATCAAACGCTGGAAGACAACACTGTAACGATTCGTGAGCGTGATAGCATGCAACAGGAGCGGGTCTCGATCGATAAGATCGCAGGAATGATCTCGGAGAAATTGCGAGCGTAGGCGTCCCGTTTAGAGTACGGAGCTCATTCCCATTGGATTCAGCTTACTTTTGAGCCTCGTGTTCAGAAAATCCATTGACATACTTGCCACCGTTGTGCTAGTTACGCTGCTGCTTTTGCAGATGCAGGGTCGGTGGGTGATTTTCAAATTGCAGCAGACCGCAATTCGTCACGAGGTCAAGCAACAAATCAAAGCCGGGGTGCCTGAAGAGGATTTGGTAACCCTCAAAATTGCCAAGCTCTGGGAAGCAGAACCCAACAATCGATTCGAGCGCGAACACAGTCGTGAATTCCGCTTTGATGGTGAGATGTATGACATTGTACGAACAGAAGATCGAGGCGACACCACCGTTTATCTGTGCATCCATGACGTCAAGGAAAGTGGCTTGTTTGCCGAGCTGGAGGAAATGATCGAGGAGGAGATCAAGCACCCGATGAACGAAGGCAACCGAAAGCAGATCGAAGATTGGGTGTGCACCAATTATCATTTGGCTGCAGCATTTAGTATTGATCATGTTTCCAAAAGCGCGGACTTGGATCAATGGGTATCCGAAAGCTACAATTCTCAAAGCCAAAAGGTCAACTCTCCTCCTCCTGACCAAATTGGTTGATTTTCTATTCAGGTGTTGCAGTGATTCGACCCTGAAAATTCCGTAGAACTATTGTTTTTTGGCGCACAAGTCACACGGCTTGTTGGCGCTTAACTCTTTAACAACCAATGAAAAGAATTGTATTAATTGGGTTGTTGAGTGTGATGTGCTTCGTTGCAACATCGCAAACAACAACCGTCATCGATAAACAAACCGATCAGCCCGTGGGGCTGGTCACCTTCAGCAGCGATCAACCCAAGACATCGGCAGTCGCGGATGCAAAGGGACACGTTGATTTGACTGCTTTTAATGGAGCAGAGCACATTGAAATACGAATGCTCGGATACCAAACTCTGATTACCAGCTATGCAGAGCTGGAGAAGACCGACTTTCAAGTGTTACTTATTCCGAGCAACATTGCGCTAGATCAAGTAGTCGTGGTTGGCACACGCTGGAATCAAACAACGGATGAGGTTCCTTCAAAGATCACCACCATGTCGGCACGAGAAATTGCGCTGCAAAACCCGCAAACCGCAGCCGATTTGATTGGCAACACCGGAGAAGTGTTCATTCAAAAGAGCCAGCAGGGCGGAGGAAGTCCGATGATTCGAGGCTTTGCCACCAATCGTGTTCTTATTACGGTGGATGGAGTGCGCATGAACACTGCCATTTTCCGTAGTGGTAACGTGCAAAACGTGATCAACATCGATCCGTTCGCCACCGAAAGTGCAGAGGTCATGTTTGGGCCGAGTTCCGTCATTTACGGCAGCGATGCCATTGGCGGAGTGATGAATTTCAACACGCTGACACCAACGCTTTCTTTCAATGATGAGCCGGTGGTTTCCGGTAAGGCTGTTGGTCGCTATTCTTCCGCTAACAAGGAACGCACAGGCCACTTCGATGTGAACGTGGGCTGGAAGAAGTGGGCCATGGTCACCAGCTTTTCTAGCAATGATTACGAGAACTTGCGCATGGGAAGCTATGGTCCAACGGATTATTTGAAGCGATATTCCGTGATTCACATGGACTCGTCCGATCGCGTTGTAGCGAATGAAGATCCAAAGGTTCAGGATCCATCAGCCTATTCTCAAATCAACATGATGCAAAAGGTGAGGTTCAGGCCTAATGAGCACTGGGACTTGAGCTATGGCTTTCATTATAGCACAACGAGTGACTACGGACGTTACGATCGTCATTTGAGAACTCGTAACGGATTGCCACGCTATGCAGAATGGAAGTACGGCCCGCAGGTGTGGATGATGAACAACTTGAACATCACCCACAGTCCGGAAAACACATCTGTTTATGACCAGCTCACGGTCAGGCTTGCACAGCAACACTTCGAAGAAAGTCGGATCGATCGAAGCCTGAGCAGACCTACGCGTTCTATTCGCGTTGAGCGCGTGGAAGCCTATTCCGGGAATCTTGACTTCTACAAGTCCATATCTGCGCGGCACAAAGTTTTCTATGGTTTAGAAGGAGTGTACAATGACGTGACTTCACTTGGAGTGGATCAAAATGCTATCACCGGAGCAAAAGCGGAAGGATCGACCCGTTATCCGCAGTCAACGTGGTCTTCCTATGCGGCATATGCCAACTATCAATTCCGCCCGGTTAATGATGTGATGATTCAGGCGGGTGTGCGTTACAATCAGTTCCAGTTGGACGCCAAGTTTGATACAACGTTTTATCCCTTTCCATTCACATCAGCCAACATCAACGAAGGAGCCACAACCGGTAGTTTGGGAGCTGTGTTCACACCTGGAGAAACATGGAGCATCAGTGCAAATGCGTCTACTGGGTTTCGAGCACCAAACGTGGATGACATAGGAAAGGTCTTCGATTCAGAACCGGGTTCAGTGGTTGTTCCTAATCCTGATTTGAAGGCAGAGTATGCCTACAATTTCGAGGTAGGAGTTGAGAAGTTGTTTGGAGATTACCTGGAACTGGAAGTAACGGGGTACTACACCATACTTCAAAACGCCATGGTTCGTAGAGACTATAAATTGGATGGATTGGATAGTATTGTTTATGATGGATCATTGAGTCAAGTTCAGGCAATCCAAAATGCTGCCCAAGCAACGGTTTACGGTGTTCAGGCAGGGTTCGAAGCCAAGTTGCCCGCTGGTTTCGGTCTCTCGGGAAGATCAAATTATCAGTTGGGAACGGAGGAGCTCGACAATGGAACGGAAAGTTCCCTGCGACATGCTGCGCCTTTCTTTAGCATCGCTCATTTGACCTATAGACATAAGAGCTTGAACATGGATCTGTATAGCATTTACAATCATTGGGTTCACTCTGGACAATTGCCACAGGAAGAGCAGGGCAAGACAGAGATTTATGCGGCTGACAAGAACGGAAATCCATATGTTCCGGCATGGTACACCTTGAACTTCAAGGCAATGTATCAGGTCAATAAGAACCTTGCTGTAAGCGGTGGCTTGGAGAACATCACAGATCAGCGATACCGACCTTACAGTTCAGGTTTAGCAGGTGCTGGAAGAAACTTTGTCCTTTCAGCGAGGGTATTATTCTAGCAGGCTGTTAATACCGGATCAGATTCTGTCCAGCCGCTCGCGAGTGAGTGCAGACTCAGAATTTGATCCGGTATTTACTGTCGAAGCAGGTTCAAACAGCAGCACATGAACCTCTTCTTTGGCCACAGGGCAATGTTCTACTCCCCTTGGAACCATAATCATTTCGCCCTCATTCAAAAATTCAATACGATCGCGGAAGTGCATTTCGAGTTGGCCTTTGACTACGTAAAATAGTTCGTCTTCCTCTTCGTGGCTGTGCCAAACAAACTCACCATGGAGTTTAGCCAGCTTGACGTGTTGACCATTCAATTCAGCAACAATGCGAGGGTTCCAATGGTCTTGGAATAGTTTGAATTTCTCTTCGATGTTGATCTTGACGCTCATGATCGGTTATTCCACCGTCACGCTCTTCGCCAAGTTACGCGGTTGGTCTACGTTGCATCCGCGCATTACGGCAATGTGATAGGAGAGCAATTGCAATGGAACTGACGCGACCAACGGACTAAAGATTTCATCTGTTTCAGGAATCTCGATGGTGTAGTCAGCCATTTCTTTCACTTGCGTGTCACCCTCGCTCACAATCGCAATGATGATCCCCTTGCGGGCTTTCACTTCCTGAATGTTGCTTACGACCTTCTCATAGGATGGACCCTTTGTAGCAATAACCACAACCGGCATTTCTTCATCAATCAGCGCGATAGGTCCGTGCTTCATCTCTGCAGCCGGATAACCTTCTGCGTGGATGTAGGAGATTTCTTTCAGTTTCAGCGCGCCTTCCAACGCTACGGGGAAGCAATAACCGCGTCCTAGATAAAGGAAGTTGTGGGCGTCCTTGAACTTTTCAGAGATAATTTCGACCAGTGCATTGGTTTCGAGCGCGCGTTCAATTTTTTCGGGGATTTCGTTCAAGCCTATCAACAGTCGCTGGAATTTACTGCGCTCAATGGTCCCTCTTTCCTGCCCAAGGCTTAGTGCAAGGAGGCTTAAGACTGTGACTTGCGCTGTAAAAGCCTTTGTACTTGCCACTCCGATTTCTGGACCAGCGTGCGTGTATGATCCGCCATGTGTGATGCGCGAAATACTCGATCCAACTACGTTGCAGATTCCTAAAATGGTAGCGCCTTTTGACTTTGCCAACTCCAGCGCAGCTAATGTATCTGCCGTTTCTCCTGATTGCGAAATGGCGATTACAACATCGTTTTCTGTGATAATAGGGTTTCGATAGCGAAACTCTGAAGCATATTCCACTTCAACGGGAATGCGGGCCAAGTCTTCGATCAAATACTCACCCACAAGACCAGCGTGCCATGAAGTACCGCATGCAACAATGATGATGCGATCAGCTTTGATGAGCTTGCGTTTGTATTCATTCATTCCACCTAGGTGAACAAGGCCTGTCGACACTTGCAATCGACCACGCATACTGTCACGGACAGAACGCGGCTGTTCGTAGATTTCCTTCAACATGAAGTGCTCGTATCCGCCTTTTTCAAGTTCCTCTAATTGAAGCTCTAGTTCTTGGATGTATGGAGTAACCTTATGCTTCTGAACGGTAAAAAGCTTCAATTCCTTACCTGGAGTTATTTCGGCAATTTCCCCATCTTCCAAGTAAACCACATTTTTAGTGTACTCAACGATGGGTGTTGCATCAGAGGCGAGATAAAAATCACCTTCGTTGCCTATACCGATGACAAGTGGGCTGCTTTTCTTGGCCGCAATTAGAGTCCCGGGTTCATTTTTCGACATGACAACAATCGCATACGCCCCGATCACTTCGTTCAATGCCTTTCTAACTGCTTCGCCTAAACCAACCTGTTCATTTTTCTTGATTTCTTCAACTAGATTGACCAAAACCTCAGTATCCGTCTCGCTTTTGAAAACGTAACCGCGATGTTGAAGCTCTTTTTTGATGCTGTCGTAGTTCTCGATGATGCCGTTGTGGATCAAAACGATTTCACCGGACATGGATTGGTGAGGGTGTGCATTCACATCATTTGGCTCACCGTGCGTTGCCCATCGAGTGTGACCTATGCCAGCGTGACCTGCTTTATCACTGTCGCCAACATGGCTTTGCAAATCAGCGACTTTGCCCTTGCACTTGTGCAAATTCAGATTGTCGTCCATCAAAGCGACACCAGCGCTGTCATATCCTCTGTATTCAAGTCGCTGAAGACCCTTGATCAAAATTGGATAAGCCTCTTTTTTACCTGTGTAACCAACAATGCCGCACATGATTAATTATTTAGATCCGTATGATAAAGCTTGAGAACAATATTATCCATCCCTTTCAAAACATTCATTGCCGTGTCGTTTCCATTAAGAACAGGGACTTGTGCATGAAGTCGAAGACCGTAGTTTTCATTTTGACCATTCATCTCTGCGGTCAATACGCGTTGAACATATCGAGTAACGTCAAATTCAAATGAATTTGTGGAGGAATTGTATTTACCACCTGCTCTGGCTTTACTGTAGACATAGTCAGGAGTCAATGATTCAATGCCGCTCTCATCAATATCTAACAGGTATAATTGCTTTGAATGAGTGAATTCGCTTGGTTGTATGTCAGCTAGAGGGAATGATAGTGTTGCCTTTGACGCTGCGTAGATCCCGCTAGCACCAAACGTGGAAAGACCAGGAATTTGAATTTCTGTGGCAGACCCAACCAATCCTTGAACAAAAACCAAGTCGTTTCTGACCTGTCCATTATCGAGGTAATTACCGACTGTCGAGCCAGAATATTGGTGTGTGTATTGATTGATTCGTGCACATTCTCCATTGATCGGAATTTTTATAGTCGTGCTGCTATTCTTTGCACTATTCGATACGTGAAGGCGGATGCTTGACTCTCCAGTAGTGAGGGCAAATGAATAAATGGATCCTACTGATACTGTTCCGGCCGCTGGTCTTACCATCAGACCGTTGAATTCGCTTTGGAAGGTATTTGTAGAGATAACCGAAGTATTACTAAAAAGACTGAATAGGTACTCTCCGAAACTCTTATCAAGCGGAATGATGAATTGAAATGCTTCATAGATGCCATCAACCAACATGGTATCTGTAATTCTGATTTGGCCCGAGTGAACAAATGTTCCTTGTCCAACCTTTTGCTTCACAATAGGGTCGAAATCTGAGTAATAAGCGCTATCAATGAATATCTGTTGTCCGATTTCAAATACTTCCACTTCAAAAGGTTCGGATGGCACACCAAATACCTGATTAGGACGAAGATGCAAGGTCACTGAGTCTAGCGTAAATCCCTTTAGTACGCTATCACCGCTATAACCTGTGGGGAATTGAAAGTTAGTTGTCAGCGCGGATTCTGTAGTTCCAAAAACAGAACTTGAAACGCGACCCACGTATGATTGTACTTCATCGCTTCGCTGGCGCTGAGGAGTCACTGTAAAGGCCTGTACGGTAAACGTGTCAATAAATTGCAGAGAGTCAAACTGACCATCAGGCTGTAGTTCAATACCCAAAAGTCTATCCTTCTTGCAGGAGACAGCAAGCAGGCAACAAAATGTCGCCAAAACAACAGCGGTTCGCCAATTGGCAAACCGCTGCTTAAGTTGGTTTAATGAGAAGTTTATCACCTTATTCTACCATCACAGAATTGGATTCCATGACTTCTGAATAGAAATCATCAAATACGCCCATGAGGTTTTCCTCAGGCTGCGCATCCAGCATTGGCTTGTCCAACGAAGCCACATATGATCGTATTTCATCGTTGATGTCGTCACTTGCAAACACAACGGCATCAGCATACTTAGCACCCAACTTGCAGATGTTGGTATAGGTTGGATCTTTTAGAAGCTCAACGTCTTCTTCCGTCATGCCATCGTAGATGCACTTTTCCCAGAAGCGTGGATCCATCTTTTCAGCGAACTCTTCACCGTAAATTGAGAACACCACTTTAGCATCAGCAAACAACGGATCGTCTGCGTAGAAAGTCTTTTGGAAAACAGCCATCAATGAACTGAACCAACCATTCACGTGGATAATCTCCGGCATCCATCCCAGTTTCTTCACAGTTTCGAATACTCCACGTGAGAAGAAGATAGAACGCTCATCGTTGTCTTCGAAAAAGTTGTCGTCTTCATCCCAAAACGTGGCCTTTCTTCTGAAAAACTCTTCGTTGTCGATGAAATAAACCTGCATTCTGGTAGGCTGAATAGAAGCAACCTTGATGATCAGCGGATGATCGGTGTCATCAACGATCAGGTTCATCCCGGAAAGTCTAATTACTTCGTGAAGTTGATGTCTACGCTCGTTTACATTTCCGAAGCGCGGCATGAAAAGTCTTATTTCTTTACCAAAATCCTGAGCCTCCTGTGGTAACTGGCGACCCATGTACGACATATAATTTTCTGGAAGGTAGGGATTGATTTCGTGGGATACGTATAGAACGCGTTCGTAATTACTCATACAATTCTGTTGATTAAACGAAAAGAACTCAATTTTGCCTCGAAAAGGAACGCAAAGTTAACCAATATAAGGCATCGCGTCAATAGGCGAAGTGAATAAAACCTATGAAAACAGCACGAAATCATATAGAGCTTGAACTCCTTCTTACAGGTCAACGGGTTGGATTCGTGCCAACTATGGGGGCTCTCCATGCTGGTCACCTCTCATTGGTTCAGGCGAGTAAGAATAGAGGATTATTTACCGTAGTCAGCATTTTCGTGAATCCTACTCAATTCAACGATCCAATGGATTTCGAAAAGTATCCGGTTGATATTGAGGGCGATATAATTAAGCTCGAATCTGTCAGGTGTGACGTGGTTTATCTGCCATCCAAGGAAGAAATCTATCCACCAAACTCTGATCAATCAAAGTATCTGCATGATTTCGGACTTCTGGAGCGAGTATATGAGGGGGCCTTTCGACCCGGGCATTTTAAGGGAGTTGGGCAGGTGGTGCAGCGGTTATTCGAACTGGTTAAGCCCGATATTGCTTTTTTCGGAGAAAAAGATTTTCAGCAATTGGCTGTGATTCGAAGGCTGGTTCAAACACTCGATCTAAAAATTGAAATTGTCGGCATGCCAACTATGCGCGAAGCTGATGGTCTTGCGATGAGTTCTAGAAATCTTCGCTTAACCTTGGAGCATAGAAAAAAGGCCGATTTGATTTACAAGGCCTTATCTTATGCGAAGGAGCATGTGCAATCGGAAGGAGCGGACAAGGTCATTAAGACAATTGAACTATGGTTTGAAGCGGACCCGGATTTCCGATTGGAATACTTTGACGTAATAAACGGAGAGACATTTAAGCACTTGGATTCTAATGCCGACAGAGCAATTATTGCTGCGTATCTGGGCGAAATAAGGTTAATTGACAATTTCGCCTTGCACGACTGATGTTTGAGCCATAACCTTTGCAGCTTGAAGCAGGGAAGTACTTTCAACGCAAAGGTTGAGCAAATCAGGGTTCGGATTGAGGGGTTTAGAAATGCGGGGCAGACTTTTTTTGCCTCCTCCTCATTCCAGACGCATAGTTTACCGATGCTGCACATTCTGTCAAGGGTTGCTCCTGAGATGCCGGTTTACTTTATTCAAACTGGGTTTCATTTTCCCGAAACGCTTTCCTTCCGAGATGAGGTTAGCAATGATTTTGGTTTGAATGTCTTGAATATCGAGTCGCATGTTCCGAAGATTCAACAGCGAAATAGTCAAGGCAACTTTTACTTCACTTCTGATCCCGATTACTGTTGTTTTCTAAATAAAACTCAGCCAATGCAGCCATTGCTGGATCGGTTTGATGTGTGGGTAAACGGTGTGCGCGCAGATCAAAACGCCAATAGAAAATCGCTGAATGAAATTGAGCACACTCCCCAAGGAGGTATGAGATTTCATCCCATGTTGAGTTGGACTAAGCAGGAAATTTGGCGATACATCAATGAATTCGATTTACCACGCCATCCGTTGGATGCGCAGGGATATTCCAGCATCGGTTGTGAGCCGTGTACCGTCAAGCCATCCTTAGGTGATGATCGAGATGGACGATGGCTGGGTCAGAATAAAACGGAATGTGGTTTACACACTGAATTGATTAGCAAATGAGGGTATTGATAACGGGAGGAGCAGGATACATTGGAACTTCGTTGTGTGAGGAATTGTTGCGGAATAACGCGGTAACGGATGTGGTCATATATGACAACCTGAGCAGGCACAACTACAATTTGTTCATCGGGAAAACCAAGTTGGATGAACGAGTTAAGTTTATTGATGGGGACATATTGGACAGCCGGAAATTGCGAAAGGCGGTTAAGAATGCCGATGTAGTATACCACTTGGCGGCCAAGGTTACCACCCCCTTCGCTGATCAGGACGCGCATCTTTTTGAGCAAGTCAATCATTGGGGAACGGCAGAGGTGACATATGCCGTGGAAGAATCAAGCGTCAAAAAATTGATCTACCTCAGTAGTGTATCAGTATACGGTTCGGGTGATGATCAAAAGAATTTGGATTCGCAGCCTAATCCTAGGACGTTTTACGGCATTTCGAAGATGCGCGGGGAAGATCATGTCAAGCGTTTACAAAGCAAGTGTGAGACACACATTATCCGCTGTGGCAATGTGTACGGTTATAATCGAAGCATGCGCTTTGATGCGGTGATCAACAAGTTTTTATTCGAGGCTAACTTCCATGGCAAAATTAACATTCACGGAAGCGGTGAGCAGCAACGGCCTTTTGTTCATGTCGAAACGGTAGCCGCCCATCTTTCGGGGTTACTACGTCAAAACTCGGATTCGACAATCGAAAACCTTGTTGAACACAATTTTCAGGTGAATCAGATTGTGGAAGTCCTCCGGGAATTGTACCCGGACTTGGAGATCATTTTCATCAACAACAACCTAAAGTTGAGGGAGCTTAAAGTGGAAACTACGATGATGGGGGCGAATGATCAAGCCGTGGGTTTGCTGCGTGAACGCTTAAAGCAATTTCAGCAGGAGTTCACGTTTTAGGTCACCACTCCACGACCACTTTTCCGATCGATTGTCGGCTTTCCAAACGATCATGGGCCTTTGCTATGTCCGATGCTTTGAACACCGAATCAATATAGGGTTTCAAAACACCCGATTTGTAATGTTCCATCACATCCACCATACACTGTTGCATGTATGCGGGTTTGTTTTCCGCAATGCGAAGCATGTTGAGCCCGATGACCCCTCGCGATTTCATGAGTAATCCGATCGGGTGAAGGAAGCCAAATCCAAAAACAAGTTTTAGCTTGTCCATCAGCCCACCTTTGGATGCACTCCATTCGCTTGCGCCAAAGGAAACGATACGACCTCCGGAACCCAACAGGTTCAGGGTTTTGCGAAAATTCTTGCCGCCAATGGGATCAAAGGCGACATCGATGCGATTATCCTTCAGGATGTTTCGGGCTTCTTGGTCAAACTCGACCTGTCGATAATTGATCGGGTGATCGACTCCAATGCTTTTCAAGTACTCCAATTTTTCGGGTTGCCCAGCGGTGCCAAATACCTCACACCCTTTCCATCTCGCGATTTGAACCAAGGCTGTTCCCACGCCACCGGCTGCAGCGTGGATGAGCACACGGTCACCTTTATGCAGGTTCGTCATATGGCAAGCTGCAAACCAAGCGGTACAGTATTGGGTGGCGAGTGCGGTCGCGACAACAGGATCCGTCCCTGGAGCTAATGGAACTACACCTCTGCAATCAACCGAGCAGAATTCTGCATAGGCGCCAAATTTGGTGAATGCCAAGACGGTGTCTCCAACTTGGATGTTTTTCACCTCGCTTCCACATTCAATAGCTGTTCCCACCACCTCGTATCCTAATATGCAAGGCAATTCCGGTCGGTCATTGTACAAACCGTTTCGCGACATCACATCTGCATAATTCAACCCGAAATGCGTCACTTTGACGAGCACATCATTTTTACCCGGCTTAGGCGTTTCAACTTCTCGAAGATCAAAAGCCTCGGAAGCTTTTCCGTCCTTCACCAACACAATTGCCTTCATTGTCGCAGTCTTTTTTCAGCGTGTGTTCTACCCTCAATGATGAGTACGATTTCTCCCTTGTAAGCCTCCGTTTCTCCTGTTTCAATTAATTCAGCGAGCGTCCCGCGATGGTAGGTTTCGTGCAACTTGCTGATTTCGCGGGCTACGCAACCCAGTCGATCCGGTCCGAATGTCTCCCGAGCCTCCGTTAAGGCTTTCATTATGCGATGGGGAGATTCATACATCACCAAGGTGTGAGGTTCATCTGACAATTCTTTCCAGAAGGTTTGTCGACCTTTTTTCTGAGGGGGGAAGCCGAGATACAAATACTTCTCACACGGAAGTCCCGATCCTACTATGGCCGGAATAACCGCTGTGGCTCCCGGAAGTACTTCCACCTGAACGCCTTGTTGGATACACTCCCTCACGAGCATGTAGCCCGGGTCACTGATGCCCGGTGTGCCTGCATCGGTAACTAACGCCATGATGGTTCCGGATTGGATTTGCGAAACCAAATTGTTGGTCACTTTGTGTTCGTTGTGTTGATGAAAGGGGCTCAGCTTATTTTGAATACCGTGATGACTGAGCAGCTTTAACGTGTGTCGTGTGTCCTCGCACAAAATCAAATCCGCAGCATTCAATACTTGTAATGCGCGTAGGGTGATGTCGTCCAAATTGCCAACCGGAGTGGGGACCAAAGTGAGTTTGCCTGACATTAGAGGATGTCCATTAGCTTAGGATGATAACGCATGAATTCTCTAACACAACCGTGACCACCCAGTGATTCAAGCACAAAGTGCGCGGATTGCTTATTCGGAATGGAAGCGTCTGATGGACATGCTGCGATGCCCACTTTTTCAAACATTTTCAGGTCGTTAATGTCATCACCGATGTATCCAATTTCAGTCCACTCTAAATCCATTTCATCCAGCCATCGCTGTGCGACCGAAAGCTTTGGCTCAGCGCCCACATACACGCGTTTGATTCCAAACATGTCGGCTCGGTGTTGAATTATTTTGGAATTGACTCCCGAAGAGATGATGCCGAATTCGATACCCGCTTTCATCGCTTCCTTTATGGCCATTCCATCCTTTGTGTCGAAACGCTTGAATTCGTCTCCATCTTCGGTGTAGAACATGCCGCCTTCTGTCATCACGCCATCCACATCCAAGAACACGAATCGAATTTTATTCCAATTTAGTGCAGAGGCTTCCAGATTGAAGAGCACCAGGTTTTGAAATGAAATGTTGTTTTGCTCACAAATTGATCGAATCTCGGAGACCGGCTGATTTTCGCTAAGCTTCAATCCGCTGATGGTGCGATTAAGGTATTCGATATTTTTCTCGAACAGGGTCATACAATGTTACGACCAACAGCTTTGGCCACAGGTGCTAGCGTTTGCATTAGTTCCTTAAACTGATCGTGATAAAGTTGTTGCGCGGCATCACTTTTAGCAACGGCCGGATTGGGATGAACTTCAATCAAAATGCCGTCAATTCCCATAGCCACACAAGCGCGACTCAGGTCTGCGATTCCGTATCGATAACCTAATGCGTGCGAAGGGTCCAAGATTACCGGAAGGTTGGTATATTCCTTCAACCAAGCAACTCCACACAAATCGAGTGTGAAACGCGTTTTGGTTTCGAACGTTCGGATCCCTCGTTCACAAAGCATGACATTCGGATTCCCTCCACTCAAAACAAACTCGGCTGCGTGTGCAAATTCCTGCAATGTAGTTCCAAATCCGCGTTTGATCAAAACTGCTTTTTGTGTTTTGGCACAGGCCTTCAGAGTGCCGTGGTCATACATGCTTTTTGCGCCAATTTGAATCACATCAGCGTGTTCGATCACCTCATTTACGTGGGTCGCATCGCGCACTTCACTGACAATGGTGAATCCGTATTCATCGCGCATTTTGGAAAGCAGTTTCAAGCCTTCTAGTCCAAGACCCTGAAACGAGTATGGAGAAGTTCGAGGCTTGTAACAACCACCTCGAAGACCGGTTATTCCTAACGATTTCATTAGTTCTGCGCTCTGACGAATTTGATCTTCAGACTCCACTGAGCATGGCCCTGCAATTACAATCGTGTTATTCGTAGAACCTCCGATCTCAACATTTCCCAATCGAATGGTTCGCGTTTCAGATCGATAACTCCTACTTCCCAATTGCAAGTCATCGGCCATTGGCCAAGATTCAGAAATGATGCCCTGAAATTGGCTCGGCACCTCCTTGAGTTTGGACGGAGTCACCAACACGAATTGCATTCCATCATAAAAAATGGACGATTCGGTGGCTTTCGCTAGCTCATGAGCTTCTGATTCGGAGGTATTGGGTTTTGTATGTATGATCATAATTCGCCTTTCACAAGGTTTAGGAAGGAAACAACGCCTTTCACGCGATGGTCTGTATCAACAACCGGAAGGTAGTTGATTGGGAAATCGTATAGTTTGACAAGAGACAGCATTTCTGTCACAGTCTTATTGGGTTCAATTGAAATCGGATTCATGTTGATCATTCGTTCGATGTTGAACAATTCAGGTTGATCAACTGTTCTGAGAATTTCTCTTCTCAAGTCTGCATTACTCACAATTCCGATGAGCTTTTGGTTTTGATCTTCTAACATGGTGAAGCCCATTTTCCAGTCTTCGATGCTTTGGAGAATGGACTTGAAGTCATTGGTTGGTTTCCGACGAGTATGGGAGATTCATCACGTGTTCGCATGAAATCTTCTACCAAGTAATGACCTCAATTTCGTGTGTTTTCAGGTGAAGCGCAGCTCAACAGGTTGATCTTTAAAAAGGTATGATCCAACAACGGACGATGTCACGCCCATATTCCGCAACACGAAACTCACCTCGGCATTCACCCCGCCATCTACATGGATTTGCTTTCCCGGAAAGGCATTTTTGAATTTCCTGATTTTTCGAAAGTTCACCTTGTCGAATTTGCCTCCGCTTTGACCGGGAATGGTGGCCATGAGCAAAATGAAATCGTAATATTCAGGATCGAAAACATTGATGTCCGTTGGCGAAATCACTGACAAACCCATTTTGCTTTTCAATCCTCCGGAGTATTGATAGCCATTCAAATCCTCGTACTGCAGTGTGACCAATTCAATGTTCAGCGCATTAATTTGATCAAAGTATGGTTCCGGATTAGCGGTAATCAGATGAAGGTCGATAGGTGTATTACTAACTTCACGTATGTGCCTGATGTCTTCAAATACAGCAGGATTGTCGTTGCAGTCGATATGCAGAAAGTCAATGCCGTGTTGGTCTAGATGTTGGACCAGCGACTGCAAGTCTTCTTCTTTGCTCGAATAAACGCTGGCTGAGATTTTCATCCGTTGGCGAAGTTAATCCCTTAGGCGAAGAGAATATCAATTTCCGATGTCGGCTGTGGTAAACTCGAATATATACTGGAACCAACCACCATAGGTTCCTGATCCTCTTTTCGGTTCTGTTTCTTTCAGAATGTGGGACTCTTCTGAATAAATATCATGATGCACATGGTGATCTGGAACTCCGTATCGTCTGTACACATTAAGCACAGAGTCGTTTTCATCTTGAAGAAGGATGGAGTCATAAAATACTGGGCCAACTTGGTTGAATGTTGGACTCTCCATGTTGCCGTCAAATGTGCTGAATCGTTCCCATGTTTTCGAACTTTCAATAGTTCCCTTTTCGGCAATAATCCCATTGTCATAAAAGCTGACTCGGATTAATTGCCCCGTTCCATTTTTTATCGCATGAGAGCCTCCATAGAATGGGCCTTCAATGGTACACCCAAAGCACGATAGGCAAACAAATAATGTGCTTGTGAGATTGAAAGACTGTTGGAATCGCATCTGTTACAAATGTTTAGTAATCAATCAATTCGTCAGTTAGGGGACTGTTAAGCTTTCGAATGAAAAACGAAATGTTGATGCAGGGACAACTATTTCGTTCCAATTTGCATCTATATCCGAGTTTTGTACCCAATGACTGATGATGAACTGATTGACAAGTGTTTGATTGGGGATCAGCGGGCGCAAAGAGCGTTGTTTGACAAGTATGGCCGTAAAATGATGTCTGTGTGCATGCGATACGTTGCTGATCGCGAGCAGGCAGAGGATGTTTTGCAAGACGGGTTTGTAAAGGTTTTCGGTCATCTGAAAACATTTAAACGCGAGGGAAGCTTCGAAGGCTGGATTAGAAGAACGATGGTGAATACCTCGCTCGACCACCTTAGAAGAAAGCGAAACATGCACTTGGATACAGACATCAGCGAAGCGGAGTTTTTAGCTGGTGAGGACGAAAAAGTGATGGGCAAGATGAGAGTGGAAGAGTTGATGCAGATCATTCATGAAATGCCTCCTGGTTATAGAACGGTGTTTAACATGTATGCCATTGAAGGCTACTCTCATCAGGAAATTGCGAATGAGTTGGGAGTTACTGAGAGTACATCGAAAACACAGTTTCGCAAGGCAAGAACATACTTGATGAACATAATTGGAGAAAGAGAAAATATCTGATGGAAAATAATCAGAATCATATAGAAGACATTTTCAAGGAGGCATTTGCCAACCATGAGATGGAAGTCAGTTCAAATGTTTGGACAGGCATTCAATCATCGTTAGCTGCTCAATCAACTGCGGCCGGTTCCGCGGTCAGTTCGGGCACCTTTCTCGCTAAGGCAGCTGCTGTGGTGGGAATAACTTCCGTAGTAGCATTAGGCACCGTGAACGAGGTGAAGCAATTCAACCAAGATGAAGTTGTGGAAGTCGAGCGCATCATTGAGGTGAATGAACCTGTCGTTGATCACAATGAAACCGCGGCTGAATATTCCGCTGTGGAGAAGGAGACGATGGAAGCGCCATTATCGACTGAGGATGATGTGGTCGTCCAAAATTCTTCGGAGGTTCGTAGCGAAAAACCTCGAAAGGTTGAGCAGGTAGTTGAGCACAACGAAGTTGCCGAAAATCGATCAGGCGAAGTCGCCTATAATCCGCAGCCAAAGGCTCTTGAGCAGAGCCCTGCTGGAAAGAGTGAATCAGCTCTTGGCCAAGAAACTCCTGAAGCAAAAGATAACGAGACAGAAAAAGTTGCTCAGGCAAAAGTGCCAATGCCCGCTCCTCCGGCAGAGCCTGAGAAGGAGGAAGAAAAGCAGTGTATTGCTTATTTCCCTCATGCAGCACAGGAATGGGTGACGCCTAATGGTGATAACAACAATGATTATTTCAGTGTCAATGGCGCAACCGATGTGAGCGAATTCCACATTCGCATTTGGACTAGAAGCAAACAATTGGTGTTCGAATCCAGTGATCCAAATTTCACCTGGTATGGAACAGATTTAAGGGGCGAGCCTCTCCCAAATCGCACCATGTGCTTCTATCAGATAGATGCTTTGGATGTCAACGGAGTTCATTACTCCGGAAAGAACGCCAAGGGTTCTATTATGGTGATAACCCAGTAGTTAAATGCCTTCATTCATAAACTGAATGATCAGCTCAAAGACCGGTGCATAATTGGTCATGGGTAGATTTTCAGGCTTGTCGTTTATATCGTGGTAGTGGGTGTAGTCGCCTGTCGTATAAATAAAGAAACACGGAACCCCCTTCTCATAAAACGGATAGTGATCACTGTTTGCAGCAGGTCCTCTTGCGTTGACATTCTCAACAAATCCTAGCTCCATGTTGAGTGAGCTCAGTTTGGCAAATTGCTCTTCATATACTTTCCCATTAACCACAGTGATTCCTGTTTTAGCATCTCCCATCAAATCCAGATTCATGAGGAACTTAATTTGATCAAAAGGAAAGGTTGGATTTTCCACATAGTGACGAGAACCTACCAAGCCCGCTTCTTCACCCTCAAACCAAATAAAGACTATGTCTTCTTTGTGCGGTTGTTGCATGTAGCGTCTCATCAAGTCCAACAGCATGGCCGATCCGCTGGCGTTGTCGTTTGCTCCTGGTATATACGTTTCGGCACCCATTCTTCCCAGATGATCCAAATGTGCAGTGAATACAAGTTTGCTTTTGTGGTCACCAGTGCCCGGAAGGGTAGCAATTACGTTCGTGGATTTGTGCTCGCTCTGAAACTCCTGTTCGATATCGATGGAAACATTTTTAATTTTTTTAGACTTGCCCACTTGGTGCATTAATATGACCGGAAAGTCCAGCATGGACCGACTTACGCTCCAAGTGAGTTTGTCTGAAGTTACAATAATGTAGCCCGCTGCTTTCAGTGGATTTTTGTGAACGTTTTCAATCAGGGTCTTGTAATCGGTATTCTCAGTTTGGGCATCAAAGGCCACAAGTTTACCTTCAAATTTTCCGTTTGCTACTTTGCTGAATAAGCTCTCCTGATTCTTCGCCCATCGTGACTTAAACGTTACCGCTTCAAAGTCGCCCCTTAGTCCTCCAGATTTAGGATCGATGATGAATTCTTCTCCTGCTAGTCTTGCCACTCCGTTTGTGCTCAACCAGAATTGTCCGGGAAATGTGTTTACCCCCAGCTCGAATTCCTGCATAACGACTTTAATGCTCGGATCCAAAAGTTTCACCTGACGTTGGATGAACTTGGCAGCTTTGGCATCTCCGTCATTCACGTATCCGCGCCCGTCATAGCGAGGTGCACATAGCGAATCAATAATGGATTTAACGTAGTTGACATCCTGTGCAATAGACGTCTGTATGAAAAGTGTAGTGGTTAAAACAAGCAGAGCAGGGTTGTGTCGCATCATGCAAATCTGCGTGAAACCAGCGACTTGAAAGCAATTACAGTTTCATTCTCTTGATCCCAACGATATTTCGAAGCAATGTTCTCATTGATCAAACGCTCGGCCGCAGTCTCAGACTCTACGTGATTCAGTTCTTCGATGGCTCTGGAAAATGCTTCCATGTCGCCTCCAAACAATTCGTTTGCGTAAAGAAAACGCTCATTGATTCCAAGCCCTCTGCGGATGTCGTTCAATCTGAGCCTCGAAACTTTGTCGCTGAGCGTGGGTCGGGCTTCGAATGTTTCTGCAGTACTTGTTCTGGCGTTGCTTCCAAACGACTTGGAAAGCTCTTCAATTGTACGCATTATAGCCTGATGTTCTGACTCACCAATGTGCTCAACTTCAGGTTCATCGTTGTACGGAGCTTCATTGACCACAGGTTCTTCCTGTGCTGGCTCTTGTTGTTTTTCCAACTCTTCTGCCGCCCTGCGCTCCTTAGCTGAGCGAGCGTCATCCAGTGCTTTTTGCTCGGCTACTAGTTTTTCTTCCTTCAATCTCTGCTCGCGTTGCTGCTGATCAACCAAATCGTTGAATTTCACTTTTAGTAAGTGCAGTTCTCGCTTCAGAGCATCGATTTCCGATGCTTTTTCATCGATTTGGCGCGAAAGGATTTCAATCTGATCTCTTAGCTCATTCATTTTGCAGCAATACTTGAAGGTTGTCAAAGATGATAAATGTTGATTCCATGGCGAGATTTTTTACAACACTTAACGAACAATCACCACCGTCTTAGATTCGTACATTTCGCCAAATTCAGATCAGAGGTTGTTTTTAGAATATACCGGCAGCAAGAAGCACCGTTATGGTTGGATTGAAGTGATTTGTGGATCAATGTTTTCCGGCAAAACGGAAGAATTGATACGCAGGCTAAAGCGGGCTGAATTTGCGAATCAGCAAGTGGAGATATTCAAGCCGGATATTGACACGCGTTACGATGAGGAGGAAGTGGTTTCGCACGACTCGAATAGTATTCGTTCCACTCCCGTGCGCTCTTCGGGCAACATTTTGATATTGGCAGATCAGGCACAGGTAGTGGGAATTGACGAGGCTCAGTTCTTTGACATGGAGCTGGTGAACGTCTGTAACCAACTGGCAGCAAGTGGTAAGAGAGTTGTGGTGGCAGGCTTGGACATGGATTTTAAAGGCAGGCCTTTTGGTCCGGTTCCGGCATTGATGGCAGTGGCTGAGTATGTCACCAAGGTTCATGCGATTTGCATGAAATGTGGTTCTTTAGCAAATCATAGCCACCGTGTTATTGCAAGTGAAAAACTGATTGAGTTGGGAGAAAAACATGAATATGAACCATTGTGCAGGGCATGTTTTGGCAAGAGCAATGAGCTTAGAAAACGATGAACTATACGATCGAGACAATAGCGGATTTTTGTGGCGGAGAGCGCTCTATAGCGATTCCTGGAACCATGGTTCGCGGCATTATGATAGACAGTCGCGAGCCCGTTCGACTCGGTGGGTTATTCGTTGCCATCAAGGGAGCTAAAGTTGATGCCCATGATTTTATTCCTGGGCTGATTGAAAAAGGGGTTCGGAACTTTTTGGTGTCCGATGATCAATGGAATGAACAATATAAAGACACCGCAAATTTCATACTGGTTAAGGATGTTATTTCAGCACTGCAAAGCATTGCGATTGAGCATCGCGACAATTTTCGAACAAGAGTAGTTGGTATCACCGGAAGTAATGGTAAAACCATTGTCAAAGAGTGGTTGAACATTCTGTTGGAGGGGAAGCACCAGGTTTGTCGCAGCCCGAAAAGCTTCAATTCTCAAATCGGAGTGGCGCTATCCGTTTGTAAACTGGAGTTAAAACACACGCTGGCAGTTTTTGAAGCTGGAATTTCTCAACCAAATGAAATGCGAGCATTGGAGCAGATGGTCAAACCCGATATCGGTGTTTTCACCAACCTTGGTGATGCACATGCTGCGCACTTTGAATCCGATAAACAGAAGCTGTTGGAGAAAATTCAATTGTTCGATCATGCCGAACAAGTTGTTTGTTCTGTTGATCACCGATGGTTTGATTGGCTGCCAGCAGGGTTGAGTGAAAAATTGTTTAGCTGGTCTGCAAAGGGGAACCGTGCCGTTGTTCAATTTAAGGTAGAAACTTTGGGAGAAAACTTAAGTCGCATCACCGCATTGAAGGATGATGAGGAGTTCGTTGTTCGCATTTCATTTACGGATAGGGCATCAGTCGAAAATGCTATCAATTGCCTGTGTACTTTGATTCTGCTGGGTGTGACGGATGAAGAGACCTTAGAAAGATTCGAAGCCTTGAGCCCCGTTGCAATGCGGATGGAGGTGAAGCAGGGAATTGAGGGGAGCATATTGATAGACGACAGTTATAACTCAGATCTCGAATCGCTTAGAGCTGCTCTGGAACACTTGCGCGCTCAGGGAAACAGAGAAAAAATGGTTATCCTCACAGACCTTGGAGACAAAAGTGGTTCGAAAGACTTATATGCGAGAGTTGGCGTTTTATTGAAGGAAGCAGAAGTAGCCAATCTTGTGACAATCGGACCCGAAACGGAACGATTTGCATCTTGTTTCGTGGATTTGAGTGTATCTCACTTTTCTGATGCAAATGAATATTGGAAGCAGCTTGACACAGGATCATTGAAAAATAAGTCCATTTTAATAAAGGGTGCGAGGAAGTTCAAGCTCGAGCAATTGGTGAAGCGGCTTCAGGCACAGCAGCATGAAACCACGTTGGAGATTGACCTTCAGAAGCTGGGACACAACCTAAACTTCTTCCGATCGAAGCTCTCAGCTGGTGTGAAAACCATGGTCATGGTCAAGGCCTTTGGATACGGTAGCGGGGGATTTGAAATTGCATCCTATCTGCAAAGTCAAAAGACCGATTACCTTGCGGTGGCCTATGCAGACGAAGGGGTTGAGCTGCGGAAAAAAGGAATCTACCTGCCTATACTGGTGATGAGTCCTACGAAGAGCACTTTCGATGCGATCATTAGAAACAACCTTGAGCCAGAGATTTATTCTGTTCGAAGTTTGAAGGAATTCATAGAGTCTGCAGTATCAATGCGGCATCTCTTTGAGGAAATCAATATTCACTTAAAGATCGATTCTGGAATGCACCGATTGGGATTCGAGAGGGCAGATATAGCTGAAATATCATGGTTGCTAAGAAACAACCGATTCATCAAAGTTGCCAGTGTTTTCACGCACCTAAGTTCTGCCGAGGATCATTTGGAAGATCATTTTAGTCGACAACAAGTGGAACAATTCCTTGAAATGGTTGCGGAAATTGAGTCGGCTATTGGATACAAACCTGATCGACACGTGCTCAATTCCAGTGGAGCGTTGCGGTTTCCGGAGTACCAATTCGAAATGGTAAGGCTTGGGATTGGTTTGTATGGATTCGTTGGAACCGATCAAAACAAATATCTAAGCGCATTAGGAACATTGAAGTCATACATTGTTCAAATCAGAGATGTGGCCCAAAACGAGTCGGTGGGTTACAGTAGAAAGGGTAAGCACCATGTGTCGAGGCGAATTGCTACAGTGGCTATTGGCTATGCCGATGGTTTAGATCGCAGGTTAAGTGGAGGCCGCTGGTCATTGAAGTGGGAGAAACAAGATTGCCCGATTGTCGGAAATGTTTGCATGGACATGTGCATGATCGATGTTACCAATACGAATGCAATGGAAGGCGATGAAATTGTGGTTTTTGATGGCGCTCGAGATATTGAACGCATGGCAGCTATGCTTGAAACCATCCCATATGAAATATTGACCAAGGTTTCGCAGCGGGTGAGACGTGTTTATTTGCAGGAGTAGCATGCCGAAGATTTCCGCCATAGTCTTGACATTGAACGAGGAGCGAAACATAGGTCGCTGTTTAGAAAGTCTGAGTGGTATTGTGGATGAAATTATTGTTGTTGACTCATTTTCAACGGATCGTACCGAGGAAATTGCCAAAAGCCATGGATCGACCTTTATCCAACAGAAATTTCTGGGCTACATCGAACAAAAGAACTTTGCTCTTACTAAGGCTACATACGATCATGTGTTGTCTCTTGATGCAGATGAAGCACTCAGCGATGAACTTCGGTTGTCAATTTTAGAGGTGAAAGAATCGTTTGACTGCGAAGGTTATTTTGTGAATAGATTAGCCAATTATTGTGGCCAATGGATTCGCCACGGAGGCTGGTATCCGGATTGGAAGATGAGGTTGTTTGACCGTACAAAGGGTACTTGGAGGGGGACTAATCCGCATGACAAATATGTTTTAAACAAGGGCTCAAAATCCAGAAAATTAAAAGGCGACTTGCATCATTATACGTTCTATACAGCAGAGGAACACAGAAAGCAAGTGGTCAACTTCACCAACATTTCATCTCAGGCCAAATACGACCAAGGCGTCCGTTCGAATTGGATGAAGATTTGCGTTAAACCCATGGCAAGATTTGTGAAAGGCTACATTTTTAAGCTTGGATTTCTGGATGGATATTTCGGACTGCGTATAGCCTTATATTCAACCTACGCGACATATTTGAAGTATCGGAAATTGCTGAGCATTCAACAGGCGAAATGAGAGTGCTTCACATATCGTCACCCAAAACTTGGAGAGGGGGAGAACAGCAACTCATCTACCTTGTTGAGGAATTGAGCAAGCTGGGTGTTTGGCAGATGGTCATGTGTCCTTTCAATTCTGCTGTGCATAAGTATTGTTTAAAAAACCACATCAATCAGGTTACTTATTTTAAAGGGTTTTCTGCCAACCCGATGGTAGCTTTTCGAGTGAATCACGTGTGCAAGAGAGAAAACATCGAGCTTGTTCATGTTCACGATAGCCATGCCCACAATTTTGCAATTCTCAGTACGGTTTTGACCAACAATGACCTGCCCATCGTGGTTTCTCGGAGGGTCGATTTCCCAATTCAGCAGGGCTATGTCGGCCTTCAAGTACAACCATCCTCGTATTTGCAGAAGATCATTTTGTGTTTCAAAGGCTATACGAGAGATAATGAAAGGTGCTGATATCGAGGATCAGTCAAGCTCGAAGTGGTTTATAGTGGAATTGATTTGAACAAATTCTCAAGGGGCCGCTGGAATTTTGAGGAGATGAATTTGGCATTGATCACGACACTGATTATTGGTAATGTGGCTGCCGCTGGCTCGCACAAGACTACTGAGACGTTGTCAGGACAGTCAAGAAAGTTTGGTAGATACTGGTGTTAAAGCCAAGTTTTTCATTGGTGAAGGGCCTATCGGAAGGAGGTTGAGCAGGCCATTGCAGAGCACCATGTTCAAGACCACATTGTAATGACAGGTTTCCCGAAAAGATGTCGCAGCTATTCTTCCCGAACTGGACACATCTTCTTGTCTTTGCTTATGCTGCCAGCATCAAAGACAGAGGGACTAGGAACACCTCTGTTTTGGATGCCCTGGCAGCTGGGGTGCCGGTTGTGAGGCCGGAGGCATTCCTGAAATCATTGAACACGGACGATCTGGCCTATTGTGTCCAGTGGGCAACGTTGATGCACTAGCCAGGCGGTGCTGGGGATTAGTTACCCGGATGAAACGCTTCGCAAGCAATTGTCTTTACAAGGAAGTAATGTGGTGAAAAAAGTACTCGAAGGGGTTACGGCTAGGCGAGCATCAGAGACTGTGATCCATTCTTTCATCTACAGGTGAAAGCGCTGAGAGCAGTAGAGGAACAAGGCATTGAACAAGGCATAAAGTGTAACACCATTTTGTGTTTCTAGCGTGTCCTCATTCATCATGCTGGCATAAAGAATGATGGCAAATCCAACGTAAAGGAAAGTTCGGGCGTTTTCAGTTTAGCGAAGGGATAAACAATCATCGCCATGAAAAACAGAGAAAACCAATGATTCCTGGTAAACCTCCAATGGACAGATATTGATTGTGCGTTCGTAGCCGATGATGGTCAGTCAACTTCGAATGATTTTGGGCGTAAGTTTCATCAAAAGCATCATCAAGATCACCCGTGCCTACTCCTAGCCAAAAATGTTGTGTGAATAGTTGCCAACCCGCTTTCCAATATTCGAATCGCTGGGTCACGGAGTGCCCTTGCACGAGTTTCTCATTCACCATTTTATCCAATTCCCAGATGATGGTATAAACGCGATTGTCAATAGCGTTTCCATATAAGAATCGAACATTGGCAACCCCGTTTTCAATGGCTACTATGTCGGTTTGTGTGAGTGAAGAAAATCCAACCGAATCTTTCCGCAAGCCCTTACTGGTCATGTAGCGAATCAACGTTGTATAGACATATTGACCTTTTTTGTCTTTGCCTCCTACGTACTTTATGTCACTATTCTTGTTCCATTCCGCTTGAAGCTCAAGCGGAGATATGTATAGGTTGATGTAATG
This sequence comes from Flavobacteriales bacterium, assembly GCA_041391765.1. GTDB lineage: Bacteria > Bacteroidota > Bacteroidia > Flavobacteriales_G > Salibacteraceae > SHAN690. The sequence continues at coordinate 32,349 of JAWKNJ010000021.1, read as the reverse complement.
CCCGTTTTCAAGAGTTAAATTGTTTGTGTCGTGGTGATACCATTTTCCCTGCGCAGATTGCATTTCAAGGGTGGTACGGTCGAACGGTTCGTCTGGATAAAATGAGTCGATTTGAAAAGCCACATAAAAGATGATCAGCAAAGGCGTAACTATCAGAGCTGTAGTGCCTGCTGTGCGAACGATCAGATTCTTCACATAGAACATGGTGTAAAACAAAAGCATGTAGCTGCATAGCAACCATATAACAATGCCTGTCATTGACTGAAGGACGAAAACAAAAACGCCCATCCATACTGCGAGAATCGTGTAGGCCACGCGAAGCCACATTTGTTTTTCCTCATTCCATGCGCAGTTCAGGAGAATGATGAAGCTTAGGCATACCATGAGCGAGTAGCGAATATGACTTGTGAAGAGGCTTATTTGTCTGAAGTCAAAATCCGGTTCATTGCGATGAATAAAGAATTCATAAGTCGAAAAGAAAGAGGCCACAATGACTGCACCTGAAAAGAAGGCCGCAATCCACAAAAATTCGCTTCGAGTGAGTCGTTGAGAAAGGGGGACTATGATCGGAAAGATCAGTAACGGGAGTTTTACCCTTAGGTCTTTGAATGCCCAATCAAAGTTTGAGGTCCAAGCTAGTCCAATAATGTGAAGCAGATAAAAGCCAACAAACAACCAAATGGTTGGATCACTTTTAATACGCGACAAACGTTCTGACCACCTCCCTTCCCAAATGAAGTTGGCCACAAGAATGATTTCACCAATGCTGATGATGGCTTTGCCAAATGGCAACCCCACAGCTATTACAGCGAGCGCAAATAGGTATATCCAACGATGTTCGCGGGATGTTCTGCTCATAGGTTAGGTTACCGCACTCAACCTTTTTTAATCAAACAGTCAGTGCAAGTACCCTCTAAAACGGAAGAGTACTCCTTTTTATTGTTCAATACGTCAACAGCTTTTTTGATTTCAGGATCGTAAGTCAAATAGGCACGAATTCTACCCTTTGAATAGTAGTATCTTCCAACGATTTCGTTCTCAATCATGAGCTGAATTTCGTGACGGAATTTGTCTAAATCAGTCTTTCTGTCGCGACTTAGCTTTTGTGCCAGCGCATCGTATTCAGATTGGACCTCTTCGTAGAACTCGTCTTCCTCAATGACCGTTTTGAGTTCTTTCATCATTTCGGTGCTTGAGGTTCGATATTCAAACTCATGTTCCATAGCGAATGTCTTGAAGTTCGCATAATCGGCATCAGTCAAATGGAAGTCTTCAGGTTTGGCAATGCTATCATGAGTGAAGTAGAATTTGGTGGCATAGTCAAAGACAATACTCTCCTGAATTAACGTTGCCAGCAAGTCGCTGTACTCCTCATCTTCCACCATGATATCAGGTTCAATACCTGCTCCGTCAAGAACGATCCGCCCGTTTCGAGTTTTGAATTCATTTCTAAGCGAATCGGCAACTGCCGCAGCTTTTCCTTTTGAATCGCGTTTTCCACCATAATCAATGCGCTGAATGCAACGGCCACTGGGGGTATAGTATTTGGCGATGGTGATTTTGATTTTTGAGTTGTAACTCAAATCGTGGGTTGTTTGAACCAAGCCTTTCCCAAATGAATTATGACCAATTATTACCGCGCGGTCTAAGTCCTGAAGGGTTCCGGATACAATTTCAGAGGCCGAGGCCGAACCTTCATCAATCAACACAACCAATGGAATTTTGAGATCTAAAGGTGCTCGAAGTGCTTTGTTCAGGCTGTAGTGTTCTTTCACCTTGCCTTTTACTTCGACTACTGTTTCTCCTTTCTCCACGAAGAAGTTAACGATGTTCACTGCCTCGCGCAACAGACCCCCACCGTTACCACGGAGGTCAAGAATCAGTTCTTCCATTCCTTGCTTTTTCAGGTTATCATAGGCATCCTTCACATCCTTGCTGGCAGTTTCAGTGAATCCATTTAGACTTATGTATCCGACACCATTTTCGAGCATTCCATAGTAAGGAACATCGTCAATCTTGATTTTTTCTCGAACGATATCCACTTCAATTTCTTGGTTGGTCGCCTCGCGTTTCACTTTGACCTTGATGCTGGAACCATTCTGACCTCGAAGCATGTCGCTGAGTTGAGATGAGTTCTTGTCCTTCGCTGATTCGCCATCTACTTCAATGATGACATCCCCAGCTTTCAGCCCAGCCTTGTCTGCCGGAAAGCCTTCATAAGGTTCGCTTATAATCACATAATCACCGCGCGTTCCGATCAAGGCACCGATGCCACCATATTCATGGGTGGTTATAAATCGATAATCTTCAATGTCGGATTCCGGGATGTAATTGGTGTATGGATCTAATGAGCCGAGCATAGCATCGATTCCCGTCTTGATTAACTTGCCGGGGTTTGTTTCTTCCACGTAATTCACGTTCACCTCGCGATAAACGGTGGAGAAAATGTCCAAGTTTTTTGAGATTTCAAAGTAGCTTTCTACAAAGCTCATTGAACCAATGGCAAGCAGAGAAAAGGCGCTTGTTATGATTCCAATCTTAAGTTTTTTGTTCATGACAGTTTCTTTACGGAACCGGATCATAGCCGCTTCCACCCCAAGGATGGCAAGACCCGATTCGTTTGATGGTTAATAGTCCGCCTTTCAATGCTCCATGCTTTTTTATCGCTTCAACTCCGTATTGTGAACATGTAGGAGTGTACCTGCAAGTGGCGGGAAAATAAGGAGAAATCGCACCTTGATAAAACCGTATTAGAAAAATGAAAAGCTTACTGAACACGCTTAATATTTGCGGCAATGTCCCGTAAAAGTAGCATCATTTTGGCGCTAAGTTCATCATAAGAGATGTTATCGGTTTTGGAGGTGATAAACAGGATAGCAATCTGCTTGTCCTTGGCAATCAAGGCATCTTGAAGCACTTGTTTTTGCAGGCGATAGGCTTCGCGGAGCCTGCGTTTAATCAAGTTTCGAGTAACTGCTCTTTTGTAATGCTTTTTAGGAACGCTGAATCCAACTTGGGCAGAAAGGGATTCTGTCAATGGCATTAGCTTCCAAACCGCAATTAAGGGAGGCTGGAATGATCGATCAGCCTTTTGAAAAAGACTGTCGATGAGCTTCTTGCTTTTAAGTCGTTCTTCTCTTGGAAAGCGGAAATTCATCTCCATTGCCGCGCAAAAGTGGAGATAAATGAACCTTATTTGTTCGATTCCTTAATATAGAGGTTGATGGCAGCTGTCATGGAAGGAGCTTCCGGAGTCGGTGCTGCGCAATCAAGTCGCAAGTTATGGTCCTTGATCGCCTTGTGAGTGGTGGCTCCAAAACCTGCAATTCTTGTTTCACCTTGAACGAAACCAGGGAAATTGTGGAACAGTGATTTAATTCCGCTTGGGCTGAAGAATACGAGCATATCGTATTTCACATCTTCCAAATCGCTCAAATCGCTAATCACTGTTTTGTAGAAAATACCGCGTGTGTATTTTACTCCAACCTCATCTAATACAGAAAGGATGTCATCTTTTAATTTGTCAGCTGATGGAAGCAAAAAGCGCTCTCCGCTGTGTTTTTTGAATAAGGGAATCATATCGCTGAACTTACGTTCCCCAACAAAGATTTTGCGCTTTCTATAAACTACATATTTCTGGAGGTAGAAGGCGATAGCTTCTGACATGCAGAAATACTTCATGGTTTCTGGGATCGTAACTCGTGTTTCGCCACAAATCCTGAAGAAGTGGTCAACAGCATTTCTGGATGTGAAGATGATAGCAGTGTGGTCTAAGACCTGAATCCGCTGCTGACGCCAATCATGCGCAGTCATTCCTTCTACATGAATGAATGGTCGAAAGTCGATTTTGATTTTGTGTTTCTTAGCCAAATCCCCATAAGGAGATTTCTCTCCGTCAGGTTGTGGTTGGCTCACTAAAATGGTCTTAATTTTCTTCGGTGCGACTTTTTGATCACTCATGCCTGCTCTTATCCTAAATGGTGCCTTTTATCCTCCAATTTGTCTCGAAATCAGCGTTATTACTAACAGCGGGGGTAAAATTTCGAGCGCGCAAATGTACAGAAAATTATACTGGACAGGAACGTGAAACGAGGAGTGTGTAATGCTTGCCAATCTAAGTATGCGGATACCATAAAACACGCTCATTACCAGCAGACCAGCATAAATAAGTGAGGTGGAAATAAGCGATGGAGCAAAGCTTATTAGAATGGATGCAGGTATCAAGAATAGTGAAAGGATGAAGTTGTTCAGCAACCAGTGAAAAGAATGTTGTTGCTGCAAATGATCAAGCTCAAATAGCCAGGCGGTAAAGGCGTAAAGTGCCACTCGGGCTGTGGTAAGCAATATGAGCCCGACCAGAACGAACAATGTCAATCCAAAAAAACTGAAGTCAGAAAATAGCCCAAAATGGTGAAAGGTGAGCGCCACAAAAGCAGAAGTAGAAACAAGCACGATTACAAAAGAAAGCAGCGCCAACCTGGAAAAGGCACGCTCTTGTCTCAGCTGCTGGTCTACGAGATTTGCGTTGGTAAACGATCTGAGAAATAATCCAAGCCTACTTTCTTCGGAGTAACGAGTGATGGAAAGAAGAAGGAGCAAGAGCACATATATCAGCACTTCAGCTTCATGTCCCGTCACCGTGTTTCTGATCATTTCCATTCAGCGACAAAGCTATGACTATGCAGCACAACAAACTTCTAACTTCGCTCCGCTAAAACGACATGACATGGCCAACCGTGAAGACCGATTTGAAGGCGTGGACTATTACAATATTGATGACCTGCTAACAGAGGAACACAAACTTATTCGAGACACTGCAAGGTCTTGGGTTAAGAGAGAAGTCAGTCCACTTATCGAACAGGCATATGAGGAGGCAAAATTTCCTCGGCAGTGGATTAAAGGACTGGCCGAAATCGGAGCATTCGGGCCATACATTCCAGAAGAATATGGTGGACCGGGGTTGGATCAAATCTCGTATGGATTAATCATGCAAGAGTTGGAGCGTGGCGATAGTGGTTTGCGCTCAACCGCTTCGGTTCAAAGTTCGTTGGTCATGTATCCAATTTGGAAGTACGGTTCAGAAGAACAAAAACATAAGTACCTGCCTAAACTGGCAGCCGGTGAAATGATTGGATGCTTTGGATTAACTGAACCTGATTTTGGTAGTAACCCAGGAGGCATGGTAAGCAACTTCAAGGATGCCGGTGATCATGTGATTTTGAATGGCGCCAAAATGTGGATCTCCAACGCACCATTTGCGGATATCGCGGTGGTTTGGGCGAAGGATGAAGCGGGCCGCATTCACGGATTGATTGTTGAGCGGGGAATGGAAGGCTTTTCTACTCCGACTATGCACGGAAAGTGGTCTCTGCGCGCTTCTGACACGGGTGAATTGGTCTTCGACAATGTTCCGGTTCCAAAAGCGAATATTCTTCCAAACAAAAGTGGCTTGGGCGCGCCTCTGGGTTGCCTCGATTCAGCGCGATACGGCATAAGTTGGGGAGCCATCGGTGCGGCCATGGATTGCTACGACAGTGCACTGCGATATTCTAAAGAGCGCATTCAGTTTGACAGACCAATCGGAGGGTATCAATTGCAACAAAAGAAATTGGCGGAGATGGTCACTGAAATTACCAAAGCACAGTTGATGGTGTATCGTTTGGGACAATTGAAGAACCAGGGCAAGGCCACTTCAGCTCAGATTTCCATGGCGAAGCGCAACAGCGTGGAGATTGCTTTGCGCGTTTCTCGCGAAGCGAGACAGATTCATGGAGCAATGGGAATCACGAATGAGTACTCCATTATGCGACACATGATGAACTTAGAAAGTGTAGTGACGTACGAAGGAACGCACGATGTTCATTTGCTCATCACAGGAATGGATGTGACTGGGCTGAATGCTTTTAAGTAGTCTTGATCATTGAGAGAAGTCGAAATCACTTCTCTCGGTCAATGGTAAACTTGACCAATTCTATTAGGCTCTGCTTAGCCTCGGTTTCCGGCAGTGAGTCCAATTCGGTGAGGGCTTCTTGGGCGATCGTTCGCATTTTGTTTTCGGCATATTCGATACCTCCTGACTTTAGTACAAAGTCAACCACAGCTTTCACTTCGTCATTTGATTTTCGATCGCGCTTTACGATTCCGAGCATTTTTTTACCATCGCCATTTGGGCTGTTATTGATCGCGTATATCAGCGGAAGTGTGCTCTTTTTTTCGCGAATGTCGTTGCCTGTTGGCTTGCCAATCTTTCCCCCGAGGCCGTAGTCGAAAAGGTCGTCCTTGATTTGAAAGGCGATACCAATCTTCTCTCCTGCCAAACGCATGCGCTCAATGGTTTGGTCGTCCACCCCAACAGATGCCGCACCGCAAGCGCAGCAAGAAGCGATAAGTGTGGCTGTTTTTTGACGGATGATTTCGAAATACACGTCTTCGTTCACATTTACACCGCGGCTCTTTTCGATTTGCAATAACTCGCCTTCGCTCATTTGGCGCACAGCTCCACTTACGATTTGCAACTGTCTGAATTCTTTATTGTCGATGGCGAGAAGCAATCCGCGAGATAGCAGATAATCTCCTACCAAAACCGCGATCTTGTTTTTCCAAAGCGCATTGATGGAGAAAAAACCTCGTCTTTCATAAGCCTCATCAACCACATCATCATGAACCAGCGTAGCAGTATGCAGCAATTCAATCAATGCTGCACCCCGATGGGTGGATTCATTGATGTCACCAAGAGCCTTAGCGGTTAGGAACACGAACATCGGACGAATTTGTTTCCCCTTTCGCTTAACGATGTAGTGGGTGATTTTATCCAGTAAGGGAACCGAACTGCGCATGGAGTCTCGAAACTTGTCTTCGAAACGCTCCATTTCATCCTTGATCGGAAGCTTGATTTTGTCGATTGCCTTCAACAGATTCTCCTTATGGCTTCAAACGTAGCTTAATCACGATTAACATCAACGGAGTTTCAGTGTATTGACCTGCCCAACGCGGAAATTGCGTCCATCTGAAAACAAGGCGTTGATGGTTTTTCCGTCCACGAAGCCATGTACCGTGGGTAAATAAATAAAGCTGTTGCGTTCTTCAATCACGAGGTGTTCACTGCTGAGCCGATTCCCGTTGATGCGCACGTATCGGAGATTGGAGCGATCCGGGTTGTTCATGATGCGCTCGGCATCTGTGGATTCGTTCCTTTGATGATCGTTGTAAAGCACATACAAATCGCTGCCAACTTCATAAGAATCGTGACCCACAAACGGACCCAATTTGTTGTAGTCGAGCTGGCTTCTTCCAATGAATTTTGACTCAGAAGGGTTGTTCAGGTTCTCAACTAAAATGCCTTCGTAATGGAACTGGTCGGTGCAAGTGATGATGCCCGTCCGCGGGTCGGTGGTGCAAACCTGATCGCGGTAATGTCGGTCCATCACAGCGTATGAATTGCCCCCAATGGAATGGATGTTATCGATAAATACATCGGTTATTTCACGTCCATCTGAGTGAAGTTGGGGGTCCAACTCCTGCTTCACGCTGGGTGGATAATAAAGTTCTTTACGGTCGGAAATGCAGGTTCCAGAGGAATCCAATTGAACGAAGATGTAGCCACTAGTGCTTCCCTGTGCAAATGGATCTTCCGAAAACAATGCCACAATGTTTAGATTGTTTCCCGAGGTTTTAAGCCTCATGTCCTGCGCATACTTCTTATCCCGACTTAAGTCAAACTCGTGCAATTCTCGGGTCTCAGGTCGGAAGGCATAAACAAGATACTTCCTTAAAAATGGACTGTTGAGCTTCACACCTGTGGTGACACCAATGTAAACCGCACCGCTATCATCAATAGATACCCCGAGCACGTGAAGGTCATCCGCATCAAAGGGCAGCGGAAGAGTGAATTCTTTTGGTTGTGGATTAGGAAATGCAGTGACTTCTAAAAAAAGAGTAGCACCTTTTTCGCGGTCATAGAGGTCTTGTTGCACCACGGCCAAGTGCTTTCCGGATTTTGAGGCGGTGAAGAAAATGTCGTTGATGTTGCGCTTGGCCTCGTCAATTGGCAAGGGAATGGAATGACGATGTGCTTGGGAGAGTTCGTTACCGGTTAAAGTGTAAATGACAGCTTCGTAACCTGTGGTGCGATGGTTTTCGATGGATCGAACGAGCACAAAAATGCTGTCTCCGACCAAACCATATTGATCAATCTTCTTTGTGTCGTTTGAACGGATAGTGAGTGTTTTGATTGGTTGACCGGTAGCCATGTCCATAGGACGAATGAAGAGGGCTTCTCCCTCGCGAGAAAATATCACCGGAGCAGCCGAGGACGTTGGTTTGAAGAATTCAATTTTTTCTTCGCGAGGAATTTCGAATCGCTCGAGAAGTTGCAAAGCGCCCAGACTATCTGTTTGCGTCTTTGCAGAGAAGAAGGTCAACGAACATGATATAAGTACCACGGCCCTATGCATTAGCCACCGCTTCATTTTTGTTTGCCAATTGTCCGCAGGCGGCATCGATGTCCTTTCCTCGGCTGCGCCTGATGTTCACCACCACGCCCATGTGTTCCAAATGTTTGGCAAAGGCGTCTACTTTTTTTGGTTCTGCCTGTTCAAACGTTCCATCATCAATTGGATTGTATTCGATGATATTAACTCTACCAGGAACGCGTTTGCAGAACATTCCTAATTCCCGCGCATCCTCCAGTGTATCATTGAAATTCTTGAAGATGATGTATTCAAACGTTACTCGGTTGCCTGTTGCTTCGCTAAAGGTGTTGATAGCATCCGCTAAACTGTCCAAGCTGTTCTGTTCGTTGATTGGCATGATTTGGCTCCTTTTCACATCATTCGCTGCGTGAAGTGAAAGAGCCAGTCTGAATTTAACCTTGTCATCCGCTAGTCTGCGAATCATTTTCTCGATGCCTGCAGTGGATACAGTGATGCGCTTTGAAGCCATCCCCAAGCCAATGTCGTTGGTGATTCGATAGATAGAAGTGAGTACATTTTTATAGTTCAGCAGGGGCTCGCCCATACCCATGAACACGATGTTGGTGAGTGGCTTTTCAAAGTATTTCTGAGCAACGGACTTAATTGCCACCACTTGATCAAATATTTCATCTGGCTCGAGGTTTCGCATCCGCTTTAGCTTCCCTGTAGCGCAAAATGCACAGGTTAAACTACAGCCGACTTGAGAGGAAATGCAAGCTGTCATTCTATCCTTTGCGGGAATCAGAACGGCTTCGACTACCATGCCATCGTGCAAGCGAATGGCGCATTTTACCGTTCCATCGTTGCTCACCTGTTCTTCCGCAATTTTCAACTCGTTGATGACAAAGTCTTCCTTGAGTTTTTCCCTGACAGGAAGCGGCAGATTGGTCATATCGTCAAACGACTTGGCCTGCTTCTGCCAGAGCCATTGCTCACACTGAGTCGCGCGAAATTTTGGCTGCGAGATCGAGGTGAAGTAATCCTCAATCTGCTCTGTGCTGAGTGAACGCAGGTTTTTTTGAGCCTTTTGCATCGTTCGCAAAGGTATCAGCCGTTGCGCAACCCTAAGATGGCTTCAGCAATTTTCAAATCGGCCTGAGTGGTGATCTTGACATTGGTTTCCTCTCCATCTACCAAGTGGATGGCGTTACCTGCCGCTTCAAATACGGTGGCATCATCCGTAAACGCGGGTGTAAACGGTTGATTATACGCAGCTTTAATTTGCTCAGCACCAAAGCACTGTGGAGTCTGAACATTGAGCATTCCTTTTCGGTCCACTGCATAGCTGCTTTCTCCGTCCATCTTGCGAAGGCTTTGGGTTATTGGAACAACGGGCAGTGCTGATCCATACTTCGCGGCTTCTGTATAGCATCGAAGAATGAGTTCTTCGGTAAGCAAAGGCCTCACCCCATCGTGAACACCAATAACCCCTTCGTTTGGACAAGCTGTCAAACCGTTTTTTACGGAGTCGAATCTTTCTTTTCCGCCTTCAACAACTTCGTGATGGAGATCAAAATCCATTTGTTGGCACAGTCCTTTCCAAAACGAGATGTGATCCTTGGGCAAGACCAACACGATGTGAATGTCTTCGATTGCTTGGGCGAAACGCTCGAGGGTATGCATCAAAACGGGAACATCGGATAACAGCATGAACTGCTTCGGAAGCTCACTATTCATGCGCGATCCTTTTCCTCCGGCAACTATGACAATGCTGTTTTTCATCACAAAAAAGCCCGTCCTTCTAAGAGTTGGAACGGGCTTAAAAGTATTATTTCAATGGTTTACTTCAGGATCAGCATCGCGTCACCATAGCTGTAGAAGCGATACTTCTCTTTGATAGCTGATCGGTACGCCTCCATCATCAGGTCATATCCACCGAATGCACTGACCATCATCAACAACGTTGACTCAGGAACGTGAAAATTGGTTATCATACTATCAGCAACGCTGAAATCATGAGGGGGGAAGATGAACTTATTGGTCCATCCGTAGTATGGCTGAAGGTGTCTGTTGGTTGAGAATGACGTCTCCATGGCACGCATGGAAGTTGTTCCAACCGCGCAAATGCGCTTTTTCGCATCTTTTGCTTTGTTGACCACATCGCAGCATTCTTGAGTGATTTCCACTTGTTCGCTGTCCATCTTATGCTTTGTCAGGTCTTCCACTTCAACATTTCTGAATGTTCCCAGACCAACGTGTAGTGTAAGTTTTGCAAAATCAACGCCCTTCAATTCAAGGCGCTTCATCAACTCGCGGCTGAAGTGTAGACCTGCAGTTGGAGCAGCTACGGCACCTTCGTTGGTAGCGTAAATTGTTTGATAACGCTCTTCATCGTCTGGCTCCACTTCACGGTGGATGTACTTCGGTAGTGGGGTGTTTCCTAACGACATGAGTGTGCTGCGGAATTCCTCGTAGCTTCCATCAAATAAGAAACGCAGTGTTCTTCCGCGGCTGGTAGTGTTGTCAATTACTTCAGCTACTAAAGAATCATCATCACCGAAGTAAAGCTTGTTACCGATGCGAATTTTTCTTGCCGGATCAACCAACACATCCCAAAGGCGGCTCTCACGGTTCAATTCGCGAAGAAGAAAAACTTCAATTTTTGCTCCTGTCTTTTCCTTGTTTCCATACAACCTGGCCGGAAAAACGCGAGTGTTGTTCAACACCATCACATCGCCTTCGTTAAAATAGTCGATTACGTCTTTAAACACCTTATGCTCAATGGTGCCCTTGGCGGAATTAACTACCATTAGTCTGGCTTCATCGCGCTCCTTGGATGGATACTCGGCAATAAGGTTCTTTGGAAGATCGAATCGAAATTGTGAAAGCTTCATACTTGTGTTTTGTTTAGAGAATAGTCCCCCTAAAAAAGGGCTGCAAATTTAGAATTCTAATGTTCTAAAGCGAATTCGTTTTTAAGTATTTAAAATAGTCGTCCTCAATGGCTTGCATGGCCTGTTCGATGGTTAGCGCATCCTGTATGGAAAACGCCCCAATTTTTGTGCGTCTGAGCCGTGTGAGATGGGCTCCTGAGCCCAGTGCTTTACCAAAGTCTCGCGCCAAACTGCGCACGTAAGTCCCCTTGCTGCATCTAAGAATAAAGTCAATATCTGGAAAGGATTTGTCGTTAACCTCAAAAGAATCAATGCGAATTCGACCGGCCTTAAGTTCTATTTCTTTTCCTTTTCTAGCGTGTTCATAGGCCTTTTTCCCGTCAATCTTTTTGGCCGAAAACATAGGCGGAATTTGATCCTGTTCTCCTTCAAACTGCTTGGCAGCTTGCTTAAGTTGTTCGAGTTTTTGATCGGGAAGTGGGTAGGTTTGATCCACTTCGGTTTCTAAATCGAAAGATGGTGTAGAGGCGCCCAATCGAATCGTGCCCTCATACACTTTATCCATTCCCATCAAATCGTTGATGGTTTTGGTGTGAGAGCCAATGCAAATGATCACTAAGCCAGTAGCCAAAGGGTCAAGAGTACCGGCATGTCCTACTTTGATCTTTTTACGACCAGTGATGCGCTTAGCTGTATATCGCAATTTGTTGACGACATCAAAGGATGTCCATTCCAATGGTTTATCTACTAGAAGACTGAGGCCGTATGCAGGTGTTTCGCTCGGGGTCAATGATTTACGTTGTTTACCGTAGAAAATCGTGCAAGTATCCGCAATTCATTTGTAATCATTAATTGAGGAAAACATGAAAAAACTCTACATCTCTGCTTTAATGCTTGTAGGAGCACTTGGTGCTCACTCACAAGACTATGTGTTTAACAATCTGACAGACCCAATCGGGTGGCCAGTTCACTATCCGGGTGCGGATGTCTTTGATACCATTGACGTTATCATCTATCAAAGTGATTCGGGTTTAAGCGGCACTTGGCGAAACGATTCCAAATTTGCTGTTCCAAAGAACGCGCAAGGAGATATTACAACCTTTGGTAACTATGGCTGGGATGCGGTGAATTCGCTTTGGGTAGCCTTTATTGAAACCAACTATAGCTACACTTACGATGGATCGAATCAAATCACTGGCATGGAAAGGTCACAAGGAGTTGGAGCGTACACACAAACGCAATATGCAACATACACCATGGACGGAAGTGGAAATTACACGTTCGGGGATTATATAGATACAATCAAGTTTGGAGCTACCACTACATTCAGAGCGGGGAAAGACGTAATGAATTATAATGGCTCCGGAGAATTGACCACCAGGATTTATTCCGAGAGTAGCACGGGTACTGTTACACCATTAGAAGCAGAAACAAAGTACACGTTCACATGGACAAGTGGAAATGTGACCGAAGTGTTGGAGCAAGACTGGGATGGAAGTTCAGCCTTCGAAGACGATCAAAGACAAACGTTCACATATGATGCGAATGGACGAATGACTCAAATGATTCAGCAATACTGGGATGGATCAGCATGGCAAAATGACGAGAAGGAGGACTACACCTACGATGCAAATGGGCGCATCCTTACCATGTCCGACTATGTCGACACGTCAGGAAGTTGGGCTAACGAAGACCGCACTACGTATACTTATTCTGGTGGAATGATTGATGAGTACATTATCGAAAAGGGAAACGGAACCTCATGGGAAAACGATGTGAAATACAAGGCGTTCTATGAGTCAGGCGAGATTGCTTTTGCTTTAGGTTATCTATGGGATGGAACTGCATTTGAATCTAGCGCGAAACTTCGTGTGCTTTACAATGACACAACCGCTGTTGGCGGTGGGGCGCCAAATCCTCCAACTAATTTATCAGCAGGTGCTGTCGGAAGATCACCGGGTGTAAGCCTGAACTGGACAGATAACAGCACAGATGAAGATGGGTTTAAGGTTGAGCGTAGCACAGACGGAACGATATTTTCGGAAATCGCTTCTGTAGGCATGGATACGGTAAGTTACTCAGACACAGCGAGTTTGACAGCGGGAACGGTTTATTACTATAGAGTTTTGGCGTATAATGCATTTGGTGTTTCTGCCCCTTCAAACACGGCCGATGCCACTACATGGGCTCTTGCTGTGGCAGAGATTGGAGGGTCAAATGTGAGCGTTTACCCAAACCCAGCCAATGCGCAGTTCACCCTTGATACCGATGCAACCGGAACTTATACTTTGAGAAATATTCAAGGAGCGGTTGTCCAAAGCGGCAGGCTTGAGCAAGGATTGAATCAAGTGAATGTTGAAGAGTTTCCAAATGGCGTTTACTTCCTTGAGGTGAACTCTGCAGAAACCTCAGCTACGATCAAGATTATTTTCAACTAGCCCAAAACCTAGCAGAGGGTAGTTTATACCTGGAAAGCGCCACGTCTTCGGAAATGGCGCTTTCTTTATGCTTTAAGATAAGCCGGAATTTCGCAAACAGGAATGGGGATCATCTTGTGCCTATTTGCTTTGTGCAGTCTTCTATAGATGACCAACACTTCTTTTTGACGAGTGGATAGACTGTCTTCGCTTCCTACAAACTGCATGGCCCACTCCAGTTCGGGATAGCTCGCACCAATTTGATCCTCATCAGTGCGATCATCTCCCCAAAGTCCGTCTGTGGGAGGAGCATTGAGAATGCTGTCGATCACGCCCAATTCGCGGGCAACTTTATAAACTTCAGACTTCGTTAGATCAGCAATCGGACTGAGGTCAACTCCGCCATCGCCATACTTGGTAAAAAAGCCGATTCCGAAATCTTCCACTTTATTTCCTGTTCCAAGGACGAGCATGCCTTTGAGCGCAGCGAAATAATAAAGTGTCGTCATTCGAAGTCTCGCACGAGTGTTTACCAGCGACATTTCTCTGGTTTTTTCATAGGTGCTGGGCAAAGCGCTAACCAATGAGTCGAAAATGTTCGTCAGTTCCACGTGCTCTAAAGAAACGTTGGGGTATTTCTGCTTAAGCCAGGCGATATGGTCAGAAGCGCGGTTTACCTGAGTTGAGTTTTGATGAATGGGCATTTCCACACAAATCATTGGTAGGCCTGTCATGGCGCCTAAGGTGGAAGTCAGAGCAGAGTCAATTCCCCCAGACACACCCACAACGAATCCGTTGGTTTTTGCTTCCGTATTATACGACAGAAGCCATTGAGCTATGTGATCTGCAACTGCTTTTGCGTCCATTAAAAGAAAACGCCCAAATCTAAAGAGATGTAATAATAACCTGCCTTTTTTTGTTGGCTAACAATTGTGCTTCCAGTTAAATCAAGCTTTGGACTCCCGTTGTTGTCCGGATCCAAGATACGGTTTGCAGGTTTATTATTGAATAAGTTGGTAAAACCATTATGAAGTCCAATCCCGGCATAGAGATTTGTATTTCCAGTTAGGTTATACTCAGTGCCCAATGTGATATTCAGTGCCAGGCGCATGAAGTTTAAATTGCTGTTGAAGTCGAGGTCTTTTTCGTCCGCGGGTTGCAAAGCTGAAATACTCGATGTTGTCCACGTATAATCGTTGTTGATTCTTGCTCTTGTGCGGAATCCAACGTCCAAACCAATGGCTCCAAAATAGGTCATGTAACCAACGTTGCTTGTTCTCATTTTAAGTAGCAATGGCACATTGATGTACTGAAGTCGGTAGGTTCGGTCATTGTGTCCAAGGTATCTGTAAGAGGTGTCACTTTCGGTGATGACAGTTTCCCATGGTTCGATCATGCCGCCACCGTTTGTTGTGAGGTTAAAACCCGTTGAGAAGAGATAATTCGGGCTTTCACTGAACTTGTAATCCATCATCAAACCGTAGCCGAATCCCATCCTTGGCTGAAGCCCGTCCTTGTCAAATTCAGGGATGTTTGGCTTCAACCAGCCAAAATTTGGAGCCACGGTTAGTCCGAATCGAATCTTGCGATCATCCATGTCGCTATCCCCTTGAGCAATCACCTGCAATGACAGCACTAACGTCAAAGCCAAAGCCAAAATTCTAATCATAGCGTGTCGCATACATTTGCCTCAAAATTACAGGTCGATAATCCCGGATATTGGAAATGAATCACGCAGTTCAAACAATCATTTGTTTAATAATCTCCGCAGTATTACTAAGTTCATGTGAAGACGACAGGCTCAAGATTGATGTATCAACCATCGGTGTGGATACCCGCTTAGAGCGGGCGGATTTACTTTGGAAAGACATGTCACCCATTGGATTCCGAGAAAGCCATCCGCGCTATTTGACCCAATACAAAGATGTATATACCCACTATATTCAAGATGTGTTGAGGCTGGGAAATGTGAACGATTCAAATCTCTACGCATCGATTCGAGAGTTCACCAAGCATCCCGATTTTGAGCAGGTTTATAAGGAAGTGGAATTGATTTTTCCTGAGTCCGATGATTTCGAGTCTGAACTTGATGACGCCTGGAAGCATTACAGCTATTACTTCCCAGAAGCGGCTGTGCCATACCAATTCGCATGTGTTTGTGGGTTTAACAACCCGCTCATCATGACAGAATCGGGTATTGGACTGTGTATGGAAATGTATTTGGGAGATAAGTGCCGGTTTTACAATTACCTCCAACTTCCCGTTTACCTCAGGCATCGGATGACTCCAAAACACTTGGTGCCATGGATGATGAAGGCATGGTTGGAAACAGAGTTTGTTCAAGAGAACAAGTCGCCATCATTGTTAGAAGATATTGTACAGGCGGGAAAAATTTTCTTTTGCATGGATGCAATATTTCCTTTGGTCGAAGATTCCATTAAGATAGGTTACACCAGCACAGAAATGACATGGGCAAGAGATCATGAACGATTCGTTTGGGCACATTTTGTGGACAATGAATTGCTTTTTGAAACGAACATCGGTGTCGTGGGAAAGTTTACAAACGATGGTCCTTTCACCGTGGATTTAGTGAAAGAATCGCCCTCGCGGATGGGTTATTTTATCGGATGGCAAATGGTGCGTGAATACATGAGTCGGCAAGAATCCGTTGACCTGCCAAAATTGATGGCGACTGACGCGCAAGAAATACTTAACAAGAGCAAATACAAACCATGACATGGCGGAACAGAAAAATTCAATCACGTTCGATATAGAGTTGGACGAAAACCAAATCCCAAGTCATATCGAATGGAGCGCAAGCGACAATGGTGGACAGGGAGAGTGTGATGCAGCTTTCCTGACTATTTGGGACAAAAAGGAAAAAAACACCCTTCGCATTGACCTCTGGACCAAGGACATGATGATCGATGACATGCAAATCTTCTTTCATCAAATGCTTCTTAGCATGAGTGACACATATAAGCGCGCAACCGGAGACGAGGTAATAAGCAAGGAGATGAAGGAGTTTGCTTTTAGAATGGGGGAGAAAACCGGCATTCTAAAAAAGGGATCCGAGGGATAGTTCAAAATAGGGTAAAGATCGTATGGACTTTTTGAGCAGTTTCCGAGAGGTTTGCTCAAAATCTATGGTTATGAAAAAATTACTCTTGCTAGCACCAGTTGCCTTATTCGTGGCTTCTGCTTTGTTTTTATCTTCTTGTAAACCAGACGCCCCAACAGCGAACTTCACTTACTCGACAGATGGCAACACCGTTACTTTTACGTTCACCGGAGACGGAGAAGTGGATGAATATGCCTGGAGCTTTGGCGATGGCGGCTCTTCGAGCGATAAAAATCCTACTCATGAGTACGAAGCCAGTGGTGACTTTCAGGTCACCTTGACAGTGTCAAACAAAGGAGGTGATGATGCGAAAACTGAAACGATTACGATTGAGGGATCTGCTGGTGCAGAAGACTTGGCGCTGTCATTTGGGGATGCGGATGGCGCACTTTATGCCATAAACACTGTTACCATAACTTCCACCGGTTTTGGCGATGTGTCTATTAACTTGGGAACAGCGGTGGCGTGGTTCACAGATGGTAGTGGATTCGTAGACGCTGGCACAGTAGCTTGGCATCAAGGTTCGAAGTCAGAAGATCTCGATTTTTCGACCAGCGCAAAGACGTACAATTGGGTTGAGACAACTCAGCCTTCTCAGGGCTTTGATGACTCTGGGGTTTCATGGTCAGTCAGTGGAGGAAGTGGTGTCCCCGCCATGATGACTTCAGAATTGACATATGATGCACCATTTCCAAGCATTTCAAGTATAGATGAATCCTCAGCTTCAATAAATGGAGGTGCCTCGTACACGCTATCACACAAAGGAAGCATTAGTGATGCAGACTCGGTCTTTTATGCCATCTATGGATCAAATGGGAATTTGTTGAAGCGGATGGGACCATCGACTACATCAGTAACATTTAGCGCGTCCGAAATGGGAACTCTCGGTTCTGGATCGGCCATCATGCAGGTTGCGGGATTCAGTGTCAAGCGAACTGAAGTTAATTCGAAGGTCATTTACATGGTTCACGAAGCGGTTGCTTCAAAAACGGTTACTATAGAATAAGCATAATCAGCGTGGAGAGAGGGGCTGTCTGAATTTCAGGCGGCCCTTTTTTTGTTGACTACTCGCATATTTGTTGAAATCCTAGTTTATGATCTATGAATTTGATGGGTTTATACCTGTTGTGCATGAATCATCTTTCGTGCATCCTCAAGCAGTGGTCACCGGGAATGTGATTATTGGCAAAAACGTGTACATCGGCCCTGGTGCTGCCATCAGAGGAGATTGGGGTAAAATCGTCATTGAGGATGGTTGTAATGTTCAGGAGAACTGTACCATTCATATGTTTCCGGGAGTTGAGGTCGTTCTATACGAGTCAGCTCATGTGGGGCATGGTGCTATAATTCATGGTGCAACACTGGGTCGCAATTGCCTTATTGGTATGAATGCGGTGCTAATGGACGAGGTTGAAATCGGAGATGAGTGCATCGTTGGTGCCTTGTCCTTCCTGCCCGCAAAAATGAAAGTGCCGTCAAGGAAAGTCGTGGTCGGTAATCCTGCGAAAATCGTCAAGGATGTAAGTGACGAGATGATTTCATGGAAAACGAAGGGGACCGAGCTTTATCAGCGATTGCCGTCAGATTGTTTCCAAACATTGAAAGAGTGTGAGCCGTTGAGGGTAGAAGAATCGGGGCGAAAGGCGCAGCCGAGGTTTTACGACATTTGGAAAAATAGGTCTTGACACCATCTACAATTCTCTGTCGCTCGGCACACAATTAAAGTAGATTCGACTTGCCAAAGGCAGAAAGGCGGTTATCTTCGCGCGCAATGCCCCAATTTTGTAGAAAATTGATCAGTTTTCGATCCCCAATTGCCCTATTATTGATATTGCTCCTGAAGACAAACACTATTTTGGCGCAACCTGAGCGATCTATTGGCAACTTGGTGTTGTCGGGTAAAGTGGTGGATGAAAACAAGCGTGGACTTCAGTCGACAATCTACATCTACAAAGGAGATGACATGACTACCGAATTCCAAACCAGCCGGATAGGTAAGTTTACATACGAAGTCAAAATGCAGGACAGTATCACAATGGTTGTTTGCCAAGACGGTTATGTATCCAAAACAGTGATTATTGATGCACAAGTGCACGTGGCTCATCAGCACAAGGATTTTTTATTCCCGTTTTTTATTGATTTATACCCCGTTGGAAGGACGCCTTCACACATAGACCTAACCCGTCCCGTTGGAAAGGTTGTGTTCGAAGGAGGCCAGTTTGTTTACGACACTGAGTTTACCAAAAAGGCAAACGAAGAGTTGAAAGAATTTGTCAGGGAACGCAAGGATTTACGGGTCCGAGCGCTCGAAAATTGAACGTCATGAATGTTATTGAAAACTATGTCGCTGGCAGCTGGGTAAAGGGTGTTGGCGAAGAATTAGTGGCTTATAATGCCATCAACGGAGAGCCTGTGGGTTCTCTTTCATCTGAAGGGCTCGACTACAAAGCCATACTCGAATATGGTCGAACCGTTGGCGGACCCGCTCTCCGAAAGATGACTTTTCAAGAGCGTGGTCGAATGTTAAAGGCACTTGCTTTGTACTTGGTTGAGCGAAAGGAAAAATTCTACGTACTGAGCGCAGCGACCGGAGCTACGCGAACAGACAGTTGGATTGATATTGAAGGCGGCATTGGAAATCTGTTCGCCTACGCCTCGCTTAGGAGGCAATTCGGAGATCTACCCTATTTGGTGGAAGGTGAGGTGGCTCCACTTTCGAAGGGCGGTAGTTTTATTGGGCATCATATTTTAGTTCCCAAGCGAGGAGTAGCAGTTCATATCAACGCCTTCAATTTCCCAATTTGGGGAATGTTGGAAAAGATAGCGGTCAACTTTTTAGCCGGTGTCCCTGCAGTGGTTAAACCATCTGAGTTCACAAGCTACTTAACCGAACTAATGGTTCGCGAAATAGTTGAATCGAAGATTCTTCCTGAAGGTTCGCTGCAGCTTGTAACTGGTTTGGGTAGAGGCATTATTGATCATGTAACCACTGAAGATGTTGTCACTTTCACAGGTTCAGCAGCCACCGGCAGGAAGCTGAAGGCGATGCCTCACATCATTGAGAATTCTGTTCCATTCAACTTAGAGGCAGACTCATTGAATGCTTCGATGCTGGGAGAAGATGCGGCCCCAGGAACAGCGGAATTTGACCTGTTCATTAAAGCAACTCGCGCGGAAATAACCGTGAAAGCCGGTCAGAAGTGCACCGCGATCAGAAGAATTTTAGTTCCCGAGAAGTACATGGAAGATGTGCAGATCGAGCTTGGGAAGCAATTAGCGAAGACCACTATCGGTGATCCTTCCGTGGAAGGAGTTAGAATGGGTTCGCTCGCATCCAAACTTCAAGTAGATCGTGTTCGTCACAATGTCGAGCTATTGATGAAAGAGCAGGAAATAGTCTATGGAAAGCTGGATGATTTTGATGTGGTTGGTGCCGACAAGAATAAGGGAGCATTCTTCAGTCCGATTCTGTTCCGAAATGACGACCCATTCAATAAAACTGCCGTTCATGACATTGAAGCATTTGGTCCGGTGAGCACGCTCATTCCATACAAGTCGATGGATGATGCGATTCGGATCACTGAAATGGGCAAAGGTTCCTTGGTAACATCGATCATCACTGCTGATGACGACATTGCAAAAGAGTTTGTGCTGAACACGGCTCACTTGCACGGCCGAATATTAGTCTTGAATGAGCGGTGTGCAAAGGAAAGTACCGGTCACGGATCACCGATGCCACTCCTAAGTCATGGTGGGCCTGGAAGAGCGGGTGGTGGAGAAGAAATGGGTGGAGTTCGCGGAGTAAAGCATTACATGCAACGAACAGCTATTCAAGGTCATCCCGAAACGATCACACGAATTACTGAGCAATTCCAAGTTGGAGCCGACATGCCTGAGGCGAATCCGCATGTATTCCGTCAACACTTCGAAGAATTGCGAGTCGGGGACACCGTATTCACGCACAAGCACACCATCACAGAGGCAGACATTGTGAATTTCGCGAACGTAAGCGGTGACAATTTTTATGCGCACATGGATGCTACATCGCTGGAAGGAACAATTTTCGAACAGCGTGTTGCCCATGGATACTTCTTGCTTTCTAAGGCAGCTGGATTATTTGTTGATCCTAAGAAAGGTCCTGTGTTGTTGAACTACGGAGTTGAACAGGCACGCTTCACCAAGCCGGTTTATTTTGGGACTACAGTAGGTGTTCGATTTACTGTAAAAGAAAAGATCGATCAGGAAAAGCGCAGCGAGGACGATGTGGCAAAAGGGATTGTAAAGTTCCTTGTTGACATGTATGATGATGAAGGAGAAACAGTAGCGATTGCAACGATTCTGACCATGGTTAAGAAATTGGATCAATCCAAATGATCAACTGGAAAAACGATATTGTTCCGGAGGCACCTTACTATGCTAACATCTTCCACTACTATTTAGGAGATGATCTCGAAGGGTATGCAGAGGCGGATGAAATCACACTGAAGCTGGCGCTTGAAATCGATGGTTTCCTTGGGTATGAAAGTCACAAGTCCGATGGACGAGGTTCATTTATCAGCTATTGGCGAGATCAAGAAGCCATTGATCAATGGCGGAAGAATACGATTCACATTCACGCAAAGTCTGAAGGGATGAGGCGATGGTATAAGTACTACCACTCCATGCTGGTGAAGGTGGAAAGTGCAAGATTTCACAATCTTTGAGTTCCCAACTACAGGAATTCGAAATTCGTCCTTTAGCAAACCTTGGAGAATGAAAACTTGTTTGACCATTTCGATCATGCTATTCATGATGCCGATGGTTATTTCTGCTCAAGGGTTAGTGGTGGATGCAGGAAACGACACACTGATTTGCCTTGCTTATGATTTCCCCGGGGATTCAATATTACTCGGAGGTGAGCCTACGGTACAGGGAGGTGTTCCCCCATATACGTATCGTTGGGTTACAGATCCCGTCTTATTTCCTGGGGCTCCATCACTAAATCAATATACAGAAGATTGGTTGAGTGATTCTACAATCGCAAACCCGCTCCTTAGACTCGATCCGTTCGACACCATTCGGTACTACAGACTTGAAGTGACTGATAGCATTGGCACAACTGCAAGTGACACGCTTGAGATTCGCCTATGCGGCTTTGGACCAGTGCCGTTAGGATACTCGGTTATTTATCCTACCGTAGGAGATACTGTAACTTTTTCTGCAAGCACTTCCTTTCTGTGCGACATAGATTCTGTAACATGGGAGCACCCAGCGGAATATATTGTCGGCATTCCGGGTCAGCAGACTATCACGGTCATTATCGATAAAGTTGAGTTTCAATACCCAAAGGCCATTTTCCACAATTCATTTGGGTGTGAGGTGACTGGTGAAATCAATCCATTGGTAATTGAGGTTTATCCTTTGGAAGTGAATGAGTTGAAAGGACAAGAAATCATTGTTTATCCAAATCCTGCGGGTAACAATGTTCAATTATCCAATCTGATACCAGGAACTAGGGTTCGTCTGATCACTATGGACGGACAGGTTGTTTTGAATCATAAAGCAAGTTCAAGCGAGCAAGTAATTGATCTCTCCGACATCCCAGCAGGAATTTACTTTCTTTCAGTTGAAAGCAAAGAGCAAAGGTTGGTTGAACGGCTGATTATCGCTCACTGATCAGGCCAAAAGCTCTTTTGTATATTCCGTTTTCGGCTTTTCGAATAACTGATCTGAAAGCGCTTCTTCAACAATTCTTCCTTCGTTCATCACAAGCACCCGATCACACATGTGCCTGACCACGTCCAAGTCATGCGAAATGAAGAGGTAGCTGAGCTTGTTTTCGTATTTCAATTCGTTCAAAAGGTTGAGAACTTTGGCCTGAACGCTCACATCCAAAGCGGATACCACTTCATCGCAAATGATAATTTCCGGGTTCATCAACAAAGCTCGGGCAATGGCAATGCGCTGTCTCTGCCCACCACTAAACTCACCAGGATAGCGTGTTGCATGAAATGGTTCCAAGCCGACCGTTTGAAGCATTTCGTGAATGATTTCAGTGCGTTGTTTGGTGCTCAATTCTTTGTTGTTCTCTAATGGTTCACGGAGGATTTTCCCAATGGTCAGGATGGGATTGAGTGACGAATAGGGGTCTTGAAATACGTACTGAATGCGAGAACCAACTTCGCGTAAATTCGGCACAGGCTCGAAGGTGTCGCTGCTTTTTGATCGAATCAAGGCTTCACCCCCTTCAGCTTGGGAAAGTCCAACGATGCAGCGGCCCAAGGTTGTTTTGCCAGAGCCCGAGGCACCAACCAATCCTAAGGTCTCACCTTCAAATAGGTTGAAGCTTACATTCTCCACCGCAAACTGCTTGTTCGTTTTCGAATCGGCTTTGACGAATGATTTGGAGATGCTGCACACTTTAAGTATAGGCTCCGAGGCATACATTTTCTTGAGATTGGCATTTCGAGTACCCTCTGAAACTTCCAGCTTTCTGAATACTTCGTCAATGCTTCCCGTTTGTTGAACATCTTTACCATCCAGAGAAATCCGCATGAAGTCATCGGTGGTCGGAAGGAAGTAGTAATGACCTGATTTCGGTGGTCGACAAGCCAATAGTCCCCGAGTGTATGGATGTTTCGGGTTGTTCAGTATCTGATCTGTTTTGCCTTCCTCGATCAACTTGCCGGCATACATGACCAGAATTCGATCAGCAAAACCTTTCAAACTCTCAATATCATGTGAGATGTAAAGGACAGATAGATCGTGCTTTGCCTTCACATCATGAATCAGCTGATTGATCTTTCGCTTCACACTAGCATCCAATGCAGTCGTAGGTTCATCTGCGATAAGAAGTCTTGGATTTCCAGCTAGAGCCATTGCGAGCAGAATGCGTTGCTTTTGTCCTCCGGAAAACTGATGTGGATATTTCAGCAGGGCTTCCACCGGATCCGGAATTCCGACTTCTTCCAATAGGTTGATGCATCGATCAAAGGATTCGTTAGCACTCAAATTCAGGTGTTTGTAAACCACTTCTGTGATCTGCCTTCCGCATGTCATTGCCGGATTCAGCGCTGACATCGGCTCCTGAAAAATCATTCCGATTTCTTTGCCTCGAATTAAGGTCATCACGTGATCGGATGCAGCTGTTATTGTCAACGGTTCGCGACCGCTGTAAAGAGTGATGTTACCCTCTGTGATGGCTCCGCCACCTCTTTTTAGCAATTGCATGATGGACAATGCGGTGACTGATTTTCCAGAACCCGATTCACCAACTAACGCAACAATCTCTCCTGGATTTATTTGAAATGACACCCCGTTAACAGCCGTGATTCGACCATCAGCGCTGGGAAATTCAACGTTTAGATCATCAACTTGGAGTAGCGGGGGATTATTCACCGGCATTAATTTCCGATTCTTTCAAAACAGGCTGTTGCGTGAGTTTCAAGTATACCTGGACCAATGTCACAACATCCTTTTCACAATAGCGAACGATGCGCTCTAAGTTCTTCTCCTTCCAATAAACGCCTGCCACCTGGCTTCCATCGATGTCATCTTTTGGGGTCGGAAGTCCGAAAACGTGGGCCAATAACTTGAGTGAAGTAAAGTTCTTGTAGTCTCCGAACTTCCACATCTGCATAGTGTCCAAGTGCGCTACTTCCCAAGGTTTTTTGCCGGAAATGTCAAGGATTTGCGGTATCGCGATTCCATTGATGAGCATTCTTCGAGCGATGTATGGAAAGTCGAATTCCTTGCCGTTGTGGCCACAGAGTAAGTGATCCTTGCTGTTGAAATACTTCTTCAACATCTCAGCAAACTCTTGTAAAAGAATCTTCTCATCGTCTCCATAAAACGACTTGATTCTGAGCTCTCGCCCACTTCCGCGTTCATTGATGTATCCTACGGAGATGCAGACGATGCGACCGAATTCTGCATAGATTCCTGCCCGATCAAACACGGACTCAACCGTATCATCTTCTTCGCGAAGTAGGTATTGGGCTTTTTCTGACCAGAGTTTTTGGTATTCGTCCGGAGCCTTTTTCATTGTTGGGTGTTGAGGCACCGTTTCAATGTCGAGAAATAGAATGTTGTTCAAGTTCATGATCAAATGATTAAGATGCCCTGCTTGTCAATTACAGGAATGTGAGTCAGGTTTTTGTCAAGCAACGAGTCGGGTAAAAAAATAAACTTCTTGTCGTAGATGGTTGAGTCGATGTAGAAACTAACCCAGTATTGATTATTAAGTCCGGTCAAATTATCAGGAATGAGCTCTATAGGACGCTCTCCACCGGCAGGAACCTCCTCGAAGTAGTGCCTCAACTCTGAGGTTTTCACCTGCTCTTCCTCCTTCATGCCATAACCTCGCGTTGAAACCAATACGTTGGTGATCGGTTCATCTAACATGTTCAAGATGTGAACCTTCCAAACCGCTTGTCCTTCATTTTCTTCGGGAATGGCACAAATGCCCACTTTCTCAACTTTTGGAAATTCAATGTCTGCCTTCATTCACTTATCATTCTTAAACCCATGTCAAGGTAATTATACACGTCATCTGGATGCGCTCTTTCGAAGCTTCCGTTGTCTCGTTTTCTACCCATTCGCACTACGATTAAATCTTTTTCAGGCACCACTACCACATATTGTCCCTTGATGCCTCGCATGAAAAAGAAGTCCATGCCCTCGTGTTCGCCAAGCCACCATTGGTAGCCGTAAATTTCACATGGCGTGCCATCTTCATTGAGGGTATTTGGCTTTGAAACTGAAGCGGCAACATAAGCGCTGTCTATGATTTGTTGTCCATTCCACTTTCCATGGTTCTTATACAGCTTTCCGATTCGGGCAAAATCCCTGGCGGTGGAGTTGATGCAACAAAAGGCCTTTTCCATTCCACCTTCTCGATCAAGGCTCCACAATGCTGGATTTTCGGCTCCGATTTTTTGCCAAACGAATTGCGATGCCATGTCTGCGAGCGACATCCGCATGACCCCGGACACCAGAAAAGCGAGCACCTGTGTGGTACCGCTTTGGTAATTGAAATAAACACCAGGCTTTTCGGTGGGTTCGTACTTGGATACTAAGAGCTCTAGGTTGTCTCCATAATTGGCCTTTGCCGGAAAGGTGAATGGATTTAAATAGTCTTCATCGAAGTCGATACCGGAGCTCATAGTCAGCAGGTTCTCCACGGTTATCTCCTTTCCGACTTCAGTCTCATATTGAGGCATGTACCAATAAACAGGCTTTTTTACACTCTCGATGCGACCTTGATCAATGGCAATTCCACACAAGAGCGAGACAACGGACTTTGCCATAGAAAATGAATTGCTGATGCTGTCTGGTCCGAAGTTTTCCCAGTACTGTTCGAACAGCAAAGAGTCTCTGTGAACTACCACGAAAGACACGCTCTGGTTCTTGGTGTGATACTCTTCCTCTTCCAAAGTCAATGAGGGTTGCCCGTAATTTGGAAGCAGCGGCCAAGGTTCAGGTTCGGAATTGGCGATGAGTCGGTTCGGCATTTCCTTGTATTCCAGAATGTCGGGACCTAATTTGCCTTTGAAGACAGTTTTTGCCAGGGTATTGTACAAGTAATGATGACCCGAAACTTCCACAAGAAAGTGGATAAGAAGCAGCGCAACAAGGATGCGCGTTAAAACACGAATCGGTTTTTGGGTCATGAATCAAATGTAAGCACCAGCGGTGCTTAGCGATCTAAAACTTCGCGAGTTCTCCTTTCAGCCAATCGATTATCTTGACTTCCGTGGAGTCCACGTTTCGCAATGCAGCCAGGTGCACAGACATCCAATCTCCCAGATGAATAAGGAAAATGGCTTGTTCGATGGCAGATTCGCCTTCGGCAGCGCAGTGATGAATGTGTGGCGTGTATTTACGATAAACCTCTTCGCTCAATTCCATCCTGCGAACAACGCGGGGATGATCCAAATCGCTGGTCAGGAAAATGACTCCGAGCTGGTGGTTTTCATTGCGCCAGCCGACAAGTTCATTGTGATTCATTTCAGGATAGTAGTGATGCCAGCAAAGCATTTTGGCGTTTTCATTGATCTGCTGTCTCCAGCGCGTTCCGACACCTTCCAGCCATGTCGATGTATAAATCACCGGAAGTTTTGTCTTCATTGCTTCAGCCAATTGACGGCCTGCATCGGAAATGCGTTCCTGGTGGGTTTCGATGTAATTCGCAGCCGTAACAAACTGTGCGTTCCAATCACTGGTGATCAAACCGAATGCTTCAGCCATTTTAAAAAGCTGCGTGATAGAAAAACCAAAGGCAGCTCGTGGAGGGTATCCGGAAGGAATCTGAATGCATGGCCAGCCATGCTGGCGAGCCATTTCCAAGAGTTTTCCTCCTGAAGTAATGCTCGCAATCTGGGCTTTATTTTCGATCGCAAATTCCAGAGACTCTAATGTTTCCTCTGTATTTCCTGAGTATGAGCAAGCAATCACAAGTGTCTTATTGGTAACAAATGATGGAATCGTGTAGTCTTTGGAGCAAACCACCGGAACATTGGATTCATCGGCTATGAGTTGAGACAAAATTGTCCCACCAATTCCGGAGCCACCTAATCCGCATATCAGAACATTTTCAAAGTCTCTAAAATTCTTTAGTTCGAAACGATTCGCGATCTCCAGTGCTTCCTTCATCTGAGCGGGAAATTCCGCCACTAAATCCATCATGCTTTTACTCATAGGCGCAAATATAGGTGCCTGATTATCTGTGTTAGTCAGCCAGTGTAAACTAATCATTAAGCCTACCATCCACGATTCTATCTTTGCCGCCCAATTTTTTCACTAGAAATGTCACACGAACTGAACGATCAGGAACGCGAGCGAAGAGAAGGCTTAAAGCAATTGAGGGATATGGGAATCAATCCATATCCGGCAGCCCTTTATCCCGTTGATAATGACGCTGTCACCATCAAAAATCAATTTAAAGATGACGAACCAAAAATGGAGGTTTGCATTGCTGGGCGATTGATGAGCAAACGGATCATGGGCAAGGCTTCTTTTGCTGAAATCATGGACCATGCCGGTCGAATTCAGTGCTATTTCAACCGTGATGAGATTTGTCACGGAGAGGACAAAGAACTTTATAACACTGTATTCAAGAAAATACTTGATATAGGTGACTTTGTTGGAGTGAAAGGACATGTGTTCCGCACCCAAGTTGGTGAGATTTCTATCCATGTGACTGAGATGACCGTTCTGTCAAAGTCGCTTCGTCCATTGCCTGTAGTAAAGACGGATGCGGATGGAAACGTTCACGATGGCTTTGCCGATAAGGAACAACGCTATCGTATGCGATACTTGGATTTGGTAGTGAATCCAGAAGTCAAAAAGGTGTTTGAGCAACGCACGAAGATTTTCAATTCGATGCGAGAGTTCTTTAATTCGAAAGGCTATTTGGAAGTAGACACTCCTGTGCTTCAACCGATTCCGGGTGGCGCGGCAGCACGCCCTTTCATCACGCATCACAATACGCTGGATATGGAGATGTACTTGCGCATTGCCAATGAGCTCTACCTCAAGAGGCTGATCGTGGGCGGATTTGAAGGTGTGTATGAGTTTTCCAGAAACTTCCGAAACGAAGGCATGGATCGAACGCACAATCCGGAATTCACGGTCATGGAAATCTATGTAGCGTACAAAGACTATCAGTGGATGATGGACTTCACCGAAGAGATGATAGAAAAGGCCGTAACGGATCTTCATGGTAAAACCAATATTCCTGTTGGCGACAACATGATAGAGTTCAGGCGTCCGTTCAAGCGCGTTACGTTCCTTGGTGCGATTCAAGAAAAGACGGGAACGGATGTGAGTAACATGAATGAAGATGAACTCCGCGCATTTTGTAAAACCTTGCACATCCAAACAGATGAGAGCATGGGTCGCGGCAAACTTTTGGACGAGATATTCAGCGAAACGTGCGAGGGCGCCTTCATTCAGCCAACGTTTGTGATGGACTATCCGATTGAGATGAGCCCGCTCTGCAAAAAGCACCGAGAAAATGATCAATTGACAGAGCGTTTCGAATTGATGGTTAACGGAAAGGAGCTTGCCAATGCTTATTCAGAATTAAATGACCCAATCGACCAGCGTGAGCGTTTCGAAGAGCAACTGAAGCTCAGCGAAAAAGGAGATGATGAGGCCATGTTCATCGATCAAGACTTTTTGAGAGCTTTGGAATATGGTATGCCTCCGACCTCAGGCATGGGAATCGGCATGGATCGCTTGATCATGTTCCTTACCAATCAGCCATCCATTCAGGATGTTTTGTTCTTCCCTCAAATGAGGGCTGAACGGTAATGAAGACCGAATTCACGAACGCCCCAATAATTGATTTGTGAGTAAATGAGGCCGGAGCGCTGGGTTTTTTCACTTTTGACTCATGAAGGCAGATATTTCTGAAATCAAAGAGACCTTAATAGGTATCTTAAACGAGCAAATACCTCCGCTTCGAATGCGCGATGGGGGAGTCATGGGGCAGGTGTTTGAAGGAACAAAACCGGTGATGCAGGGCAAGCAGAAAGTGGATGGGCATTATTTTGCGAGCATTGTTGAAAAACCAAAGGACATTCGCTTTTATTTTTTTCCGGTTTACACGCATGTTGCAGAATTTAAACTTTCGGATGAGCTGAGCAAAGCCTTAAAGGGCAAGAGTTGCTTTCATGTGAAGAAGTTGACCCCGGAAATGGAGAGCGAAATTCGAACGATGGCTCAAAGGGCGGTTGACCTTTATTTGAAGGAGGGTTTAATCTAAACTACCAGTGCTTCTCCTTTTCCTCGTAAAATGCCTGCCAGTCTTCCCGTGGCTCCGGTTCTTCTGGAATTGCTTTATCAAATACAACCTGACACGCAGCTAGCGCTCTTGGTGCGATCACAAATCGGCTAAAGCTGAAACTGAGGTAGTAGATCAGAAATCCGTAGGCGAAGACTTGACCGCGAAGAAACTCGTGGGCCGCTATATTACCGTGGAATACACCAATCACCAACGTTGAGCCGACTAGCAACGCTACCAACCAAAAGATCAAAAAGAAGCGCAGGGAATCGTTAACTAGCTTGATGTTGTCTGAAAAGAAGTAGGAAGCGTTTACCGCCTTATTCTTCATTGTAAACCAAAAGTGCGTGGTTAGGATGAAGAAAATGAAACTCATTCCATTGTACTGTTTGGCGACCGGATTGATCAGCCAGAAGTCAAAGAATCCGTGCATGAGAGAAGCCAGGAGAAACCCGCCTAGGATATAATACCATCCGTTTCTTAGCCTTCTTGTGGATGATATCATGTAAGAATAGCCAATGACCGAACTAAACGTCATATGGGCCACGGAGCTCATGAGTGCTCTTGCATTAATAGCGAATAAGTCAGTGCGAAAGAGGTACATTGAGTTTTCAATGAACGCAAACCCTAAGGCTGAAATGGCCGCGTATAGAAGGTAATCGTAGGGTTCATTGACTATGTTTCTAAACCTCATGATGATCAAAAGTGGAATCATTTTGACAAATTCTTCCACCATTCCGATACCCACAAAACAGTACATAAAGTCGTTGAAAGCCCCTCCGTCCAGATTCAGTCCGATCTGGTTATTGAGGAAACCGGAGATGGGGTACACTAGCCAAACTGTAACACAGCCCATTATGAACACGATCAAAATGTGCCACCAGCTTTCCGGCTCGAAAATGTCGAGTCGTCTGATATAAACCGCCCAGATGATGCTGATCGAAAATGCGATGGCTACTCCCGTCCATTGAATCAGATCCATACGGTTGACAGCATCCTTTAAGGGAGAAACCTCGGGAATAAAGAATTCTATAATAAGCGCAGCCAGCAGTAGCATACCGCCTACTGATAGAACATATTTATGTCGACTAAAACGCCAGTATTTGTGGGAATCAGTTTCGCTTCTGAAGTCACGGATTTTGTATTTAATGAACTGATAGAGAAGGATTAGTCCAAATCCGTTGAAGACCAATGTCAGGGCGCCCCACATGTGTCAAATGTGAGGAATTTGTAATTCGAATTGACTGCTAAGAGGAAATGGATTTCAATATTTGAAAATCCTTTAGGTTTGACCGCACATGGAAACACGATTTGGTGTCATAGGAGGAGGTAGCTGGGCAACCGCACTTACCAAGTTGCTGAGTAACAACTCCAGCAACGTGAATTGGTGGATTCGCAGCGAAGAAACGGTAAAGTATGTGAAGAATTATCGTCACAATGACCGTTACCTGCAATCGGTTGAGTTCGATTTAAATCGCGTTAGTCCAAGCACCGATTTGTTGCACGTGGTCAAGAACAGCGATGTGCTGGTCATGGCCGTTCCTTCAGCGTTTGTGTTCAAAACCTTTGATGGATTTAAATGCGAGGGCATTGAAAAGAAGATTCTTTTCAGCGCGATCAAAGGCATTGTTCCCGAATACCACAGCATTCCTGCAAGATTCTTCCATAAGGAGTTCAACATTCCGTATGATCAAATTGGAATTGTGAGTGGTCCTTGTCATGCAGAAGAAATTGCTTTAGAACGACTGAGTTATTTGACGCTAGCTTGTCAAAATGAGGGAAGCGCGCAACTCATGGCGGATGCACTCCGTTGTCGCTATGTGCAGACATCAACATCCGATGACATATTCGGTACAGAGATTAGTGCAGTGATGAAAAACATCATGGCGATTGCCTCAGGAATTTGTCATGGCCTGGGCTATGGAGACAATTTCCAGGCTGTGTTAATTAGCAATGCGATCCGTGAAATAGAGCGATTAGTAGACATGGTGAATCCTGTTCATCGCGATGTGAAGTCATCCGCTTATTTGGGAGATTTGCTGGTAACAGCTTATTCAAAGTTCAGTCGAAACCGCACTTTCGGTATGATGATCGGCAAGGGCTACAGTGTAAAGGCAGCACAGCTTGAGATGAGCATGGTAGCCGAAGGTTATTATGCAGTAAAATCGATCATCGAAATGAATAAAAAGTACGGAGCATCGTTGCCCATTACCGAAGCAGTCTATCGAATTCTGTACGAAAAGATCAGTCCTGTAATAGAGATGAATCTATTGAAGGACGATTTGAACTAGCTTCCTTTATCGTTAGTGGAAACGATACTGTAAATACACTTCCCAGCCCGTAATTTGATTTAACACCTACCTCAGCGCCTACCGCTTTGGCCGACTCTTTCAATATGTAAAGTCCAAGTCCGGAGCCAAGGTGGTCACTGGTTCCTCGGAAAAACATATCCCAAACCTTGTTCAAGTATTTGGGTTCAATGCCAATCCCATTATCCTCCACCTCAAGAATCAAGGACTTATCATTCTTGCGGGTTCGAATATTAATACTGCATGATTCCTTTTTATGATCCCTGAATTTGATAGCATTCGACACAAGATTGTGAGCGATGATCTTGATTCTCATTGGATCACTTGTCAGTTCGGTGGCTTGAAGATCCAAGTGAAAGCTACAAGCGTTTTCGTCTTTTGAAAGCCTCTGTAACTCGTTAATGGAACTGTTGATCACATCGGCTAGATTT